>NZ_CP042435.1:4886271-5528026 GCF_007971225.1 Panacibacter ginsenosidivorans | reverse complement strand
ATACACTTCATTCTTTGTTTCTTCTGAAATAGTAAAGTGGAATGTAAAAGATTTGAAAGTATTAGATAGAGCCCCAACTTATTATTCTATTGGTCACTTGTGTGTGCCCGGTGGTGATTCTAAAAAACCTAATGCAAAATATGTTATTGCTTATAACAAAATAACAAAAGACAGGTATTTACCAACTGGTCCTGAACTTACACAAAGTGCACAGCTATTTGATATCAGTGGTGATAAGATGCAATTGATACTCGACTTTCCAACTGTTGGTGAACCGCACTATGCACAGGCTTGTCCCGCAGATCTTATCAAAAAGAACAGTGTGAAGTTTTTCAAAATAGAAGACAATGCCAATACATATGTTTCTAAAGGTGAAGGTGAAACAAAAGTGGTAAGAACAGGAAAGAGAGTAGATGTGTACATGACCGTTATTCGTTCTCATATAACTCCTGATAATATTGAAGGCATTAAAGTGGACGATGAAGTTTATTTCCATGTTACCAATCTTGAACAGGATTGGGATATACCACACGGTTTTGCCATCAAAGGAAACAACAATGGAGAATTACTTGTAATGCCCGGCGAAACACAAAGTGTAAAATGGTTACCCGCAAAAACCGGTATCTATCCAATGTATTGTACAGATTTCTGTAGTGCACTGCACCAGGAAATGCAAGGCTACGTAAGGGTTTCAGCTGCAGGTAGCAATGTGCCACTTTTGTTTAGCACGGGTAAAAATCTTCCCCCGGCAGATAGTACAGCAAAATAATACACATGAGAAAAAGGAGTAAGTCAGTTACTTACTCCTTTTAAAAAGTTCATTGAAAAGTTTTTTTATTATGAGCCCTGCAATAGTACTTGTAGCATCGTTGGTTGCGTCACTCACTTGTACATTCAGAACTATTTTGAACAATGTGAAAAGCGAGAGGTGAAAAGCAAAACATTTCTGCACGTTTATTTTTCACTTTTGACCTTTCACTTGCTGATATATGCAATACAGCACAAGAGTGCGACGCAACAACAGCCGTATAGCAATCCTGCTGTTGGTTTCATAAAAAACTTCACTATCAAAACAATTAACATGAAAAAGATTATAAAAATATTTTCACTCGCTTTGGTCACAGGAATTTTTTCCTGCAACAACAATGCAACTGAAGATGCAACAAACACAACAGCAGCAGTAAGCACAGAGCAGGCTGCAACAGGCGGACAGGAAAATGTGCAGGACGATGAGTCTGAAAAAAATGTTGTGAAGATTGCAATGGGCTCAAAAGATCATACAACACTGGTGGCTGCTATTAAGCAGGCAGACCTTGTAACATCCCTTTCCAATGCAGGGCCATTTACAGTTTTTGCACCAACCAATGCAGCATTTGATGCACTTCCGGCGGGCACTGTAGAGGGTTTGATGAAAGATGATAAGAAAGCAGACCTCCAAAACATTTTACAGTATCATGTTTTTCTATCAGCATTAAAAGCAGAAAGTTTAACAGACGGTCAAACACTTGGAATGGTGAATGGAGATAATGTAACAGTTAGTGTGAAAGATGGTAAAGTTACATTGAATGGCAATGCACATATTGTTGCATCTATTCCTGCATCTAACGGTATTATACATGTAATAGATGCAGTGTTATTGCCGCCTGCTAAAAAATAAACATGATCTAAAGCTGTTAGGTTTTTAAAACCAAACAGGTCTGAAAGAAAAGTAAAAATTATTTTATGAAAAAAATGTTGCCATTGTGGATGCGTGTGATAATATTTATTTGCGCATTGGCACTTGTTGGTGTATTGTTTATGCCGTTCTGGAGAATAGAGCTGGATGCACCGCAATATCCTGAAGGTTTATTATTACAGATCTATACCGGCAAACTGGGTGGGGATGTTGACATCATTAATGGCCTCAACCATTATATAGGAATGAAGACCTTACATGCAGCAGATTTTTTTGAATTCAAAATATTGCCATATCTCACTGCAGGCTTTGCCGCACTGTTTATATTTACTGCATTCAGAGGGACCAGCCGTGCATTGCGTTTTTCATTTATCGCATTGCTGGTATTTGGTGTTGTTGCTATGACAGACTTTTGGAAATGGGAATACAACTATGGTCACAATCTAAACCCTGAAGCAGCTATCAAAGTTCCCGGCATGGCTTATCAGCCGCCATTGATCGGTTATAAACAACTGCTGAATTTTGGAGCATATTCTGTTCCTGATATAGGTGGATGGATCTTTATTGCGACAGGCGTTATAATTGGTGCGTTAATGTTTTATGACATTATCTTAAAAAAGAAAGAAAAAAAGGTTTTAAAAGTGAGTTCAAAGATGGCTGGAATAGTTGCCGTAATGTTTGCAATTTCTATTACCTCATGCAATACACAGCCGCAGGCAATTGAAGTTGGAAAAATGAATTGCGACTTCTGCAAAATGACAATCATGGATACAAGATTTGCATCAGAACTTATTACTACAAAAGGCAAGATATACAAGTTTGATGATACGCATTGCCTGCTCTCCTATTTGCATTCAGGTAACATGGAAAAAAAAGAAATAAAAGAAATTTATTTTGTTGATTACAGTAATCCAAAGGAATTTATTCCATCAACTGCTGCATTTCTTTTAAAGAATGAAATATTGCATAGTCCTATGAACGGCAATATTGCTGCATTTGGCAATACTGATGAAAGAGCAAAACTGCATGCACAAATAAACGGAGATACTATTACCTGGAGCGATCTATATAACTAATAATGCGAAATATTTTTATCATATTATTTTTCTTTACTGGTAATCTTTTATCCATAAATGCTTTTGCTTCTACACTTCATATTGGCACCAAAGAAAAATTTTCTGCAATAAAGCAAGCGCTTGGGATTGCTAAAGATGGCGATACATTAATAGTGCATGGAGGGGAATATCATGAACAAAATATAGTTATTGATAAGAAAATTTATTTGAAGGGGATAGACAAACCTGTGCTGGATGGTGATGGGAAATACGAAGTACTAACAGTGCATGCGAACGATGTTTTAATTGAAGGGTTCACCATCCGGCGCACAGGTTTTTCCAGTTTGAATGAATTGGCTGGCATAAAAATTTACAATTGCAGGAATGTAACTGTTACGCATAATACTTTTAAAGAAGTGTATTTTGGTATTTACATACAAGGCGCCATTAATTGTATAGTAAGAGATAATGAGTTAAGTGGTAATGGTGGCACAGAAACAACCAGTGGCGACGGCATTCATTGCTGGAAGAGCGATAGCCTGCAGATCACGCATAATACTATTCATCAATTTAGAGATGGCATCTACCTTGAATTTGTTACCTCATCACTTATCTGGAGAAATACCAGTGAAAAAAACATACGTTATGGCTTGCACTTTATGACGGCGCATAACAATGCTTACATCACCAACATCTTTCGTTTTAATGGTGCAGGCGTTGCGGTTATGTACACACATGGCGTAAAGATGTTCAACAATTATTTTGAAGACAATACCGGGGATGCAGCCTTTGGTTTGTTACTGAAAGAAATTTCCGATAGTAATATTTCCGGCAATCATTTCATGAATAACACGAGTGGTATTTTTATGGAAGGCGGCAATCGCATCGTGGTGCAACGCAATCTTTTCAAAGGTAATGGGTGGGCTTTAAAGATAGAAGCCAACTGTTCAGATGTTGCTGTTAGTAATAATAACTACCTGGCCAACACATTTGATATAAGTACCAACGGAAGCCTTGTATTAAATACGTTCAACAATAATTACTGGGATAAATATGAAGGCTATGATATTAACAAAGACAATATTGGCGATGTTCCTTACAGACCTGTAAGCATGTATTCAATGCTGGTAGAACAAAACCCAACATTAATGATGCTGTACAGGAGTTTTATTACAACATTAATGGATAAAACAGAAAAAGTATTACCCAGTCTCATTCCCGAAGATTTGATAGATAACAGGCCACTCATGAAACCATTACCATTATGATCATCGCAAACAATGTAAATAAATCATTTGGCAAGCTGCAGGTATTGAAAGATGTATCCGTTAACTGCGAAGAAGGGCAATGCATTGCATTGATTGGTCCTAATGGAAGCGGTAAAACAACTTTTATAAAATGCCTGCTGGGTATGGTTGTACCCGATAATGGCTTTATCACTTTTAAAGGCAGCAACATTATACACGATTGGGAATACAGGAAACATATTGGTTATATGCCACAAATAGGCAGGTATCCTGATAACATGACCATCGCACAGGTTTTTGAAATGATGAAAGACATTCGCAAACACAAAACGAATATTGACGAAGAACTGATTCATGCGTTTGGTCTTGATAAACTAATGCAGAAACGTATGCGTACCTTATCTGGTGGTACCAGACAAAAAGTAAGTGCCGCACTTGCATTCTTATTTAATCCTGATGTATTGATATTAGATGAACCCACTGCAGGGCTCGATCCCGTTGCATCAGAAATTTTGAAAGAAAAGATCATCGCAGAAAAACAAAAAGGTAAACTTATTTTGATCACTTCTCACATACTTAGCGAACTCGATGATCTCATTACGCAGGTTATGTATTTACAGGAAGGTCAGTTACGTTTTCATAAGTCCATTGAATTATTACGTAAAGATACAGGTGAAGAAAAACTGGCAAAAGCAATAGCAAGAGTGATGCAATCGTGAAACGTGAATCGAGAATAAATATCAGTTAACAGTAAGCTTCTTCAAAGTCCCTCTCCTTTGGAGAGGGACTTAGGGTGAGGTTAAAACAAGGTAAATGAAAAAAATCATAAAATATGTAATGCTTGACATACTGCGCAGCAAGATCATCATTGGCTATACTTTGTTTCTGCTTGCGGTATCATTAAGTGTCTTCAGCCTGGAAGACAGCAGCAGCAAGGGTTTAATCAGCCTGTTGAATATCATCCTCATAATTGTGCCGCTTGTTGCCATAATATTTTCTACCATTTATGTCTACAACAGCACTGAATTTATTGAGCTGCTGGTAAGTCAGCCTGTTAAAAGAAGAACCTTGTGGCTAAGTATTTTTATTGGTCTTTCCTTTGCATTTCTACTGGCATTTTTTATCGGCGCAGGCATTCCCATTTTATTGTATCAGCCCGATGCCACAGGAATAACAATGCTTTTAACAGGCATGCTGCTTTCCGTAATTTTTGTTTCCATTGCATTACTCGCATCTGTAAAAACAAGAGATAAAGCCAGAGGCATTGGTCTATCCATTTTATTGTGGTTTTATTTTTCCATCATTTTCGATGGGCTGGTTTTATTTATATTATTTCAATTCCAGGATTACCCTATGGAAAAACCCATGCTCCTTTTTTCAGCCCTAAACCCAATTGATCTTACCCGGATACTTATTTTATTACACATGGATATGTCAGCACTCATGGGTTACACAGGCGCTATATTCAGAAATTTTTTCGATAGCGCAACAGGCTCTGTAATTGCTTTATTCATTTTATTGTTGTGGGCATTTTTGCCATTGTGGTTTTCTGTAAGAAATTTTTCCAGGAAAGATCTTTAGATATTTTGTTTACGGGCTACGGTGCAGGTGGCATCGCCGGTTGTGTCACTCACTTGTACATTCGGAAAAGCCGTCGACAGTTGACAGTCGACTGTCGACAGAGGGATAAACAGTACAAGTGTGCGACGCAACGAAAGTATCATAGCATTACTAAAGCATGGCTCAAAAAAAATTATTATTATGAAAGTAGAAAATATTTACCAGCAGGCAATACATGATAGCATTAGTAAAAAGCAATTGTATAAAAATGAACGTTTCCATGTTTTACTGCTGCAAATGAAAGAAGGCGAATTATTAAAAACACACACCTCTCCCACAGATGCATTCTTACTGGTATTAGATGGAGACATATTATTTTTGCTGGTAGAAAAAGAATACCTGTTGAAAAAGGGTGACAGCTTTACCTTTAGGGCGGGAGAGAAACATGCAGTGCAGGCATTAACGGATACTTCTTTCTTACTTGTAAAATAAATGCTATGAAAAAAGACATTGAAAATATTGAGGATATAAAACTTTTGATAAACAGCTTTTATGATAAAGTGAAAGCAGATAAAACCATTGGCTATATATTTAATGATATTGCTAAAGTAAATTGGGAAAAACATTTACCGGTGATGTATAATTTCTGGGAGAATGTAATATTTTTTACCGGCTCTTATAATGGCAACCCAATGACGGCGCATGTTAAGATGCATAGCATAGTGCATTTTACTACAGATCATTTTGAGCAGTGGATAAAATTATTTACATCTACCGTTGACCGGCTTTTCGAAGGCGACAAAGCTGAGCTTGCCAAGCAAAGAGCTATAAGTATAGCCACAGTTATGCAATTGAAGATATTACACGAAAACAGCCCGATACAACAGATAAATAAAACATAGTTCCCTGCTTCATAAACTCACATGAATTATTCTGCCGTTTATGCTGTAATTTCCCTGTAAATTATATTTGTAAATAACAAGGGAATGAATCAGTATGAAGGATAATAACGACAAGCAAATTGTTTCAATTTCTGTTGACGGCAGTCAGCAGCTGGAAGCACTTTTTAATTTTGCTTCCATTGGTATTGTTGTAACGAACCATAACGGTGAGATTCTTAACTTTAATAAGTTTGCAGAGAACCAGTTTGGCTACACGAAAGAAGAGATAGTAGGGAAAAGAGTTGAAGTACTCTTACCACAGGCAATACATTCGCGGCATGTAAATTATCGCCACCAGTATTATGAACATCCTGAGCCAAGAGTAATGGGCCATGGCAGGGATCTTTATGCAACCAATAAGAATGGCGGTACTTTCCCCGTGGAAGTAAGTCTTAGTCATTACAAAATAGGGAACGAAACTTTTGTAATTGCTTTTGTAATTGATATAACCGTTCGCAAGAAGCAGGAAAGTCTTGTATTGGATCAAAAGAAAGAGCTGGAAAGAGTAACTACAGAGATCAGGGAAATGAATAGCGAACTGGAACAAAAAATAGACGATCGCACAAAAATGCTGCGGGAAGCATTGGTAGAGCTTGAAAAATCAAAAGAAGAACTTAGCGAAGCTTATGAAAATGAAAAAGAGTTGAGCGAATTGAAATCAAGATTTGTAACCATGGCTTCTCATGAGTTCAGAACTCCTTTAAGTACTATTCTTTCCTCGGCTTACCTGCTTGAAAAATATACCGAACAACTACCCGATGAAAAAATAAACAAACATATACTTCGCATCAAAGCTGCAGTAGGCGGTATGAAAAGTATTCTGGAAGATTTTCTTTCGCTGGGTAAACTCGAAGAAGGCAGGGTAAAAGTGCAGATGGAAAAAACAGAGGCTGTAACCGTAATTGAAATAATCCGGAACGTAATACAGGAAATGGATGGTATGCTAAAAACCGGCCAGCACATTCAGCTTAACGATTCTATTTATAACGATGTATTGGTTGACAAGCAGCTTTTAAAAAATATTCTCATCAACCTGGTATCAAATGCAATTAAATTTACACAGGAACACTCAAGCATTAATATCTCCTGCGATCTATCAGATGTGGATCTTATTATTGCCATCAGGGATAATGGCATTGGTATTTCACAGGAAGACCAGGAGCATTTGTTTGAACGTTTCTTCAGGGCAAAAAATGCAGCAAACATACAGGGCACAGGGCTTGGATTGCATATAGTAGCCAAATATCTTGAGCTGATGAATGGAAGAATTGAAATTAAAAGCAAACTTGAAGAAGGTTCAGTATTCACCATTTATATTCCACAAAATTAATTTTCAACTGAAGGCATGAAAACAATTCTGATCATAGAAGACAACATGGAAGTAAGGGAAAATACCGCAGAGATCGTGGCACTTTCCAATTATAAAGTCCTTACTGCGGAGAATGGAAAACAGGGCGTAGAAATTGCTTTGAAAGAATTACCAGACCTCATCGTATGCGATATTATGATGCCGGTGCTGGATGGCTATGGCGTGCTTCACCTGTTAAGTAAGCACAAAGAGACATCTGCCATTCCTTTTATTTTCTTAACAGCAAAATCAGAAAAAACAGATCTGCGAAAAGGTATGGAAATGGGCGCCGATGATTATATAACAAAGCCATTTGATGGCATTGAATTATTAAATGCAATAGAAGCAAGACTAAAAAAGGCTTCATTGGTAAAAAACCGTTATGAAGGCCCGGGAGCAGTAAATGATTTTCTTGCAGATGTTCAGAAAACCGGTAAGGTTAAACTTGTATCAGATGAACGCGAAGTAAACGCTTACAGTAAAAAATACTCACTTTATAAAGAAGGGCAGCGCCCCCGTGCTGTGTACCATATTATATCAGGCAAGGTAAAAACAGCAAGGTGCAATGATGATGGAAAAGAATTTATCACGGGCATATACGGGCCGGGAGATTTCTTTGGCTACACACCTGTAATGGAAAATACAAGCTATAAAGAAGAAGCGCAAATACTGGAAGATGCACAGTTAATGCTTATACCACGTGAAGATTTTCTTCAACTCATATCAGGCGATATGCAGATAGCACAAACATTTATAAAGATCATTACACAGAATATAGCCGAGAAAGAAGAAAGCCTGCTAAACCTTGCTTATAATTCATTAAGAAAAAAAGTTGCGTTCGGCCTTATACAGTTATTGGAAAAATACCGCACAGAGCAGGAAGAAAATCCAATACTCAATCTTTCCCGCGAACACATGGCACAATCAGTTGGCATAGCTACAGAATCACTGATAAGAACGCTTGGAGATTTTAAAGATGAAAAGCTGATAGATATTCAACATGGTAAAGTAATCATTACAGATGAAAAAAAATTGAGGAACCTGCCTTATTAATTTTTAGGTACCCGGCTTTGTTTTAACTGAAGTATCTATTATTTTAGTTTCAGTTAATACTGTAGATATATTGTAAGTCAGCTACAGCATTTTATGGCATCTTCGTTGCGTCGCACACTTGTACTGTAAAATAGCTGTGAGCTTTTAGCTGCGAGCCACGAGTGAAAGACCCGAAGCTCAAAGCTCGCCGCCCGAAGCTGAAATGTACAAGTGAGTGACACAGCGATGCTGAAGTGACCGTTGTTGCTGGACACAAAAAAAATTATTCTTTCACCGGCGGAAGTTTCATTTCAGAACTGATAAATTTTCCTGCATTGTTCTGCTCTTCCAGTGTCCAGTTTTCTGTGAGCGAAATCGTATTCCACACATTTCCGGATTTTCGTGATATCTGCACAAGTAAACCCAACTGTTGTATGCAATCATCTTCAACCTGTGCAATGGTGCGTTTGTTTTCTATTCTAAGTTTTACTGGCATCATTGCATTGGTTATATTTTTTATACTGTCCTGAGGTAAAACCTTCCTGGATTTTTGCAAGCTTTGACTATTGCTTTGCAGTTTTGAGAATTCTATTTTCAGAAAGGGATAAAAACTGCTAAAAATTTCCTGTATGTCTGATACCAGTGTGTCTTCTGTGATTAATATTTCCCTGGCCTGGTTTGTCATTTTTGAAAATAGTTACGCTTGTCTTTGTAATTTTTATGCTTTAAGTCGCTCTGTATGGTTACTGATTTTACAAAGCTATAATGTTGTAAAGGCTAAATAATTAGCCTGCATCACCTGCCGTTATGATTGTGATCAGCAAAGAAAAAAGCCTGCAGATCATATAGCTTTGCTAAATAAAAGTTTTTCATTTTCAATTTTATTTCGCTGCAGATGCAAATCAAACGCACTGCAAATATTCCTTATAAAATAATGTCCCTTCTCAGTTAACACGCAACCATCTGAATCAAACTGAACAAGTCCATCCTCCGCCAGTAATGATAGCTGAGAAAAACTGTATTCTTTCAGCAAAGGCAACTGCTCTTCTGCGAAAGTTGTTTTACCGATACAGCTTATATCTTTTATATTTTTCCTGAAAAGCAGGTCTTCCTGATTAAGTATGTAACCTTTTTTTATAGGCAATTTATACTCTTCAAGAGCAGTGTAGTAGCCGCTTAATGTTTTATCATTCTGGGCAAACGCAGTGCCTGCATCACTTATAGCTGATACACCAAGGCCCAGCAGCACGCTGGTATGTTGCGTGGTATAACCCATAAAATTCCTGTGTAAACTTCCGTCTATACGTGCTTTATACAATGCATCATGCGGTAAAGCAAAATGATCCATACCTATATCTGCATAACCATTTTCAAGTAATAGTTGCTTGCCGGTCAGGTATAATCCTATTTTATCTTCAGCAGATGGAAGGTCTGTTTCATCAAAGAGGCGTTGTGCTTTACTTGTCCAGGGCACGTGTGCATAACTGTAAAAAGCAATACGATCGGGCATTAATGTTATTACCTGTTCTATTGTTTTCTTTATACTATCTTTTGTTTGAAAAGGCAAGCCATAGATAAGATCAAAATTCACAGAAGTAAACCCAGTTGCTCTTGCATTTTCAGTTGCCGATTTTACATGTTCAAACGGCTGAATGCGGTTTATGATCTTTTGCACAGTTGGGTCATTATCCTGCACGCCATAGCTAATGCGCCTGAAACCTAGTTTATATAAAGTTTCTAATTGTTCAATGGTTGTATTATTAGGGTGGCCTTCTATGCTAAACTCATGCAAGGGATGAACGATGGTATCTTTTAGAACTAGTTGAAGTATTCTTTCCAGGTTGGTGGCAGAAAAAAATGTGGGTGTGCCTCCTCCGAGATGTAATTCTCTTATTACCGGCGCCTGTTGCATCAGCTCCCTGTAAAGTTCCCATTCCTTTTCTAACGCAGCAATATATCTTTCTTCTACGCTGTGATTAGTTGTAATTTTTTTGTTACAACCGCAATAGGTGCAAAGACTTTCACAAAAAGGAAGATGCAGGTAAAGGCTGATACCCTGACCGTTCGCTGCTGCAAATTTTGTTTGAATAATATTTTTCCACTCTCCTGTGTCTATTGTTTCCTTCCACGAAGGAACAGTTGGATAGCTTGTATACCTGGGAACAGGCTGGTTATATTTCCTTATCAATGCAGCAGGTACATCAAAATCATTTTTCATCGTACGAAAATAGAAATGCTTTCTGCCAAACAATATGATTCTGGTCAGCCTCTTTCCTGGGTTACATGACCATGATCATGTTTATAGTTGAGACGCATCAGCAACGCAGGCGTTCATTGAGGATAGCTTTGCAGCGTTTACATAAAATCAACATGGACCAACAGACTATTCATCAACAAACAACCTGTTATCATTGTGGGGAAGATTGTGGTAAAAATCCACTGGTTGCTTACGGAAAAAATTTTTGCTGTGAAGGTTGCAAAATGGTATACGGCATATTAAACACAAATGGCCTGTGTGATTATTATTCCATTTCAAAAAATCCCGGTAGTAACAGAAAGGTAGTTGTACGAAAAGATAAATTCAATTTTCTTAATGATGAAAAGATACAGCGCTCTCTTCTTGATTATACCGATAAAACCCAATCCCACGTTACCTTTTACCTGCCCCAAATACATTGCAGCAGTTGCCTGTGGTTATTAGAGAATCTACACCGGCTTAATGAACATATTATAAGCAGTAAAGTAAATTTTGTAAAAAAAGAAGTAAGTATAATATTCAACCATACAGGCATTTCTTTAAAACAGGTAGCAGAACTACTTACGAGTATCGGATACGAGCCGTATATAAGCTTCAATGATATGAAGAAGGCCAAACCTGGCTTGAACAGGTCAAAAATTTATAAACTTGGTGTAGCGGGTTTTTGCTTCGCCAATATTATGTTATTAAGTTTTCCTGAGTACCTGGGTATCGATGCTAAAGAACAGGATCTGCTTAGTTTATTCCGCATTCTTAATGTGATCTTAAGTTTACCTGTTTTCTTTTATAGTGCGTCAGAATTTTATATCAGCGCCTGGAAGAGCTTGCGCCATAAATTCTTAAACATAGATGCCCCAATAGTGCTGGCAGTTTGGGTAACTTTTGGCAGAAGCCTGTATGAAGTATTTACCAACACAGGAAGTGGCTACTTTGATAGTATGTCCGGCATTGTTTTTTTTATGCTGATTGGCAGGATATTGCAGGATAAAACTTATGAGCAATTAAGTTTTGAAAGAGATTATACATCTTATTTTCCCATAGCCGTTACCAAACTTGTACTTGCTATGGAAGAGACAGTTGCATTGCCCGATATAAAACTAAATGACACCCTGCTAATTCATAATGAAGAATTGATTCCGGCAGATGGCATACTAACCCGCGGCCGTGCATTTATTGATTACAGTTTTGTAACAGGCGAAAGTTTACCCATACAAAAAGAAATGGGTGAAATTGTTTATGCCGGGGGAAAACAAACCGGCGCAAATATTGAAATACTGGTAATAAAAGAAGTGGCGCAAAGCTACCTCACAAAACTCTGGAACCGCGATGAGATAAAGGAAGACAAGAATACAAAGCAGTTATCATTCGTGCATTTGCTAAGCAGGTATTTCACCTGGATCGTTTTCTCTATAGCATTGGCTACCGCAATATTCTGGTATTTTAATGACGTCTCAAAAATATGGCCTGCAGTTACTGCTGTGCTTATTATTGCCTGCCCATGTGCACTTTTATTAAGCAACACTTTTACCAACGGAAATATTTTACGCATTCTTGGCCGCAATAAATTTTATCTGCGCAATGCACAGGTAATAGAAGAAATAGCCAATGTTGAGCATATTGTTTTTGACAAAACAGGAACGCTTACAACCGGCGCTGGTGCAGATATCGACTACAAAGGCGAATACCTTTCCGGCCGTTTGAAAAATAAGATCGCAACGCTGGCCGCACAATCCACGCACCCTATGAGTAAAGCAGTGTTTTCTTATTTGAATAGCCCATCAAAAATGCCTTTAAAAGATTTTTCTGAAATACCCGGTTATGGCATTGAAGGCATTGTGGATGGAGATTTGATTTCCGTTGGCTCACGAAAATTTGTAACGGGGGATAATACTAACAATGAAAGCTCCGCAGTATATGTTTCCGTAAAAGAAAAAGTGATGGGGAAATTTATTTTCAGAAATCATTACCGCAATAACATTCCATCCCTTATCACAAAACTTAAAAATAAATATGGCCTTTCTGTTTTAAGTGGCGATAATGACAGTGAAAGAGCTGCGCTCAACAAAATATTTGGCAGTGAGACTGAACTTTCCTTTCAGCAAGGCCCGGATGATAAGCTGGAGAAAATAAAAAAATTACAAAGAGCGGTTAAGAAAGTAATGATGCTTGGCGATGGATTAAATGATGCAGGCGCATTGAAACAGGCAGATGTTGGAATTGCTATTAGTGATCACAGCAACAATTTTACACCGGCCAGCGATGCGATTCTCGAAGCAGACGAATTACCAAAGCTGTATAAGTTTATTCAATTATGCAAGATCAATAAAAAAATAGTGCTGGCAAGTTTCGCAATCTCGATACTGTATAATATTATAGGAATATATTTTGCCGTACAGGGCAACCTCTCTCCTATGATCGCTGCTATTCTTATGCCCGCAAGCAGCCTTAGTATTTTACTGGTAACATTTGGCGCAAGCAATGTTGCAGCATGGAAAATGAACCTCACCAAACAAAATAAGGAGTAATAATATTTTGCTACCAGCTTTCAATTGTTGTGGCATCGCATGTTGTGTCACTCACTTTTACGTTCGGAACTTTATTAAGCAAGTGAAAAGTAAAAGCCAAATTGAAAACCCCTTTCCCTTCTCACTTTTGACTTTTCACTGTTGCTATATATTCTTCCGCACAAGTGTGCGACGCAACAGTTGTTTCGCATTGTTTTACAGCCGGGCACATAAACTTTCTTATACAATACATTCAAAAACATGACAACAATCATAAGACAGGTTGAGTAACGTCAAAAACAGCACAGCCACCGCATTCTACATTTGATGCATATAAAATAAGCATGAGTGTTATTATCATTTTACTGATTGCAAGTATTACAGTAGCAGCCATTTTTCTGATCGCATTTCTATGGAGCATAAAAAAAGGCCAGTTTGATGATGAAGAAAGTCCCCCTTTAAGAATATTATTTGATGATGCACCAGTTTCTAAAAACCAAAATAAAAAAATCGATTAATGTCAGCTTATTTCACACCATCAGCACTAAATGACCAGCCTGTTGCAACTGAAAGATTTTACTATGATAATAAGATAGTAAAGATGTTTGTGTATGCCACGCTTTTCTGGGGCGTAGTAGGCATGCTTGCAGGTCTTTTTGCATCTATTCAGCTTTTCTTTCCTGCTGCTAATCTTGATACTGCAGCAACTTCATTCGGAAGAGTTAGACCGGTACATACCAATGCGGTAATATTTGCTTTTGTAGGCAATGGTATTTTTATGGGTGTATATTATTCATTACAGCGTTTATGTAAAGCAAGGATGTTTAGCGATAAGCTAAGCAAAATTCATTTCTGGGGTTGGCAATTGATTATTGTTTCTGCGGCCATTACTTTATTAATGGGTTATACAACAGGTAAGGAATATGCAGAACTGGAATGGCCCATTGATATTGCTATTACCATTGTATGGGTTGTGTTTGGGGTAAATATGTTTGGTACAATTCTTAAACGCAGGGAAAGTCATTTGTATGTTGCCATCTGGTTTTATATCGCAACCTGGGTTACTGTTGCAATGCTGCATATTGTAAACTCATTTGAATTACCTGTTTCCTTTTTTAAAAGCTATAGCTGGTATGCAGGCGTGCAGGATGCATTAGTGCAATGGTGGTATGGGCATAATGCAGTAGCATTTTTCTTAACTACGCCTTACCTGGGATTGATGTATTACTTTCTTCCCAAAGCCGCTAACAGACCGGTTTACAGCTATCGTTTATCAATCGTTCACTTCTGGGCACTGATATTTATTTATATCTGGGCTGGCCCGCACCACTTATTATACACAGCGTTACCTGATTGGGCACAAAGTCTTGGTGTGGTATTCAGCGTAATGCTTATTGCACCAAGCTGGGGCGGCATGTTAAATGGATTGTTTACACTAAGAGGTGCGTGGGATAAAGTAAGAGAAGACCCTATTTTGAAGTTCATGGTGGTTGCTGTAACCTGTTATGGTATGGCAACTTTTGAAGGCCCGATGTTAAGCCTTAAGAATGTAAACGCTATTGCACACTTTACAGACTGGATTATTGCGCACGTACACGTTGGTGCACTTGGCTGGAATGGCTTCTTAACCTTTGGTGTTATCTATTGGATCATTCCAAAAATTTTCAAAACACCGCTTTACTCAAAGAAATTAGCTAATACACATTTCTGGATCGGTACTATAGGGATAGTTCTTTATGTAGTGCCATTGTATTGGGCAGGCTTTACACAAAGCATGATGTGGAAGACCTTTACAGAAGAAGGACAATTGAAATTTCAATTCCTCGAAACAGTTACCAACATTCTTCCCGAATACATGGCAAGAAGCACTGGTGGCACCTTATACCTTATTGGTGTATTCATCATGATCTATAATGTGTACAAAACAATTAAAGCAGGAAGTCTTGTTGCAGATGAAGCTGCTGAAGCCGCACCATTACCAAAAGTAATTAAGGCACATGGCAAAGAGCATTGGCATCGCTGGATAGAAAGAAAACCTGTACAAATGTTAGTGTTTAGCTTAATAGCAGTTGCTATTGGTGGTATTCTTGAAATTGTTCCTACATTTCTTATCAAGAGCAATGTACCAACCATTGCATCAGTTAAACCCTATACGCCACTTGAATTACAGGGCCGCGATATTTATGTTCGTGAAGGTTGTTATACCTGTCACTCACAAATGATCCGCCCTTTCAGAGATGAAGTGGCGCGTTATGGAGAGTATAGTAAAGCCGGTGAATTTATTTATGATCACCCTTTCCAGTGGGGCAGTAAAAGAACAGGGCCTGATCTTGCACGTATCGGAGGCAAATATCCTGATAGCTGGCATTACAACCACATGTTCGATCCAAGAAGTATGTCGCCGGGTTCTATTATGCCTTCTTATCCGTGGTTGATGGATAATAAACTTGATACAGGCTCTACTCCTGCCAAAATAAGGGCCATGCAAACATTAGGAGTGCCTTATGCACCCGGTTATGATCTGCAGGCAAACACTGATCTTATAGCGCAGGCAAATAAAATAAAAGCTGATCTTAAAAAAGATAAACTTAATGCACCTGCCAACAGCGAAATAATTGCGCTGATAGCATACCTGCAAAGAGTTGGAACAGATATTAAAGCAGAATCAAAACAGGTTGCAGAAAATAAATAGCAAGTATTTTTTATAGCCAGCTATAGCTCTTTGTTCATCGTTCCTTGCGTCGCACACTTGTACTGAAGATTAGCTATCAGCTAAAGGCTAACAGCTGCATATAGTTCCGAACGCAAAAGTGAGTGACACAACGAAAGCTTAATAGTTATTCAAAAGTTCATTAAAAAAAATTCAAATGCAATTCATAAACTATTTAGAAAAAATAACGGGTGTAGACATTTTTGGCTTGTCCTCATTCATGATCTTCTTTGTGTTTTTTGTGGTGATGGGTTTGTGGGCATGGCGTGCAGATAAAAAACTGATCGATGTAATGAAACATATTCCATTAGACGGAGCAGAAATAAATAATTAACTGAAAACTTTTTGAAAATGAAACCAACAGGCCGGAAACAATTGTTTAAAGCTACCGCATTAACAGGTGTACTTGCATTATGTGCAATGGTAAATGTATTTGCAGCAGGCCCGCCGCCACCATCCCAGTTAGATAATCCTTTAGCGGTTTCACTAATTGTTGTTGCTGGGGCGCTATTGCTTGCTATTGTAATGCTGGGGCGTTTATTAATTAATGTTGCACAGATCAAGGCAGAAAGAGAAAAAGAAGAAAAAAAGAATTCGATAATTCCCGCAAAAACTTTAATGGTATTATTATTCTGCACAATCTCTTATATATCTTTTTCGCAGAATGTTGCAGCACCCGCACAAGAGGCGGCAGCATCTTACGGTGGCCTGTCAGCATTTTCATTTTATACGATCATCGGTGTAATCGCATTGGAAATACTAGTGATAACTGCTATGTTATTTTCGCTGAAAGGTCTGCTGGCAAAAGAAAAAATTATTTCAGTTGTAGCAGAAGAAGCACGGGCCCCTAAAGAATCAATATGGAAAAAATGGTGGGCAAAAATAAACAATTTCAGACCTGCACATGAAGAAGTTGATCTTGGCCACGACTATGATGGCATACGCGAACTGGATAACCGTTTGCCGCCATGGTGGCTGTATGGATTCTATATCTGTATTGTATTTGCAGCTGTATATCTCTATCGCGCCAATGTATCGCATACTGCACCATCCAGCCAGGAAGAATACTTTGCTGCTGTTGCAAAAGCTGATGAAGAAAAGGCAGAATATTTAAAGAAAGCCGCTAATAAAGTTGATGAAAATTCAGTAACCCTTTTAACAGATGGGGCTGCTTTGGGAGAAGGCAAAAAAATATTCAGCAGCACCTGCGCACCTTGCCATGGACCCGAAGGTCAGGGTGTGGTTGGGCCTAATTTAACTGACGATTACTGGTTACATAAAGGCGGTATAAAAGATATTTTTAAAACTATTAAATATGGTGTACCTGAAAAAGGAATGAAATCATGGGAGGCTGATTTCAGCCCGGTACAACTTGCAGAGATAGCAAGCTATATAAAATCTCTGCATGGCACCAAACCTGCCAATCCAAAAGAACCGCAGGGCGATTTGTATAATGAAGAGGCTCCGGTAAAAGACTCTGTAAAAGTTGTGGGCCAGGCACAAGCAGCAAACTAAACAATGGAAAATCACTTACAGAAAAAAAATAAAGAAAGTTTTCGCGATCATCTTGCAACAGTAGATGCAGGTGGTAAACGTAACTGGATCTATGCGCAGAAACCAAAGGGAAAATTTTACAGACTGCGCACATGGCTAAGCTTAGTATATTTTATTGTTTTCTTTGGGTTGCCTTTTGTGCAGGTTAATGACAGACCATTATTCATGTTTAATATTCCGCAGGCAAAATTTATTTTGTTTGGAAAAGTTTTCTGGCCACAGGATTTCTTTATCCTCGGCCTTGGCATGATAACATTCATTTTTTTCATTATTCTTTTTACAGCATCATTTGGAAGATTGTTTTGTGGTTGGGCCTGCCCACAAACAAACTTTATGGAAATGATGTTCCGTAAGATCGAGTATTGGATAGAAGGCGATGCAACTCAACAGAAAATGCTTGCAAAAGCACCATGGAATGGGAAAAAAATAGCCAGAAAGACTTTTAAACATGTGGTGTTTTATTTACTGTCATTCATCATTGCAAACTTTTTTCTTTCTTACATCATTGGCATAAAAGAATTAGAAAAAATTATTACAGAACCAATCTCTGAGCATGTCGGTGGTTTTAGCGCATTACTTATTTTCAGTGCCGTATTTTATGGTGTGTATGCATTTTTCAGGGAGCAGGCATGTACAGTAGTTTGTCCTTATGGCCGTTTACAGGGTGTGTTGCTTGATAAAAATTCCATGATAGTTGCATATGATTATAAGCGTGGAGAACCCAGAGGTGTTGCTAAAAAGAATGAAGAAACAATTCATGGCGATTGCATTGATTGCTTTCAGTGTGTGAAAGTTTGCCCTACGGGTATCGATATTCGCAATGGCGTGCAACTTGAATGTGTTGGCTGTACTGCCTGTATTGATGCCTGTGATAATATCATGGATAAGATCGGCAAACCACGCGGCCTTATTCGTTATGCAAGTGAGAACAGTATTGCAAACGGAGAGCCTTTGCGCTACACACCAAGAATGAAAATGTACACAGCATTATGCGGCGTGGTGGTAATTATTTTATCAGCTATATTATTTACGAGAAAAGATATTGATGTAACAGTAATGCGCACACCTGGTATACTTTACCAGGAACGCGGCCATGATAGCATTTCTAATTTATACAATATAAAACTGGCCAATAAAACAGTTGATGAACTGCACATGTCTGTACAGCTGGAAGATGCAGATGGTAAAGTGGAACTTGTAGGAAAGCCTTTTATTACGGTAGCAAAGGAAGGCCAGGGCAGCGGTTCGTTTTTTATAATATTGCCAGAGTCATCAATAAAAAACAGGAAGACAGAATTGAAACTTGGTTTATATCAGTCCGGCAAAAAAATCACAACTGTCACTACAAGTTTTTTGGGGCCTGTTGAAGATGATTAATTTCCTGAACAAGATAATAATGAGCCTGGCATTTGTTCTTTGAGCATCGTTCCTTGCGTCGCACTCTTGTACTGAAGAAACGCTGTGAGCTTTTAGCGGGGGGTCACGAGCAAAAGACCCGAAGCTCATACCTCGCCGCTCGAAGCTGAAAAGTACAAGTGAGTGACACAACAGGCGATGCCACCAGTACAAAAGATAGCTATCAAAAAAGTTTTTATAAAATATTAAAATAGAAATGTATGACCTGGGGAAATAAATTGCTGATCGTATTTATTCTGTTCGGCACTTTAATAGGAACGCTTGTATATAAATGCATGCAACAAAATTTTGAACTTGTTTCAAAAGATTATTATGGTGAAGAGCTCCGTTACCAGGATAAAATTGATGGTGTTACTAATGCAAACAAACTAAGCGGGGTAAAGGTTACAGAAGATATTGCAGATGTTTCTATTCAATTGCCAAAGGAATTAAACGGCGCTGCACTTACAGGTGAGGCATGGTTTTATTGTGCAAACAATGCCTCAAACGATAGAAAGATCCCATTAAATATCAGTGACAGCGGAACAATGCTTATTGCAAAAAATAAACTGGCTAAAACAAAATACCTGCTAAAGCTTACGTGGGAATCTGGTAAAGAAAAATTTTACACCGAACAAAATGTTGAAGTGAAATAATGAGCTGGCAAATATTCATATCAGCTTTTAGTATTGGTCTGCTAAGCAGTTTCCATTGCGTGGGAATGTGCGGTGCCATTGCATTTTCGCTGCCAACACAAAACCTGCCACAACTAAAAAAAATAACTGCCATAGTTTTATATAATACCGGCCGCATTGTTACTTACGCAACGCTGGGAACGATATTTGGATTGGCAGGCAGACAAATTTATCTCGGTGGTTTTCAGCAGTGGTTCTCTATTATTGCCGGGTGCGTAATACTGGTGATAGCAATTCAATCATTGCTCAGATATTCCTTTTTTCATTTGCGTAGTTTTAATAAGCTAAACTTATTTGTGCAGCAGCTTGTTTCAAAATTTATAAACAACAGTTCTCTCAAAAGTGTTTTTCTGCTGGGTATGGCAAACGGGCTTTTGCCTTGCGGCCTTGTATACCTGGCTATAGCAGGCGCCCTGGGCACAGGCAGTGTTGATGGTGCTGCATTTTTTATGATGTCTTTCGGGCTTGGTACTTTTCCTGCCATGTTTGCACTTTCTTATTTTGGATTTTTTATAAACATCTCGGTACGTAACACCATCAAAAAAGCAGTGCCCTGGTTTATTGCTGCAATGGGTGCGCTGCTGATCGTAAGAGGAATGGGTTTGGGCATTGCATATCTCAGTCCCGAATTAACCAATACTGCGCAGCACACAATTTCCTGCCATAAATAATTCATACCAATGCACCACAAGGCGCATAACACACTCATTTGAAATTACAGTTATAAATTCCTTTGTTTAACTTTAGCTGCCGAACTAACCATTTTTATTAATCCGTTTTATGCAAAAAAATTCTTCTAAGGAGTTTGAAAAGGAACAGCTACTCTCCCATTTTACTATGGAAAATATCCATGAAGCTGTATTTTGGGTAGACTCTAAACAAAATATTTTCCTTGTTAATGATACGGCTTGCCAAATGACAGGTTATGCCAAAGAAGAACTTACAAAGAAAAAAGTAACAGATATTAATCCTACTGCATTAATGATGGATTTCCCCGCATTTTGGAATAGACTGAAGAAAGAAAAAAAAATAACCTGGGAATCTCAGCACCGTCACAAAACGGGTTACGTATATGATGTGGAAATAACCGGAAATTATATTGAGTTTGAGGGTAAAGAATATTCCTGCAGTATTGTAAGGGATATACACAAAAGAAAATTAGAAGAAGAATTACTGAGGACTATTTCCGAAGCCACATCCGGATTAATTGGAAAAGATTTTTTTGTACAGCTTGCCAAATATATTACACTTACACTTTCCATGCGTTACGCCTTGATAACAGAATGTGCCAACCACGAGAAAACAAGGTTACGTTCCATCTGCTATCTTGATAAAGATCAAATCCTCGATAATGTAGAATATGATACAGCAGGCACGCCATGCGAGATCATCATGCGTGGTGAAAATTATTTTACATCCAGTAAGTTACAGGAATATTTCCCTAAAGAAAAAGGTCTCGAATCTTACATAGGCGTGCCCATCTTTAGCCCATCTACAGGTGAAGTAATGGGGCATATCATTGCAGTAGACCCAAACCCAATAACGCTTGAGAAAAATCAAACGGCTGTTCTTAAAATATTTGCCAACAGGGCTGGTGCAGAACTTGACCGGCTTGCTGCGCAAAAGAAACTGGAAGAAGCAAATGCTCAGCTTAAGATCTTACTTAAAGAAAGTGAAGAACGTTTCCGCGATCTCTTTGAAGAAGCACCTATTGCTTACGTACATGAAGGCCTTGACTCAAAATTCATTAAAGCCAACAGGGCCGCATTACGCATTCTTGGCGTAAAACCTGAAGAAGTTCCTTACACTTATGGAAAAAAAATGGCGCCTGATACACCAGATGCGCAACGACGCATGGAAGAAGCTTTTGCATCTGTGGGCCGCGGCACTGACACAAGTGGCGTGGTACTTGAACTGCGCCGCCGGGACAATGGCAACCCAATCTGGATTCAATGGTGGTCAAATCCTGATATTGGCGGACAATTTACCCGCACCATGTTCATAGATATTACCGACAAGGTTTTAATGGAACAGGAACAGGTCCGTTTGCAGGCGCAGAACCAATACCTGCAGGATGAAATAAAAGTGAATTATAATTTTGAAGAGATCGTAAGTAAAAGCAAAAAATTTCATCGCATATTGCAACAACTAGAACAGGTAGCAGCCACTGATGCAACTGTTTTGATTCTCGGCGAATCCGGTACAGGTAAGGAATTACTGGCACGTGCAGTGCACAACATCAGTAACAGAAGTAAAAGGCCATTGGTAAAAGTAAACTGTGCCACCCTGCCTGCCAATCTTATAGAAAGCGAATTGTTTGGTCATGAAAAAGGTGCGTTCACAGGCGCTATGGATAGAAAGATCGGCCGCTTTGAATTGGCAGATGGTGGCACCATTTTTTTGGATGAAATTGCAGAACTCCCCTTCGATCTGCAGTCAAAACTATTGCGCA
Source organism: Panacibacter ginsenosidivorans (assembly GCF_007971225.1). Taxonomy (NCBI): domain Bacteria; kingdom Pseudomonadati; phylum Bacteroidota; class Chitinophagia; order Chitinophagales; family Chitinophagaceae; genus Panacibacter; species Panacibacter ginsenosidivorans. Next base: position 5,505,601 of record NZ_CP042435.1, on the reverse strand, counting down.
TTTTACAGGAAGGTGAGTTTGAAAGATTAGGCAATCCAAAAACAATGAAAGTAAATGCACGCATTATTGCTGCCACCAACCGCAATCTTGAACAGGCCATTGAGAAAAAAGAATTTCGCGAAGATCTTTTTTACAGGCTTAATGTGTTTCCTATTATTAGTCCGCCGTTACGTGAAAGAAAAGAAGATATCCCTTTACTGGTAAAACATTTCTGCCAGAAGTATGAAGCAAAGATCGGGAAGAAGATCACACATATCCCTTCCAAAACAATGGATGCGTTGATGGAATACGATTGGCCCGGCAATATTCGAGAACTTGAAAATATTATAGAGCGTGCATTGATATTAAGTCGTGATGGCATTTTAGAACATGGCGATTGGTTACCTGCTATAAAAACTTCTTCCGCTAAAAGCAATGTAAAACACAAAATGGAAGATGTAGAGAAAGATCACATCATCGCTGTGCTCAATAAAACCAATTGGAAAGTAAGTGGCGAAAAAGGAGCAGCAAAAATATTGGGTTTAAATCCTACAACGCTTGAAGCAAGAATGAAAAAGCTGGGTATCAAAAGAGAATAATTTTTTGATACCAGCATTTGCTTTTCATAGCATCACCTGTTGCGTCGCAATCCTTTCATCGTTCGGTTATAAGGCATCTGCAACGTTTATCATATGAAAATTATTACTGAAGTAAGCTTTCTGTAACCGCTTTTACATGCAGATCATTTGCATCCTGCAAATAAGCAATCACCTTACAGTCCTTTGCCGACAAGCCTTTTGGAACATCAAGACTAATGCCGCCCTGCGATTGTTCATTAACATGTACTGTTTTAAAATCTCTCACAATATTTGTGTGTTGTAAAATATGTCCGCTGTTCTCTCCCCCTTTAACGGCTGTTTCTCCATGCAACTGAATAAGTGCAATATTCAGCAAAGCATTTGATGTTGTATCAACATTATAAGAAACACCAATACTTTTTTCATTTAACATTTTAGATTGCAGTGTTATAATTTGTGTAGCAGTATCTTTCAGTTCATGAAGAATATTACTGCGAATATTTGTTTCATCAGAACCAACCATTTCATGTCTTCCATTGATAATGACTTGTGGTGTATAAATAGAATTCAAATGAAACAATACAGCATACTTTTCCTGACGCCTGCTAAAAGTTGCATTGCTAAAACTATCTGTCCAGCCAAGCCTGTTCCAGTAATCTACATGAAACTCCAGCGCAAGTACCTTTTCTTTGTACTCCTTTGAAAGTTTCGCCAGCACTGCGTCTGCAGCCGGACAACTGGAACATCCTTCTGATGTAAATAATTCCAGCACCGCGAATCTATCACCGGCAGGCTCCAGCACGTTAGTTGCCTTATTCTTGGCTACAGACATATTACAGGCAACTGCTGCAAATAATAAAAACACTATGCCGGTAAATTTATTATTCTTCTTCATATGATCTGTGTTTTTAAAGGAAGCTTCTTACCCATTATTTTGTACAATTGTACTAAAGCAGTTATAAGCAATATGGTACCAACAATCCAGTTAACAATATTTTGTCTTTGTCCTGCCTGCTGAATAATATATTCTCCACCGTATACAAAAACAAGAAATCCCATCATTGTTCCAATACTTATTCCCGTTGCATAAATAACATAATTTTTTTTACCAGGTATCAATATCTTTTTATTGATCAATATTGTCGTCCATCCAATCCAGAATGGAATATGTAATGGGTTAAGGCTACTCAACAGCAAGCCAAATAAAAAGGGCGGAAGATGATAAGCAGTAAACACACTTGCACCAAAAGCTTTCATTTTATAGGCAGCTAAAAAACTTCCTGCCGCCATTACAAGAATAAGGATCATTGTTAACCATTCAAACAGCCGGAATATTTTTTGCCGCTTACATATCCAGTCCATTGCAACTAATACAAAACAAAGGCACCCGGTTTCTATACATAAACAACCTAATGAAAATAAAACACCTGCATACACATTTTCATTAACAGTGATGTTTGTTGCTGTAACATTTACAGTTCCCAAAGGCAAAGAACCAAGAAAGCTGATAAACATTCCCCAGAAAAATATTTTAAAAATACGACTCATGAAATTGGCTTTATTCTGTTAAAGAAAGAATAACCTGCTGCGATGAACTGAATACGTGCAGGAGGAAAAATCCTTTCAACTGTAATGCTATGAATATTATTCAATTCAAAAAGTCATATATAAGACTTTTTACCACTTGAATAAAGTGTAGGACGTATAAGAGTGCGACGCAACAAAAGCCTGATATATATTCATCACTCCGGCTCATAAACACCATCACAAACTTTATATTATCCCATCTTTTCACTCACAATATTTTGGGAAATTCCCAATATTTTGTGAAGACGATGTGCTTATTTGTTTGAAATTTGTTAAACCATAAAATTGCTGAAACCCTTTACTGTAAGGCATTTCAGCCTACTTCGTATTAGCGTTAAATTTTTTGGCACAGCAGTTGGCTATATACCGGCACAAACACAACCAAAATGAACCGGACGCTTTCAGGTATAGATTTTACAAACAGGATCATAAAAGGAAAAGGAATAGCTATAGTACAATTTAAAACAGAATGGAACGGCGGGTGCCAGATCATTGCCCCGATTTATGAAGAGCTGAGTAAGTCTTACGCATCAAAAGCAAATTTTTTTACCATTGATACGCAGGAGAATAATTTGATTGCAAAAGAGTATGGCATTATTGAACTACCTGCGATCTTAATTTTTAAGAATGGAGAATTGATAGATCACTTAATTGGATTGAAACCAAAAAATATTCTGATAACAAAAATTGAAAATGCAATTGCAGGTAATGAACAATAAAGTGTAATTAAAATTTACCAACAACTAAAACTGTAAACATGAAAAATAGTAACCGCAGGTTTATCAAAGACGAATGGAACATTTTTGAAAATCTTTCACAAACACAAATGAAACAGTTATGTCTTGGTGAAATAATATTCACGGACGTTACGGGTTTCCTGTTTATAAGCAAACATTTTAGCAGCTGTAAAAAGCTAATTCCAAGGCAACAACTTTACAACAGCATGAAAGAAACATTAATGCTTTCTCAAAACTAATCATACCAAACACGGATCATTTACACTAAAAACCATCTATCATGTACGAAGAAGTAAAATACATTTATCTAAAGAGTCACCCCTTGTTTGCAAATGCAGGTGAGCAACTTACTAAAGATGCAACTGCACTGATGAAAGTAAGAACCATCAGCAAAGGTGAAAACATTAATTATGGTGAAGGTGCTTACAGCAAGATATACCTGCTAATACAAGGCAAAATAAAACTTTCTGATTTCAGTGATTCAGATGATGAACTGATCAAGGACATCCTTACCGCACCGGATATCTTCGGAGATCTTAGTTTAAGCAACAACAAAACTGTAGATGAGTTTGCAGAAGCACTTACTGCAAATACGGTTATCTGTTGTTTTAATGCAGCAGATTTTAAAAAATTACTACAGGAGAATCCAATGATGGCATTGAGTTATGCCAATATGGTAAACAATAAACTGAAGAAACTGGAAAGCCGTCATTCTGATCTTGTATTCTGCGATGCAAAAGCAAGACTGATCCGCTTTATTAAGAATTGGGCAACAACGGATGGCAATCGTATGGGCAATAAAATAGTGCTGAATAACTATTTAACGCATAGTGATATTGCTGCAGTAATAGCTACATCAAGGCAAAGTGTAAACGTATTATTCAATGAATTGAGAGATTCAGGCATGTTATTTTACAACCGTAAAAAAATCGAGTTAAATGATCAATTCATCCGGAACTAATATCTGTTGTTAATTATCATTTCGCTGACAATTCAGGGCCTCTGCTATTACTACTTTTACAATGCTTAATACAATCTATGTCTTCCGTTTGCTTATTCTTTAAAGTGCACCATCCTTTTCAATTAAAACAATACAGCTCAAAAGAAGTGGGTGTAAGTCACTGTTATGAAGACGCAACGGCTGATGTAGCTGCGATCGATACTTTAGCAGATGCCTGTTATTTACCAGCCAACAAGATCATTTTATCTGCCATCATTAAACATGCGGGTAAATTCAAAGTCAATTTTTCCTTAAGTGGTGTATTGATTGATCTGCTACAAAAACACAGGCCCGATGTGATTGATTCTTTTAAAGAACTGGTTGATACAGGCTACGTAGAGATACTGGCAGAAACGTATTATCACTCCTTAAGCTTTTTACATTCTAAAAAAGAATTTGACAGGCAGGTTGAAAAACATAGTCATTTAATTGAAGAAATTTTTGGAATGAAGCCCGGTGTATTCCGTAATACAGAACTGATTTATAATAACAATCTGGCAGCACATATTTCTGCGCTTGGTTATAAAGGCATCTTATGTGAAGGAATTGAAAGGTTACTAAAAGGCAAAACAAATAATAAGATATATAAAGCACCGGGGATTGATAGCTTTGGTTTACTGCTGCGGAATTCTGTTTTATCAGATGATATTTCTTTTCGTTTTAATGATGCATCGTGGAATGAGCACCCTTTATCTGCTGATAAGTTTGCGGAATGGATTCATGCCCATCCCGGTGAGACAGATATTATTAATCTCTTTATGGATTACGAAACATTTGGTGTGCACAAAAAAGAAAGCTCAGGCATATTTGATTTTCTGGAAGCTTTACCGGCAGAGGTTTTGAAAGAAACGAGTTTTGATTTTGCAACCGCTTCAGGTGCCATAGATAATTATGAAGCTTTAGATGTGTATGATGTACCGCACACCATTTCATGGGAAGATAAAACAAAAGAATGTTGTGTATGGTGCGATAATATGATGCAGAATAACACACTTAAAAAAATTTATAGCCTGGAGAAAATGGTAATGTATACAAATGATCCGTATTTGCTGGAAGTATGGAGCAGATTACAGGCTGCTGATTATTTTTATTATATGGCCAATAAGAATTGCAACAATAGCCATCATTACCCTAATCCTTTTGAGACTGCTGAGGATGTTTATAAATATTACACTAACATTATAACAGACTTTGAAATTTCATTGATCAAAAAAGCATTGGAAGGAAAAGAATTTGCAACATATTCTTCCATAGGAACACTCTATTAACAATAAAACAAAATACAAACATGGATAAAAAATTAAACGGACAAATAGCTATCATTACCGGTGCCAGCAGTGGCATAGGTGCAGGATGTGCAAAGGAAATGGCTAAAGCCGGTGCAACTGTAATAGTTAATTACCCGGTAGCCGGCGCAAAACCTATGGCAGATGCAGTTGTGGCAAATATTACAGCAGCAGGTGGTAAAGCAATCTCTTATCAATGCGATGTAAGTAAAGAAGATGAAGTGATAAAAATGTTTACAGATACTATTGCTCAATTTGGCACAGTTGATATACTGGTAAACAATGCAGGCCTCCAGCGTGATGCAAAATTTGTAGAAATGACATTGGAACAATGGAACTTTGTATTAGGCGTAAATCTTACCGGGCAGTTCCTTTGTGCAAGGGAAGCCATCAAAGAATTTTTGAGAAGAGGTATTGATGAAACTAAAAGCAAAGCAGCAGGAAAAATTATTTGCATGAGCAGTGTGCATGAAGTTATTCCATGGGCCGGCCATGCAAATTATGCAGCCAGTAAAGGTGGCGTGATGTTAATGATGAAAACCATTGCCCAGGAATATGCGCCAAAGAAAATCCGCATCAACAGTATTGCGCCGGGCGCAATTGCAACGCCTATCAATCATGATGCATGGGACACGCAGGCGCACCTGCAGGAATTACTCAAACTCATTCCTGAAAAACGCATCGGCCAGGTAGAAGATATTGGTAAAGCTGCGGTGTTTTTAGCAAGCGATGACGCGGACTATATTAACGGCACTACCTTGTTTGTGGATGGCGGAATGACTTTATACCCGGGCTTTGAGGATAATGGATAGAAATATATAAGCACTTATATTCTTTAGCAGGAAATTTATTTACCCGGCCGTTGTATACTATGGCACCACCTGTTGCGTCGCACTCTTGTACGTTTTGTTCATTGCTCATCATTGTTCAGAACGTACAAGTGAGTGACACAAGCAAAGCATCATAGCATAACAAAAGCTCACTACATAAAAATAAAAACATGAACAGCGAACAGCATCGTTTGCAAAATCCACTTTGGAAAAAATGGGGCCCATATTTAAGTGAACGTCAATGGGGCACTGTACGTGAGGACTACAGCGAGTATGGTAATGCCTGGGATTATTTTCCGCACGATCATGCACGCAGCCGTGTGTACCGCTGGGGCGAAGATGGTATTGCAGGTATCAGCGATGATATGCAACGCATTTGTTTTTCTATTGCCATGTGGAATGGAAAAGATCCCATTTTAAAAGAGCGTTTGTTTGGGCTTACAGGCAATGAAGGTAATCATGGTGAAGATGTAAAAGAGTTATATTACTATCTGGATAATACGCCTACGCATTCTTACATGAAACATTTGTATAAGTATCCACAGGCAGTATTTCCTTATGCTGATCTTGTAAATACAAATCGCAACCGTAACAAATTTGAAAAAGAATATGAATTGCTTGATACGGGCTTGTTTGACAATGGAAATTATTTTGATGTATTTACAGAGTATGCAAAAAATACAGAAGAAGATATCTGCATTCGTATCACCGTACATAACCGCAGTAAGTCTGCGGCTTACATAGCTTTACTGCCAACGATCTGGATGCGCAACCACTGGAGTTTTGGATTAATGCATCAGAAACCTTTTATCGCTCTTAGAGAAATGAATGACAGGTATGGCATGGCAGAAGTAAATCATTATTGGGTGGATGAATATCATTTATATTTTGAAAAACCGGATAGAACTTTATTCACCGAAAATGAAACCAACAAAGAACGTTTATACGGCACACCCAATGAAAGCCCTTTTGTAAAAGATGCATTTCATCATGCAGTTATAAATAATGATTACAAATTGCTGCAAGGCAAAGAGTCTGGCACCAAATTTTCGCCGTTGTATCATCTGAATATTGCCGGAGGTTCATCCGAAACGATAAAGCTTCGTTTGAGCAAGCATGTATTAATGCATGAAAATCCATTGGGGGATGCATACGATTTTATTTTTGAAGAGCGTGTACAGGATGCAGATGAATTTTACAATAATATTCATACTACAAAAGACGAGGATCTGCGTAACATACAGCGCCAGGCATTTGCAGGTATGTTATGGAGTAAACAATATTTCAACATAGATATTCCGCGGTGGCTGAACGGAGACGAAGGGCAGCCACCACCACCTGAACAGCGCAAGCATGGACGCAATCATAAATGGCATACACTCAACAATGAAGATATTATTTCTATGCCCGATAAATGGGAATACCCGTGGTATGCCGCATGGGACCTGGCTTTTCATTGTGTGCCACTTTCTATGATCGATCCGCAGTTTGCCAAAGACCAGCTTATACTTTTTTTGCGTGAGTGGTACATGCATCCCAATGGACAATTGCCTGCATACGAATGGGCCTTTAGTGATGTAAACCCTCCTGTGCATGCATGGAGTTGTTTGCAGGTATATAAAATGGATAAAGCAAAAACAGGCAAAGGAGATATTGATTTTCTTGAAAAGGTTTTTCAAAAACTACTCATCAATTTTACCTGGTGGGTTAACCGAAAAGACCATCATGGCAAAAATGTTTTTGAAGGAGGCTTCTTAGGTCTTGATAACATTGGCGTATTCGACCGCAGCAGTGCAATTCCAGGTGGAGGCATGTTAGAACAAGCTGATGGAACCAGCTGGATGGCGATGTATTGTTTGAATATGTTGGAAATGGCGCTTGAAATTTCGCAGCACAATCCCAATTATGAAGATGTAACCACCAAATTCTTTGAGCATTTTATTTATATAGCAGAATCACTTAATCGCCTCGGTGAAGATTGGACGGGAAGCTGGGATGATGAAGAAGGATTTTTTTATGATGTACTCTCAATGCCCGGTGGCAAATATATTCCTGTGAAAGTAAGAAGCCTTGTTGGCCTGAGTACTTTGTTTGCTGTGTTTGTTTTGAAAAAAGATCTGCTCGATAAAGTACCGGAGTTTCACCGAAGGTTAAAATGGTTCCAGAAATATCGTGAGCATAACCAGCAATATTTAGTGATCGAAGAATTAAAAGATCATGACGATATTTTATTATCACTCGTGCCAAGAAAAAGATTAGAAAAATTATTGAAAGCATTGCTGGATGAAAATGAATTTTTAAGCAAGGGCGGCATACGTTCTATTTCAGAGATTCATAAACATGGTTATCACGTAACAATAGATGGGCAGGAATTCGGCTTGGATTATCAGCCAGGTGAAGGAACCAGTTCATTGTTTGGCGGCAATAGTAATTGGCGCGGCCCTGTGTGGATGCCGATGAATTATTTACTGGTGCTGGCTTTGCAGCAATATTGCGATTACTACAAAGGAGAATCAAAAGTTGAATTGCCAACAGGCTCGGGAAATATAGTTAAGATAAGAGATGTGGCGAATGACATTGCAAACCGGCTGGTTTCAATTTTTAGAAAGGATGAAAATGGTAACAGGCCTGTGAATGATAACTATGCACTGTACCGCGATGATCCACATTTCAAAGACCTTGTTTTATTCTATGAATATTTTCATGGAGATACGGCACGCGGTGTTGGCGCTTCACATCAAACAGGCTGGACGGGTGTTGTGGCAGAACTGATACAAAGAATATCAACACCTCTAATAGAAAATACAGAAGAAAAAATTATGAGCCCTGCAGCAGAACAGGTATGATGCTTTTGTTGCGTCGCACACTTGTGCTGAATAATGGGTTTCAGCAATCAGCAATCAGGTTTCGGTTAAATATGTTTGGCATTACAGAATGCTGATACGTGATAGCTGACAACTGTTTTGAAAGTACAAGTGAGTGACACAACTATGTTGAAGAAAGTTATACTGCTTACTACAAAAAAAATTTATGCTGTTACAAAAAAATAAAACTGTGCTGTCAGACTATAATGAAGCAATTCAACATGAATGGCTTGAAACCAATGGCCTTGGCGGTTGGAGCGGTTCATCTGTTATTGGCTGCAATACAAGACGCTATCACAGTTTATTAATGGCCGCAACTGTGCCACCTGCAGAACGAATGAACCTTATAAGCAAACTTGATGAAACGATCATTATTAACAACGAACGGTTTGAATTAGGAACAAACAATTACGGCGATACTATTGCACCACAAGGCTATCAATACCTTTCATCATTTAAGAAAGAAATATTTCCGGAGTGGATCCATGAAGTGAATGGTGTCGAAGTAAAGAAAACGATTGCAATGGTTCATGGAGAAAATACAACAGTTATAATTTATGAAGTTGTAAAAGCGGCAAAGACATTTACACTGGAACTGCTTCCATTACTAGCTGTTCGTGGTTATCACAGCATGATGCATGCAAACAATGATGCGCATTGGGATGTATTATTCAACAACAATGTCTTTAAAACAAAAGTTTACGAAAGCACGCCTGAAATATTTATAAAAGTTCCCGATGCAAAATATGAACACCATCCAAACTGGTTTTATAATTTCAATTACAGCATAGAACAATACCGGGGATTGGATTTTGTGGAAGACTTATTCAATCATGGAAAATTTTTAGTTGAACTAAAACAAGGTGATACCCTTGGCATCATTCTTACAACAGAGGATCCCTCCGGTAAAAATGCAATTGAATTATTATTGAAAGAAAAACAAAGAAGAGAAGGCTTACTAGAACAACCTTTCAGCAGTACAGTTGAACAAATATTAACATTAGCAGCAGACCAGTTCATTGTAAAAAGAACAATTCCGAAAGTCTCCCTCACCGGGGGGATTTAGAGGGGGCTACAGTTATTGCAGGCTATCACTGGTTCACCGATTGGGGGCGTGATACCATGATATCCTTATCTGGCTTATGTTTGAGCACCGGCAGGTATGAAGATGCAAAGAAAATTCTTGCATCTTTTGCCAAAAGTGTGAGTATGGGTATGTTACCCAATCGCTTCCAGGATAATGGTGAAGCTCCGGAATATAACAATGTGGATGGAACGTTATGGTATTTCATCGCCATAAAAAAATATTTGGAAGCAACAGGTGACAGAGATTTTGTCATACATGAAATTTTACCTGTAATAAAAGAAATCATCGACTGGCATTATAAAGGCACCCGTTACAATATCCATGTTGAGGAAGATGGATTATTGTATGCAGGAGAATTTGGTCAGCAGTTAACATGGATGGATGCACGTATAGGAACATGGGTAGTTACGCCACGTATGGGTAAGCCGGTAGAGATACAGGCTTTGTGGTATAATGCTTTAAAAATATTTGCTGACTTACTACGCATGAATGAACAGGAAAATGATGCAGACATTGTTGAGTTAAGTGCAGCAAAAACAAAACAAAGTTTCGAAGAAAAGTTTTGGTATGCAGAAGGTAATTATCTCTATGATGTGATCGGTGAAAACAATTATCCTGATCCAACACTAAGACCAAACCAATTGTTTGCAATCAGTTTGCCGTATCCCTTAATAGAAGAAGCAAAAGCTGCTGCAGTATTGCAGGTTGTAGAAGACAACCTTTACACGCCGGTGGGACTTAAAAGCCTTCCTAAAACAGATTCACATTATATACCTGTCTATGGTGGAGATGCCTGGCATCGTGACTCTGCTTATCATGAAGGTACCGTTTGGAGCTGGCTGCTTGGCCCGTATGTTGATGCATTAATGAAAGTGAAAAGTCAAAAGTCAAAAGTGAAAAAGATCATTGATGATTTTGCTTATCACTTAAATGAAGGTTGTATCGGAAGTGTATCAGAAATATTTGATGCAGATGCCCCCCATCATCCGAGAGGCTGCGTGGCGCAGGCCTGGGGAGTGGCTGAGGTATTAAGAGTGATAAAAGATTATAATCTTACTGAAGATGTTTCTTCGATAAAGAAAGCGAGGGAAAAAGCAGAAGTCTGATACTTCTGCTTTTTTATGCTATCCATATCCAATAGATCCACATTACAAAACTTAACAACAACGAAATCCATGGATTAATGAATGCAACCAGCATTATAATAATGTTGCACACTAACCCAATATTTTCACTTTTTGTGGTTTGGTTTATTTGTGCATCAGTAATACCGTGCACCAATAAATTTTTGTTACGAGATGCAGTGTACCAAAGCAGTTTAAAAGCAATACTGATCAGTACAAAATAGCCGGTATAAAATATAACTGCTGTTTTCAGCGCATCAGTTATCAGGAACATACCCAATGTTTTTGTAGGAAATGGCACCAACGCCACAAGCATTAAGAGCAAACCGTTACTTATCATTACAGCATTGTCAGTATCTCTCAAGTTTTTAAACAATCCATGATGCCCGATCCATGCCAGCAGCACATTTACAAAACTAATTACATAGGCAAGACATATCGGCCATTTACTGATCAGTGCTTCAGTTAAATCTTTATCTGTCGTATGCCCTGTAACCTCCACTCCTATCTCTATCGATAATAACGTAATAGCTATACAAAAAACGCCATCGCTAAATGTTTCAACTCTTACCGTTTCCTTTTGATGTTCTAATGAAGTAGCTTTTGTTTCGCTCATGACTAAATAATTAATCATGCAAACTGTTTAAAAACAGCTGCACAATTAGTCATAGAGTTTACAATGGTTGTGTAATAACTTTTATGAGCCGGGGCTACATTACTACTATTATACTTTCGTTGCGTCGCACTCTTCAGCGGTTTACGCTTTGGTGAGCAAAGAACAGGAAGTACAAGAGTGCGACGCAACCTGGTTTAATACGTGTTACATCAGATAGGGAAAAAGTATACTATCATAAAAAAAACCGCTTCAAAATAGTTGAAACGGTTTTACAATTTTGGTTCCTGTTTTATTTATTGCTTTACCAGTATTTCTTCTGTAACCCGCCAGCCAGTTGATCCCTGGTAGCCATAGCGAACATAAAAAGTATGCGTTGCGGGATCATAAGTATTGTTACACTGAGCAGAGCCATCCCATTGTGCTGTATAGCCGGGATTTGTTGTTGGTAATCCATCGTCAAATTGCGTATAGGGTGCACCTGCTGCGCCGGGGGCTGCTGTTACAGTTACCTTATTGGTAACAGGATCTACGGTAAGCCAGGCTTCATAACCGGCACCACCCAGATCACCTAATGTTACCGATACAGTATTGGCGTCGATGGTTGAAACTGTTTTGTTATCAGCCAGACTACGTGGTGCACTTGGATGATACAAATATCCTGTAGATGTATAAATACCATCGTATGCATTTTTGATAACTAAAGCTACGATACCCGTCTTCAAATTCCCGCTGATAGTATAACCGGATTCCTGGATACTGGTTATTTCAAAACCAACGGCCCATGCGCCTCCCAGAAAATCAGAAGGTTTAAATTTTATTTTCAAAAATCCTGTATGGGAGCCTTTTGGAATGGTTACCACGCCGCCATCTTCAACAGAAAAGAAGGCAGATGGATCTCCGTATTCACTTCCATTTGCTGCATTATAATTATCCACCAAACTCTGCTTTGGCGATAATGTTATATGCAGGTCTTCCGGTGCGGCATCATGTGTTGCAAGATTTACAGGTATCAGATCAACAGTTGTATCTGCATCAGAATTATCGTAAGATGCAATCAGGAAATTGCTTACATCTCCTGCTGTTAATTTTATTTCTACCACGCTTGGTGTCGCACCTGTTGCATGCACAGATTGAATAAGGCCATTGTCATAATCCTTGTCTTTAAGGCAACCTGTAAGACTTACAGCCATTAACGCAACGGCTAATGCAGAAGAATTTATTTTATGTAGTTTCATATTAGTTTTCTTTTTTAGTCAGTAAGTTCGATTAAGGTTCCCAGAAAATTTTTGTGGTAAACTGGTTAATGGTTCCAACAGCCTGCACGCTTTCTGCATTGGTAGTGTATTCACTTTGCGGATATAGTAAGCGCAACGGTAACTCATCTGCAAGCCTGCTTGGGTTAAACGTTATAAAACCTTCGGGTAAAAAATGTAATCTCCTTTGGTCTGCCCATGCTTCTCTTGCGTCTATACAGGTAATGGCTATGTATTTCTGCAATGCAATAAATTTAGCCTGGTCTTCTGCGGTTTCTCCGGCATTATCCCAGTTGGCAATATCTGTATTGGCAATATAATCTGCGGCCGCAGTTTCTGCATCTTCCACACCAAGCCAAACAAATGATTCTGTTATGGCAGCTTCAAAAGCTGTTCTTGCATCACCGGGCATCCATCCTCTGGCAATAGCCTCTGCTTCAAAGAACATGCTTTCAAATGATGGGATCAGCCATTGATCCTGATCTCCACTTTTTGCTATACCCTCACCAAAATAAGAGGCTTGTGCGCCAAACGGATTACCAGTAATCAACCCATAATCACAACCAACATAAAAGCCGCCAACTGTTGTAAAGAACCTTTCGATTCTTGGATCATTGGTAGAGCCTAAAATGTTCAGAATATAATTGTTAGGCGCATAGCCTGTGGCGGCTTTATTTCCTGTGGTAGTAAAACCATAATTGCCATAGAAAGGAGATTGTTTGTATTGTGCATTTGAAAAACCCGGATTAACAGATACTGATTCACCTGCACCCAGCACACCACCTTTTGCTTCTATTTTAGCGATCTCTGTTGCCGGATTAAATCCTGGAACCTCAGATTGTCTTATCAGCAAACGAAGCTTAAGTGTGTTTGCAAATTTTTGCCACTTTGTTTGATCGCCATGATTTACCACATCTACAGTTGCAAAAGATGCAGGGGCATCCTCATCCATGTAGATGATGGCAGAATCTAGACTTAACTGCAGATCATTATAGATATCCTGTGCTTTATCATAAACAGGATGCTTGTAAACATTTGTTTGAAAAGCCTGGCTGTAAGGAACATCGCCATACGTATCCACAACATCCTGGAATAATTTTGCAGATAAGATCATTGCAGCACCGGCCAATACCTTATTGCCATTTGCAAGTGCTTTTGTTTTTGCCTGGTAGAGGTCAAACAATGTTCCGTAATCTCTTTGCCATGCATTATCGCCAAAAGCAAAGTCTATGTTGTAAGATGATTCAATTTGCGGTAGTGCAAAGTCTCCGGTATTTGACATGTAGCCAACCCAGTCCTGCGCAAATTGCAGGTCGATGGTTGAGCCTTCACTTCCCGGAGAAGCGCCTATGTGTCTCATTGCAACATTGGTTGCGGCCTGTGTAAATATGAGATCAGGCGTTATGTTATCGTCTGTAGTGCGGTTGGGATCGCTGTTTACATTCAGATAATCTTTATTGCAACCTGCCAGGCAAGATGCCAGTGCAAGTGTTGCAATCAATATGCTGTTTTGTATTTTTTTCATGTATAATCAGTTTAATTATTTTTATCAGTGTTTCAACTATTTATAATTTTTTGTACTTAACTGCGTTGCTGCTATTTGGCTGCTGTTGTGTCACTCACTTGTGCTGCATATCTTCGGGCGGCGAGCTGTGAGCTTCGGGCATAAAATTTTCTTTTCAAGAGAGCTCGTAGCCCGCAGCTAATTGCTCATAGCTATTCAACAGTACAAGAGTGCGACGCAACAGAAGCCTCATTTCATTACAATTGTTTGGTTCAAAAAAATCTCTCTAAACATTTTAAGCAGTTAGAATTGTACAAGCAATGAACCACCGAATAATCTTGAAGCCGGTGACTGGAACGAGCTTGCAAGACCAAACGTATTGCCCAGCGATGAATAGTTGAATTCAGGATCTCCCCATTGATTTGATTTTGGAACAAACAACAGGAGATTTTTACCAACTGCAGCAACAGTAACCTTCTTAATGAACTTTGTTCCTGCGATCCATTTGTTTGGCAGGGTATAAGAAATATTTACTTCGCGCAAACGAATAGATGCAGCACTTGAAAAATAGTTGGTAGCGATGGCCGTGTTTACATTTCCTGCAGACCAGAAACCATAGTTACCATCCTGTACCTGTATGCTTGTGTTGTCAACATATTTTGATCCATCCCAATACACAGAGTTTGGAAAAACAAAACGCTGACGGCCGTATTCTGCACTTCTTGCAGAAATACCCGCGAAGTCCATATCTGTTCCAAGACCAGAGAAGAAATCATGACCACCTTTGTAGTCCCACGTCATGCTAAAAGAAAAATTACCAATTGAATAAGATGGAGTAGCGCCTATAACCCACAGAGGTATTGATCTTCCTTTAATAACCTGCGAACCAGCCTGGGAAGGCATACCGGTAACAGCATCAACAATTACTTTTCCTGTTGCAGGATCTCTTGCATAGTCTGTAAGCTGGAAGGCAAATGCAGGCATTCCAACAACGGCTATATTATTTGCTGTTGGTGAGCTGGTAGACGTTTGTATAAAATTATTGGTACCACCAACGATCACTGATGTGTTGCCAAGTGTACGTGTAACTTTATTATCGTTATAAGTTGCATTCAGCTTTAGATCAATACGGCCTTTACCAATCTTAACAATAGGGCTTAAACCAAGATCCATTTCAACACCATAGTTTTTAAAATCTGCAGCATTTGCTAAACCAAAAGCATAACCTGTGGTAGTAGACTGAGAAACAAATAAGATCTGGTTGGTGTTATTTTGATTGAAGTAAGTTGCTTCAACATTTATCCTGTTCTTTAAAAATCCTAATTCAATACCAACTTCTTTTGTGTTTACAAACTCTGGTTTTATGCTTGCATCAGGAATAGTTGGGTCTGAAGTAAACCCGGCAACATTTCCATAAGGAAAGTTTATCGGCTGCGAATAAGTTGAAGACAGCGAATATGGATTAAGATTTACATTACCTGATTTAGAGATAGCACCGCGTACTTTCAAATAAGAAATTACAGCACTGTTTTGTAAAGAGGGTATTGCATCTGAAAGAACTATTGACAGGTTTGCTGCAGGATAAAAGAATGATCGGTTGGCTTTATTTAGTCTGCTATCCCAATCATTTCTTCCGGTAAATTCTACATTGGCCCAACTTTTATAACTAAAGCCAATGCTTCCGTAAACAGAAATAAGCCTTGACAGAATATCATAATTATAACTGCCCAGTAAAGTGTTGGTGCTGTTATTGGTTGTACCGTTAAATGTTGGCACATAAGCATCTCCGCTACGTACAGCGACATTAAACAATTGTGGCACTACAAGATTGTTACCGCCAATACCTATGTCTTTGGTGCGGTTTTGTCTTACTGTTCCACCGGCAACATATTTTACATTCAGGTCTTTTGTTATTTTATGATCACCGCTTAAATAATAATCAAGATTAATGCGTGATACATAACTTTCATCATCAAACACAGAACCTGGCTGGTTGGAGAAATTTGTCGGGCTCCTTGTTGCATGCGCAAAATCTGAAACAACAATTGGCGCATTGGTGTTTTTAAAGTTTGCAAAAGAAAGGTTAGAGCTCAGGCGTGCAGTGGCTTTCAGCCATGGAAATAATTGATAATTCACATCAACATTTCCAATAAGATTATCGCTGCGGCCTTTTGTTCTTATATTTCCAATGAACCAATATGGGCTAACAGCAAAATCATTGTAATAATTTGAGTAAGTAGAGAACTTGCCATTCTGCCAATCTTTATAATCAAGCAGCGGAACATTGCTTGCCACCTGCATTACAAGAAAAAACAAACCACCATTATATGCACCGGGAATAGAATTTTGCAAACCTGCTTCATTTACTACGTCGTAGTTCTGAAGTATATAGTTTAGGCCATAGTTAACAGAAAAATTCCCATACTTTTTATTGCCATTAAAACGGAAACTGGTACGCCTGTTTTGATCATCTGGAATTAAGCCTTTTATTTTTGCATCTTCAATGCTTACATAAAAATCTTCACCTGAAATGGTTGCAGAATTCTGCCAGGTAAAACCGGTATTCCAAAATTTTATTTTGTCTTTGTAATGCGCATTGGTGTATGGCAGCATTTGTATAGAGCCATCTTCCAATGGTCTGCCAACAGGTTGAATACTTCCATCAAATGCAGGCCCGTATTGCTGGTTTTCGTAAGGCACATAACCATAATTGCCATACGGGTCTATTACTTCACCGGCACCATTTCCAAATTCTTTCTGGATCTTTGGAAAGAACGAAACCTGCGTTGCCTGCAATGTAGAAGTTAATGTAACAGTAGGAACTTTACCACCACGCTTGGTTGTAATTACTATCACACCATTAACTGCATCAGGGCCGTAAATGGCTGCAGATGCAGCGCTCTTCAACACTGTTAAGCTCTGCACATCATCCGGCGGAATAGAAGAAAGATAACCCAATGGTGTTGGTGCACCATCCACAACAAGCATGGGTTGATTGTTACCCGTTAATGAACGAATGCCACGAATATTGATCTTGGCATTTTCAAATACACCACTGTTAACTGTAGAGATATTCAAGCCGGAAACCTTACCATTTAAAGCCTGTTCTATATTAACGCTCTTTCCTTGTGTAAGCGTTTTATTAGTAATGGTTGTAGAAGAATAACCAAGATCTTTCGCCTGTCTTTGAATACCCAGTGCAGTTGTTACAACCACATTCTGTAATTCATTGGATGTTCTGTTGATAACAATGGTAAGAAGAGCAGTTGATGATCCTACTTTTATTTCTGCCGGATCAAAATTAATGGCAGTAACTACAAGCACATCACCCGCCTTTGCCTGAATGGTAAAAACACCATCTGTTGAAGCTGCAGTTGCATTGCTGGTTCCTTTAACTGTAACGGTGGCACCCGATACAG
Organism: Panacibacter ginsenosidivorans; assembly: GCF_007971225.1. Taxonomy (NCBI): domain Bacteria; kingdom Pseudomonadati; phylum Bacteroidota; class Chitinophagia; order Chitinophagales; family Chitinophagaceae; genus Panacibacter; species Panacibacter ginsenosidivorans. The sequence goes on along the minus strand of NZ_CP042435.1, from coordinate 5,487,737 downwards.
GATTATTTGTTTGGTCAACAACCTTACCGCTAACACTACGTACCTGCGATCTCGCCATAACCGTAGTTAGCATTGCCATTAAAAAAAGAAAGACAATTTTTTTCATAATAATTGATGTTTTGGTTGTGCGTTTTTTAAATTATATGTACACATGAGGTTACATCCAGTCTTAATGATCAACAGTTGCATTTCATTCAACGCATATTCAATAATTGATTTCGCATTTAGCATGATGCAACAGATTAGTGTGTTGACTACATTGTTTATTCACTAAGAAAGTGTGAATAAATTCCTGACATGCTAAATTGAAAGTTTGCTGTTCATTAACAGGTTGTAAATTCCCGAAGCATGATTTTTATTTACCAAAACATGAAATCATCTGTTTAAAAAAAAGTGCGCAGAAAAAGACAAAAGAAAATTTGTTTACAGGCTTGTGTCTCTCAGGGCATCGCCTGTTGTGTCACTCACTTGTGCGGTTTGAAGATAAATGAGCTGATTGCGGAGAAGCTATAGTGCATATGATATCCTCAAAGGAAAATACCCTTACGTTAAAAAAAGAATATAGAAATGTATTTTTATTGCAAGCAGTGTTAGTCAAGTGTTTCTATTTCTAAAACTGATGTCCTATTTTGAAACCCTAAATTCATTGTTCTTTTAAAAAATGATTTTTGAACAAGGCCTTTTGAAAATTCAATTTGTTGCATTGTGCTTTCTGAAATTTCCAAATTGGCTTTTCCAATTTCATCGTCAATTGTTTTTGCGTCTGCTTTCGATATTTTTTTTACATACTCGATTACCGCCGCCTTTACGGCGTTACCATCAATCGTTTTATTGGTTTCTATGACACAAGTTGAGCTCTTATTGTCAAGTTTGGTTAGTTGCACTTTTTCAACTGCATCAAAAGGTTGTCCTCCCAGCGGGTTAGGGAACTTAATATCATTTGTTTGCACGTAGTCGAGCTTATAAGTAAATCCGAAAGAAAAATTATAAAACTTAATTTGTTTTAGTAAAGCAATCTCTAATCCTTTTTTTGTAGTAATAAGTTGTTTTGCAGCTTTATACTGAATGTTCATTGTTGGATTTGAGGAACTGCCTGCAATTAATTCATCTACTGATTTATCGGCAAAAGCTTTCACATCATTTACATTTATAAGTTCCTTGAACCTGCCAGTGTTTGAAAGCCTGATGATCATCTTAACATTAATCAACTTAGCGATAATCTGACTTTCAAGTACTGGTTCGTTATTGGCTAATTTTGAATCTGTATATGTCCACTCAACCTGATACCCGCTATCAGTAATTGCAAGCACTTTAAAATTTGCTTCAAAGTTCGAAATATAATTCTGTGTTTTGCCATTACTAAAATCTGATGTGGTAGTTATTATTTTTACCGAATGAGCTTCGTCTACTTTCCAGTGCGGTTTTACATCAACTGAGTTGTCGCTTGTTTGTGATCGTCCGGAAAGGTAAGCTGCCAAAAAAATCAACAATATCAAAAGGCTTAGTGTTTTTTGTTTCATGTTTTATTTAAGGTTGTGTTTGAAAAATTGTCTTCAATATTCTTCCTTGCCGGAAGATAACCATTAGTTAATATTACAAGAAAAATAAATATTTTTGCAGACTTACTTTGCCTACACTATGAAGATAGATTAGTACCAACAGGTTATTACACCACACAGCCATACACAAACCTATACGTATGACTTATAATAACAAATCCTATTATGTTCTCATAGGCCATAATTGTTTAGAAAGTACAAGTGTGCAACGCAAGAGGTGATGCCATAAAATACTATGGTTTGTCTCATAATAGAGCCGGCAATAAATTACCGGCTCTATTATTTAAAATATCGTTTAAATTATTCATCAATATCACAACCGATTGGTGCGCCCGGTGGCATTTCTTCATGCAAAGTTGGCTTTGCCTCTGCAGGCGTTTTCATTCTGTCCAATGCCAGCATAAGATGTGCAGTATAAGATTCATCTTTTGAAATTTTCATTTGCGCATCAATAAAAGTTTTGAGATCTGCAAGCGCTTTCTTTGCATCAGCTCTTGCCTGGTAAGATGCATCGTTGTTTACACTCAGTGCAAGCATGTAAGTAAGCAACACCTGCTCCGTTTGTTGCTGAATTAGTTTTTCCATACCTGTTCTGCGTGGCGCTTTCCATGTACGTTTAATAAGCGTATCGATCATTTCATTTACGCCCAGACCGCCATTGGCAGCGTATTGCTCCATGCGGCTAACACGTTCTGCATTAAACAAAAAAGACAGCGGAAAATCTGCAGCAGTTTCTGCAGGTGACAAAGCATCAAATGCAAGTCCTGTGCGCTTATTAAATAATTCCCTGGAATCATTATAACCAGCGGGCCTTGGAGGAATGAGCGAAAAAATTTTATCAGGCAACATCAAAATTTTTGGATCAATACAATCAATAATTGCATTCAATGCCTTTTGTTGTTCTGTTTTTGAAATTGCTTTCGTAGTAATTTGCCCATCTCCTCTCAATGCATAATTATAATTAAGGCCGCCAACCAATTTTGTTACTGCTTCTAATTGATACCTGTGACCAAAATATACAGGCACCAATACATCTTCCAGCATTGCCATTGGTGTTCCAGGGCGAATATCGTTCTCACCAAATTTATTCAACGCCTGCTGGCGAACTTTCATTACATCTTTTAATCCATCAATTACATTGCTTCCATTATCCCATAAATGCGCATAAGGGCTCAAAGCGCTTGCAGGTCTTGCGTCCTGGTCTGTTAAAAAACGCAAACCTTTTTTATATGCAGTAGTAAGAATATTGTTTAACACTTCCTGTTCATCGGTGCCATTACTAAATTCTGAATAGCCCCATGTAATAGAAGTTTTATCCCAGTCCCCTATTTTATTCTCATAAGCATTGGCTAAATTAATTTCTCCGTTAGCATCTAAAGCTGCAAGTGGATGCGGATAATCCATCACACTTGAGCGCTCAACAGTACTTGCAGAATAATTATGCATCAACCCAAGTGTGTGACCAACTTCATGTGCAGCCAGTTGTCTTATTCTTGCAAGTGCCATCTTCAACATTTTATCATCTTTTGGTAAGCCATTTTCGAATGGTGCTAATAAACCCTGGGCAATTAAATAGTCCTGTCGCACCCGCAATGAACCAAGTGTTACATTCCCTTTTATGATCTCTCCTGTGCGTGGATCAATAACCGCAGCACCATAACTCCAGCCACGAGTAGAGCGATGTACCCAGTTGATCATGTTATATCTTATATCCATTGGATCTGCACCATCAGGTAATATTCTTACCTGGAATGCATTTTTAAATCCCGCTGCTTCAAAAGCCTGGTTCCACCAACCAGCGCCTTCAAGCAATGCGCTGCGTATTGGTTCGGGTGTTCCATTATCAACGTAGTAAACGATTGGTTTTACCGCTTCACTTATTGCTGCAGTTGGATATTTCTTTTCAAGCCTGTGGCGACAAACAAAATATTTTATGACCGGCTCGGAAACAGGTGTGCTATAATCGTAATAACTGATATCAAAAAAACTTGAACGCGGATCAAACACACGTGGCTTGTAATTATTATCAGGCAACTGAACAAATGAATGATGCATGCGAAGAGTTATTGCTTCTGTTGATGGCGCAACAGCGGCAACATAATTTCCTGCATTGCCTGAATTATTTACAAACGTTATAGTTGTTTCAAACTCTGTGTTCAAAGGAAAATCCTTTGTGCGCTCCATATACATTGCAGAACGTGATGGATCAAGTGAATAAGCTCCCTGGTTCATTCTGCTGATCGTGTTTGAAACATTCATTGCATCCCGCATAAGAAAATCTGTAGCATCTACAAGTATCGTATCATGCGATGCTGCAATTTCTGTAAATCCCCAAATGATCGATTGTGCAAATGATTGTTCAACTGCTTTTTTCTCATTTGCATTATCCGTTACTGCGCGGTAACCGTAATTCGGTTGCAATAACAATATCTTTCTTCCAACCTTTGTAAATTTTACAATCTTCGTATCCCCAAGCAATCCCCTGTCAAGCCCGATATCATTGGAACCTAAACCTGCAGGCAATGATACCTGGTATAAAATTTCACTATCAAGCTTATTAACCTCAAGGAATATCTTTCCATTATTTTCATCCCAGTAAAAATTAAACAAGCCTTCATACTTTTTCATTCCTTTTGTTTTCTCTGCAATGGTGGATATATCCTGTGCAATTGTGACTGCAGGTAACAGCAGCAGTACAAAAAAAAATTTTTTCATAAACGATTGGTGTGTTTGCACAAATTACAATTTGATCGTTATAAACTAAATGTCTAAAAAAGATTTATTTACGTTGTTGCGTTTAATTCCGATTGTACAAGAGTGCGACGCAACAGACGATGCCATAAAAGATGTTGCCGGTATCACAAAAAAAAATTCGAAGCCATTTATAACATGTCCGTTTCTTGAATTTCTTAATTATTGTTACTAACTTAAGAGGGGATTTTTACTTGTTCATTTAAAACTTTTTTTATGTTAACACACCACATTGCACTGGTTAGTAAAACGCGCCATATTAAAACCAGTGATCTTTCGAAAGTTGCTGCTGCATTACAAAAACAGGCCACAAGAGATCTTGGGCCAATATGGGATATACAAGCCACCGTAGATGCATTTGAATTGTTGAAAGATGTTCCTGGTGGTTACTGGCCAATCATCATTAAAGACAATATTCATGAATCGGGGGCCGCGGGTTATCACACAGATAAATACAAGCAACCATTTGCGCTTGTGCAGTTTGATGAAGGCTGGGCGTTGACCAGCAGTCATGAGATGTGTGAAATGCTGGTTGATCCGTTTGGCAGCAGGATGGTTTCATCGGGCTCCATAAAACAGGGACAAGGGCGTGTAAATTATCTTGTGGAGGTTGCGGACCCATGCGAAGATGATAAGTTTGCCTACTCTGTTAATGGCATTATGCTTAGTGATTTTTATACGCCTAACTATTTTGATCCTGTAAGTTCCCCTGCTGTTCGTTACAGTTATACCGGAGCTGTAACAGCACCCAAACAGATTCTGAGAAATGGCTACCTAAGCTGGCTTGACCCTGCTACGGGTAAGTGGTGGCAGGCAACTTATTTTGGTACAAAGCAGGTAATCAACGATATTTCAGACAAGATGGAAATGTTGCAGGGCAGCTTACGTGCACGTATTGACAGAATTACGCCAACTCCAAGGCTCACAGAAGGCGTAAGTAAACAATTTGTCAAGATGAATAAGTCGCATGCAGATAACCAGGAAAAATCCGGCACGAGTACAACCAATCACTGGGAGCAGGAAATAAACCGGTTAATAAAACCGAGAAAGGTAATCTCTGCTAAATAGGTATCGTATAATTTAAAAAACAAAGCCGGTAATCTTGTACCCGGCTTTTTTATTTCGAACATTTTTTATTCAATTGCAAAGCCAACTACAATGTAAATAAGTACCCTGATAATTCTTTCTTTTATTTTTTGCTGATGTGATTGTTGTAGTACAAGTGTGCGACGCAACGGAAGCCTAATAACGGTCCTTCTGCACGGTTCAAAAAAACATTCTGAATTATTTATAAAACGGATGCTTTAATTTTAAACAAATACTGCTTTATGAACAGAAGGAATTTTTTGCGCAATAGCTCGCTTGCCGGTTTTACTATTTCAACATTGCCTGCACTTGCTTTTGATGGAAAAGAAAAAACAGCGCCTGAAGATTTTTTTGAAGATAATTTTCAACTGAGCGAAACAACCGTTGATGCATTGCAGCAGCAAATGCAAAGCGGAAAACTCACGGCCGTTGCAATTACACGCATGTACCTTCAACGCATTGAAGCGATTGATAAGAATGGACCAAAGTTAAATGCAGTAATTGAAATAAACCCTGACGCAATTGCAATAGCACAGCAAATGGACAATGAAAGAAAAGCAGGCAAGCTGCGTGGTCAGCTACATGGTATTCCTGTATTGATAAAAGATAACATCAACACCGGTGATAAGATGATGACAACTGCAGGTGTGCTTGCGTTAAAAGGAAACATTGCAAAAGAAGATGCGTTTATCGTGGCACGTTTAAGAGAGGCAGGCGCGGTATTACTGGGCAAAACAAATTTGAGTGAATGGGCTAATTTCAGGTCAACAAGATCAACGAGTGGCTGGAGCAGCAGAGGCGGACAAACAAAATGCCCTTATATACTCGACCGCAATCCATCTGGCTCGAGTGCAGGTTCAGGAAGTGCAGCAGCCGCAAACCTTTGCTGCATAAGCATTGGTACAGAAACAGACGGATCTGTTGTTTCGCCATCTTCTGTAAACGGATTGGTTGGCATAAAACCAACAGTAGGTTTATGGAGCCGTTCAGGTATTATTCCAATTTCTGCAACACAGGATACCGCAGGGCCAATGTGCAGAACAGTAAAAGATGCTGCGATATTATTGGGCGCATTAACGGGTATTGACAATAATGATGCAGTAACACAAAACAGCAATGGGAAATCTTATAAGGATTATACGCAGTTCTTACAAAAAGATGGATTGAAAGGGAAAAAGATCGGTATAGAAAAATCTCACCTGGAAGGCAATGAAAATATTGTTGCGTTATATAAGCAGGCAATTGAGCTGATGAAAAAAGCAGGGGCGGAAATTACAGAAGTAGAAATAATTAAACCACTTAATGATGCAACGGGTAATGCTGAATTTCTTGTATTGCTTTATGAATTTAAAGATGGCGTAAATAAATATCTTGCTGCAGCGAATGCACCCATGAAAAACCTGGACGATGTTATCAGTTTCAACAAGGCCAATGAGGCAGCTGCGATGCCTTTTTTTAAACAGGAAACATTAATATTTGCCAACAGTAAAGGTGATCTTAACAGCACAGAATATATTGAAGCACTTGCTAAAACATTAGCATCCAGGAAAATGCTTGGTGACCTGATGCAGCAAAATAATCTTGATGCATTATGTGGTGTAACAAATGGTTTGGCTTGTTGCATTGATCTTATTAACGGGGATTATGATACCGGATTCTCTTTATCAACACCAGCAGCTATTTCAGGGTTTCCGCATATTACAGTGCCAATGGGATTTGTACATGATTTACCAATCGGTATTTCATTTTTTGCTACTGCTTATACAGAGCCGAAATTGCTATCCATTGCTTATGCTTATGAGCAGCTATCTAAAGTACGCAAGGCGCCGATGTTTAAAAAAGATTTGTTGAAGTAATTCTTTAATATCTGCCTTTTATTTGAAGAAATATTTAGTATTTTTCTATCTCAAACTTAAAACATACCCAGATATGGAGACAATTACCTGGCCACAGAAAACACGTGAATTACATAATCATCATTTTGATTCAACTGTATGGAACGATTTTATTTTCCGCGACGATGATATCGTGATTGCCACTTACGCAAAATCAGGTACAACGTGGTTGCAGCAAATCGCTTCACAGCTTATTTTTAATGGTATAGAAGACATGGAAGTAGCAGAAATGTCTCCATGGATTGATCTAAGGGTTCCACCAAAAGAAATCAAACTTCCTGCTGTAGAGCAACAGCAGCACAGGCGATTTTTAAAAACACATCTTCCTGTGGATGCGCTTGTATTTTCGCCAAAAGCCAAATACATATATATTGGAAGAGATGGCCGTGATGTTGTCTGGAGCATGTACAACCATCACGCAAATGCCAATGAACATTGGTATCATGCACTAAATGATACACCTGGCCGTGTTGGTCCGCCAATAGAAAAACCACCAGCCGATATTGTTGAATATTACCGAGATTGGCTCGACAAAGATGGTCATCCTTTCTGGCCGTTCTGGGAAAATGTTCGTTCATGGTGGGCCATAAAAGATCTGCCAAATGTGCACCTGATACATTTTGCAAAACTGAAAGAAGACATGCCCGGCGAAATAAAAAAGGTTGCAGATTTTCTTAATATAGAAATTGATCCGGCTAAATGGGATGCCATTCTGGAACACTGTAGTTTTGATTACATGAAAAAACATTCTGTAAAAAGTGTTCCACTTGGTGGCGCTTTTTGGGATGGTGGTTCGGATACTTTTATAAACAAGGGCGTTAATGGAAGATGGAAAGATATACTTACAAAAGAAGACAGTGAACGCTATGAAAAAATGTGCATCGAAAATCTTGGTGAAGCATGCGCAAACTGGCTAAACACCGGTGAGCTTTAATCTTATTTTTTTATTTAAATATTTGCCGGGCTTATAAAAAATAATGAGCCCGGCTTTTTATTGTTATGGCATCACCTGTTGCGTCGCACTCTTGTGCTAAAGAATAGGCGTGAGCTTTTAGCTGCGAGCCCCGAGCTGTATGTTTTGCTCGTAGCTCATAGCTCGTGGCTCGTAGCTGAATAAAGTTTTGAATGTACAAGTGAGTGACACAACGAAGATGCCATAAAAACTGTAGCTCACTCAAAAAAATTATTCTGCAAACTGTACAGAATATACCATCGGTAAATAATTATTAATAACCTGCCAGTTCTCGCCCCTGTCATTTGAAATAAATAAATTTCCGGTTGTGGTGCCAAATACAACAGCATCGCCGGATGTAGCAAGTGCATGGCGATACACAATATCAAAACAATTTTCCTGCGGTAAACCATTACGTTGCTGTTTCCATGTTTTACCACCATCATCTGTACGGCAAATACATAACGAGCCTTTAATGGAAACCCTTATTGCATCACTATCTGCAGGGGCAACCCATGCCTGGTCAGGATTATCTTCGGCAACTGCCATGGCAAAACCAAAACGTGCAGGGCCTTCCTTTTCGCTCACTTCTTCCCAGTTCTTTGCACCATCAACCGTACGAAAAATACCGCAATGATTTTGTTGCCAGATTGCATCAGGGTTTGTTGGTGCTGCAACTAATATATGCGGATCATGCCCCATATCTGCAGCGGGGTCTGGTAAAAAATCTGCACGCAAACCTTTATTGCGTACTTCCCATGTTTTACCTGCATCATGTGTTTCGAAAACGCCTGCACAACTGATACCAATATGTATATGATCTTCATTGCGCGGATCAACAACGATGGAATGAATGCCCGGCAAATCGCGGCCGCCACCAAACCAACCAGTCTTACGACTGGGGTGCTGCCACAACGATTGCACCAATTGAAAACTATTCCCTTCATCTTCACTCATGAACAACCCGCCGGGATCTGTACCCAGCCACAATCTTGAAGTATGATTATTGCCGCCATGACTCATGGCCCATATATAACGTGTTGCGGCAGGAACACCATCTTTCACTTCTTCGCCTTCCGGATAAGCAGGCGCAGCAACTTCTTCCCAGGTTGCGCCACGATCATTTGATCGATGCAGTTTTACGCCCCAATGACCATGATCAAGGGCAGCCCACCATTTACCATTGCGTGGATCCGCATACGCAATGGAAACAGGCACACCTTCAAATGAAAGATTTTCGACTTTCCAGTTGCCATTAGTATAACGGTAAGCAATGAGCCCTTTTCTTGTGCCCAGCAAAAGTGTAGGTTTCATAAAAATATATTAGTTGGTTGTTGTGTATTTTATCCGCCCGATAACGCCTGTATAATATAGATCTCACTGCCTGTAGTAAACGTATCGTTTAGTTTATTGCGGTCGTTGATCATGTTACCATCAATAAAAATATTTACATGTTTGCGCAGTTGTCCATGCTCATCCAACAGGTAACTTTTTACACCGGGGTAATGCGTATCCATCTCACCAAGTACGTCAAGCAATGATTTTCCATTTGCAGGTGTATCCTGCAGGTTTGGAAAAAATCTTTTTAATGCTTTCGTAAATTTTACAACTGGCATGCAAACAATTTTAAAATAAGCAACTACTAAGTTATATCAATGTTGTAAAAAATTACCCTGGTTTTTTTACCCAGCTTCATAATTTCAATTTCACATCGTTGCGTCGCACTCTTCTGCTGCAGTGCTGATTTGTACATTTTATGCTGCTGGTTTATTTAATTCCAATATCCAGCTTTTACCAAATTTATCTACCAGTGTACCTATCAACCCAAAAAACATTGGGCTAAGTGGTTGTTTCACTTTGCCACCTGCCGAAAGCTTTGCAAACAATGAATTAATTTCTACATCACTTTTACAAATAAGGCAGAGGTGCATATCGTTGCCTTGCACCAAAGCTTCAGGTGTCATATCCGTTGCCATTATTTCAAAGTCGCCGACCTTAAGTACAGAGTGTAAAATAGCATCTTTCATATGCGGTGGCATTTGACTGGCAACAGGTGTTTCACCTACAGGCATTAATTCCAGCTCACCACCCAAACATTCTTTATAAAAATTCATTGCCTCCCTGCAGTTGCCGCTAAATGTCAAATACGGATTGAGACTTGCCATGTTATTATTTTTTATCGTTGTTGAATATAACATAAAAGTATTTGCATTTTGCATAACTGGTGGGGTGTGATAATGACATTAACTATGGCTGATTGCGACATTCTTTCTTATTATACTTCAGATTATCTTTAAATACAATTAGCTTTAAACATATGAAAAGGTTTTTCTTATTCTTTATAACTGTAATACTTACGGGCAATATAAAAGCAGAAAATGGTTATGAATTATGGCTGCGTTATTACAAGATAGATGATGCCGCAATATTGCAGCAATACAGGAATAATATTTCATCTATACAATTTACAAGCTCAACACCTACCCTACTTGCAGCCAAAGAAGAATTGTTGAATGGTTTGCAGGGTTTGCTTGACAAAAAAATTACAGAACAAAATTTAATCACAAACGGCTGCATACTAGTTGGCACTTCGTCTGATCCCGTTATTCATTCAATTATCTCAAGTAATTTTTTTAGCAAGGCAGGCAAAGAAGGATATGTAATACAAACAGTAACAACCAATCAAAAAAAAGTTATTGTTATTGCAGGCAATACAGAGGTTGGAGCACTCTACGGGTGTTTCGCCTTTCTTCGTTTATTACAAACACATCAAAATATTCAGAACCTCTCAATAGTAAGTGCACCGCGCATTCAATTGCGGATGCTCGATCACTGGGATAATGTAAACAGAACTATTGAACGCGGTTATGCAGGTATGTCCATCTGGAACTGGCACAAATTACCCGACTATATTGACAAACGTTATAAAGATTATGCAAGAGCAAACGCATCTATTGGCATCAACGCAGTTGCACTAAACAACGTAAATGCAAATGCAATAATGCTTACAAAAGATTATTTAATAAAAGTTGCAGCACTTGCAGAAGTGTTCAGACCTTATGGAATAAAAGTTTATTTATCTGCAAAATTCAGTGCACCTGTAGAGATCGGTGGTTTAAAAACTGCTGACCCCCTTGATGCACAAGTGCAAAACTGGTGGAAGCAAAAAGCAGATGAGATCTATACATACATACCAAACTTCGGCGGTTTTTTAGTAAAAGCAAATTCAGAAGAGCAACCCGGGCCTCAAACTTATAACAGAACACACGCTGATGGCGCCAATATGCTGGCCGATGCATTAGCACCACACGGCGGCATTGTAATATGGCGTGCATTTGTGTATAGTAATGAAAACACTGATGACCGTTTTAAACAAGCTTATAATGAGTTTAAACCGTTTGATGGAAAATTCAGGAACAATGTTTTGATACAGGTGAAGAACGGCCCGATAGATTTTCAGCCACGCGAACCTTTTCATCCTTTGTTTGGCGCCATGCCGCATACACCGCTGGTGATGGAGTTTCAGCTAACACAGGAATATCTTGGCTTTTCAACACATCTTGTTTATTTAGCACCACTCTTCAAAGAATGCCTTGATGCTGATACTTACGAGCAAGGCAAAAATTCAACAGTATCAAAAGTAATCGATGGTTCGTCAGAAGATCATAAACTTACCGGCATGGCTGCTGTTGCAAACATTGGCAGCGATATTGACTGGACCGGTCACCCGTTTGCACAAGCCAACTGGTACGCGTTCGGCAGGCTGGCCTGGGATCATGAGCTTAGCGCCGCGCAAATTGCTGATGAATGGATACGCCAAACTTTTACAAACATTCAACACGCTGTTGATACCATAAAAAATATAATGCTTGCATCAAGGGAAATTACTGTTGATTATATGACACCACTGGGCCTGCATCATATCATGGGTTACAGTCATCACTACGGCCCTGCTCCCTGGTATAATGCTGCGCAACGTGCAGATTGGAATCCTGTTTATTATCACAAGGCAGATTCGCTTGGCATAGGCTTCGACAGAACCGCAACAGGCAGCAATGCGCTGGCACAATATGCACCTGAGGCGCGCAAACAATTTCAAGACTTACATACATGCGATGAAAAATACCTGCTTTGGTTTCATCATGTTGAATGGAATTATAAAATGCATTCAGGAAGAAGTTTATGGGATGAGTTATGTTATAAATACTACGCTGGTGCAGATTCCGTAAAATGGATGCAGCAGCAGTGGAACAGCCTGAAAGGTTTTATAGATGATGAACGTTTTGAACAGGTGCAAATGTTGTTAACCATTCAACAAAAAGAAGCTGTGTGGTGGCGCAATGCATGCGTGCTATATTTTCAAACATTTTCCCGGATGCCATTGCCAAAAGGGTTTGAACAGCCTGCTAAAAATTTAGAATATTATGAAAGTCTTCAATTCCCTTATGCGCCAGGTATAAGTGGAAATCAATAGCAAGTCATTTAATATTTAGAAACTTTTGTTACCAGCTTATTTGCCATGTGGCATCGCCTTTATTTTTTGGATGATACCAACCGTGGATTTTTATGGCATCGATCCTTGCGTCGCAAGCACTTCATCAGCATATCTTTTTACCAGCTAAAAAGCCCAATTCATAATCAGAACGATGAAAGGATTGCGACGCAACGAAGATCATTCAGGGTACAAAAGCTGGTAGCATAATTATTGTTACACCTATCCAGGGCTATCGTTTAATACATGGGGGATCAGGATTGCATAAAACACACAAATACACGGCATCTGCAATTTATCCAATCTGTCAACTAATGGATTACAAGGACGCTGTATTTAAACCATTTCTTTCTGTTCAAAAAAGCGCCGTTTCCTCGAGGCGAAGACACGGCGGTGAAAAAAAAGCTTACAATTACCCAACAGATTTGAGTTGACCTGCAAAAGTCTGCTGTTGGATTTTATCATTTTTTATGATAAACGTATCTGTTGCAAAGGGAACGTCAAGGCTTGGTGTCTTCCCATGCCAGATAATATATACCAAATCACCATTTATTACTGTTTCATCTATTTCAAAGCTTGACTTTTGCTTTGGAAAATGAGGCATGAGTTTGGCAAAAAAACCTTTTATTTCTTCAGGGCCAGTATAGATGGTATCATGGGCAATTAAAACTGATTCGTTCGTGTAGTCAGTTATCAATGCTTTGAGATTATTATCCAGAAAATAGCCTAAGTGACGTTGTAAGAGTTCTTTGGACTTATCGTTGCGGGTAGTTTCTGTAATCTTACCCAGGCTTTGCATATTTTTCATGATTTTGTTTTTGTAATGTTTGTATATTTTTCACTTAATGATAGTTATAGGAATATCATTATGGCCGGCACTGTTGCCACTTTTCGGCCATAATGATAAATCCTTTTTTGTCAGGCTAACAATACATCATTTAATACGATCGACATTTCGTATTGTTCGACACGGAGCGTATCCGCTATTACCCCATACCTGGCCGGGATATTTTTAGCTAATTCCGAATTCCAGAATGTGGCTCTTGCGTTTTTGTTCTCAAAAATATAAAAGCCGCTGATAGCTCCTGTAGATTCTTCAGAGATATAGTATTTCTGAAGAAGTCCCGGCACGTTTTTGAAATCTTCCAGATCTTCCATACAGGTCTCTAATAGGTTATCCGGGCTAAGAGATGAATTGAATTTTACTGATAAAATCGCTTCTGCATTTTTCATTTTTAAATTATTTATGTTAATGAATATGCAGCAAAAGTAGATGGGATAAGAGCGAAGGAGTCGCCTAAAGAGCCAGATAAATCGACTTTGCGGGTTAAATTCCAATGTTACTCATTTTCGACTGCTTTAGCCTGAATTGAAGCGGAGTGAGATGATGTTTTTGCTTAAACACCCTGATAAAATGTGAGGTATCTTCAAACCCACATTCGAGTGAGATCCGGTTGATATTTAAATTTGTGTGGAGTACTTTGTGATATGCAAGCTCCAGTTTCTTTTGCTGAAGCCAGGCTGCCGGTGTGGTAAGGTAATATCGCTTGAATGATTTTTTGAAAGCAGACAGGCTCATATGACATAGCTGGGCGTAATCTTCAAGTTTAAGATTATAGGCAAAATTTTCTTCCATTATCCTGCTCATATGATATTCCTGATCCTGGCACAGCGAAATGAAATAATCAGATAAGGCCTTGTGATTCTTATTTGAGAAAATGCTTAAAAGCAGTTCTTCGAATTTTAGTAGCAAGAGCTGTTCATTCGGCTTTTGAGACAAGGATAAGTAGGATTGAATGGAATGATAATAAGTTTCCAATAATTCATCTTTTTCTATACGTAAAACAGCATCCTGGCCGGAAAGATCTTTTTGCGAAGTTTCAAGCAACGCACTATTTTTTTTCAGAAATGACTTAATGAAATCATCAGGGATGAAAACGAAGACAGCACAAAATTTATCTTCAAAAAATTGGTGGGTTAAATTGGCACCCTTTTTTACAAAGATGATATCACCATCGCTTACTTCATAGGAATGATAAATGGTTCTCCACATCTTCTTACCAGAAGATATAAATGCAAAATAATTATTGTTTGACCAGAGGCCCAATTTGGTTTCTTCCTGCATGCAGGTGTATTCAACAAATAAAAGTTCACTTACTTCTATTTTGGAAAATAAGTTGCTGTTTTTTACTGTGGAATAAAGATTTATCATTCCCTATTATCCCGTCTGGTTTACAAGTTATTGTCAAAAAGGGATCAAAGGTAGTAAGTTTAAAATAGAATAACATCTCACTAAAAGAATCTTATAAATACAAAATTCCTTTAAGCAGTTGTGATCATTATTAACAATGATAAAATGGGTAAACAAATATAATGTTTGATTTTACGTGTCTTTAAGTTGAGCTCAATGTCACTATATTGTTTGCAGGTAACAATAGAAATATGCAAAAGCTCTTTGCCTTTTTCGTTTTTGCCTTGTTGCCTTTCTTCTTTCGGTACAAGAGTGCGACGCAACAGGTGATGCCATCATTCGTGTTGCTGGTATCAAAAAACATATCGTTAAAGAATAAGCACTACATATCCTTTCATTTCAGTAGCCACGCCTGATCTTTTAAATTTACAATACCATATAAAATCAGATCCTGAAGATTGAAGCTTTCCATTAAAAGTACCATCCCAACCTTTCGACGCATCCTTTGTTTCAAAAACTTTCTGGCCCCAGCGGTTATATACTACAAGATCATATTCGTCAAAAGTATAGTGGGTTAACACTTTAAAATAATCATTCTTACCATCTTTATTAGGCGTGAACGCACTTGGGAAAACGATCTGGCAGGCTTTTGAAGAAACGGTTGTTGACTTTGTGGTGGTACCGCATGCATTGGCAACCGTAACACTATATAAGCCAGGCGTTTTAACTGTATAATAATTCTCAGTTGAGCCATCCTGCCACAGGTAAGAAAGAAAATTACCTGGCAAAAGAATAAGCGAATCTCCTTCACAGTAAGTTGCAGTCATTTCAATTTGAGGATCCGGCTTTGAAACAACTGACAAATGCAAAGTGCGTATACTATCACAACCATTTGCGGCAGCAAATGTATCTGTGTAGGTTCCTGCAACAGAATGACCAAGATAACTCTGCCCCTCGCATATTGATTGATCAACAGAAGAAATTGCTTTTGGTTTTAAAGAGAGATTCAAAACAATAGTTGAATCGCAGCCGCCGGATGTTTTTATTGTTCTGAAAGTATAGCCTTTTTGCGTGATGTTTTCATTACCCAACCTAAATGAATGTCCTTCGCAAATACTATCTGTTATATAATTAGAAACATTATCGGGGAGCACAGATGAGGCTTGTATAAGAATGCCTGTTTCCGGTGCACTTGATGCTACTGCAACTACAATAGAATTGTTACCCGCTTTCCAGTTATGGCATAATGAAACAGAAACTTTGCCCTTTATATCTTCACTCACTGCATGGTAAGGATCATTAACAGGAATGATTCCTCCAAGGTTGCCGCTTTGTGCAATACCATTTACATAAATTTCGTAAATAGAATTATCAGCTAACAGATCAAGGCTTAAACAAAAAGTACCTTCTTCATTATAACTTTTACCACAAGGTGTAAAACAGGGAAGATCAAAATTCATCTTATAAAAATAGAGATGATCATGGCTATGTGCTCCTGATTGATTAATAGAGATCCATGTACAATCATGCCATATGCTAATATAATAATCAGGCGGTAAGTTACCCATTACGATTGCTGGGGCGTACACGCCGTTTATTGAATCAGTTGTTACATGCCAGTTGTGATCTTCAGTGTTTGCAGCAAGCCTTCCCCCTAAACCATTAGAAGCAGTATTAAAAATCTGATTAGAAGGTGGCAGACCAGTTTGCACTGAACATTGAGTGTATGCATTGCAATACACAAACAGGTTTAAAAGGATTATCGAAAGGTGCTTTACAAAGCTATATGGCAAATGCATGAATAAATAAAGTTATGGCCATAACAAATACAAAGTGCTCATGCAGTTTATATTTTTCAGGAATACAGTATTTACCCATCATTGACGATTCATTTTTACAGGCAAAAATATTTAACAGCATTTTCGTTGCCTCGCTTTTCCAATAGAAGAAGGTTTTTGCTTGTGCAGTTCTCTTGTGGTTGCAGCAAGAATATTTTTTCCTACACCTAATTGTGTAGCAAAAAAGGCATTTTTCGCCAAATGAACTATTACAGGAATACTTATCCTTGTATCGTTATTTTAAAAAACATAACATGCAGTAATAAAAAATCAAATTATGCCGTCATTAAAAAAGAGCTTATTTATTTTTTGTACAATGCTTTTACAATGTTGCTTGGTTGATTACAGCTTTGCACAAATGCCTGGCAGTAATCATATTGCTCCAACAGGAACATTAGCTGATGCAGGCGGTCATAAACTTCATTTAAACATACAGGGCAACGGTTCTCCATGTGTAATATTTGAAAACGGCAGCGGCGATTTTTCTTTTATCTGGAGCCTTGTGCAACCGGCTATTGCGGAGATCACAAAAACAGTTTCTTATGACAGGGCAGGCTATGCATGGAGTGAGCCCGGACCAACACCAAGAACAAGCAAACAAATTTGTTTCGAACTGCATACAGCATTAATAAACGCAGGCATACATCCACCATATATTTTGGTAGGACAATCATTCGGAGGTTTCCTTGTTCGCAATTTTGCAAGATATTATCCCAAAGAAGTAGCGGGAATGGTTTTAGTAGAAGCCATCCAGGAAGATCAAAAAATTTTTATGGGTAGCGATAAGCCCATGCGTATTCGTGATTTTGCAAAAGGCAGAGTTGCTCCTGCAACGCAAACTTTTTTTACCGCTCCTCCTGATACATCAACTGCAACAGTAACGCTGAATACCGAAATCGATCCGCTGTTTAATAAATTTCCTGACAGTATTCAGAAGATGCAGGTATGGGCTCAATCGCAGCCGCATTTTATACCAACTGTACAGGCTGAAATGGATTGGTCGCCGGAAGATGTTGCAGATATGTACACGCACACAGGCCAGCCTGATTATATGCTTGGTAATATGCCATTGATCGTGCTTACACGCGGCAAAGGTGGATTTGATGGAAGAGCAGATTCTTTACAACTTGAAAAAGAAAGATTAGAATCGCAGGAAGCTTTAACGCATTTGTCTGCAAACAGTAAACATATAATTGATATGAACAGCGGACATAACATACATGTTGAAGATCCCGCCGCAGTTATTGCTGCTATCCAGGAAGTTTTTATGGCTGTTACAAAACATACAGCACTTAACTAATTTTCATCAGCACTCTCATCGCGGAAATTATCCTTGTAATTTTCTATAATAATAACTTTTGTTACCAGCTACACCAATCCGCAGCATCTTTCTTGCGTCGCACTCTTGTACAGTTTGTTGGTGTATCATCAAATTAAAGACTGTAAGGCAAGGAGGAACTGACCGGAATCAGTTATATTCTTGAATTTAAATAATAAATTGGAACCATTTGAAAATAGGTTAATGGATAATTTTTTCTAATGGCAAAGAACCCGGAAAATTCACAGATCAATTTTAACAGATACGGAATTTTGGTGGCAGACCATGTTTCCGCAATGTTGGCATACTGGGATAAAAACCTGGTTTGCCGGTTTGCCAACGCAGCTTATATGGATTGGTTTGGAAAAACCAGGGATGAAATGGTTGATAAAATGACCCTTAGCGAATTGCTTGGTCCACTTTACGAAAAGAATCTACCATACATTTTAGGGGCACTGGAAGGTAATATTCAAACATTCGAACGTGAAATACCGGTTCCAGCAGGGGGAACAAGGCATGCTATTGCAAATTATTTTCCTGATATACTGAATGGTGAAGTGAAGGGCTTTGTTGTGCATGTTGTAGATATTACTTCACTGAAATTGCTGGAAAAAGAGTTACTACAATCAAACAAAATAATAAGTGAACAAAATAAACGGCTTTTGAATTTTGCCAATATCGTTTCTCATAACCTTAGGTCTTACGCATATAATCTGGAATCAATATTATACCTGTTTACAAATGCCCAATCAATTGAGGAGAAAAATGAAGCATTTGATTATTTGAAGAATATTTCAAAAAGATTTAGCTCTACTATCGATCATTTAAATGAACTTGTAGATCTACGGCATTTGAGTGATCTGAAGTTAGAACGCATCAATTTACATGAGTATATAGAAAAGGCCATTGTAATACTCGCCATTCAAATCAAATCTACTAATGCAACTATCTTAAATAATGTAAGTGCCGATATAATGCTATCAGCAAATCCTGCTTACATCGAAAGTATTCTTTTAAATTTTTTAAGTAACGCAATAAAATACAGGTCTCCTTACAGAGACCCGGTCATTGAATTTTCCAGTGCAATCAAAGGAGATGAATTATTATTAAAGATAAAAGATAACGGGCTGGGTATTAATTTAGAAAAATACAGTAATGACCTCTTTTGTATTTATAAAACATTTCACGGAAATCCTGATGCAAAAGGTGTTGGGTTATTTATTACAAAATTCCAGGTAGAATCTATGGGTGGACGAATTGAAGTAGAAAGCAAAGAAACAAAGGGCACAACGTTTACTATCTATTTAAAGCTATAAGCCTTATATAATTAATATCTTCCAATAAATAAATTATATGGCAGCAGCATAGTATTCAAAATGTGCAAGAGTGCGACGCAACGAAAGCTTAATGGCAGCACATTCGCCGGGTCCATTTCCGCTTTCATTTGCTGATGATTTTCCCATCTTCCATTTCAATGATACGGTGGGTATGTGCAGCAAAATCCTGATCATGTGTTACAATAAATAATGTTTGATTGAACTCTTCTGCCAGTTGCTTAAAAATATTAAAAACGATCTCACCATTTTTTTTATCGAGGTTGCCGGTAGGTTCGTCTCCCATAATAATAAGTGGATCGTTGATAAGGGCACGTGCTATGGCAACACGCTGTTTTTCGCCGCCGGATAATTTGTTTGCATGTTTTAAGGCAAGATGCTCAATACCTAATATTTTCAGGTGCTGCATTGCTTTTTCCTCTACCTGCTGCTCAGAAAACCTATTTAAGTTTAATGCTGGTAACATTACGTTTTTGAGCACTGTAAATTCTTTCAGCAAATAATGAAACTGGAAAACAAATCCGATTTTTTCATTTCTGATACGGGCAAGCTGCGCTTCTTTTTTATTGGTCATAATTTCATTATCAATAAGCAGCTCTCCTTCGTAATCTGTGTCCATGGTAGAGAGAATATAAAGCAGCGTAGACTTACCACAACCAGATTTTCCTGTGACTGAAACAAATTCACCTTTATTAATAGAGAAAGTTATGTCGCTTAGCACCTTTATGGTTACTGGGTCATGAAAGTATTTATTGATATGCCTTGCTTCAAGTATTATTTCGCTCATATTATTTTCCTCTTATGATGATTACAGGATCTACTTTACTCGCTTTTCTTGCAGGGAAATAACCTGCGAGATAAGTAGTGATCAAAGAAAATGAAGTGGCAATAAGGTAATATACAGGGCTGTAATTAACGGGGAATGTTGTGATGATAGGTAGCGCAGGTGTTTCGAACGGAACCTGGTCAATAACGGATGACAAAAGAAAGCCGAAAACAAGGCCAGCAAGCCCGCCAAAAAAACCAATACTTAATGCAATAAAAATGAATATGCGGTTAACAGACCTGCCTGAAAAACCAGTTGCTTTTAATATAGCAATGGAATCCATTTTTTCATAGATCATCATGTTTAGAATATTGTAGATTCCGAAGCCTGCCACAATGAGTAATGTAATACCAACTGCATAAGAAATCATTGTTCTGACGGAGCTGCCTGTTTCAAATTGTGCATTGGCTGTTTGTATATCTTCTGCATCGCATTGAAACAATTGCTCATATTCTTTTGAAATGGAAGGCGCTTTTGTAATATCATTTAACCTGATCTGAATATCGGTAACGTAGGTGCCTGGCCTGCCAAGCAGTTTCTGTGTTGTACTTATAGAGGCATAACTCTGTACTTTATCAAAGTCACCAATACCTGACTGATAAAGACCCACCACTTTTAAAGAGAAACTTTCGCCGTTAGAAGTAGTAATCCGGATTACATCACCAATATTTGCCAGCAATTTATCAGCAAGCCCTTTGCCGAGGATAATACTGTTGGAAACATTTTTCAAATCAATGGAAGCACCTTCAATTATATAATCATTGAAAGAAAATAATTTAGTTTCAGCCTGCACATCAATACCATTAATAACACCGGTGATATCAATAGTTCCATCGTTGAAAAATACCTGTGCAGTTATTTTAGGTGCAAATCCCACTACCCTGCTATCTTTCTGTAATGTTTGCATTATGGAACCACTGTTATAGATCTCCTGCCTGCTGCTGCTTGATTTTATTGACTGAATAAAGTTGTAACTGTTTTTAAATTCTGCAGCCATGTTTACGGGCTGGTTTTTATTGGGCTTAATTTCATTGTATAACCTTACATGCGGTGTACGGTTTAAAATAAGGCCATCCAGCAGATCATTAAGACCGTTCATGAAACCTAACAATGTTACAAACATGGTAATGCTGAAAGTAACACCGATAGCAGCAACAAGAGTCTGTCTCCACCTTGCCAGCAGAAGAGATTTAGCAATGCTGATGATCAGTTTGTAATTCATTGGGCTGGCTTAAGAATATAATCGGTTGCAGAAAGGCCACTCAGTATTTCCACTTTTTGATAATCTTTAAGACCGGTAACAACTTTTCTTTTTTCATTGTTACCTGTTAGTACCAGCGAATCATCAATGAGGTAATTACGCGGAATAGTTAATGCTTTTTGTTTTGTTTGTATAACAATATTTGCTTCTGTTGTAAGAAAGGGATATAATACAGCAGGCTTTGTAACAAAAGTTGCTTCAACAGTAAAAGACCTTGAGCGCTCATTCATGATCGGGTTTATTTTTGAAATAGCTGCCTCAAAAATATGGCCTTTATAACTGTCGAAACTTAGCAATACTTTTTGGCCCATTCTTATTTTGGCAATATCGTATTCATCCACCTGGAGTTCTGTAATAAATTCATCAGCAGAACCTATTACCGCAACCGGGTTTTGTGCAGTAACCATTTCGCCATTCTCTTTTAAAACACTGTACACTTTACCATCGATATCACTTTTTATGATATAATCATCTTCAAGGCTTTTACTGATCTCCACGTTTTTCTGAGATTGTGAAGCGGCGAATTGTAGTTGCTTTTTCAAATCATTGTACCGGTAGGTGGCTGCTTCATATGCAGTCTTTGAATTTTTATAAGCCAGTTCTTTTTGCTCAAGGTCTATCCTTGTGCCGATCTGCTGAGACCAAAGGCTTTGCTGTCTTACCATCAATAGTGAATCGTTTGCCACTTTTGATTTTGCAAGATCCAGGTTTACTCTTAATTCATTGAGTTTATCCATATTGGCGTTTAGTGCTGAATAATCTGCTGCAAGCCTTGCGTTATCTGCATTAAGCCTGGTGGATTCATTAAGTATAATAACCAATGGGTTTCCCTTCTTTACAACATCACCTTCGGTAACCAATATTTTTTTTATGATGCCGTTTACTGATGCAAAAACCTGGTACTGGTTTTTACTCTTTACAATACCGGAAGCATATACAGACTCTGAAATATTTTCTACTGTCGGTTGTATTTTTTCTTTTTTGCTGTTACAGGACGTTATAAAAAAAATAACAAAAAATAATTGAAGTATTAGCCTATTGATGTTCATGCTGATCGTGCACTGTTTAATTAGTTACAAAATTATTCCCTGTGCTGAAATTACAGTATTTACTTCATCCATCTTTTTAGAGGTCTTAACAATATAGCCGAAAAAATAGCTGTTTAATAAATTTCAGAACGTACAAGTGAGTGACACAACAACCGACGCCATAATAAGTTGCTGCTGGTAACAAAATAAGTCGATGTTCGCAATTATCACTTTTCATCATTGCACCGATTTCTTTAAGAAGAAGGCGGTGGTTCATGGCAAGAAGTTGATTTTTTAAAGATAGTAATCTAAGGAAAATAGGGAGAAGGTTCTTTTCAACAGATTTTACCGCATAGCGATATACAGTACAAGTGTGCGACGCAACAAAAGCTTAATAGATATACCGAAGCTGGTTACATAAAATCTCCCGCTGTTAAACACCACATAAAAAATGCGTACTTATACGCTTGACAGTACCATCCTTTAAAAAGTAATTTTGTCTTACAAAAAAATCTTTATCCTATTGCTGATTTATTTTAAAACGCTAACAATTTCCGCTAAGATTTAGAATTATACTCACCAGGAACATATTTATAAGCTTTATTGATTACAACGGAGTACGCCGAAAATCCGCAATTAAAGAGTAGGCAACAAAATTTAAATAAAATGGCTGACCAAATGGAAACACAAACTAATGATTGCTGCCCAAGTCTCGACAAAAAACAATTGTGTGAAATCATGCACTTCAACTATCGCCTTAACTACAGGCCCGAATCAGTTGATTTCCTGGAAAGATTTGCAAACTTCCCCGTAGGCATTGAATTGAAATTCAGTTTTACCTATAAACGTTGCCCCGGAGATTTGGTGCAGGGAGACCTTGTTTACACAAACACTCTATTACCCGGGGAAAGTGTAAAACTATTTACATCAGACAGGCGCTCGAAATTTACCTATGATTCTTCAAGTGCTTCTGCAAACCGCAATGTGCAATCGAGTGAAGAAAGTATGCAGGCACAACAAATGAGCGATACCATGTTTGATTTTGGAAGCAAAGACAGTGGTAACTCAAGCTATCAAAATAGCGCCCATGTAGACGGTCATGGTGATGCAGGTGTTGATATCCTTGGTTTTGGTGGCGAGGCAAACATGAGCGGCAACTTTAATTCATCAGGCAGTTCACAATTTGCAAGAGAGCTTACGCAGCACGCAGAATCAAAGCACAATGAAAGTGCAATGAGCACCCGTAAGGCAAATAGTATTTCTATTGGTGAATCAATTTCAAGGTCACATGCAGAAGGATCTTCTGAAGACCAGTATGAATCATCCTCACGTGAATTTAAAAATCCTAACCAGTGCCACGCATTAACCTTCCTGTTTTACCAGATAGATAAGACTTACAATATAGATTTTGAATTGGATAGTATTAGTATTCGTGTGTACAACAGGCAATCCGATAACACACGTATCTCTGCAAACCCTTATACACGCAGCAATGGCGTTGGTGTTCTATCAACACAGGTGCTTGCAACAAAAACAGATGCTGCGGTTGCAAACAGTAACATAAGTACCGGGCTTTTTACAAATCGCCTTGGTTTTAATCCTTCATTCACTTCTGCTGAAACCACTTTACCAAAATCAGTCATCACCGCAATAACTGATCTTGTACAGAAGGAATTAGCTGAAGAGGGTCTGTTAAACCCGGATGGTACCGTTTCTGATACTGCAAAAAAAGAGTACGGATTCCATACCCATATGGCTTTGCCAACACCTGGTGTTATGGTTAAAGGCTGTATGGATGATTGTGATATTTGCGAACCTGAAGTAAGAAAAGCAAGAGAGCTTGATTTGCAATACAAACATCTTCAAAATGAATTACTGAAGAAACAAATAGCATTGCTGGAAAAATCCCAGGAGTACCGTTGCTGCCCGGCCGCTTCTGTTGACGAAAATTAATTTAAAAAAATACAAGCAGTTTGTTTAAACCGGCGCCCTTATTCAAGGGTGCTTTTTTTGTTACAAGCATAAGTTTTCCATGGCATCAGTTGTTGCGTCGCACTCTTCAACTGTTTGTACTTATATCAATAAAACAACAAATTTATTTCTTCATTTTTTTCTTTACCCAGTTATGTGTTTCTTTTACCAATATTGACATAACATCTTTCTTACCTGCTTTAAAAGAATGATCTGCTCCCTCGATCTTCACCAACGTTGCACGTTTAAGCGAATTACAAAGGGGTTCAATCAAATTCCAGGTTGCCAGTTCATCTTTTGTGCCTTGCAAAAAAAGCATCGGTTGTTTTACATATTTCAAATGCTCTGCACGATCTATAGAAGGCTTGCCGGCCGGATGCAATGGAAAGCCATAAAAAATAATTCCCTTCACATCAACGTCACTATGCTCAGCCAAATATTGAGAACTCATTCTTCCACCAAAAGATTTACCTGCTGCAAAAAGCGGCAATGTTGGAAACAATTCTTTCGCTTTGGTAATTGCAGCATCAATTGTTTTATGCGCAACAGGAGGTCTATCTGCCGGACCTTTTTTCTTTTCCATAAAAGGAAAATTAAAGCGCAATGTTGCAATGCCTGTTTCCGCCAGTGCGTTTGCCAGTTCCAACATAAAAGAATGATTCATGCCTGCGCCGGCACCATGTGCCAGTGTTATGATGCAAACAGCATTTTCCGGAAGAATATATTCAGCAGAGACATTTCCAATTTCAGGTGAAACCTGCAGTACTAATGATTGTGTATTCATACGGCCGTATTAGATTTTAAAAATACTGTCTTTATTCATATTGCTGGATTTTAAACAGATCATATGTTCAACAAATTTTAAAACGTACAAGTGTGCGACGCAACAACTGATGCCATAAAATACTTTCAGCCCGGCTCATAATAATTCTACTCTTCGTCATACATCTGACAAATGATTTTTTGCCTTTATCGTCTATTTGCACTTATCACTTAATACTTACAACTATTATATGAACAATCATTACGACATAATCTTCATTGGCACAGGCAGCGGTGGCAGCACCATGGCTTATAAACTTGCACCAAGTGGAAAAAGAATATTGATACTGGAGCGTGGCGGATTTATTCCGAAAGAAAAACAGAATTGGGATGCACACGAAGTGGTTACCGTGGGTCGCTATCGTCCGCATGAAGAATGGCTGGATGAAAATGATAAACCATTTAAACCTTTTATTCATTACAATGTAGGCGGCAACAGCAAAATGTATGGCGCTGCACTGTTCCGTTTTCGTGAAAGTGATTTTGAACAGGTGCAGCATTATGGTGGCACATCGCCGGAGTGGCCAATAAAGTATGATGCGTATGAACCATACTACAGTATTGCGGAACAGTTGTACAGCGCGCATGGCAAACGCGGTGTTGACCCAACTGAGCCTTGGGCAACAAGTGAGTACCCGTTGCCGCCTCTTTCTTATGAACCATTAATAAAGGAGTTGAATGAAAAGCTTGAGCTGCTTGGGTTGCAGCCATTCCCGTTGCCAATGGGAATAAAATTGCCGCAGGATTTTACACAAACAGAATCTCCGGTAATGTTAGAAAATTTTGATGGCTTTCCTGATCCGACGGATAGTAAAGCTGATGGTCACACGATGGCATTAAGACCTGCACTTCAACATAAAAATGTTACACTTATTACACATGCATACGTTGAAAAATTAGATACAGATGCAAGCGGTAAACGTGTAAATAAAGTACATGCAAATATTCATGGAGAGAAAATAATTTTTGATGCAGACATTGTTATTGTTGCATGTGGCGCTGTTAATTCTGCAGCATTAATGTTGCGCAGTGCAAACGAAAAACATCCGGATGGTTTGGCAAATTCAAGTGGACAGGTTGGAAGAAATTTAATGCTGCATCACAATGGTTGTTTGGTTGCATTTCTTAAAGACAAAATAAATGATTGTGTGTTCCAGAAAAGTTTAGGCATTGCAGATTTTTATCATGGTGCAGAAGATAGTGATTTTCCGTTGGGAGAAATTCAATTGATGGGAAGAAATGATGAAGACACGATACTGTGGCTAGCAGAAAAAATTTATCCGGCTAAATCTTATGACGAATTAAAACAAATGACATTGGATTTCTGGTTAACATCAGAAGATCTTCCAAGCCCTGAAAACCGCGTGCAGCTTACAAAAGAAGGGCAAATAAAAGTCTATTACAAAAGGAACAACTACACAGCATACGAAAGGTTGAAAGATAAATTGAAAGAAGTACTTGCAAAAGTTGGAAAGCTTGATGATCGTTTTGCAGACATTCGGTGGGCAGGATATGATTTGGATGTAAGTGGCATGAGTCATCAGAATGGAACAATGCGTTTTGGGACTGATCCGCAAACTTCAGTGCTTGATTTGAATTGTCGTGCGCATGATGTAGAAAATCTATATGTTGTTGATGCAAGCTTTTTTGTTAGCTGCGGCGCATTCAATCCTTCGCTTACTATTGCGGCAAATGCATTGCGTGTTGGAGATCATATTCTGAATGATGTATTGAAAATAAATATAGCTATGGAAATGGAAACAATAAATAGGTAAAAAAAATTCTCATAGGCATAGTTGGAACGGTGATTTGGAGATTGTCCCGTAAGGTTAACGGGACTTTCTTATAAAATAAAGTTCATGGAAGAAATTGCAAAAGAAATAACGATCAATGTAAGTCACGCTGTAGAAATTCTTGCAGCGGTAATTATTGGTATAGCTGTTATAAAAACATTACTCAATTATTTTTCGTTATTAAAATCTTCAAAGATCTCCAAAGAAGAAATTCGCGTGCAGTTTGGAAGCTCAGTGGCTGTATCTCTAGAATTGTTGCTTGGTGCAGACGTGCTTGCAACTGCGGTTGCGCCAAGCTGGGATGACATTGGCAAACTAGCTGCTATAGCGGTTTTGAGAACAGCATTAAATTATTTTTTAGAAAAGGAATTGAAACATATGCATGTAAAGATGTAGTCCATTTTGAACCAGACAATGATATTTCAATTAAACTTTTGTTGCGTCGCACACTTGTACTTTTTGTTCATTTTCATCAAAGAACAAAGCGTTGAAGTGTGCGACGCAAGGATGTTTAATAGCAGTACATAAGTTGAGTACATAAATATCTTCATTCAATAAATAAGAATGGTTATTTTTATTTCATGAAGCAAGCAATCATTCTGTTCTTAATACTCCCCTCTTTTGCACATGCGCAAACAAATGAAGCAGCATTAAATGAAAATGTAAAAGCTATTATGCCAAAAGTGGTGGAATGGCGCAGATATTTTCACCAGAATCCAGAACTCTCTAACCGTGAATATAAGACAGGTGCATTTGTTGCAGATTATTTAAAATCATTAGGGCTTGAAGTAAAATATCCTGTTGCAAAAACAGGTGTTGTAGCTATATTAAAAGGTGGCAAACCCGGACCGGTCATAGCTTTGCGGGCAGACATGGACGCATTGCCTGTTACAGAAAGAAATAATCTTCCTTTTAAATCCGTTGTTACAGATACGTTCAATAATCAAACAGTGGGCGTAATGCATGCATGTGGTCATGACTCTCACATGGCAATGTTAATGGGGACTGCAACGGTGTTGAGCAAGATGAAAAAAGATATACAAGGCACTGTAGTGTTTTTATTTCAACCTGCAGAAGAAGGCGCACCTGCAGGTGAAGAAGCAGGCGCACCATTGATGGTGAAGGAAGGAGTATTAGACAATCCGAAAGTTGAAGCAGTATTCGGTTTGCATATCATGACCTTTGTTGAAGCGGGAACGGTTGCGTATAAACAAGGTTCAATAATGGCATCCTCAGATTGGTTCACGATTACGGTAAATGGAAAAGGAAGTCATGGTTCGCAGCCATGGAAAGCAATTGACCCAATTGTAACTGCCTCGCAAATAATACAAGGTTTGCAAACTATTGTAAGCAGGCAGGAAGATATTACCAAAGCGCCGGTTGTAATTAGCGTGGGCAGCATTAACAGCGGCAACCGGCCAAATATTATTCCTGAAAAAGCTGTGCTGACAGGCACCATTCGTACACTTGATAATGAAACAAGAAAAGATGTTTTTGAAAGAATAAAAAGAACAGCGCAATCAATTGCTGCAAGCCAGGGAGCAACTGCAGATGTGAGCGTTGATGAAAAAACATTGGTAACGTTTAATGATTCATTGCTTGTAACCCGCACGCTGCCTGCATTACAGGCTGCTGCAGGAAAAGATAACGTTAAAGCAATAAACTGGATAACAGGTTCTGAAGATTTTTCTTATTTCAGCACAAAAGCGCCTGCCTTCTTTTTCTTCATTGGTGGTTCACCAAAAGGAACTGATCTTACAAAAGCACCTGCGCATCACACAGCAGATTTTTTTATAGATGAAAGTGGTTTCGATGTTGGCGTAAAAGCTTTCTGCGAAATTGTTTTTAATTATGCAAATAGTAAAAAGCAGTAAGGAAATTTTTATATACTAAACTGTAGAATATTATTAAGCTTTTGTTGTGTCACTCACTTGTACGCTTAGTTCATTACTCAGTTATTTAACACGAACATACTTTTCAATATTTATCCTGTTCACACCAATACTGTCGATCTTTTCAATGCCTTGCTGAACAAGTGTATCGTTGTTTATAGTAACAGTGAAATGAAAATCATTTCCCTCCCACTGCCTGTCGTTGCAGTATTCGAGATGTTCTGTGTAAGTGCTATCATTCAATTCATATTTTCCACCGCCTGATGAATAAAACGCTGCTGAATCTTTTCCTTTCGTAAGATCATGACCCATAAAAGCAAAGTGTGAATCATTAATCACTTTTATAAAAGATTTTCCAGCTGTATAATCGGTAACAGTAGAATCATTTTTTTCTATCGTGATTCCTGTAATTAATTTCCAGGTGCCCTGAATAGGAATATCTTTTTCAGGTATATTTTCTTTTTGTGTAGCAGTACTGCAAGAGACTATAGTTGCGCTTATTATTATAGCTGTGATTTTTGCTTTCATTTTTAATTTTTGGAAGTTGATATAAAAATTTTTATACAATATATGCATTGAGATTTATACTTTAACAACTATATATAAAGACATAAAAGAGTAGGTAGCTGGCATAATAATAAAGGGTTTCAGTTTATAAAACTAAAACCCTTTACTATACCATTTTCTATCCTTTTAGAATTGCGTAATTGAAAAATTATTCCACCATAAAGCTGCTACTGAAATTAACCGTTTCACCAATTACTTTTACAACATACACACCAGCTTTAATATTAGCCGGTAAAATCATATTTTGTGCTGCTGATCCGCCGTCATGCCGGATGAGTTTATCAGATACCTGTTGTCCCAGGTAATTATAAATAGCCAGCTGGTATTTTCCGGCAGGAACATTGTTGAGCTTAACATTTAGCTGGTGATTGCGCACAGGATTCGGGTAAATCATTACAAAAGTATTTCCACCGGCTACATTTACAGAAAGTACACCAGAATAAATTACTCTGCCGTCTTTATCAATTGCTTTTATGCGATAGAAGTTGTTACCCTTAACCGGGTTATTATCAATAACACTGTAATTATTAATAACCTTGCCATTATTAAGTGCATTAACAGACGTAATTTTTGTAAAACTGAATGCATCAACAGAACGTTCAATTTCATAACGATTAATATTAGTCTCATTCAATGCTGACCAATCAATTGAAATACCGCTCTCTTTTTGATATGCTTTTATATTGGTAAGGGAAACAGGCAGAATAATATTACCAAGATTTACCACCGAAAATCTTGAAAAAGTATCAATACCATTTGTTACTCCTTTAGGGTCTGCACTAACCCCTCTCGTATACAATCCAAAAATTTCGGATCCATCAGCAGTACCAGTATAGTCTGGTACATCTGAAGAAGGAGCAGTTGCTACATTAATGAAATCATTATTGTAGTCTTCCTGCACAAAACGGGGATCGGACCAAAGGAAGCCATCTTCTATTTCGTCATTTTGTGCAGACCCAAATGGATAAGCACCATAGTTCCTTTTAGTAAAATACAATTTCATGGTGGCTTCGGTGCCACCCTTGGTTCCTTCACGAACATACCAGATACGATTAACCCTTGGCCCTGTAGTATTGCCAATATCCCCTTTGCCAACAACTACAGTAAAATCATCTGTTGTGCTGTTGTTCATATTTAATGCCATCCTGTTAGCAGAATTAAAATCAGTACCAATGGGAAACATCATGTCTGTATTTCCACTAACATTATTTATACGGAACCCATTGCTACCTGTTGGTGTAATTTCCACTCCACTTGAGTTACAGGTACAGATATAACTATTACTATAGGATGCTGGATATGTAATCGTACTACCTGCACCTGTGTTTAACCATGTAACTAAATTATTATCGGATGCCATGACACCTCTTATCAGCACAAAACTTTTTGTATTTAATGCACTTGCCATTGTTAAGCTGCCACCTGTTCCGGAAGTGCCACGGTTTATAGTAAATGTATTAATGTAGTTGGCGCCGGTTGTTAATTTCAAAGCACCAGCACTTGTATTAGCAGTACCGCCAACTGAAACAAGTGTTGTTGAAGTTGAGCTTGCACCTGCCTGGAATGAACCTGTAGAAGCTGGATCAAGATACCCGTTTATATAAAGGTTGCCAGAAAAAATTTCTACAGGAACTGTTCCATTATGAAGTAAGGCACCATTGATTACCATATTAGAGCCTGGCGCGTTTGTACCAATTCTAATAAGCGGTGCACCGGAAATTGTAACAGATGCTCCAGTGGCTATTTCCAGGTCATTGGTTACAGAAGTTGCATCGTCAATATTGAAAGTAAAGTTTCCATCGATTGTTGCAGAAGAACCTGTAATTATAAAAGCTCCACAACCTGTGGTGTTGGTTATTTTACCGGAAAATCCGCTTGGGCTTCCCAACCCATCCCTGAAATATTTTGTTCCAAGATTTACAAAGCGAATATTAGTAGCATTACCCGTAGTTACTTCTACCTTTCCGTTAAAAGTTACGTTATTATTTCCACCGATATCACCAGGATTTGCAGTAATTCTAAAGATTGGTTTATCTGTTGCGGCGCTGCTTGGGAAATATGTTACAGCCCCTGCTGCACTTCCGCCTGCTTCAAAAGCACTTGCCCCCTTATTCCATTGAAATATGGCACCTGTTTTAAAAAGAACATTTGTTTGTCTTGCAAAGTCATCACTTTGACTGGGAGCGGCATTGTCATCTACTCTAACAATACCGCCATTATTTATTACAACTGATGCACTTGCATTTACTGCAGGCCTGGTTCCGTTAAGTACATATGTGCCATTAATTGTGAATGTGGCTGTAGCATTCGCTATTGTAAGAGACTTTCCATTTGTATGCGATAAAACAGCTCCCGATTCTATTACCAAAACTCTAGCTGTTATAGTACTATCTATTGTAACTGTAGTGCCAGTTTTAATTGTTATACCTTTTGTAGTACCATTAGTGGGGAAGAGTGTTGCTGTATGCCAGGTTGTATTATCGGTTGACGATTCCCAGGTAGAAGTTGTAGTCCAGTTACCATTTACTTTTGCACTTCTAAAATAATCACTAGCAAGACTATTGAATACTGTATTTACAATTGTTTGAGCATTGCCGCTGTACGGTGCCGCAGAAATAATCTGATTACTTAAACTTATGTTTGCATTGCTGCTTATAGAAAGTGTAATGAACCTACCAAAAGTAGGTATAGCCACTACATCTCCAACTAAAAGATATCTTGTAGCAGCAGTAATACCTGTTTCACCTGAGATGCTGAAGGTCATTGTAGCGCTGTATGGGACACTGCCTGAAACAACAACATCACCACCTGAATAATCACCACTGGCATCCACATCTTTTACAATTTTAAAATTGTACATATCAGCTCCTGTAACAGTGCCTGATGCATCAATTGTAACGCTCGTAAAGCCCGTTAGAGAAGTGCTGCCTGCAGGTGTTACTTCAAAACCGAAAAGGGCATTATCAGTAGTGCTTTGCCCTATATTGGAAGCTGCAGGTGTACCTGTATTTGAAAGAGAAACGCCTGCAATAATTGTTTGATCATTTGACGCACTAACAGGATCGGTACCTACTTTGACAGGCACAGTTGAAAAATAAATGTTTGAAAAAGCTGTGCTGGTTATATTGATCGTACTGCCTATGGTTGCTGAACCTGAAAGATCTGCAGTTACAATAATATATTTAGCTGAACCTGTTGCTATTGATGTATTTAAACTTGTAAAACTAACTACACCACCGCTGGCAACAGCTGCCTGTGCCGTTCCTATTTGTGTTGCGCCACTTAAAGAGTTTGAACTGTTGATATATAGTTTGAAAGGTGTTGTTGCCAGATCACCGGTAGTATAAGTGCCTCCTGTATTTACGGTAAGACTAGATAATGTTACAGCAGAAAACAAAGGCTGAACACTAAAACTCTGGAGTATATTATTTGTTGTTGCCGGATAAATATTTCCCGCCGCAGGACCCGCAGCTGCAATATTTACTTGTGGAATAACTGGTGTAAAAGTTACATCATCCCAACCTAAATTATCACTGTTTTTACCTCCTGCATGTATAAACCTAATGTATATATAATAGCCATTCGGTATATTAATTGATGATATAGTTTGGGAAAGGCTTGCCCCTGTTGGTGATGAAATATTTGCAGTAGCATCACTAAAAGTCAACGAGCCAAATTGAGTAAATCCAGTTGTACCAGCAACAGGAAAAGTTGCGGATGAGCTTATTTCATAATACACTTGCACATTTGGGGACGCAGATCCTGATTTAAACATTTTTGCAATAAATGCAAGTGTAAATGTCGTAATACTGTAATTGGTATTATTCTGTAATTTCCAAGTTGCATTTACATTAGTTACTCCATTAATTCCTAAAAAAGACAGGTTATCAGATCCATACCATCCACCCGTTGAACCTGTTGTTTGGTTTGTACCATTAAAAACCGTACTTCCTAATAAATCCCAATTGGAATTTGGACCCGGTGAAGTTCCCAAGTAGCCTGTAAAAGATTCTGTAACAGGAGCAGTGCTTGTTATACTTACTTGTGCGCTAATCTGCACATTATTAAAAAGCATTCCTACAAAAAACAGGGAGAAAACAATTTTTTGAATTCTTAGTTTAGGTACAATTTTTATCATGGTCGGGCCATTTTATTTTTTAAAAGGATACAGTTATGGCTCAACACAGAATTTTGGAATTGAAAAACTATTATAAGCGGGAAATGTTATAACGAAGGAGTGGCATTAGGGTACTTCAACACATTGTCAATTTAATGCTAACCTTTTGTTATTGACTTTCACTTGTAGTTTATGACCAAGGGTACAAACTTTTACCGCGTAAAGTTATATTTTTTTACTATACGTGACTACTCTTTTGGCATCTTAAGCTTAATTTATTTTCATTAGCTTTTTGATGTTTAACTGATTGCTTTTAATAGTAGCACACGCATAAAAAGAGTTTATGTAGAATAAAGTTATAGTGTAAAAGTGTGCGACGCAACCGGGCTAAATAGTATTGGCACAGCCGGGTACATAAAAATCAAAAAATAGCACCTGCATCAACGTTCCTGAGAGGGTTAATAAAACTATTTTTTCAAAAAACGCATCACCCCAAGGTATAGCAGGAAAAGGGCTCCGGCATAAGTAACCATGACCAGAATATTCCCATACCTAAATGTTATAGCAAACTTATATAACGCAAGAAGAGAGTCTGATAAAATAAAAAGAACCGCGCCAGGAATAAAAAAATACCTGGAAAGTTTTTGAATGCTTTTATTATTTATAGTATGAACAGCCGCGATAAGCATAAGGCCAAGAATAAACGCATATACTACTACCGGTATCTGAAGATTCTGAAGGGTTACATCCTTCCAGATAAGAAATAAAAGCACCCCAACATAACTAAATACCAGTGCGCTGATACCAGAAAGGAAAAGCCTGTATTTATTTGAAATTTTTTTCAGTCGCAAAAAGAAAACAATAAAAAACAAATGCGCCAGGAGAAATGAACTTAACCCTAATATAAAATAACTCTTATCATCGTCGCTCAGCAGGAAGAAATCTCCGAGAAAACAAAAGAAAAATGCAAGTGTAGTAATGACTTTTGATTTACGGTGCTTTGTTTCCTGTGACGTAGTATATATACCAATAAGCAATATAGGAACGAGTAAGGTTTTTGTATAAATCCTGTATTCATGCAGCCCTTCAGTCATCAGTATGCAATCTGCAACAAGGAAAGTCCAGAATAATATGGCTAATATAAGTTCCGAATTTTTCATGCATTATTTTTATGACCGGCATTTATTAAAGAGGCCTTATTCTTATTTTTCTGCTTAATAATTTCTGGAGAGAATCCTTCATTATTGCAGTATCTGCAGCACTGAGCCTGTATTTGAAATAAAGCGTATATACTGTTACAGAGTCCCTTTTTATGCTATCAACTGCGGAAGGATGTCCAAATGATCTTAAGGTATTCACACGATCATATGCTCTTGCAGAAGATGTTGTTGTTTCGTAAATAAATTTATAAGATGCAGAGTCATTTACTGCAA
This sequence comes from Panacibacter ginsenosidivorans, assembly GCF_007971225.1. Lineage (NCBI taxonomy): Bacteria > Pseudomonadati > Bacteroidota > Chitinophagia > Chitinophagales > Chitinophagaceae > Panacibacter > Panacibacter ginsenosidivorans. Next base: position 5,452,611 of record NZ_CP042435.1, on the reverse strand, counting down.
CTGCAATGCTGTCTTTTGTTTGCAGGCTGTCTGTTTTTATTGCAGTGCTGTCTTGTAAAGGCTTTAGTGGAGGAGCAGTCTGCGTTGCAGTGTCTGCAATAGTTTGTGTTTGTGCGGATGTGTTATTTTTGTTCACAAATAATTTATAAGTTCCCCAACCTATTACACCCAGTACACCCAATATAATTATAAGTGCAAAAAACATTAATAAGTTTTTATTGGAAGAATTCTTTACGGCAAGCGGCGAATCAATTCCTGACTTTTGTTTTTTACTGCTTTTTGTTTCTTCTCTTTTGTACGTATATGTCTCATCAAAAGCAGCAAACTCATATTCGCCTGATTTACCCAATTTAAAAATACCAACACCCTCCATTTCGTAGGGCTTCCCAATATTTATAAACTGCCGCATCAACTCCACGAATGATTCAAGGTCTGAATTGATCAATACTTTGCTTTTACCGGTTTTACCAGCTATAAAAGTTGCAAGCTCTGGTGTGGTAACGGCTCTTTTACTAACTGTAAAGTGTATAGAAGTTTTTGAAATCGGTTGGTCGGGAGATACAGTACTGTCAAGAACAAGTTCGCCTATCTTTTCAAAAGATACAGACTTGTATTCGTAGAGATAATCCCTTATAAGCGCGTCGTAATGGTTCACTTTTTTGACCTGAAAATACAGCTTTTAAAATCACAAATCATAAATTTCAAAGAAATGAATTTTTATACCTGTGTAAACTTAATTTTGTGGCATGTTATCCACGCAGGATGAAGCCTTTATTCAATACTGGGAAAAGAACCGCGACAGAGAAAAAAAATTGTTACGCCAGCTTTTTATTGGCCTGCCACTTGGCCTTTTGATATCAGGCGGTATTTTGCTTTCCCTTGATCTTGGCTGGTATACACGGGCCAATATGGTAGCAAACAGCCAAATGAATCCTTATGTATTAATAATTGCAGTTGCAGCCATAGCTATATTTACCGCAATCTTTTACAAAAAATACAAGTGGGATATGAATGAACAGCATTACCGCGAATTACTTTATAAAAAGCAGCAACAGCAAAAAGCAGAATCTGCAGATGCAGCCAAACAACCTTAAAGACTGTCTTTTACAAAAACAAACAACATGAAGAAATTGCCTGTGATCGTTCTGCTTATGATTTTATTTTATAGTTGTGGAAAATCTAATACCAACAGCATGTGTACCAATGTTGCCCCCTCTTCGGAAGCATCTACTATGGCCGCATTTTGTGTAAGCAATTCTATAACCTACCAGACAGATGATAATGGGATCTTTTACCAGATAATTGAACCCGGAACAGGCGCACCACCGGATCTTAATGATACTGTGTATGTGCTATATACCGGAACTTATCTTAATGGAACAGTGCTTGATGAGCAACAGACAACTCCTTATGCAAGTATATTAAATGGTTTTATTGACGGCTGGAAATTAGGTCTGCAAAAAATAGCGAAAGGCGGAGAGATAAAAATGGTTATCCCCTCTTCATTGTGTTATGCATGTACAGGTATTCCCGGTGCTGTACCACCCAATACCATTTTATATTTTGATGTAAAACTTACCGATATAAAACCTGCACCATAATTTTTTTTGAGCCCGGCTGTATATCTTTTACTGATCGTTCCTTGCGTCGCACACTTGTACTTTGTACTGCTGTGCATCATATACGAACAATGTATTTACCTGTTGATTAACGATAAAAGCGCCGCAGTGTGCGACGCAAGTAAAGCTAAATAGCAAAAAAAAGACGAGCCCAAAAAACATTCTTTTATCTGAATATTTTTTCAATAAAAAGATTGATAACTTCCACAAAGATCAGGATGATAATGATCCATTCCAGCACAATGCTATTGCGGTATTGAAGCAGGTCTTTAAACAGTTCGAGGTTCTCTTTTACAATACCAAGCCCCTCTTGTATGGTACGGAAACGCGATTGCAGATCGAATGTTTTTTTGAGGCCGATATCAAGCCTGTTAAGGTTTTCATCTTCCCATGTTTCTTCGGGTGAATCAAAAATATAAAGGTTCTCAGCTATCCTGTTTTTGAGGTTGAGTGTGCGGCCAATATATTTTTTTAAGTTAATACCACTCAGGTCGAGCTTGCCTTTCTTCTCCAGTATCTGTGTATGATAATTTGTTTCTTCGAGTAGGATATTTGTTTGCTGGCTGTAATGGTCCAGTGCAACAGACTGCGATACATTAAGCATGATGAGCCGGAAAGATTCTACATCTGCGCTTTCCAGTTCAATTTTATTGTAACCGAGTTTATACCTGTTTGCATTGGTTTCTATATCAAATTCATCATTCAATCTTTCTTCCTGCATGTTTCTGCAATATGGTGTTATAACCTGTATAAAAGCTGTAGACTCTACTTCGTTGTAACCAAGAAAACATACAATACCATACTTAAAAACGTAAATAAATTTTTGTGTGGCCATACGATAAAACAATTCATCAGAATCTTCATGATAAATTTCTGCCGTAAATGCAGTTTTAAATTGTTTTATATCTATACTATCTGCTATCTGGAAGGATACTACTTTTAACATGCAGGTTAGTTATGTGTCTAAGTTAAGGCTTTATAATAAAGAGAAGAATTCTGTTATAAGTAAAGTGTTACAGACACTTTATTTCACATTTTAGTTATTGCTTTTTTTGACCTTTTTCTTCGATTGCTTTGCAACAGGATTATAATCGAGTGCCAGTTTTACCCAATATTCTAATTGTTTTTTTGATTGTAATTCAGCGGAGCTGACGAAAACAAAGCCTCTCATTACTTTACCGTTGTGCACCATTGGCTCGCAACCATTTTTCGAAATTACATCATCATTTTTTTCCGGATCTATTCGAACCATTATTCTTTCCGGCTTAACAGCCACACACATTTTATCATTAACCATAAAACATATTCCACCGAATGCTTTCTTCTCTCCCACATTATCATGCGTTACTTCAATGATCTCTCTTACGCGGTTCAGTAAAGTCTCCTCTGCTAACATGTATAAGAATTTATGCAAACTCAAATTACAAAAAAGGAATAAAAAAAGAGAACGATGGTTCTCTTTAAAATTAAACTGTTGCAAACTGATCAGAACGCTGAAGTGCTTGCGACGCAACAGGCGATGCCATTTATTCTATAGCATAGTATTATAAAATCACTTCTCCTTCCAAATCATAATCATACGCTTTAGTGATCTTTACATTTACAAACTCACCAACAGGCAATTTTTTTGTGGAGTGAATTACCACTTCATTATCTACTTCAACACTATCGAACTCAGTGCGGCCAAGATAGCGGCCAGCTTCCTTTTTGTCGATAATTACTTTAAATACCTTACCTACCTTTTCTACATTCTTTTCATAACTTATTTCCTGCTGCAGTTCCATGATCTCCTGTGCACGTGCCTGCTTTTCTTCCGCAGGCACATCATCAATTAAAGCATAACCACTCGTTCCTTCTTCATGACTGTAAGTGAAAATGCCGACACGATCAAAACGCATACGTGTAAGAAAATCTTTGAGCTCTTCCACATCTTCTCTTGTCTCGCCAGGGAAACCTGCTATTAAAGTTGTGCGCAAACAAATGCCCGGATTCTTTTCACGAATAGCTGCAATCAATTCTTCCATTTCCTGTCTTGTGCTTTGGCGCTTCATTGCTTTCAGCATGTTATTGCTTGCATGCTGCAAAGGCATATCAAGATAGTTACAGATATTGCTGCGCTCACGCATAACATCCAACACTTCAAGCGGAAACTTATTGGGGTAAGCATAATGTAAACGAATCCATTCAATTCCTTTTACATCAGCCAGTTTATTCAATAATTCTGCAAGCATTCTTTTCTTGTAAAGATCGAGACCATAATAAGTAAGTTCCTGCGCAATAAGCATGATCTCTTTAACGCCACGCCGGACAAGGCTCTCGGCTTCTTTAACCAAATCTTCCATCGACCTGCTGACATGCGCACCACGCATTAAAGGAATTGCACAGAATGCACAGGTTCTGTTACAACCTTCACTGATCTTTAAATAAGCATAATGTTTTGGTGTGCCAAGCATGCGTTCACCAAGCAACTCACTTTTATAATCAGCATCAAATTGTTTTAAAATGAGTGGTAATTCAAGAGTGCCAAACCACGCATCAACTTCTGGAATTTCCGCTTCAAGATCGCTACGGTAACGTTCACTTAAACAACCGGTAACATAAACTTTGTCAAGTTTACCTTTCTTTTTTAATTCAACCTGGTCGAGAATAGTATTTACGCTTTCTTCTTTTGCCTTGTCAATAAAACCGCAAGTATTTACCACAACTATGTTATGATCAAGTTTACTGTTCTCATGCACCACATCAATTTCATTTGCTTTCAGCTGGCCACTCAGCACTTCACTATCCACCAGGTTTTTACTGCAACCAAGTGTTATAATGTTCACCTTATCTTTTTGTAATGTTCTTGATTTCATAATAAGGTTGCAAAGTTATGTTTTTACAGGAAGAGTTTATTGGCACCTATGCCTTTAATTGGCGCAGTTATTGAATTCTTTTGAATGAAACAGATCTTTTAAACTTAAAAGTATTCATATGAAACAGTTAATTAAAGGTTCAGGCTTTAAAGCTCTTTTTACGAGCATTATGATATTAATATATCAGTTCACACAGGCACAGGAATCACCAAAAGTAGAAGTAAACAATACAGATGTGGGCACCTGGATTGGCCAGAACTGGATTTGGGTTGTTGGAATCATTGCTTTACTGATTATTATACTTATAGCAAGTGGGGGAAAGCGCAGCTCTAAAACCACGACCATCCGCAGAGATGATGGAAAAACAACAACAATCACTACGGAAAAAGTAGATTAAATAAATCACAAGGCATGTGGAAAATGGGTAAATCATACCACATAATAAAAGGACGCCAAAAGCGTCCTTTATATTTTATTGTAATAATTATTTAGTAAAGTATCCTCACCTTAATCGTTTCTTTCACATCTCTCAATAATTCTAAAGCCTGTTTGGAAAGTTTCTTATCTACATCTAAAACCACGTACCCAATTTCATTATTTGTTTGTAAATACTGACCAACAATATTGATGTGATGACTTGCCAGTTCTGTATTAATTGCACTCAATACACCCGGTACATTTTTGTGAATATGTAATATTCTATGTGCACCTTCTACCGGTGGCAGGCTGATTGCAGGCACAGTATGCGAGCCATAAGTGATTCCTTTCTCGAGATAATTGAAAAGTTTTGCACTTACATCATCACCAATATTTTGCTGTGCTTCTTCAGTTGATCCACCAATATGTGGGGTAAGAATCACATTGCTTAATCCTTGTAATGGTGTTTCAAATTTATCTCCATTTTTTTCAGGTTCCCATGGAAATACATCTATTGCTGCACCTCCAAGTTCGCCTTCCTTCAATGCTTTTGCCAATATAGCAAGATCAACAACTTCTCCCCTGGCATAATTAATAAGAATTGCGCCTTTCTTAAAATGTTTGATATTGCCCTTATTAATAAGATTCTTTGTTTGTGCTGTTTCAGGTACATGCAGTGAAACAATATCCGCAGCATTTAAAAGCTCTTTCAGGCTCCTGCAGGAAGCTGCATTACCCAAAGGCAGTTTGGTTTCCACATCATAAAATAAAACTTTCATACCAAGCGCTTCTGCAAGTACACTTACCTGGCTGCCAATATTTCCGTAACCTACCAAACCTAACGTTTTACCGCGCAATTCAAAACTGCCTTTTGCTTCTTTATTCCAAAGACCTTCATGCGCAGCTTTGTTCTTATCCGGTATGCGGCGTATCAACATTATAGAGAGCCCAATCACCAGTTCTGCAACACTTCTGGTATTACTATAAGGAGCATTAAAAACTACAATTCCTTTTTTGGTTGCTGCTTTTAAATTCACCTGGTTTACACCAATACAGAAACAGCCTATTGCCTGCAGTTTGGTTGCTGCTTCCAAAACTTTCTCTGTTATCTGTGTTTTGGAACGAATACCCAGCAAATGCACATCTTTCACTTCCTTTATCAATTCTTCTTCGCTTAGTGCACCGCCGATCTTTTTTACATTGGTATAACCGTTTTGCTTAAAGTGCTGCACAGCTTTGTCGCTGATATTCTCCAAAAACAGGATCTTAATTTTTTCTTTGGGGTAACTTGTAAGTTGGCTCATCGTTGTTGTTGCTTGCTAAAGGATTATATAAAGCAAAATCCCCCCGTTTTTTACTGCGGAGGGATTTTAATATCAGAAGGTTATTTTTTCTTTTCGTAACGCTTCTTGAATTTGTCGATACGTCCCGCAGTATCTACCAGTACATTCTTACCGGTATAAAATGGATGCGATGTATTCGAAATTTCCAGCTTTATCAGCGGGTATTCATTACCATCTTCCCATTTAATTTTTTCTTTGGAACCGCCTGTAGAACGACCAAGAAATGCATGACCGTTGCTCATGTCTTTGAAAACAACAAATTTGTAACTTTCCGGATGGAGACCTTTTTTCATTTTTATGATTTTAGGCTGCACGGATTTTGCCGTACAATTTAAAAATTGGAGCGCAAAGATAAGTTCGGGAAGGTTTTAAACCAAATTGAATTTAAAGTAAAGCAATTATGCGCCCAACATCCTGTTTCCTATGGCATCTTTGGTTGCGTCGCACACTTCAGGTTTTTGGAACTTATGGCAACAATTGCCCCCGTTTATTTACGATTTCATATTGGTAAACTGAAGCGGGAAGGCAAGGTTAGCTCCTCTCAGCATGGCAATAACTTCCTGCAGATCATCTATTTTTTTGGCAGTTACGCGTACTATCTCATCCATTATTTGTGCCTGCACTTTTAGACCTGAATCTTTTATAAGCTTTACGATCTTCTTTGCATCATCCTGTTTTAAACCATTGGTTACGGATACTTCTTTCTTTACCACTTTACCACTGGGGTAAGCATCTTTTTCAAAGTTGAAGGCATTACCATCGATGCCCTGTTTTATAGCACGGCTGATAATAACATCAATGACCTGTTTCATTTTCATATCGCTTTCTACTTCTATGTTTACGATATAGTCTTTTTTATTGAGCTCTATGGAAACATGCGAGTCTTTAAAATCGAAACGATTACTGATCTCTTTCTTTACAGTGTTGATTGCGTTATCTAAAGTTTGAAGATCAACTTTACTGGCAATATCAAATGATGGCATGGCAAAAAGTTTATAATTGATAATTGATAGCCGGCAAAAATACAAATGTGCATTGACTGATGTAACAGTAAGACGCTAAATTGTTGAATAGAATTACTGAATGTACAAGTGAGTGACACAACAAAACCTTAATAGCAGCACCGCAGCTAAGTGCATAAAATAAAAAGCCCCGGTAGAAACCGGGGCCGGAATTATAATGCACATGAGAAAAATTTTACTGCTGACCACCAGTATTTACGCGGCTCTTTTCGTCATCGGCACCTGTATTATGACGACGTGGAGCCGGATTATTTACTTTGCCAAAACGATACGTAAACGAGATGATAGCCCTGCGGTTATCCCAATAACTATGTATTTGTGTGTAACCTTTGTTAAGATCGGTGCTTCCCCTGAAACTCATAAGATAAAAGGGATCGCGGAGATTGAGACGGATGGAACCTTTGTCTTTCAAAATTTTTTTGCCGCCGCCTACTGAAAACATTCCCATCGGTAATGAAAGAATGGCGCTGCTTTCTAAATTTTTGCCACGGTAAAAACCACTAGCCTCTGCAGACCATCCTTTATTAAACGTAAACTGACTGCTCATATTGGCTGTGTAAGAAGTAAGGCCAAGATCAATCTGCTCACCGTCAATAGTTCCTTTGTAATGGTTATTGAATACATTAGCGAAAACGTTTATTGACCACCACTTCGCCAGTTTTGTATTATAACTAACGGCTAAACCAATGTTTTTATTGGACGCTATATTTTGCTTGGTTTGATAAGTAGTGTAGTTAGAATCGCCGGGTTCACGTTTTGTTATCAATACATCATTAATGATATCTGAAACAGTTGTATAGTTTGCTGATATATTTAAGGCGCCTTTATAATTATAACTTAGTTCAAAGTTATGACTGAATTGTGGCTGAAGATCCGGGTTTCCCTGGCGATACGTATATCGATCAAGCTGGTACTGGAACGGGTTCAGATCCTGGTAGCCCGGCCTTTCTATTCTTCTGCCATATGACAAACCAAAAGTGTTGTTATCATTCAGATTATAACTGAAATATGTGGTAGGAAAGAGTTTGGTATAATTCTTTTTAAAAGCAATCTCTTTTGAAACCTGATTGCCTTCTGCTATGGTTTGTTCTGCACGTAAACCGAGCTGTATACCAAATTTCTTTATTTGTTTTTGTAAATTGATATAAGCTGCATTGATGTTTTCTTTATAAATAAAATGATTGCTTCTTGTTTCATCATTTTCCCATTTACCGGTACCAGCGTCATAAATGGTGTATTGTGCATCATTATCAGTTTTTACATAACTGAATTTTACGCCAGCTTCGAGTGTTGCATTTTTCTTTAAAGGTTGCTTATAATCTGCTTTGAAGCTGTAGATATCGATGTTTGCAGGGAGGTAACCATTTAATAAAAAGGGGTCTTCTGATAAGTCTCCGTCAGAGTTGTACAAATAGTTATTGGAATATTGTTTGCCTTTTGTTCTGTATAAAATATAATCTGCATCTACTGATAATTCTTTTCCAGAGGTATCTAATTTCTGCTGCAGGTTAACATTAAACCCAACATTCGTCCATGGATCGTGTGTTTCTGAGTTTGCATCATTGTATTGTACAAAACGATGCAGGCTATCATAAATATTCGCAGTGCCTGTAGAAGTAAAACGATCATTATCAAGATAACTCGTCATTGCCACGCCAACAGTTGTATTCTTGCCGGCAAAATAATCTGCACCAAGTTTAAAGTTATGGGGCAAGCCTTTATACTTTCCATAAGTATGCTGCTCACTATATCTGTTAAATGCAGAATCCCTGCCTTCTCTTAAACTCCTGTTTATATAAATATCATTAAACCCCAACCAGTACGAATTTCCATACATACCATAAATATTAGTCTTCCCTTTGCGCCAGTTGAAATTGATATTATTAGTATTCTTAAAATATTTTGCAATAATAGCGCTGGTAGAAAAGCTGCCATTTAATCCATTGTTTACATTCTTTTTTGTCTTGATATTAATGATGCCTGTGTTACCTGCTGCATCATATTTTGCAGAAGGCTGCGTCATTATTTCTATCTGGTCAAGCTGATTGGAAGAAAGATTTTTCAGATAATTTGTCAGATCCTGCCCGGATAGATAAGATGGTTTACCATCAATAAATATTTTCACGCCCTGCTTTCCTTTCAAGCTTATCTCACCATCATTATTAACTGTAATGCCCGGAGATTTTTCTAAAACCTCTAATGCGGATAAACCAGTATTGGTTGGCGATGCTTCGACATTTACAATCGTTTTATCAATTTTATTTTCAATCAATGGCCTTGTTGATTTTACACTCACACCTGCTAAAGAAGCTGATGCATTGCTCATTACAAAATCTGCGTTTACTAATTTTTTGTCATCACTTACAACTATTGATGTGTAAGACTTTTGATACCCCACTGCATCAGCGCTCAATAAATAGTTACCATTGTTTACGTGTTCAAATTCAAATAACCCATTCTTATCTGTAACCTCCATTTTTATTAAAGAAGAGTCTTTTGCTTTCAGCAATGATATAGTCGCGGCCTCGATTACTTTCTTATCAGAAGAGATAATACTACCGGAAATTTTTCCAATAGTTTGCGCAAATGAAGTTGTAGCAATAAAAGCAGGGACAATGAACAGGTATATTTTTTTCATAACAGTATTTGGTGATTAATTCTACGTCCGATTTCGTAGAGCTAAGATGAACATTAGCACTTAAGCTAAAAATGCAAAATTGGACAAACGGAAGTTTTAAAATATTATCGGAAACCGTTCATCAAGCATCTATGATAAACGGAAAATAGATAGTGATGAATGAACGGTTTAAATAAATAATTCCTGATACTTTTATTACTAAATTTTTTTTGAACCGGACTAATAAATAAGCTTAACCTTTTGTTGCGTCGCACACTTATACGTCCTGTTCTTTATTCAACAAACAAAAACACTCTTACTCATGAGATCAAAATTTACTTTCACAACTATTATACTTTTTTGTTGCAACATTCTTTTAAAGGCACAACAGGTAACATATCCAGGCAAAGAATTGCCCGCAGATACAGCTAAGATTTTTGCAAAAGGAATTTTATCTGATGGTTTAAGCAACCGCGATTTCACCATCTCCCCTTCCGGTGATGAAATATTTTTCACTTTACAGGGGCAAAAATTTTCGAGCAGTACCATATTGTATATGCACAAAGAAAATGGCAAATGGTCTGCACCCGAAGTTGCTCCATTCTCTGGAATGTATCGTGATCTTGAAGCAACCTTTACAACAGATGGAAAAACAATTTTCTTTTCTTCAGACAGGCCAACAAGTGAGCAGGATTCTACAAACGATTTTGATATCTGGAAAGTAATTAAAACAAATAATAGTTGGGATGCTCCTGAACATTTGGGTTCTATAGTTAATTCTGATAAAGATGAATTCTATCCTTCATTAACAAAAAACGGCGATCTCTATTTTACTGTAGAAGCTGAATACGGAAAAGGCAAAGAAGACATTGTAATGTGTACATACAAAAATAGTATGTATGAAAAGCCTGTTAGCTTACCTGAAGCAATCAATAGTGCGGGTTATGAATTCAATGCATTTGTAGATCCGGATGGAAAATATATTTTATTTACAGGTTATGGCAGAAAAGATGATATGGGCAGAGGCGATCTGTACATTTCAAGAAAAGATTCAAATGGAAACTGGTTACCTGCGGAACATCTACCAAAAGGAATAAATTCCGCAGATCTGGATTATTGTCCTTTTATAAGCTGGGATAAAAAAATATTATTTTTTACTTCGAACAGGTCAGCTAAAGAATTATCTCTTCATGGTAAACAGGATTATGCAACATTGAAAACTTTATTAGGCTCCACAGGTAATGGTTTGGATGATATTTATTGGATAAAATTGGATCTTAATAAATAAGCGAAAAATCAGCACCACTTTATTTCAACTATCTACTATTTTGCTATTTGAGGAAAATAGATATAAATCTAATTTAATGAACGCGACTATAGTAAAAACAGATGATGAACTAAAACAGATCGTGGAGCTTTCACACGAAAATCATAGAATGAATGTTCCCGAAATTGAAAAGCGAAAAGAAGGTTTTATTTCCTGGGAATATTCTTATGAATTACTTAAGCAAATGCACAAACTGCATCCCAGCATTATAGCTAAAGATGACGATAAACTTGCGGGGTATGCCCTTGTGGCATTAAAAGAAGCAAAGGCTTTTCATAAAGATCTTGCAACGATGATCAATAACCTGGAGGCCATAATATATAATAATAAAAAACTGTCTGATTACCGCTATTACGTAATGGGACAGGTTTGTGTAGATAAAGATTACCGAGGAAAAGGTGTTTTTGATATGCTCTATCAACACCACAAAACTGTTTTTAAAAACATGTTTGATTTTGTGGTTACAGAAATTTCTGTCAGTAACTACCGATCTATAAGGGCGCACGAAAAAGTTGGTTTTAAAACCATTTATTCTTACAAAGACGCAATGGACGAATGGAATGTAGTATTGTGGGACTGGCAATGAGCATTTATTTCTCCATCCACCTGGGCTTTTGCTTAGCAGCTTTTCTATAAACAGGGCAGGTTTCAACATGTGCGCCTGGCAGATACCCCGTACTCATTAGGAATTCATTTACAATTTCGCCGCCTGTAAATTTGAAATGCTTTTTAAAAAGTTTTACCCAATCTTCTTTTATCAACGGATGATGATGTTCTATCCATTTTTTGAAGGAACCAAACTCTTTTTGCAGTTGCAATATCCTTTTGGCATTTTCAATAGCAGCATGCACTTTTAAGCGATTGCGTATAATACCTGCATCATTTAAAAGTCTTTCTATATGTTTATCACTGTATTTGGCAACTTTCTTTATTTCAAAATTATCGTAGGCTTTAAAAAAGTTTTCTTTCTTTTTCAAAATTGTATCCCAGCTTAAGCCCGCCTGGTTTATTTCCAATACCAGCCTTGCAAAAAGTTCATCATCGCTTTGCAGTGGGAAACCATATTCATTATCGTGGTAAAGTTTATGAACATTATCGCTACCGAGTGTTTTTACGTAGTCGCAATAAGTCTTTATAACAGGTATATCCATACAATAATTTGATCAAACTTAATAAAGGAAATTGTTACTGAAAAAGTAATTGTATAAAATGTTGAATACCGGATGGAAGTAAAAAGAGTGCGACGCAACAGGTGATGCCAGTAGTACTAATGCCCGGCTCATAATTGTGCTATTGATTCTACCACACATTTCTAGGGCACCAATCACCATATTTATTGCCGAGTAAAAAGCCTACCACAATTTCGTGTGTGCCTTTACTTACTGTATTAAGCAAAGATGTTGTATAATCGTATGAGTAGCCAACGTTAATACTGCTATTGATATTTACACCAAACATTGCAGCAAACCCATCATCAGGCCGGGCAGACACCCCCACCCACATAAGGTCGCGGTATTGAAGTTTTAAATTAATATCAAAGCTTAAAGGCACAGGATTTACATATTTCGCAGTTATTGAAGGAAGCAAACTTAGATCCTCACCCAATAACAACCTGTAACCTGCTTGTAAAAACATATGTGGCACAAGCTTGCCATTTATGATTGTTACACTATCGCCACCAAGTTTGCCATCATTGAAACCAATCTTTGAAGCAATGATCTGGTGAACACCAAGCCCTGCAAACCATTCTGCGCTGTAGGCCATAATTCCAATACTGATATCTGGCTTTACATTATTAATATATGCACTGCCTGCCACAACCGGGTCTACAGGGTAAGCGGTGCCAAAATCAAGTTCATCTGTTTTAAGGCTAACATTTTGAATGCCGAGCGAAGCACCCGCACTCATACTTACACGGTCATTTAATGGCAAATGGTAAGCATAACTTCCGTAAAGAGAAAAACGATTGATAGGACCCGTTTTGTCGTTTAAGACTGTAAATCCTAAACCATGATGCGGATCGGTAGATTTATATTCTTCCATAAAAATATGGCCACGCGGATTTTCTCCGGGAGGGTGAAAAGTTGTTGGGTTTGCCCTTCCCGACGAATTTTTGGTCAACGGCCCCTGGATGGTAAAGTAGGTAGTTACAGGTGCACCGTTTAGACCAACCCATTGGTGGCGGTGACTTGCTTTTACATCCCAGTAATTTTCTATGCCTGCTACAGCTGGGTTAATAATATAATTATTAAGTATGTATTGAGTATAATATGGCCGTTGCTGTGCGCAAAGGATAACATAATAAAAAATAAGCAACACAGTTAGAATGGTTCGAATTTTCATGCGCAATAAAATTACAGTTTTAGTGCTTTGAAATAATTGAAAAGCATTTTTGGTTTGAAAATCAATTTTTTAAAATTCGAGAATTAAGCTTTTTGAGCCCGGCAAAAAATAGTTTTTGGGCATTGGTTGCGTCGCACTCTTCAACGCTTTGACCTTTACTGAGGCAAAAACATCAATACTTTAAAAGATCCATAGCAGATGGCCCCATATTAAAAAGCATATCCAAGATACTCAGGTTTGGCTGAAAACCAATTCTGTCTTGAAAAACCTGGGGGTATTGAATAAAAATATCTTCCTGCTGAAAATTATTAGGTCGCCATTTATCTGAGATATCATCTGCAACACTATTATAATCAGCAGCATTATCGAAGTCAACAACAATAATTTCCGCTGGAAAATGAAGCACTGTTTTTAGCCATTCTACTGCAGCCAGGTTTAGATCAAATAAGTAAATATGCTTCTCGTAAAGAAGCTTTTCTACCTCGTGGCTATAATAATCGAAAAACGGCGATTTACCATAACACGAAAAAATAGTGCGCCAGTGATTTGTCATCCACTTTTCCCTGTAAGAAATCCGGACGTCCTTAAAAGGGGCTTTTTGCCGCCTTCCTGACTCGATAGGAACAGACAATGAAATCAGTCCGTTGCTTCCGCAAACGACCATCCTGTTGCGAAAGCTCATTTTTTTATACGCCTCACATCCATCTAAAATGATATATTTTTCCTGAAACGAATATTTAAACCAATTAATAATTGGAAAATATTGATTTTCAATTATTAAACCATTTTTCATTAATTATTTAAATTAATTTTAAAAAATCGTTATTCAATATCAAAACAAGCATTTTTTCATATTATTTATATTTATTTAAATACTCAATAAAATATTTAAGTGTATGATTTTAAATATATTAAATATTTTATTTAAAAACTAAAATATGTAGTCTACAAATATTATCACTCAAAACTCAAAAACCTAAATTTAATAGCAGATAAAAGTACGTTAATAAGAAATACTTTTTCGGCTCAATTGATCTTTCTGATTATTTTGCATGCAAATAATTTCATGAAAATTCTTGCCCCCATCCTGCTCCTGTTATTGGTCTTTGATAGTTGCAAAAAGCCTGAAAGTTTTGAATATCGCGATTTGAGAAATTTTAAAGTAGACAGCCTGGGGTTCGAGCAGTCGGCTATAAGTATGGACCTTGTTTATTTTAATCCCAACAATTTTGGGGTAGACCTGAAGAATATTGACTGCGATGTTTATGTGGAACACAATTACCTTGGCAAGTACAAACTAGACACTACCATGCATATTGCCAAAAAATCGGAATTTGTTGTGCCCTCCAAAATGGATGTGAATATGAAGAACCTTTTTAAGAATACCCTCACTTCAATTTTTACCAAGGAACTGCTTTTGGAAGTAAAGGGTACCACTAGGGTTGGTAAGGCCGGTATTTACATCACGGTTCCTTTTAGTTATTCGGGAAGGCACGAATTCAGCATGTTTTAAAATTGCTTATCTATGTTCAAAAAATGATATATAAGCTGACGAGTGCGACGCAAGAAAAGTTCAATTTATTTTCTAAAGCCGGGGACAAAACAAAAATAATATCAGGAACAGAATTGATATTTTAACCAACCTGATCCAACATTCAAACAAACCAAATGAAGCGCCTGATATTTTTATGTTTGCTTTTTTGCGCGGTAAATGCTTTTTCTCAAAAGACTAAAACAGACTCTACAGATGAGGCTATACAGATAACTTTCAGTGACAATGAATTTCAGGAAAGAGAGTTAGCCGATTCATCTTCCAGCAGTTTTTTCCTCGTAAAAGTTCGAACAGAAACCAGTTCTACATTTAAAAAAAGGTTCAATAGGTCTATTAAAAGGCAAATATCAGGAGAGTGGTTTATTGTAAGCGGCAAAGAAAAACATAACCTTTATACCTCTGAATTAGTAGAAAAAGCATTTGCTGCAAACTCAAACTGGAAACTCTCTCCCGCCCTGTTGCAACAGCAAAACAAACTCGCAGATAAAGAATATATCTTTCTGGTAGAAACTACAGACACCACATCCTTTCGCAAGCTTATAACTCAATATGCTTTAAAAGCAACAATCATAAAAAGTCAGCCATTGTACCATCTTTTCAGGATTAGAACAAATATTGCTTTTGTAAAAGAGGTATTGTTGCCTTCAGAAATAGTAAATGCAGTTGATTTACGCTCAACCATAGCAAAAGAAGAAACAGTTATCAATGATTATGATAACAGTAGCAATAATATCAACTTATTCTTTGCTCAATATCCGAACATTGCTGGCAATGGATTAACCGCATCCATCAAAGAAAACATGTTTGATACGACAGACATAGATTTTAAAAACAGGTACAAAGAAACCAGTCTTGGCAGTTCAACAAATACTTCTCATGCCACTACAATGGCAACATTAGTTGCGGGAGGCGGCAATTCATTCTTTACGGGAAAAGGTGTCGCACCTGCTGCAACACTTGCTTCTTCGGATTTTATTACTTTATTACCTGATGGCAACAGTTATAGTCAATATAATATTTCATTACAAAATCATTCTTATGGTGTGGGTATAGAAAATTTTTACGGCAGTGATGCAGCCGCTTATGATGCAAGTATGATAGCTAATCCAACCCTGTTACATATTTTTTCTGCCGGTAATTCCGGAACTTCTGCTGACACAACTGCCGGAAGCCCATACAAAAACATTACAGGCTTTGCTAATATTACCGGCAGTTTTAAAATGGCTAAGAATATTCTTACAGTAGGTTCTGTTGATTCTTTTTTTGCAGTCCCGGCATTAAGTTCAAAAGGACCTGCTTATGATGGGCGTATAAAACCAGAATTGGTTGCATATGGGAATGACGGCAGTTCAGGAGCTGCAGCTATAACTTCAGGAACAGTATTAGCAGTACAGTCGGCTTATGCGCAAACGCATGCATCTGTATTACCAAAAAATGCTCTTACCAAAGCGATTATTATAAACAGTGCAGACGATATCAATAAACCCGGACCTGATTATTATTCAGGATATGGAAATGTAAATACTTACCAGGCAGTAAAAGATGTTTTGTCCGGCAACTACTTTTCCGGCTCTATAGCAGATGCTGAAACAAAAGATTTTACGATCAACGTTCCATCAAATGCAAAAAATCTGAAGGTAACATTGGTATGGACCGATCCTGCCGCTCAGTCTAATGCATTTACAGCTATAATTAATGATCTTGACCTGCAATTACAAAAACAAAGTACTACATGGTTACCATGGGTATTAAACAGTGCTGCAGATAAAGATTCTCTTAACCAAAATGCTAAAAGAAAAAGAGATAGCCTGAATGTTGTTGAGCAAATAACAATTGATAACCCGGCCAATGGCAATTATACCATCCACGTAAACGGTTATAATATTCTTTCAGGCAGCTCACAGGAATTTTATATTGCTTACAGGTGGGACGCTGCGGATACCTTTTATTTTATATCCCCAGCTGCAAAAGATCATTTTACTTCTGCTGGCAATAGTATCTTTCGCTGGAAAAATACCTACGCAAATAATACAACAGGCAAACTGGAATACAGTATTGATAAAGGTGCAAACTGGCAGTTGATAAATACTACAGTTGATCTTGATAAAAACTATTTGAAATGGATAACTCCTGATACATTTACTACAGCTATTGCCCGGATGACCATCGGAAGCAATGTATATACTTCAGATACCTTTAATTTTTCCAAACAATTATTTCCCCGGGTAGGATTCAAATGCGATGATTCTACGCTTATCTTTTGGAACAAAGCACCCGGTGTAACCAAATATCTTGTTTATACGCTCGGCGATAAATATTTACAACCCCTTACAACAACAACAGATACCAGCATCATTATCTCTAATAATGTTTCGCCATACTTAGCAGTCACTGCAATTTTACAAAATGGATACACTGGCGTAAACAGCTATACTTTTAATTACAATAACCAGGGCGCCGGTTGCTATATCAGTAATTTTTTGGCTGATATTACCGCAAACAAAACGGCACAATTACAATTAAGTCTCGGAACTATCTTCAATGTAAAAAATATACAGTTTCAACAACTCACTGCCAATGGATGGCAAACGATACAAACTATCGAACCGGTTACCAGTGAACAAAATAACTATGAAGCAAATACACTGCATGCAGGCATTAATACATTCAGGGTAGTAATTACACTTAACAATGGTACAACTATCAATAGCACGGAAGCTGAGGTATACTTTACAGCCTCTAATGATTATGTGCTGTTGCCCAACCCGGTTCCGCAAGGGCAAAACCTAACTATTCTGTCAAATAATTTTTCCACTAATGTTGTAAATATATATGATATCGCAGGTCACAAAATCTTGCAGCAAAGCCTTAACGGAACACGAACAGATATTAATGTAAGCTATTTTGCAAAAGGAATGTATTTTGTAGTCATCTACTCTGAGGGCATAAAAGTTTTTATGGGCAAAATATTAATACAATAATTTTTTTGTTTTCGAACAGTGGTATTTCATAGCACCTTCGTTGTGTCACTCACTTGTACGTTTGGAATTTTATGGAGCGAGTCAAAAGTAAAAGTTTAAAACGCAAATCGAAAATTAATTTCACTTCTCACTTTTGGCTTTTCACCGTTGACATATATTCATTAGCACAAGAGTGCGACGCAACTAAAGCTTCATCTATGTTATATAGCCTGATTCATAAAAATATTATGCTGTTATGCAATAGCGATCTTGTATGATCCAATGAGATTGCCGTTCTTATCTTTCGTAACATTCATTAATAGTGTATCGTGACGTTTAGTGTCTTTATCAACCCTTAATTCATAATCCTGTGCAAGTGTTGTGGGGTTAGGGCCTTTACTATAAATAGGGTCTTTGTACACTTCATTCTCAATTGCCTTTGTAAAAAAGAAATTGGTTATAAGTACATCCTGGTTGTTTATATGAACCTTTGCATGTACATGTGTAATCCTGTTGGTGTACCAGCCAGGGAAAACAGATTTGAACCTGCATTCACCATTTTTGTTTGTCACCTGGTAACCACGCAACCATGTTTGATTGATGGTATGCTCATTTTCAAAGTCGGAATAATGACCATCATTATCACACTGCCATATATCTATGATTGCACCTTCTATAGGCTTGCAATCTTTATCTTCCACTTTAAACAGGTAATCTATTGGTGTACCCTTTTTATCCTCGATAATATTAATGCGGTTTAGTTTTTCATCTTTATAATAAGGTCCTACAGGAACAGGTGGTGTAATGGGATCGTTACAAGCCGTTAGCAAATCGGCTACTTCCTTTTTTCTTGATGAAAAGAAGAGAGACCCTATAAAAGAAAGTCCTGTAAGTGAAAGAAATTTATTTCTGTTCATATTGATGTGGCTTTATAATTTTTAGATATGACATGTAATTATTAAATGTAATTATATTTCTGCAAACTATTTTATAAAGCCATGATCAAATAAAGATGGTTCGGAAACCAGATTTAACAGGCTGCCATTGTAATACAAAGAAAGAATTACTTCATTTGGTAATTAATAGCGTACTTTTGTGAAGTGAATAAAAGCAGTTTCAACATTCAGTCCTGATCGGTCTCAATTCTTACACATCTTCATTCGTAACAATTAAACTTCTCTCTACTTTTTGCTGCAATTCTTTATCACAGGTATTTCTATTGTTTTATTTTAAACTTTTTGTTTTATGAACATGTATGTTGCAAACCTGAGTTTTCATACACAGGATGAGGACTTAAAAAAATTATTCGCTGAATACGGAAGCGTTTCGTCTGCCAAGGTTATAACTGACAGGGAAACCAATAAGAGCCGTGGTTTTGGATTTGTAGAAATGGAATCTGATGCAGAAGCCAAAGAAGCTATCAAAGGCCTTAATAACAAGGAAATTGAAGGTAGGGCACTTTCTGTATCAATAGCAAAGGAAAGACCTGCAAGAACGAGCAATAAGAGATGGTAAATAAATTGAAAAGAGCCTGATTACAGGCTCTTTTTTTATTTATGAAGGTTATTGCACTTATATATCAAGAGTATGCAAAACACATATTGCGCTAACTCTTTTTGCAGGTAATTCTGCGTTAAAAAAACTTTTTAAAGCATGTCAACCATTTTACAATTAGCAAATGCAGACAGAAATCTAAGCACTTTAATCAAAGGCCTGAAAGCTTCTAACCTGGAAGAAACATTAAATGGCATTGGTCCGTTTACTATTCTTGCGCCGGTTAATCTTGCTTTTGGCAATCTTACTCTGCCAGATACTTTTGACAACATGATAAAGCAGAGTACTAACAACAGCAAACTTTCAGATATACTCACTTATCATGTAATAACCGGAAAAAAATTATTGAAAGATTTTAAAGACGGTCAGAAATTACAAACAGTGAACGGCAAAGAATTAGCTGTAACAGTAAAAGACGGCGTAGTACGAATAAATGGCGCTAAGATCTTATCCCGTGACAGGCAAGGTTCTAATGGAGTCGTTCATTCAATAGATGCGGTGAACTTACCTACACCATAGTATTCTGATACTGTATAATTAGTTTTCTTATTAACTATATGAGCATTCGTTCAAAATAGTACAGGCGTACAAGAGTGCGACGCAACCAAAGCTTAACTTATTTTCTCTTCTGCCCGGCTCAAAAAAATTCTTCTTTAGTTTTACACTTACACATTTGTATACTTGCTACTTATTATTCTGTTCGTAAACTTTTAACGGGGTTTGCAATAGCTGCTTTAATAGCACGATATCCTACAGTGATCCATGCAATAACAACAGAAGCAAGAATAGCCGATAAAAATATGCCAATACCCGGTGTAATTCTGTATGTATAATCCTGCAGCCATTGATGCATGAAATACCAAGCAAGCGGCGCTGCTACTGCAAATGCAATCAGGATCAATATGGTAAACTCTTTAGATAAAAGAAAAATAATATTACTTACAGATGCGCCAAGCACTTTGCGGATACCTACTTCTTTGGTACGTTGTACAACCATGAAAGAGATCAATCCATATAAACCAAGACAGGAAATAAATATGGCAATACCCGCAAAGAGTTGATACAATTCTGCCAACTGGTTTTCCTGTTTGTAAAATCCTGCAATCTTTTCGTCGAGGAATTGATAAGAGTACACATAACTGGGATAAATCTCATTCCATATTTTTTCAACTGCAGCAAGTGTTTCTTTTTCTTTACCGGGCTTTATTTTTATACTGGCCATTTGATACACATCTTTCCAGGTACTCAACACTACAGGTGCCATTGGTTCTTTTAAAGAATAAGCATTAAAATCTTTTACTACACCAACTATATTGGCAACATGCCCGCCATCCCAGAAATCTATTTGCTTACCAATAGCATCTTTGGGGTTTGTAATACCAAGCTTTCTTAAAAGGGTTTCATTTACCACAAATTCTCTTACTGTATCGCTTGGATAATAAGGCCTGCCCGCAACAAATTCAAGGCCATACAGCTTGAAATAATTTTCATCGGCCCATTTAAGGTTGGCGCTGAAATCCGTGCTCCTTGCAGCATGATCATACTTAAAATCGCTTTGCCAGTTACTATTATCTGAAGGGCTTGCAAAACTGAACGAAACAGATTCTACATTGCTATTTTTAGATAGCTGGTTGTTTAGGTAATCAATTTTTGAACGGCTCAAACTATCCCCGGGAATGTACACATTAATGATCGCAGCTTTATCAAAGCCCAATGAGGCGTTGCGGAAATAATCTGCCTGGCTTACTACTATCAATGTGCCTATGATCAAAACATGGGCAATAGTAAATTGTAATATCACTAATCCTCTCCTTAGAGAAATACCACCTGCCATCTTAGAAGTGATCTTGCTTTTCAAAGCCGTGATTGGATTAAAACCTGACAATATCATCGCAGGATATAAACCTGATAAAACAATGACAAGAATAGCCACAACGAACAAAAACAATAACAGCACAGGATCATCTGCAAAACTTAAAATCATTTTTGTTTCAAGCAACTTGTTTAGAAAAGGCAAAGTTGCCGCTGCAACTGCAATAGCAGCCAATAATGCAAAGATTGTGATAATAGCCGTCTCACTTAAGAACTGGAAAGCAAGTTGTTTGCGGCTGCTGCCCAACACTTTTCGTACACCTACTTCTTTAGACCGATTAACAGCCTGTGCAGTTGCAAGATTTATAAAGTTCACACAGGCAACTACGATCAGGAAAATACCAATAAGCAGTAAAGCAGTTATCAGTTCTTTGCTAAAAGTTTGCCCCCTGTAATTACCAAAACGATCATCAAAATGTATTTCTGTTAAGGGTTGTGCGATATAACCATCTTTTGAATATTCATCAGGCTTATGCTTCTTTGTAAACGCTGGTAATGCCGCATTTAATTTTGCTGCAGTAAATTCCTGAGGTAATTCTACAAAAGTTGAATGCTGGCCATAAGTACTTACCCAATCTGTAAGCCTTTCTTTATTTGCATTCGTATAAGTTATATAAGAGATCACAACTTCGAGTGGGAAGTCTGTATTAGCCGGTGCATTTTTTATAACGCCTGTTACTTTAAAAATATCTTTGTTCTGGTACTTAATTGTTTTACCCACCGCAGTCTTCCAGTCACCAAAATATTTTTCAGCTATAGCCTGAGATAACACAACAGTATTGGGTTCACTCAAAGATTTTGCACTGCCTGCAAGAAAAGGAAAATTAAACATGGAGAAAAAAGAGGGCTCTGCAAAATAAAGTTCAGGCTCGCTGAATTTCTTCAACGTTTTGCCTGTTGCATCTTCAATAGTAACCTGGTCGCCACCCGATTTCAAAATCGATGCTACTTGTTTTATCTGTGGAAAATCAACACGCAATGCAGCGCCTACAGGAAATGCAACGCCTGAGGAATAAGAAACACCATCCTGGTTATGAAACTCAGAGCCTATACGGTAAATATTTTCTTTGTTGTTATGAAAATTATCAAAACTTGTTTCATACTGTATCACTAAAAATACCAGCAGGCATGCACCAATACCAACTGTAAGCCCAAGTACATTCAGCAAAGCATAAGTCTTATTTCGCTTAAGATTACGCAAGGCTATTTTTAGATAATTCTGAAACATATTTTGTATTTAATACATTGTATAAAAATTATTTGTCGGCTATTATATCTCTCCTCATCGCCTGTTGTGTCACTCACTTGTACTTTCTGAACTAAATTTATCAGATGAAAAGCGAAAGGTAAAAAGTCAAAACATAATATTTACTCTTCACTTGTTGCTCAATGCAATCCAGTACAAGTGTGCGACGCAACAAAAGCTTAATGTATGTTCACAAGTCCGGCTCATAAAAATCTTCCTCATTTTCACATCCGCACATTTTTTATTCTGTCCTCAAGCTTTTAACCGGGTTCATAAGTGCTGCTCTTATTGCCTGGAAGCTTATTGTAATTAATGCAATCAATAACGCTGCGACCGTTGTTATCAAAAACACTGTCCAGCTAATGTTGGTGCGATAAGCAAAATCCTGCAGCCATTTATTCATAACAAACCATGCAATAGGCGACGCAATAACTATAGCTACTGCTACAAGCTTTAAAAAATCTTTTGAGAGTAATGTTACAATGCCTGCAGTGCTTGCTCCTAATACTTTTCGTACACCAATTTCTTTGATGCGTTGTTCTGCACTGAATGTGGCCAGGCCAAACAAACCAAGACATGAAATAAAAATAGCAATGCAGGTAAAGTAGGTAACAATACCAGAGAGCCTGTTTTCTGCAGAATAATTTTTTTGAAAATCATCATCAAGAAAACTATACTCAAATGGCTCTGACGGATTAAGTTTATGCCAGCTATTTTGAATAGAAGAAATTGCTTTACTTATATCTCCGGCCTTTGCGTGCACGATTATGTAATTATACCGTGATTCATTATTAAGCTGAAACCCATAAGGTGTTATCGGCAAATGCAGGTCTTCAAAATGAAAATCTTTTACCACACCAATTATTTCAAAACCATAGTTCCTGTCTTTATAATCAAAATATACTTTCTTACCAATAGATTGCTGTGGGGAAGCAAAACCAATTTCTTTGATGGCGCTTTCATTTAATATCATCCGGTAATTTGTATCAGCAGCAGCAAATTGTTCTGAGAATAATCTGCCTGCAACCGGTTTTACATTGAGTGTTTGAAGATATCCAACATCTACCCAGTTCATACGTGTGCGTTTTGCATCATTCATGGTTTGCCCTTCTCTGTATAAAAGATTATCTGCTGGATTAAATATGCCTGGATAATATTGCGATGCGCCTACTGATTGCACCTGTGGCTGCTTGTTTATTTCTGCCTTAAATGCAGTATAAATATTCTTTGCATTTTCACTGCGCAATGGAATAATGATCTGCCTGTCTTTATCAAAACCAAGATCAGCAGAACGCAGGTATTGCATCTGGCTGGCAATAACAACTGAAGCAATAATAAGCACTACAGAAATAATAAACTGAAATACAACAAGGCCCTTTCTTAATGAAACTGCCGCCAGTGAATTAGAAAATCTTCCTTTCAATACTTTAATAGGCTTGAAAGAAGATAAATAAAATGCAGGGTAACTACCAGCCAGCAAACCTGTGATCAATGACAAAGCAAAGAAGGCAAGTATTACAGTGAGATCAGCAGGCAAAGACAATGAAAGATGTTTATCTGCAATTGTATTAAATGCAGGCAACAATAATTCTGTAATACCAAAGGCAAACACAAAAGCAAGCACACTCATAAATACAGACTCACCAAGAAACTGACGTATCAATGAATTTTTCTCTGCACCTAAAACTTTTCTTATCCCAACTTCTGCTGATCGTTTTGAAGAACGTGCTGTAGAAAGATTCATAAAGTTGATACATGCAATGAGTAGTGTAAACAATGCAATGGAAGCAAGTATATATAAATAAGTAACGCTGCCTGATGCCGTTACATTCTGATCCATACCAGAATAAAGATGAATGTCTTTTAACCTTACAAGAAATTGTTTTTTATCAAAGCCCATTGCCTTCAGGTCTTTACCCGCATACTTATCAATAAAGGCCGGAAATTTTGCCGCTAATTTTTTTGCATCTGTGCCTGGTTTTAATTGCAGGTAAGTAAAGAACATGTTATTCGTTGCAAAACTGGTACCCGACTCTTTTATATATTGCTCAATAGATCCACCGGTCATCGACATAAAAAATCTGCCATCAATATGCGAAGGTCTATCTGAAGGTCTGTACACACCTGTGATCGCAAAATCATGGTCTCCGTTAGTGCTGCTGCTGATATGTATTACTTTATTTAATGCAGGTTGGTTGCCAAATAGTTTATGAGCGATCTCTTCAGATAACACAACTGTATTTGGTTTGCTCAATGCAGATGCCGGGCTGCCTTCAATAAAATTGTAACTGAACATCCTGAAGAAAGTAGAATCTGTAAGAAAGCCTTTTGTTTCATAAAATGATTTTGTATTTCCACCGGTTTCGTTATACTGCAGCAGGGTTTTATCTTCTGCAAAAAGTCCCATTAACCTTGTTGTCTGCTGCACTTCAGGAAATTCAAGCTGCATAGCCTGCGCCATTGGTGCAGGCGTGTTGGGCATTTTGTGTTCCTGGCCCTGCTGTACAAAAATGGTTGCCAGTTGATATATATTATCAGCGTTTGGCTGCTGCTTGTCATAGCTTGTTTCATTGATAATATAAAGTGTTATCATCATGCAACAAGCCAGCCCAACAGATAATCCAATGATGTTGATAAAAGAGAAAATCTTGTTGTTCTTAAAATTTCTCCAGGCGATTTTAAAATAACTGCTGATCATGAAAAGTGTTTTATGTAATGAGCATTTGTAATGCTGTTGGGCTATGTTGTGTCACTCACTTGTACGTTCTTATCATTATTCATCAACGAAGCACAACGCTCCTACCGTACACAAATTCCCAACGGCTGTGCCAATATGCAACTAATTGTTTTTCAGTACTGCGCATTACAAAAAACAAAAACAGGTGTACGATAACGAACACCTGTTGTACGCTGATGAACAAAGAAAAACAATACATGGCCAGGGTTAAAATAAGTATACCGCTATGCAAATAATATTTCCATAAGCCGATCTATTTCTTCCTCACCGGATTGTGGTAGAGGAAACTCAGTAAGGCTCTATACATATAAAAAAGTATAGGTAAGCCTGCAGAAAAGTGGACAAGATTTTATGCCGATGGATAAATAAAAATGGATACTGGAAAGCAATTTCATCACAGGGTAAAACACTAAACGAAAAGAATTGATAAGTATAAGTTTCGTTCACAGTAATTCTTCAAGGCTCAATATATTACAAAGCGTATAATTGTGCGACGCAACAGAAGTCTGATTAAAAAACAAATGTTGGGTTCATCTATTTTTTAAGAAAGAAAATATATAATAAAATTGCCCTGCTATAAAGCAGGGCAATTAAATATCTTAAAGGTATCCACATTGGCATCTCTTATGGCTTTCTGTTTAGGGAAGAACCATCTTTATGTGTACTATTTAAAATATTTTATAAGTCCTATGTTTATGCCAGTGCTTGTTACAGGTAAATTACTTCTTCCAATTCCATTCAACGGTATGCGATAATAGGGCTCTATACGTATGGTACCTATAGCACCAATTTTTTTCTCATAGCCTGCACTCAACTGTATATTTGAAAAAAGATTTTCTACAGATTTGTTATACTTTTTAAATCCATCTCTTTCTTCACCGTTTTTTTTATATTCATAGTTGTATCGTTCTCTATGCACAATGTTAGAAACAGTGCCCGCAGATGCAAAAAATTTGGAATTGCCATTATCATTGAACGTATAATGAACAGTAACCGGTATTTCTGTTACACTACAAAACACGTTAATGCCGGTGATCTGAGATTCATCGTGCCTTATACTATTTGGCTCTGCATACTTGCCATCGGTGTGATAATATTTGCGGGCCTTTATAACGGCAACTTCAGCCTGCAGTCTGCTACTAAAATTATACCCCATAAGAAATCCAAAATTTAGACCAGGCTTTTCAAATGCTTGTTGTTTTACATTTGATAATTCTGGCGATACCATAAAACCTGCATACAAATTTTTGGGCTTTGAAAGTGTAATATTGAACATTCTTTTTTTGTTGCTGCTTTCAATAACCGCCTGTTTTTTGGTATTGATCATTTCATCAGACGTGTTTATAATATCCATAGTGCTTTTTGCATTTAACTCCATCTGTGGCATTATCGTTGAAGTTATGTTTACCGGACTATTTATAAAAACCAGAGACAAGTCTTTTTGTGTATTGGCCTTTGTAATAATGTTCTGCCCGACACTGCCGGCCTGGTAAACAACATGCCTGCCATTGAATATATTCTTTACAGAAAACCGTTGTTCATCTTGCTGCAGGTTGTTTACAACACGTTCAGATGACGTCGCAGATAATAAAGCTTCCTTTCCATGGTTTGAATCATGCTCACTATTATTGTTAATAATGATTTCGTTTTGTTTAAAACTATAATTGGCAATGACAAATGGAACAAGCAAAAATAAAATTACTGCTACAGATTGCTGAAGTAACTGTAAACGAAAACTGTTACCGGCTGCTGCATTTTTTGATGACAGCTTTTTGCGCATATCTTCCCAATCAGGTACGCCTGTTTTTAAAGGATAGTCTTCCGCTGCTTTACGGAACAGTTCGTCAATATTTTCATTTATTTGCGGCATAGGCTGCCTGGGCTGAATTTTTTTGTAAGATTTTTTGTAACTGCGCCCTTGCTTTTGAAAGGCTTGATTTTGAGGTGCCCGTAGATATACCCAAAACAGCAGCAATTTCCTGGTGACTTAATCCATCTATCACAAACATGTTAAATACGGCACGATATGAAGGAGGCAGTTTCTTAATTTCATTTACCAGTTCTTTATAAAGCAACAACTGGTCTGCTGCTGTACTTTTATCAGGTTCATCCCATATATGATCAGGCATCCCACCTATTTCCGGCATCATATTATTTCTTCTTAATTCATCTATTGCTGTATTCACCATTATACGCCTTATCCACCCAAACAATATCTTCTCAAAATCTTTGTCATTATTACATTCAAAAGTTCCTATGTTCTTAAATATTTTTACAAAACCATCATTCACTGTATCTATAGAACGGTCGTATCTGTAGATGTACCTAAAAACAACTTTTAAGGCAAACCCATAAAATTTTTCGTAAAAAGCTTTCTGGCTCCGCTGATCAAAACGCTTACAACCCCGGATGATCTGCTTCAATACTTCAGGTTCGTAATGTTCAATTTTTGTATTTATAGGTATAATACGCATGATGCCTGCGGCGGTTGCCTAAGCTATATATTTTACCGAAGTTAATATTTACCAAAATAAAATCAGTTTTTTATTCCCTTGTAATAGAAATACACGGAACTGGCCGGAAACATGTTTTCAGTCTTTAAATTTTTTATTAGCAGGCTGTAGTGCTGCTATCGTCTTTGCTTGTGTCACTCACTTGTACGCCTTTATCTTTATGCAGCTTTCAGGTTCCGAACCAGTTATTGACCGTTAAATTCCATAAATTTTTCTCAATATAATCTGTAAAGAACCCAAATCATGAAAATGGCATTACTTTGGATTTTATAATAAAAAAACTTTGAAACAACTTTACATTATAAGCCTCTTATTCATTACATCAGCAGTTCGCTCCCAACAGGTAGACAGTATTGCTTTTCACTTATATACAGACAGCCTGAAAAAAGGTACCTTCAATTATATTAACGTAGACGGCAAACTCAGCAACGGCCATTACATCCCGCTTACTGATAAGCAAATTAAATTCGAAAGTAATGCAGGTCACTGGGAAGGTAACAGCCTCATAATTGATTCCGGTTATACAAAAGATTCAGTCATAATCACTGCAACATTAAAAGAAAGACCCCAACTGTTTAAAATAATAACTGTTTACATTAAGAAAAGCAGTTACGAAGGAAAGGTTTATACAGAAAAAGAGCTCTCCGAAAAAGACAATAAAAAAAAGAAAAAAAATCAATGAAACGTAAACAAAAACAGCCCGGCAAAAATTTACCGGGCTGTTTTTTGCCTATTGCTGCAAAAATTATTTTTTCAAACTGGCAATATCAATTACAAAACGATACTTTACATCATTCTTTATCATTCTTTCGTAAGCTTCATTGATGTAATCGATGTTGATCATTTCAACATCAGCAACAATATTATGTTCCGCGCAATAGTCAAGCATTTCCTGTGTTTCTTTCATACCACCGATCATAGAACCAATAATGCTTCTGCGATTGTTCAACAATTTAAATGCAGAAAGTTTCGAAGCTTCAGGTGGCAGACCAACAACGATCAGCTTTCCGTTTAGTGCAAGCAGATCAAGATAAGTTTCATATTCATGATTAGCAGAAACAGTATCCAGAATTACATCAAAGTAATTAGCATATTGTTTCATTTGTTCGGGATCTTTTGTAAGAATAAAATTATGAGCACCCAATCTTTTTGCATCAGCTTCTTTAGATTTCGAGGTGCTAAGCAAACTAACTTCGGCACCAAAAGATGCCGCGAATTTTAAACCCATATGCCCTAAACCACCCAAACCAATAACACCTACTTTCATTCCTTTCGTAACGCCTGTATAACGAAGGGGCGAATACGTTGTAATACCTGCGCAAAGCAATGGCGCCACAGCCTTCAGGTCAAGTTTATCTGAAACATGCAATACATATCTCTCATCAACTACTATCTGGGTTGAGTACCCCCCCTGTGCAAGTGTTTTGCCATCACGTTCTTTACCATTGTAAGTCGGCGTCATACCTTCTACACAATAATTTTCCAGGTCCTGCATACAATGCTTACAAACACGGCATGAATCAACCAATACACCAACACCTGCTGTATCCCCTACTTTAAATTTCTTTACATGATTACCAACGGCTACAACTTTACCAACAATCTCGTGACCGGGAACCATCGGGTAGAGTGACCCTCCCCATTCATCTTTTACCTGGTGTATATCTGAATGACAAACGCCACAGTATAATATTTCCACCTGTACATCATGAGGACCAACATCTCTTCTATCGAAATTAAATGGTGCAAGGGGTGTTGTTGAACTTTGCGCTGCATAAGCATTTACAGGAATCATAAACTTTAATTTTTTAGAAGAACAAATTTATGAAAGCATAGTTCAATGAAACAGCCATTTATTATCGTTATAAGAAATTTTTTTATGACGAACAAGGTTACTTTCTGCTGAATAGAATATAAAGAGTACAAGTGTGCGACGCAACGATGCTCAATTGCAGCGTAAATGCCGGGTTCAAAAAACTCATCCTATACTATTACCGGAAATAAAATAATCAGGCTCTTAATTTTTGCTTTCATATAATTTCGCAATCATTTTATGCTTGCATCTACCGTTCAACTATATAAAAATGCGTACACGGGTTTATCGCGTAAAACATGGTACCTCTCGGTTGTAATGCTCATCAACCGCAGCGGTACGATGGTAGTGCCGTTCATGACTATTTATGCCACGCAAAAATTACATTTTAGTATTACACAGGCTGGATTTGTAATGGGGCTTTTTGGTGTGGGTGCTATTGTTGGTGCATTCATCGGCGGAAGAATCACTGATAAGTTTGGGTTTTATCCCATGCAGATTTCATCGTTGTTACTTGGCGGAACAATGTTTATTGTTACGGGTTACATGCACACTTACACATCACTATGTATAAGCGCATTTGCATTAAGTGTGTGTAATGAATCTTTCAGGCCGGCAAATGCAACAGCCATTGCCTTTTACAGCAAAGAAGAAAACAGAACAAGATCATACTCGCTGAATCGTTTGGCAATAAACCTGGGATGGGCCGTGGGCGGGGCTTTGGGAGGATTTCTTGCATCAGTAAATTACGATCTGCTGTTTTGGGTTGATGGCTGTACCAACATTGCCGCAGCTATTTTGTTACTGAAATTATTGCCTTATGTAAAGAGTGGCAGCAAACATATAGAGCACAAAGAAACCACTATAACAAAACCAGCATACAGAGATACAATCTATGTTTTATTTTTGGTATTAACGATCATGTTTGCAACATGCTTCTTTCATTTGTTTACAATACTTCCTGTTTTTTACAAAACATCCTGGTTATTAAATGAACAATTTATCGGTATGCTTATGGCGCTTAATGGTCTTATCATTGTATTAATAGAAATGGTGCTCATCTTTAAATTAGAAGGTTCAAGACCGCTTACCGGTTTTATACAACGCGGTGTAATGCTTGTGGGCATTGGTTATGCGTTGATCAACATTTTACCTGTTGCTGCATGGTCTGCAATAATCTCCATGATCATCATCACCGTTGGAGAAATATTTTCTATGCCTTTCATGAATTCATTCTGGATAACAAGAACAACAGTTAACAACCGCGGTCAGTATGCAGCCATGTACACCATTGCATGGAGCATAGCACAAATAGCCGCACCAACATTGGGCAGCCAGGTTGCAGCCAACATAAATTACAATGCATTATGGTGGATCATTGCAGCCATTTGTTTAATTACCAGTATTGGGTTCATGTTGCTTGGCAGAAAAATAAAAAAACAAACTGAAGCATTGTAGTTTTTATTTTGTTCCAATCTTTTACTCTTTATTCAACGTTCCTTGCGTCGCACTCTTGTACTGCATAACTTTACGCTGCAATAATCATTTACTATATGGCATTACGAAAAAAACATAATCCTTTTTTGAAGAGCAATGACGATACGGGTTTCAGCAGTAATAGCGGTAACTACGGTGGCAGATTTGTAAATAAAGACGGCACATTTAATGTAAAAAAAGAAGGTATTCCTTTCTGGGAAAGATTCAGCATGTTTCATACCATGCTAACATTGCCAACATGGAAATTCATAAGCATCATCGTTATCTTTTTCATATTCATAAACCTCATATTTACCTTTATTTTCTGGATAGTAGGCGCATCAGAGTTCACCGGAATGATAACAAAAAGCACCTGGGATATCTTCCGCGAAATGTTTTTCTTTAGCACGGAGACATTCAGTACTGTTGGTTACGGAAGAGTAAATCCTGTTGGTGGCATGGCTAACTTTTTCGCTGCTGCAGATGCATTGACAGGTTCTTTATTCTTTGCATTAGTAACAGGTTTATTGTATGGACGTTTTTCAAAACCAAAGGCATATATACAATTTACAAAGCATGCGTTAATTAGTCCTTATAAAGATATAAGGGGTTTAATGTTCCGGTTTGTTTCGTTTAAAGACAATCATACGCTTACAGATGTTGAAGTAAAAGTGAGCCTTAGTATACTGGAAGAAGAAAACGGAAAAAGTGTTTACAAATTTTACAGCCTGCCACTTGAAAGAACAAGAGTGGATAGTCTGCCCATGAACTTTACTGTTGTGCATCCTATTAATGATGAAAGCCCCATACAGGGCTTAACCCTGGAAGATATGCGAAATGCAGATCTTGAGCTCTATGTTTTATTGAGAGGCTATGATGATGGTTACTCAAGCACTGTTCTTCAACGCACTTCTTATACTTACGATGAAATTATTTTCAATGCAAAATTTGCACAGATGTATAAGGAGAGCGGTGATGGCGATACTACGATAGTTAACCTGAATAAATTAAATACTTATGATTTACTGGATATATAAACAAATATGAGAAAGTACAAAGTTAATACTCATAAATTTTTAGATTTTTTTCAAAAGCAAACCGGGCAGTATTATTACTGCCCGGTTGCATGAGATATCTAATGTGAGTGATCTACAATAATTTTTTTCGATTGTATGCCACCTGTATCACTGACTATTACAAGTAAATAAACACCATTTGCAAAACCGGAAACGTCTATTTGTTGTTGGGCAAGTTTTGTGAAAGGTTTTACTTTTCCCTGTTTTAATACTCTTCCCTGTATATCCTGTAGTTGCAGGCTTACCTCGCCATTTGATACGCCAACCAATTGCACGGTTAGAAGATCACGAACCGGGTTTGGCCAGATCTTTACTGTATAATTTGGCTTCACCGGCTTATTATCCCCTGTTGTTATTTCGGGGCTTGTGGTTAATGAACTGAAATCATCGTTCAGTATAGTACCGGTTGCTGTACCGTCTGCAATAGCTGCATTCTTTGGATTGCTAAGCTCTACCGTAAATGTTTCATCGGGCTCAACCTGCCTGTCGCCGCTTATAATAATTTTGATTACTTTCTGCGTCAGGCCTTTTTTGAATGATACTGATCCCAATGTTAAAGCATAATCACTACCGGCAAGAGCGGTGCCATTCTGTGTTCTAAAATTAACCGTGACTTTTTGAGTTGCTGCTTTACTCAGGCTCACAATGAATTTCATAGCCTTCAGGCCATTATTACCTTCAACAATGGACGCATCGGCAATAGAAATTGTAACAGGCGTATTGCATCCTTCATCAATATGTCCATCACAATTATCGTCTATTCCATTACCACATATCTCTGCTGCGCCAGGATGAACAGTTCCGTCTGCATCATTGCAGTCTGTGTTATTATCTACACCACATGCAACTGATGAGCCTGCACCATAGCCATCGCCATCATTGTCTGCATACAAGAGTTTGCTGTCATCGCAATCTGTGTTATCTGTTACATAACCGGATGGCGGAGTTGATGAACATTCGCTGATGCTGTTGTTGGCATCTCCAAAACCATCACCGTCATTGTCTGCATAATAGGTTTGTGGTGAATGAACTGTTCCGTCTGCATCATTGCAGTCTGTGTTATTATCTACGCCACAGGCAACAGGTGAGCCTGCACCGTAGCCGTCTCCATCATTGTCTGCGTACAACAGTTTTGTATCGTCACAGTCTGTGTTGTCTGTTACATAGCCGGAAGGTGCTGTTGATGCGCATACGCTGATACTATTGTTGGCATCACCAAATCCATCACCATCATTATCTGCATAATAGGTTTGTGGTGCGTGGACAGTTATGTCGGCATCATTGCAATCTGTGTTATTATCTACACCGCATGCAACGGATGAACCTGCACCATAACCATCGCCATCATTGTCTGCATACAAGAGTTTGCTGTCATCGCAATCTGTGTTGTCTGTTACGTAGCCGGAAGGTGGTGTGGATGTGCATTCGCTGATGCTGTTGTTGACATCTCCAAAACCATCACCGTCATTGTCTGCATAGTATGTTTGTGGTGTGTGAACAGTTCCGTCTGCATCATTGCAGTCTGTGTTATTATCTACACCGCATGCAACGGATGAACCTGCACCATAACTATCGCCATCATTGTCTGCATACAAGAGTTTGCTGTCATCGCAATCTGTGTTGTCTGTTACGTAGCCGGAAGGTGGTGTGGATGAACATTCGCTGATGCTGTTGTTGACATCTCCAAAACCATCACCGTCATTGTCTGCATAGTATGTTTGTGGTGTGTGAACTGTTCCGTCTGCATCATTGCAGTCTGTGCTATTATCTACACCACAAGCGACTTGTGGGCCTGCACCATAACCATCACCATCATTGTCTGCATACAAGAGTTGTGTATCATCACAATCTGTATTATCCGCTACATAACCGGATGGTGCTGTTGATGAACATGCGATGGTACTGTTATTCGCATCGCCGAAACCATCACCATCATTATCTGCATAGTATGTTTGTGGTGTATGAACAGTTCCATCTGCATCGTTACAATCTGTGTTATTATCTACACCACAGGCAACAGGTGAACCTGAGCCATAACCATCACCATCACTGTCTGCATACAATAGTTGTGTATCATCGCAATCTGTGTTGTCTGTTACATAACCGGATGGTGCTGTTGAGGTACATTCATTGATGCTGTTGTTGGCATCGCCAAAACCATCACCATCATTGTCTGCATAATAGGTTTGTGGTGCGTGAACTGTTCCGTCTGCATCATTGCAGTCTGAATTATTATCTACACCACAGGCAACAGGTGAACCTGCGCCGTAGCCATCACCATCACTGTCTGCATACAACAACTTTGTATCATCGCAATCTGTGTTGTCTGTTACATAACCGGATGGTGCTGTTGATGTGCATTCGCTGATGCTGTTGTTGGCATCTCCAAATCCATCACCATCATTGTCTGCATAATATGTTTGTGGTGTGTGAACAGTTCCATCGTTGTCGTTGCAATCTGTTCCATTCGTTGTAAGCGAGTAGCCTTCAGGTAACGATGCACCATAGCATATCGTTTCAGAACCTGCATCATAACCATCGCCATCTATATCAATATAGGCGCTTGCTGATTGCCATTTGGTATTATCAAGTGGAGCGCAATCAAGCTCGTCATTTACACCATCATTATCATCATCCACATCACAGGCATCACCCACACCATCACCATCCGTATCTTTCTGATCAGGGTTTGACACTGTACTACAATTATCTGTTGTATTGCAGACACCGTCGAAATCAGGATCTACACAAGCATCACATGCATCGCCGACTCCATCAAAATCAAGGTCTGCCTGGTCCGGATTATAAGTATTTGGGCAATTATCACCAAGTATCACTGCATAACCGGCAGGTGCTGTGTTTGCATCTACTGCACAAAGAAATACATGGGAGCCTGTACCATGACCATCGCCATCTACATCGAGATAAAAAGGAAATGATCGATACACATTTGCATTGTTATCATCGCAATCGAAATTATTAATACTGTAACCAGAAGGCGGAGTATTTGAATCAACTGCGCAAAGCATTACCGGATTTCCTGATCCATAATTATCGCCATCTGCATCAAGGTAGAATGCGAATGATTGATGTACGCTAGAATTGTTATCATCGCAATCTGTATAGTTGCTTACATATCCTGAAGGCTGTGAACAATCCAGTATATAATTACTAATGTCACCATAGCCATCATTATCTGCATCTTTATAGTAAGTGGTTTTAGCATTTACAGTTATCGGAAGTTGATTACTGCTAACAGTCTGCGGGTTTGCGCATGCCGCACTACTTGTTAATTCAGTTGTATAGATATCTCCGTTTGAAGTATTAGCAAATGTAGTAGATGAACTTCCTCCTGTCTCAAATAAAATTCCATTTTTATACCATTTAAAATATGGGGCAGTGCCTCCGTTTGTAATGTCTGCATTAATCGTAATATCCTGCCCTGAACAAATGGTTGTTGAGGCAGCGCTTATACTAATCGTTGGCGTTACTGATTGATGTACGCTGCTATTATTGTCATCGCAATCTGTATTATTGGTTACATAACCGGAAGGAATTGTTCCTGTATAATTTGTAATTACCGTATTGATGTCGCCATAACCATCATTATCATTATCCTTATAGAAAGTGTACAATGTACAGCCTTCATCAATCTGACCATCACAGTTATCATCGATACCATTGCCACATATTTCTTGCGCTGGGTTTACAATAACATTAAAGGAACAGGATACTGGCAGACCATCTCCATCTGTTATTGTATAAGTAACGTTGGTTGTTCCTTTATTAAAAGTTAAACCACTTACAGAACCGCTTCCGTTACCTGTTGTGGCGCCGCTTAATGAATAAGAAAGCGTACCATTATAATCTGATGGTGAAATAACCGGATCAAGACCATTCACAAGTTTTGTACAAATACCCGGTTCACCGGTTACAGTTGTAGTGCCGGGACAAGTAATTGTAACTGGTTGCGCAGCGGTAATGAAATTATTATATAGACTAGTGATTTCAGACGCTGATAAAGCCCTGTTGTAAAAACGTACTTCATCCAGCTTTCCATTTAAAGGATTATAATACGGAGGAGAGTATGCATTATATCCCATTTGACCTAATACAGGCGCTAAAGTGGAGTAATTTGGCGTTGTAGTACCTTCTGCAGCAGAAGCTTTGAAGCTTCCGTCAATATAGATGGACAGCATTCCTGCACTTCTTTCTGCTGTTACATAGTGCCATGTATTTGCTGTAAAAGAAGTAGCAGCAGAACCCACAGAACTATTTTTAAAATTAAATTGAATATTCCAGGGCCCATAGGCATTCCATAGCCAAACACCATAACCACCGTAATTTAGATTATTATCAATAAGACCACCTTTAGAATTGCCATTAAAATAAAGCCCAAAGGATACAGAAAAATCACCGGTAAAATCCAGGTTACCATTATCTGTTATCACCACATTGGAGGCTGTTGAACCTGCAAATTGAATGGCACTATTGGCAACGTTCAAATTGTCTGTTGTGTAGGTTGTTGCGTTTGCTACCGCAGAAACATTGGCTGAACCGCTATTATTAAGGTTTCCATTCATCTTAAAATACGCAACCAACCCATTCGATAAATCCTGCGCATACAGAAAGTTGAAAGCAAATAGTGTGAAAATAATGAGCGTAATTAATCGTTTCATAAGGTTTGATTTTTGTTTTGGTAGTTGTTTATTTTTTTATTTATGTCGTCCGGATCAGTTTTCATATTCGTTGCCTCGCACTCTTCAACTGCATCACTTCATTGATCAATAAAGAACAGAACGTACAAGAGTGCGACGCAAGAAAAGTTTCATTCAATTGGTTAGCCTGGTTAATTATATTTATTTCGAAAAGATCAGAAGGCACGGATTGCTCTTACAGATGCAGGAATACTTTTATCTAATGCAAAAATGTATGGACCTACGGAAACACAATAGGCAGTATTTGCATCCACTTCTGTCGAAGTAAAATAACCGTTAGAACTTAAGGTAAGACCAGCTGCTCCGCCATTTTTTCGAAGTAACACAGTCTCTCTTTTGCTTGGCAAATACCAGTCTGTATAACCACCGCCATTATATGCCCTGCAATCTGCGGCGGCATAATCTCCGTTGCCCTGGAAATAAATAATTTTATCTGTATTTAATGAGCCTTTATACACGCCGATTGCAGTTGCATGTGTTACAATACCGGAACCGTTGCTCCATGTTTTATATACCGGGAAGGTGCCACCGATGTCCTGTGTAGCTGCTATTAAACCATGTTGACCTGTGCTATCAATAAAATAAATGATACCACCACCATAAGCCTGACCGATACTAAAAGCAGCTATTGCGCTTTCAGCATTTTCTTTTGCAGCAATTGGCTGGGTAATGTTTTCTTTGGTGCATGCAGTTACAAATACTGTTGCCATTAAGAGTAAGCAGATTAGATTTGTTTTCATATTTTTTGGTTTTTGTATAAACTTTTTATATGTCAGCTTCAGGTGATTATTAGTGCTGAATATGGGTGCATAGATTTTTGAACGGGCTGTATATTTTTTAATTAAGCTTCGTTGTGTCACTCACTTCAACTGCATCGCTTTATTGATCATTAAAGAACCGAACGTACAAGTGTGCGACACAAGAAAACATCAATGCTGTTTTGCTGCGGTGTTCATAATATTTCAGAATCATAGTGTAGCAACGGCTTAAAAAGGGTTTCGAGCTGTTGATTTTTTTAGTAACCCTTACATCGGAAAAAACAAGGCACGCCAAGGCTTTAGTTCTGCTTTACTTTATAATCTTATAAGTTGATTGACAACAATCTTAGTTTTACATTAATTTGTAAAATTACCTTGTGTGCAAGGGACACCAATAGCCATAAATGGCTATATTTGATGCACTTTGGTTCATTTTAAAAAATTGAGCCGTTTTGTTGAAATAACCCTTGAAGACTTATGGGAAAATTGAACAACAATAATACCTGGCTGGGATTTATGAAAAAAATGTCCTCAGAATATGTAAATCCCCAGCACATTCAGATTGAAGGCATAGAGAAAATTCTCTCACTTAATCAGCAATTCAACAATTTCTTTTATCACAGTATTCCTGCTATTTATTTGCTTGATTATACTACAGGCAAATATCTGATCATGTCTAATTCCTCCCAGATACATTTGGGATATAAACCAAATGTCTTTATGGAGAATGGAATTGGATTTACTATTGACTCGTACCACAAGGATGACCTGCAACTATATAATGAAAAAATGTTTCCTGACAGGCTGGAGACACTTAAAGCCATACCACCTGAAGAACAGCAGAATTATGTTTTCTCTTATAGTTTTCGGCTAAAAAATTCAAAGGGAGCATATGTAAACCTGCTGCAACGTAACTGTTTTGTAAAATCAGACAGTAATGGCATGCCATTGTTAAGTTTAGGAATGGTTATAAATGTGGAGCATTTCAAAAAAGAAAATCCTGTGGTGCAGTTGGTAGAAAAAATAAATCCTGAAGACAATTCCTGTGAACCTGTTTATAAGAAGACCTATTATTTAAAAGAAGAAGAACAGCTTATCTCTAAAAGAGAAAAAGAAATTTTGCTTTGGATGGCCGAAGGTTTGACCAGCAATGATATTGCCAATAAACTTTTTATAAGCGAGCACACAGTAATTAATCACCGCAAAAATATGCTGCTTAAATATGGGGTTAACAATGTTGCAGCATTAATAGCTTACGCACTTAGAAATAACATTATTTAAAAATATCTGTTGCAAATTCTTCCAATAATTTATTAAATGCTTCAGGCTGATCTATGTTTACCAAATGGCTGGCACCTTCAATTTTATATATCTTATCATTCCATCCAGGTAATACTGCGGTGTCTAAATAATCAGGGTCGATCACTATTTCATCTTTTCCAAAAATTATCAGCGAAGGAATGTTATGCTGCTGCAATAATGCTATCTCATCATTGTAAACAGCAGTTGTAATAGATTGTGCAAGTGAGGAACGAAAAGGATTTTTTACAGCCTTAAAATCTTCCATGAAAATATTTATATCATCTTCATCTTTTGATAAACAGGTTTCCCTTCCATAATTATGAACATCAACTTCGGCAGGCTCATCAGTAAAAACAACGCCCACATGTGTATTGGGTTTTACAAACTTTTCAATGGTAAAATCTTTGCCCACGATACATGGTCCTGCTAATACAAGGCCTTTTGGCGCTACATCATAGGCAAGCATTTCTGCAATAATATTGGTGCTTAATGAAATACCGGCAAGTATATAAGGTTTATTGTCTGATAATTGCTTCACTGCTTCACACATCAATTTAGCAAGACCGGGTAACGTATAGTTCTTAGTATCGAAGGCATCCGAATCACCATGTGCAGGTAAATCAATAGCCACCATGCGATAAGCCGATAAGATGTCGCTGTTGTACTGTTTACGCCAGCTTCGTTTGCTTACTGAATTACCATGAATAAAAAAAATGGTCTGTGCAGCTTCCTTATTATTTTCTATGTATGCAATCTTTGAATTTTCAAGGTTGAGGTATTGTATGTCCATGCCGAAATATTTATTCAATATATTGTATAAATTTCTTTGCACCAAACAGAAAATCATTTTTCAGCTTCTGTTGCGTCGCACACTTCAACTGCATCTCTTCACAGATCAATAAAGAACAGAATGTACAAGAGTGCGACGCAGGAAAAGCCGGACAGCATTACTGTTGCCGGGCTCATGAAAAAATGATCTTTATTGTTTAACGAGTTTTACAATGCTTGTTTCATTGCCATTTATAACTTTTATAAGGTAGATACCTGCTGCAAAATGCTGGATAGGTAAATCCAGTTGTGCTGTATTTACATTGTTTTGTTTCCATAATGTTTTGCCTACAAAATCTGTAATAGAAATACTGGCATCTTTGATGTTTCCATGCAGTCTAAGTATTGCACTGGTGGTTGCAGGATTAGGTTGTACCATTACCTGCAATGCAGTATTCGTTTTGATGTCATTGATATCTGCAAACGATAAGGTAGCTGCAGTTGTAAATTGCCTGGGCTTTGTAACCGCAGAAAAACTAAAAGTGCCATTGTTCCTGCATCTTGTGGCAAGACGCCATTGATAACTGGTGTTTGCAGTTAGTCCTGTAAGATTATAGGTTGGGGTATTGGTAGTTAATGTTGCAGCCGTAGTCCATGCCTTTGTTCCTTTTATACGGTACTGAACGCGATAGCCTGATGCACAACCAACCGCCGTCCAGTTAAGGGTTGCAGATGTGCCTGTAATATTTGTGACTGCAAAACCGGATGATGGTGCAGGGCAAACCAGCGATAATGCATAACCTGTATCTGCATAAGCATAATAATTATATCCGGTGTTCAATGTATCTGATGAGCGTATACGTACACGGAAGCCACTGCCATAAGTAAGGCTTGCAGGAATTGTTCCAGTAATACTGCCCGTACCGGTTGAAGTAGTGTTACCAATAGCCGTTGCATTGGTAAAGTCTCCGTTAGCATTACTAAGCTCGGCAGTAAAAGTATTGTTTGCAGAGAAGGTTAAACCTGTTGAAGTAAAAGGAACGGCAATAGTGCAACCCGGAATTAATGCTCTTGGTGTAACTGTGCCCACACGTATGTATTGATCTTTTAGTTTTCCAAAGAAGATACTGTAGGCAGTAGTGGGATAATGGCTGTTAAGATTACCAAGTGTTGTTATGTCATAGTTATAATGTCCGCAGGTATAAATATTATCCTGGTAAGTTTTTATACCCCAACCCCAAACGTTATCATTTCCACCAACTGAAGTTACCCATTGGAAATTGCCATTAATGTCTGCTTTTGCAACAAAAGACTGAAAATATCCATAAGGGTAAATAGAATAAAACTGTGCATATAAATCAGAAAATAAATATGATGAAATGTTAGAAGAACGTATGGAACCATTTATATACAAATTGTTATTGTAGCAGCAAATGCTGCTGCAATAAGGCTCTGTTGGTAAGCCAAAAAATTTATCCCACACAAGACTTCCGCTATTCGTCATTTTTACAAGAAAGTTTCCGCCATGTTCGACTGCATCCCCAAGAATAACAGTACCTCCTGCATTTACCAATGCATATACATTGTTACTACCGTCAACAGCAAGCAGATCAGGTGTACCTGTTACATAACCAATGTTGCCACGAAGAGTATTCGACGAGCCATTGTAAAGTTCCTTTACAAACTGCCATACGCCGGCAGAAGAAAGTTTGGCAATAAACGTGGAAGAGAGATAGTCACCGTCTTTAGGTAAACTTGTGCGGAATAATTGTGAGCCAAAATAAGTGCTGTCCATCGCGGTGCCATAAAAGAAGATATTGCCATTGTTATCCACTGCGCTGCTGTTACAATCCCTGACAAAGCCAGTGCCGCCGCCGCCGGTATTTAAGAAACCACCTGCATAAGTTGACCATTTCAAAGTGCCCGTTGCACTATATTTTACTACAACTAATTGACCGACTGTATAGCCCGATTGTATAGGAATACTATCTCCGCCGACAGATATAGAAGACAAATCATTGCTGCCCATAATAAAGTTGGCGGTAATGTTACCATTCTTGTCGCTTGTAATATTCGGTTTGCTGTCAAAGGAACCTGCGCCTGCTGAACCCGCACAAAGATTATATGCTCCCAGTTTATTCCATACCACCGTGCCATTGGTATTAAACCTGGTAAGAAAAAAGCCGAGTTCATTATAGCTGGAAGTGAAATTGAAATCTCCAATCTGGTAATGTAAATATGTTCCGCTGAAAATATGGGTATTACAATCAAAGTTGGTGTAACTGGTAGGAACATATCTTCCTGTTATAAATATCCCGCTTGCATTTACTACCATATCAGAGGCAAAAATATCCGGATATGTACCGGCAGTAGAAGGGTTAGCAGTAATTAATTTATACCAGAGCAAAGTGCCTGCAGAATTATATTTAGCGAGATAACTACCATAACCTTTTGCAATAAAGTTGCCGCCTAAATACAAAGAATCCCAATAGCTGCCCAATACATAAGCATTTCCTGAAGAATCTACTTCCACATCATGTGCATAGTTATATGAATTAGCATCAGTAGTAGATTCCGGATGTGTCCACTGCCAGGTTTGTGCGTTGGATTGTAAACAAACAAATAATAGCGAGGCAATCAATAAGTAAATAGTTTTCATAATGCTGGTTTTATATAAAAGTTTTGGTCTCAAACAGTAGTATTTTAATTAAGCTTCGTTGTGTCACTCACTTCAACTGCAGTGCTTTATTGATCATTAAAGAACCGAACGTACAAGAGTGCGACGCAACGATGTTTTAATTATTATTATAAAGCCTGGCAATAAAAATTATCCAGGCAAAAGTTTAGGATTGAAAAACCTATCTTATCTTAATCACACACTTATTTTGTTATATAAAAGTATTTCTGTGCGAAAGTTTAAACAATACCAAGTTGTTTGTATTTTTCAGGAAGGAACCAACAATTAATTTAGTACTCTTCATATACTGATAATTTTTTGCTAATGGCGAGACCCTGCTATAAACTACTTACAAGCTTTCTTGTTTTACTGTCATTTTCTTGCTCCATACCAGGAGCAAATGCACAGGCGATAAGGGACACTTTAAAAATCAATACAGGTGGTGAATATGCATTAAACAAACATTTATACTACTATAAAGACAAAGTATTAAGAACTCCTGATTATATCTTTGATTCTTTAACTGAAAAAAAATTTGAAGCACTTTTTCCGCGAAAAGCATTTACAGCAGGCGTTACAGATGATTACTACTGGTTTGTATTTACAGTAAAAAATAATTTGCCTAATGACATTAGTTTATTTTTTGAGTTGAATAACCCGGGTTTAAACGTTGCAAAGGTTTATAAACGATCTGCAAATGGATTTCAGTTAACGGGAGAAGCAGGTGATCATTTACCTTTCGAAACAAGACCGTTGAAATATTATGATCTTGTATTTCCGCTTCAATTAAATGCCGGAGAGACTTCAACAATCATCGCACTGCTGGATAATACAGGTGATAATTTAGATTGCCTTCCCCAGTTGTATGATGCAAACACTTTCAATGCAAAGGCAGAGCGGTATTATATTGTAATTGGTTCTATTACAGGTATTATGCTTACCGCGTTTGTACTGAATTTATTTTTGGGTATTTCTTTAAAAGACAAACTTCATTTGTTGTATGCCCTGTATATCATTTCCATGCTTTTTGAAATGTATCTTTTGCAGGGCATAGATGTACAATATATTTACCCGGGTTACCCGGTTCTTTCTGATATTTTCAAATACTTATCGCCGGCAATCGGGTTAACATTGATGGCGTATGTAATGCAATTGTTCCTGAATCAAACAAGACAAAACAGTCGCCTTAGAATTGTGGTTGATATTTTTAAATACTTTATTATTCTGCTTATTCCCACTTTTCTGATTATTTATTTTTATTTCCCCGAAGCAAGAACGGCAAGGGGATTTTATCAGCAGGTATTTGCACTTACACTGGCACTGCAACTACTTCTTTTCTTCTTCTCTGCTTTGGAAAAAGCCTTTCAAAAATATAAACCGGCATATTTCTATCTGGTGGCAATTGCTTATTTATGGTATGGTGCTATACAATATGTAATCACTATTTTAGGCGGTGGTACAAAAGAAATGATAGAAAAACAACCCAATGATCTGCAGATAGGTATTGTTGCAGAAACAATTATTGTATTTTTTGGTATTATTTACCGCTATAATCTATTTAAAAGAGAAAACCAGGCATTAACGCTTGCTTTAAAAAATGAAAAACTGCAGTTTACTGAGCAAATCATTTCTACCCAGGAAAATGAACGCAAACGCATAGCAGAAGATCTGCATGATGAGCTGGGAAGTAATCTTGCCGCCATAAAACTAAGTGTGCAAAAATTGCCTGTTGAAAAAAATATCTACGCTCCTATTATTTCTATGCTCGACGAAGCATCTGCCGATGTAAGAAATATTTCCCACAATCTTATGCCACCTGAATTTGGTAAAACAAAGCTGGAAGACATTCTTACCTATTACTATAAGCAATTGAGTAATGAAGGGGATATCAGATTCACGTTTCATTGTATAGGATATAATCAACAGTTCAGGAAAAATGACGAGTTAATGATCTACCGCATCATTATGGAACTTACCAATAACATTGTTAAGCATTCCAATGCGACAGAAAGCACTATTCAATTATTGCATAATGATACACATCTTGAAATAATTGCAGAAGATAATGGCAAAGGTTTTACAGAAAAAGAAACCAAAGGAATTGGCTTAAAAAATATTCGTTCAAGAATTGACTAT
Organism: Panacibacter ginsenosidivorans; assembly: GCF_007971225.1. Taxonomy (NCBI): domain Bacteria; kingdom Pseudomonadati; phylum Bacteroidota; class Chitinophagia; order Chitinophagales; family Chitinophagaceae; genus Panacibacter; species Panacibacter ginsenosidivorans. The sequence continues at coordinate 5,407,910 of NZ_CP042435.1, read as the reverse complement.
CTCGGTGGAAATATAAATATAGATTCGGGTAATTCAGGTACCACTACCATCATTCATATACCCTACAAACAATGACGTATGAAGACGCCAATCACGATCCTCATTGCAGATGATCATCCTCTTTTTGCAGATGGCCTCACCAAATTACTCAATGATGAAAGCGATATGGAGGTTTGGAATATAGTCTCAAATGGCAGGGCACTTATTGATATGGTAAGAGATAACCAACCCAACCTTATCCTGCTCGATATTAATATGCCATTATTAAATGGTCTTGATGCAGTAAAAAATATAAAACACGATTATCCCAAAATAAAAATCCTGATGCTTTCAACTTACGGCGAGGAACATCTTATTGAGAAAGCAAAATCTTATGGTGCCAATGGATACCTTTTGAAGAACGCTAACAAAGAAGAGTTATTACAGACAATAAGATTGATAGCCGCCGGGCAATCATCATTTCCATACAGGATAAATACATCACAAAATAATTTTGATGAGGCTGATAATTTTCTAAAAAAATTCAATCTTACCAAAAGAGAGTTACAAATAATTGAGCTAATAAAGAAAGGGTTAACCAATACACAAATAGCTAGTACAATTCAACTAAGTATTTATACGGTGGAAACACACAGAAAAAATATTATGCATAAACTAAAGCTCAATTCACCTGCCGCACTCATAAAGTTTATTATTGAAAATAATTTATAGATTTTTTTTCCTGTCTTTGATGCTTCTATTAAGCTTTTGCCCTCCGGCAGCGGGCTATTGTACGTTCTGTTTATTGCTCACCAAAATTTTATTGTACAAGAGTGCGACGCAACAGGCGATGCTATAAAATACAAAAGCCGGGCTCAAAAAAATTATTGCATCGTATCCAATATCTCCTGCAATTCTGTTTCTGAATGAACCAATACATCTCTTGCCTTGCTGCCAAGATTTTTTCCTACGATACCTGCCTGTTCTAACTGATCCATTAAACGACCGGCACGATTATAACCAAGCTTCATGCGGCGTTGTATAAGCGAAGTGCTGCCCATTTGATTTTGCACAATGAGTCTTGCAGCATCTTCAAATAAAGGATCGCGATCACTGAGATCAAAATCTTTTCCTTCCATTTCTTTTTCATCAACATACTCCGGCAACATGAATGCCTGCGGATAACCACGTTGTTCACCTATAAAATCAACGACCCTGTCAACTTCAGGTGTGTCAACGAATGCACATTGCAAACGTGTTATCTCACCGTTATAACTTACCAGCATATCACCTTTACCAATAAGTTGTTCTGCGCCACCTGCATCAAGAATAGTACGGCTATCGATTTTTGAGGAAACCTTGAAAGCGATACGCGCCGGGAAGTTTGCTTTGATAGTACCCGTGATAATATTCACAGAAGGTCTTTGCGTAGCTATGATCAAATGAATACCAACAGCACGTGCAAGCTGCGCCAGGCGTGCAATAGGCATTTCCACTTCTTTTCCTGCAGTCATGATAAGATCTGCAAACTCATCAACAACCAAAACAATAAATGGCAAGTATTGATGACCCTTTTGTGGATTGAGTTTGCGTTTTACAAATTTTTCGTTGTACTCTTTTATGTTGCGGCAACCGGCTTCTTTCAAAAGATCATAACGGTTATCCATCTCAATGCAAAGTGCATTAAGCGTATGTACCACTTTCTTTGTATCAGTAATAATCGGTTCTTCTTCACCAGGAAGCATTGCCAGAAAATGTTTTTCAATTGCACGATAAATACTCAACTCAACTTTTTTAGGATCCACCAACACAAACTTCAATTGTGATGGATGCTTCTTATACAATAACGAAACAAGCAGCGCATTGATACCAACAGATTTTCCTTGCCCTGTTGCACCTGCCATTAACAAGTGCGGCATGCTGGCAAGGTCAACAATAAAATTTTCGTTATCTATTTTTTTACCAATAGCAATGGGCAGTGCGAAGTTGTTGTTCTGGAATTTATCTGAAGCAAGCAAGGTCTTCATGCTTACCACAGATTTGCGAACATTGGGCACTTCTATACCAATTGTTCCTCTTCCGGGTATTGGCGCAATAATGCGAATACCAAGTGCAGCAAGGCTTAGCGCAATATCGTCTTCAAGGTTTTTTATGCGGCTTATGCGCACACCTGGCGCAGGAACTATCTCATATAATGTAACTGTAGGGCCAACCGTTGCAGCAATACGCTGAATAGCTATATCATAATTCTTTAGCGTTGCAATGATCTGGTTCTTGTTGGCTTCCAGTTCTGTAGGATCATGTACGATTTTTTCACTGCCATGCGCTTCTAACAAATCAAGCGAAGGGAATTTATAATCTCTTAGCTCTTTTGTTGGCTCATAATCACCATCAGGAATTCTAAAGTTGGTAGAGGGATACACTTCATCTTCTTCATCATTTGTTTCATCACCGGTTTCCTCAATATCATCATGAACTGTCACATGATTTCCCTGTGCTTCTTCCGTATCATTAACCGTATCTTTTATTTCCAGTTCCATTTCTGCCGGTATTGTATTGTTTTTCTTAGAAGATTTTGCTTTCGCAGGCTCTTCACCAGAAACCTCGTTCATTAAACCTTCAGCATACAGGTCATTAATTTCTTTTGGCGGTATAGCAGTAATAGTGCCGGTATCTTCTGCAATCTCTTTTTCATTTATTTCAAATGCATGAATCGGATCATTCGAAGTCTCATCATGCTTTGGCATTATCACCGAAACATTTTTTCCATCATTTTTTAACCTGTTATTATTTTCAACTCCGGTTTCTTTATCCATTATCCCGGAGTCGCCTTTTACAAATGGATAATTGGTTACAACATTTTCAGTTTCGTCATTCTCAACAAAAGGTACTACTTCTTTAGGTTTGCGTTGCGGCATTTTAAAAACAGGGTTGAAACGCCAGATCACATAACTCAATACTGCAAGAGCAAGTATCAAAGTCGTTCCTACATTCCCAACCACTTTCACTAACCAATCACTCATCATTTCCCCTGTTGCTCCACCCCAGGAAAATTCACTGCCCTTTGTTGGAAAGGCAAGTGCTACGCTTATCACAAGCAAGCCAACAATTAAGTAACGAAGATTGCGTGCAAGACTGAATATTTTTTTACCAAACAAAAGATTTACCCCAAGCACAAAAAAGAAAGTGCAGAAAAGATAGCTGGCCAATCCAAAACCATTGGCAATAAAAGTATGCGAAACATAAGCACCAAGTGCGCCAAACAGATTATCAACCTTTAAATTATCAGCAGCAAAAATATGCACACCCATTCTTGCCTTATCCTGGTCTTCCTGCCAGGTAAAAAGGTAAGACGTAAAGGCAATAAAAAGAAATATTGCCAGCAGCAAACAAACTGCGCCAGCAATTTTGGTAGTCCGTTCATCCTTCACCACGTCTTTCACCGACACCTGCGCTTCCTTGTCCTCCTTCAGCTTGGCAGGGTCTGGTGGTGGCGGGGTTTTCTTTTTTAATTTATTGGCCATAATATATAACCTACAAACCTACATGAATCGGCCAAATACGCAAAACCACGTGTATAACTGGCGCGATTGATAAAAGAAATACACATTTGCAATAATTCATACGAAATTTTTTGAGCCCGGCTTGCATGACTGCTATTAGGCTTTCGTTGCGCCGCACACTTGTACTTCCAATGCGGAAGTCAGCAAGGCCAAAAGTCCGGAAGAAACCTGCATAAAGTTATAGTCTTTCTGACTCTGCTGACATGTATTCAACAGTACAAGTGAGTGACACAACCGGCGATGCCATGAGAACGAAAGCTGGTAAAACAATTCTTCACCAAGATCTTCAAAGGTCTTTGTATTCTGCGCTATTGCAAAAACGAACCACAACGATTATATTTATACAAACACGCTTTATGAACATATCCTCTCCCCTGCTGTTTGAACCAAAAGGTTTTTTGCAACAACTCTCCTACGTTCTTAAAACAATTTTCCTGTTGTTTCCTTCAGCGGTTTTTATTGTAATTACATGGCAGGTTTTCTGGGTGCTTACACAGGGAAAAGACATTTTAATAACTGCTCTTGAAAAAGATTGGGTAGCTGGATTCTTCTTACTGGCACTTTTATTTTACGTGCTTGTAACATGGTATTCCGGCAGAATTCTTATCTACCGGAAAACAGAGATCATTTACATACTTGCAAAAAATGTTTCGCAGAATAATAAACAAAAAGAATTTCCTGTTTACCTGCAACTGATATTCAATATGCCACGCTTTTTCGGCTATATTATTTTCGCGCTTATATGGATAGGTTTATTAAAACTGGTTTACTGGCCGGGTGCAGCATCGTCGCCAAATATAAGTGGCACCATATCTTACCTGTTGCTATTACTTGTTTCTGTACTCTATGTAGTTCAATACAGTATGACAAAAAAACTTCGTGAAAAACTTTTTGAAACAAATGATGAAAATAAGAAACCTCTAAGGATAAAACTTCTGGGCGCAGCAGGCATTGTTGTTTTAGCATTAATAATAATCAACTTTCTTATATGCAATGTGTGGCTGTTGATCATTTCTTTAATAGTTATCCAGGCTATTTTCCTTTTTGTAGTTATTATAAGGCGAAACATAAGAGATATGACAGAACTGCCAAGGCTTAATAACAATAATAAACAAGGAAATGCGGGCTTTGAACAATGGAAACAAAACTGCGGCATTACAACCGGCAATAACCTTCTCTTAAAGTTCATGTACTTTGCCAATATTCCTTACAAAGAAAAAGCGCTACTGATAACCTTTATGTTTATAGGTATTGCTGCACTAACTATCTACAGTTTTGCGATAGGCTCCCTGCAATGGTCTCTGCTTATTGGCAGCCTTACATTTGTAATGCTTGCTTTTGGTGTGCTGGTATTGGTTTTTTCCGGCGTATCAGTTTTATCTGTAGCCAAAAAAATAAATTTTCATTTTCTTTTTCTTGTTATTGCAATAATAGAAGGGATGTTTAATTTCCTGGAGCCGCATAAGGTTATGCTTACTGACAATGCAAAATCTCAGGAAGTTTTTACAAACCGGCCTGATATAAAAACATATTTCACACACTGGATGGCAAGCCATGCGAATGCCATAGATAGCAGCGCTGCGTATCCCGTTGTTTTTATACTGGCAGATGGAGGTGCTTCACGAAGCGGTTACTGGACGGCTTCTATACTTTCATCTCTTGATGAAAAAAGTAAGCTGAAATTTTCTCAACATCTTTTTTGTCTTTCCGTTGCATCGGGTGGCAGTGTTGGTAACGCCGCCTATTATGCATTACTAAAAAAACGCTACAATAACCAGGCACCACCTGCTGATAGTTTGTTACAAACAGTGCGTGATTACCTGAGTGCTGATTTTCTTACTTACACGCTTGCACGTATGCTGGGCCCTGATGTATTACGTTTTTTGTTGCCTGTGTTTGGAACGGATCGTGCCGATGCATTGCGTGTTGCCATGAATGAAGGTGGTATCGGAGAATTAAAGGGCGCTATGGCGGATGATCTTATTGATTATATAGGTGACACCGCACTAATATATGCATTACCCATTTTGTGCATCAACACTACACATATGCAGGATGCAACGCCTGCAGTTATCTCCACTGTTAAAATTAATGATTCGATTTACGGCAGAAAAATGGATGTGCTTTCACTCCTTCCATCCGGTAAGAGTATGCAGTTAAGTACGGCTACTATTCTTGGTGCAAGGTTTCCATATATAAGTCCTGCAGGACGTATTGCTGAAAACGATTCTATCTTTCATTATTTTGTTGATGGTGGCTATTTTGATAACTCAGGCGCTGGTTTTGTACACGAAACTATATTGTATTTACATGATTTAATAAGTGATACAGCTTTGCTTGATACAAAAACTAAAGAACGTTACAGTAAACTAAAATTTTATGTAATACATGCTATGAACTCGCCTGTTTCAACAGGCAAAACAAACAATGTTCCCCCATTACAAAACGATCTGATGGCACCCATTCTTACACTTATGGGATCTTATGAATCGCAGACATCTGTAAATAACATCCGCTTAAAGAATTACCTGAAAGAGATCAATAAGGATACGGTAAGTTATATTGATGTTGGGCTGTACGATTCATTAGATGTAAAAAATGAAGCAGACCGCATACCAATGAACTGGAGTATATCACAACATTTTGTGGGAAAAATAAATGAACAACTTAATAAGCAATTTTTGCCGGGAAGAATGTTGCCTGCCTTTCTTGAAAAAATTAAATAAGGCGCAACTCAAAAATGTTTAAAAAAATTATTTGATTTTAATATTTATTTCAGGAAAATTTCTTTTGTTGAAAGAAAAAGTTATAGCAAAATCTATATTTTTAACGCTTTCAGATATGCTTTTAAAACATAACTTTAATTTTCAACTTTAAATCTCTTTCATGAAAAAGCAGGTACTCGTTATATTTTCATTTTTACTCTGTTCCGTTTTACATGCCCAGTTTACTACCATTGCAGAAACCTCCGTATTTAAAGAAGCAGAAGATGGCTTAGCCAAATTAATGCAGTTAAAAAATGGCAATACATTTTTTATGCTCATTGATGATAAAAAAGAAATTGAGCTGCATATTTATGATGCTGCCCATAAAGAAAAGGTTTCAACAACAGTCAAACCAGATATAGGCAAAGCAAAAAGAGCCACAATCAATGATATTTTTGAAATGAATGGCGATGTGGTAATATTTATTATGAGCGTGGACGACAGAGAGCCTTCGCTGATACGCATCATCATGGATGGCAATACAGGAACCATTAAAAAACAGGAAGAACTGTTTAATATAGGCAGGGTTTCACTTGGGAAAGCTTATGGAATGGCACTGGCTAATCTTGAAGAGCCCGGTTTTGATGTAATTAAAGACCCGACATATGACGTTTACACCGTTGTAATATTTAATACTCTCGAATCTGACAGGAACAAGCGCATTCAGCTTGTAATGTATGGATCAGACCACAAAGAACTCAGCAGGGCCTATGTAAAATCTCCCGGTGAAAAATATAAATACATGACTTACGGTAGTGTGATGATGAGAGACGGGAAACTTATTATGCTGGCACGTGGTTATAATACAAAAGCAAGCGGAGACCCAAATGAAACTGCTGTGTTGCTTACTACTCTAAATAAGGGAGATACAACCGTAACACAAAAACAATTACAGTTTGCAAAAAATGTTAATCTTGGCAGAACCCTGATGAACTACAACCCGATAACGAAAGATATAATGGTAATTGGTGTTGAGCGGGAAAACAAATCAGGATACACAGCGTACCTGTATTTCTTAGACCCGGAAACAGGCAAGGTAAAAAAGTCACAGGACCTATTTCCGAAAGAAGTATATGCAACATCAGCTGAATTATTTGGTAACAAAAACGCATTCAGTGGAATGCCTGTTATGTTTTCGGCTTATGATGATGGCAGTTTTTCCGTTGTATTTGAAGAGCAGACAACAATCACAAGAAGTGGAAGTAATTACGTTTCCACCTCCTATCAATATGGCAATTTAGCTGTTTCTCTGTTTGATAAAGATGGTAAAGAAACCAGCAGCTATCTTATACCCAAAGATCATTACAATAATAATTTTTATGGCGGCAGCGAAGGCGGTGCTACCATTCTAAAAGCAGGTAACCAGTATAAAGAATTTTTATACATCACAATGAATGGTAAACCATACGTGTTTATGAATGATTTGCAGGAAAATGAAGAACGCATACAAAAAGGAAAAGTATCGAGGGTTATTGGTGTTGGTGAATGTGATGCTTACACTTTTGAACTACAGGGAAAAGATGTTGTATTGCACCGAAAATATTTTTTTGGAGAGCCTGAAAAAGGACACACCCTCTGTCTTTTCAGTGAATGTGACTATAATAAGGAAAAGAATATCCTTGCAACAATAAAACTTCAGCTTGGTGGAAAAAATAAAGGCATGAGCCTGGTTTGGATGCAGCCAAAATAATTTTTTTGTTCCCGACCCCAATACTGCTATTAAACATCGTTGCGTCGCACATTTATACTGTTTCATCTTTACTCAGCGGTATGAAGCCTCAGGTCTTATTTGATCTTTGTACCGCTGTTCTATTTACTTCTCTTGCCTTACCTTTGCGGAAATTTTTGAAAGAGCGAGATGGTTTACCTTACAAGATTAGAACATTTTAATGCAGCCCATAAGTTATACAACCCGGACTGGAGCAAGGAAAAGAACGAAGAAATGTTCGGGGCCTGTGCCAATGAAAACTGGCATGGACATAATTTTGATTTGTATGTAACTATTAAAGGCGACCCCAACCAGGAAACCGGATTTTTGATGGATGTAAAGAAACTGAAACTGATCATCAAAGAACATGTGATCGTAAAAGTGGATCACAAAAATCTAAACCTTGATGTTGAATTCCTGAAGGGTAAAATGTGCAGTACAGAAAATCTTGCTATCGGTATCTGGAATCAACTGACACCAAATCTTCCACAAAATGTGCAATTGCATTGCGTTAAACTTTACGAAACACCACGCATTTATGTAGAATATTTTGGCGATTAAAACATTTTACCAATATTACTGTTGTTATACTCCATATTTATGAAATAAGAAATTTCTGGTTTCGCTAACTCAGAACTTTCTTAATTTGAATCTTCTATGAGTAAGAAAGTAGCTGTATACAGGAAAGAACATTTCAATGCCGCACACCGCTTGCATAACCCGGATTGGACAGATGAAATGAACGATAAGGTTTTTGGCAAATGCAACAATCCAAATTATCATGGCCATAATTATGAACTGGAAGTAAAACTTGTTGGCGAACCTGATGAGCGCACCGGTTATGTTATGGACATGAAAGAACTCAGCAACATCATCAACGCAACTGTGCTGGAACGCTTTGATCATAAAAATTTAAACCTTGATACCGAAGAATTCAAATACCTCAACCCTACTGCAGAAAACATTGTTGTGGTAATCTATGAATTACTGCGTGCAAAGATTGATTCAAGGTTTGACCTGCAGGTTCGTTTATATGAAACACCAAGAAATTTTGTAGAGTACCCGGTCTGACTAATAAAAAATAAGCAGCCTCAATTGCCGAAATATTTACAGAACGTACAAGAGTGCGACGCAACGGAAGCTTAAATTATTTATGTAAAAGTCTGTTTCAAAAAAAATACTAAAATATAAAACGATGGCTTATAAAAAAACTGAACAATACGACGAAAAGACGACGGCACAATTAATAGACAATTATAAAAACGTTTTGGGATTGTTGGGAGAAGATTCCGAAAGAGAAGGCTTGCAAAAAACACCTGAGCGCATTGCAAAAGCCATGCAGTATTTAACGCAGGGCTACCAGATGAATGCGATTGATATCATTAATTCTGCAAAGTTTCATGAAACGGTAAGTGAGATGGTGATCGTAAAAGATATTGAGCTATACAGTATGTGCGAACATCACATGTTGCCTTTCATTGGAAAGGCACATATTGCCTACATTCCAAACGGATGGATAACCGGTCTTAGTAAAATTGCAAGAGTAGTAGATGTGTTTTCCCGCAGGCTGCAGGTGCAGGAACGTTTAACCGTACAAATCATGGATGCAATTCGCGAAAGTCTTAACCCGCTTGGCGTTGCGGTGGTAATTGAAGCCAAACATTTATGTATGATGATGCGCGGTGTACAAAAACAAAATTCTGTTACCACTACTTCTGCTTTTTATGGTGAGTTTGAAAAAGATACCACACGCAGCGAGTTTGTAAAATTGATTAGTGCAGATCTTAGTTAGTTTTTTTTGACAAGCTGCTTTATTGCTATAAAGCTTTGGTTGTGTCACTCACTTGTGCGTTTATAACTTTATTCAACATGCATAGCAGTTATAAAAAGGTTTGATTGTTTATACAGTCAAACCTTTTATTTTTGACGCTTCAAATATTTTTTATGAGTAAACATGCATATATATTTCCGGGCCAGGGCGCACAATTTAGTGGCATGGGAAAAAACCTCTACGGGTCAAATGAAACGGCAAAGCAATTATTTGAAAATGCAAACGATATACTGGGTTTCCGTATCAGCGATATTATGTTTGGCGGAACAGATGAAGCATTGAAACAGACAAACGTAACTCAGCCTGCGGTTTTTTTACATTCGGTAGTTGCTTATAAAACGCTGGATACTCCAACACCGGATATGGTAGCTGGCCACTCGCTTGGAGAATTCTCTGCATTGGTAGCTAACAACACCCTGGGTTTTGAGGACGCATTAAAACTGGTAAGCATTCGTGCTGGCGCTATGCAAAAAGCATGTGATGTAACTCCTTCTGCCATGGCTGCAGTACTTGCATTGGACGATGCTAAAGTAGAAGAAATATGTGCAGCCGTTCAGGCAGAAACGGGTGAAGTAGTTGTTGCAGCCAATTATAATTGTCCGGGACAACTGGTAATAAGTGGTTCTGTAAAAGGAATAGAAATAGCCTGCGAAAGAATGAAAGCTGCCGGTGCAAAACGAGCATTGGTATTGCCTGTTGGTGGCGCCTTTCATTCACCCTTAATGGCACCTGCAAGAGAAGAATTAGCTGCTGCTATTCAGCATACACATTTTAATGCACCTTCCTGCCCGGTTTACCAAAACGTAGTAGCGCAAGCTGTTACTGATCCTGGTATGATTAAGCAAAATCTTATAGACCAGTTAACAGGTGCGGTGCGGTGGACCCAAAGTGTACAGGCCATGATTGCAGATGGTGCTGGTGAATTTACAGAAGCAGGTCCCGGAAAAGTATTACAAGGCCTTGTTACCAAAATTGATAAAACAGTACAGACAAACGGCGTTAGCTGAGCGTAAAATATATCTTGCAATTATTCAAGGCCCTAATGGGTCTTTTTTATTTTTTAGCATTCTTTTCTTGCATGCTCATTGCTTTTTTAAACCAAGAAAAATATTTACTAAACAAACCCCTGATTTATTTGAATATTTCTATGAATTATTGAAATATTTTAAATTTCCTCCTAGCCCAAAACCTATAAATTGCGATACATACGTACCTAATTGCTTATGTTTTTCAGCTATTTTAAAAAACAAAAAAAATCAAATGAAAAAACTTTTACTCCTGTCATTGGTATGTGGAGGATTTATGATGTCCGTACATGCTCAGAATGATAAGGCTTTATGGAAACCAACCGCTGAATCCGCTCTAAGCCAAAAGGCTAAAGATGAGTTTGGCAAGCATTTTAAACCTGCCGCTTACAAATTTTTCAGCTTAAAAGAAGATGACTTAAGGAATGATCTGATTACTGCCCCTGCTGAAAAATCAATAGTAATCTCAAAGTCTGGTAAGTTTATAGCTGTTCCTGATGCAGAAGGCAACATGCAAAGATTTCGTATTGCAGAAGTACCTGTAATGGCTCCACAACTGGCAGCAAAATATCCCGGCGTCAAAACTTATATCGGCCAGGGTGTTGAGGATAAAACTGCAACTATTCATTTTGATGTTACACCTGCCGGTTTTCATGCAGTAGTTATGTCTGCTTCAAAACCTACCTATTACATCAATCCCGTTGACAACGCTAATAAAGTATATATTGTAAATGCAAGAAACCCCGGTGATAAATCTGCTGGTTTTAAATGCGATATAGACAAATCATTATTAATTACCAGCAATGGCAGTACAGACAAATCATCCACCGTAACCGGTAATGCAGATGATGGTAAACTTCGCACGTATGATCTTGCCCTTTGCGTAAACGGAGAATTCTCTCAAACCTTTCTTGATGGCTCAGAAACGAACGATGCACAAAGAATAGCTAAAGTAATGAATGTATTAATCACATGTATCGTAAGAGCAAATGCAGTGTATGAAAGAGATTTTGGTATCAGGTTGCAGTATGTAGCCAATGAAGACACGTTAATATTCCTTGATCCTGCAACGGATCCATGGCCCACCAAACCACCATTATTTGGTACTTCATGGAATTCTAAAACACAACAAACGATAGATGCACGCATTGGTTCAGCCAATTATGACGTTGGACACCTTCTTGGTAAAGTGCCAACCTTTGGTGATAACAATGGTAATGCAGGTTGCATTGGTTGTGTTTGTACAAGTGGTGCAAAAGGAAGTGGGTTTTCTGCTTATTATGACCCAACGCTTATAGATTACATGGTTATTGATTACTGGACACACGAAATGGGTCACCAGTTTGGCGCCAACCACACATTCGATTTTAGCAGCGAAGGCACACAGGCGCAAATAGAACCCGGCAGTGGATCTACTATTATGGGTTATGCTGGTATTACCGGCAGCACAGATATACAACCACATTCTGATGACCTGTTTAGTGTTGTAAGTATCGCACAGGTTGCAAACAATATCAAATCTGGTTCAAGCAGCACTTGCCCTGCAATAACCAATACAGGCAATACTGCACCATTGGCCAATGCAGGTGCTGATTACACTATTCCTAAATCAACTCCTTTTATTTTAACAGGTACCGGATCTGATATTGATGGAGCAGATGCACTTACTTATATCTGGGAGCAGGCAGATGTTTTTGAAAAGACCACTTCAAATACTTTCCCTTCTGCTACTTCAACAACAGGTCCTGTATTCCGCGTTTATAATGACAGTACACTGCCAGTGAGAGTATTTCCTGCGCTATCAACAATCCTGGCAGGTCAAACATCTTCTACGTGGGAAGCCTTGCCTTCGGTAGCACGTGACCTCAGTTTCCGTTTTACGGTAAGAGACAATCATGTTGGAGGCGGAAATAATATGACTGATGAAATGAAAGTAACGGTTGCATCAACAGCTGGGCCGTTTGTAGTTACACAACCCAATACAAATGTTTCCTGGGTTGGTGGGTCTCAGCAAACAATTACCTGGGATGTTGCTGCTACTAATAATGCACCTGTTAGCTGTGCTAATGTCAAGATCAGTCTTTCAACTGATGGTGGAAATACATTCAATACAGTTCTTGCAGCAAGCACACCAAACGATGGCAGCCAGGTAGTAACACTTCCTTCTGTAAACAGCACACAGTGCCGTATAAAAGTTGAAGCTGTTGGAAATATTTTCTTTGATATTTCAAACGCCAATTTTACCATCAGCGGTGGCGGCCCTGCCTGCCCGGGCCAGTATGATACCAACAATAATAACAAGCCTCAAACGGCTTCTGTTATTCCTTTGAATACTGATGTTTATGGAACCATTGGTGTTTCGGGTGATAAAGATTTCTACAGGTTTACCATCACAACGGATGGAACTATTAATATTACACTTACAAATGTTCCGGCAGATTATGACATTACACTTATCAATAGTTCTAACACAATTATAGGACAATCAAGAAAAAAAGGAACAACCGATGAAAGCATTAGTACTACTGTAATTGCAGGCGATTATGCAGTACGTGTAACAGCAAAGAATGGAGTTTTTGATGCTGCTAATTGCTACACGCTAAAAGTGGCAACAGGCACCGCTTCACTTGGCATTGCAGCTGCATCTGCAGATGCAGTTTCTTCTAAAGTGTTATTTAAGATTTATCCAAATCCTGTTACGTCTACATTATATATAAACCTGCCTTCATCTTCTTTACAACATGAAATAAAAGTTTATGATGTAAATGGAAAAGTAGTCGCCATGCAGAAAGCAACGCAACAACTGGTGCAGATTAATTTAAGCAGAATTGTTGCAGGTGTATACTATGTAAAAGTTATAAACAGTAATGGCAAAGAAGTGTATGCTTCCAGCTTTATAAAACAATAAAACACACATGAGAACCATAAAAAAGGCTATCCATTATTGGGTGGCCTTTTTGTTTTGAAAATATTTTTATTTTGAGCCAGGCTGTATAACTGCTATGAAGCTTTTGTTGCGTCGCACTCTTGTACTGCATTGCATTTACCAACAAGTGAAAAGACAAAATTGAAAAGTGAATATATGTGTTGACTTTTTACCTTTCACTTCTCACCTGATGAATTTAGTTCGGGACGTACAAGTGAGTGACACAAGAAGCGATGCCATTTGCACATCAGTTTGTTCCACAAAACAAACATTAATAATTCTGTCAGCTTCATTCCTGAAACAGATATTACCAAAACTGCAAGATATGTAAGCGGTTATATAGAAACGCTTGCACCTGAGGGTAAAGAAAAGCTAGCAGGAGTTGATGCATCGCATGCTTGATTCTCTATTTTTATTCCAAATACCGGCTGGATAGATTTTGATCCTACCAATAATATCATTCCGGCAGAGCAACATATTACAATTGGCTGGGGCAGAGATTATACAGATGTCACACCACTCAAAGGCGTAATACTTAGCAGCGGTCCTCATCAATTACAGGTCTCAGTTAATGTAAGAAGAGTGAGTTAATTTTTGGGGCCAGGCAATACAATATGCGTGATGCTTTACTTGCGTCGCACTCTTGTACACCTGTATCAATATTCCGCATGCAATATCTTCCTACAAAATACACAAAGCCCAGCAATAAAATATTACCGGGCTTTATATAAGATCAAGATAAAATATCTTTTTCTTTATTGATTATTGGTTAGCTGTTTTCTTTTCAACTGCTTTTTTGTCTTTTTGATTGTCTTTTTTTATTTCTTTTTTATCCTGGCTCACTGCTTTCTTATCTTTCACCACATTCTTTGTATCTTTTTTCATAGTCTTTGCTGAAGCGTTGGCTTTCTTATCTGTCTTAAGCTGAGACTTATCATTTTTAAGCTCTTTAGTGTCCTTATGTTTATCCTTGTGGTCTGCCACCTGTTCTTTTGTTTGTTTCTTTACTCCCTGTTTGTGAAGGGGGGATGCGAAAGTTGCAGAAGTGCCAAATAAGACAGCGCATGCTAAAATTAAGATTGACTTTTTCATTGTTTTAAATTTTATACATCTACTGATATATTTTAATCGTGCCGGTTTATTCAATAAAAAAAAGAAAACAGTCTTTAACTTTTTAATAGCATTACTATTCATTTAGTAAAAGCAATTATAAGTACTGTTATATTTATGCATTCAAATATTAGTTTCTGTTCAATGCCGCTTCGATCACCTGATAAATACGCACCAATGAATGAAAGAATAAAAATTAAAAAGACAGAAATACTTTCAGACAATTGGTACACATTACGAAAAATAACTTACGACTATTTTAAAAATAATGGTACCTGGCAAACACAAAGCCGGGAGGCCTATGATAGAGGAAACGGTGCTACAATACTTCTGTATAATAAAGAGCATAAAAAAGTTATTCTTACGAGACAATTCCGTTTACCAAGTTTTATAAATGGGAACGAAACAGGAATGCTGATTGAAGCCTGTGCAGGCCTGCTGGATAAAGACAATCCCGAAGATTGCATTCGCCGGGAGACTGAAGAAGAAACAGGTTATAAAATATCTCAGGTAAGAAAAATATTTGAAGCTTATATGTCGCCAGGTTCTGTTACAGAAATACTTTATTTTTTTGTTGCAGAATATGAAGATTCTATGAAAATGCATGGAGGTGGAGGCATAGACCATGAACAGGAAGATATAGAAGTATTGGAACTATCACTTGACAAGGCAATGCAAATGATAGAAGAAGGCGAAATAAAAGACGGCAAGACTATAATGTTATTACAATATGCAAAACTTAATAACCTGGTTTAAAGTTGATGCATATTCAGGAAGTACAAGAGTGCGACGCAACGATGCTTAATAGTATAACTACAGTTAGGAAAAAAATATTTACGATTTAATAAAGTGCTTCCATCCATGCTTTCATACCTCCTTCCAAAGAATATACTTCGGTTGAAGGATGAATTTTCCTAAACATTTTTACAGCTTCTGCACTTCGCTTACCAGATGCACAGTAAAAAATAATTGGCTTAGTTGTATCGAGTGAATGAAGTTGATTTTCCAAAGAAGTAACTGGAATATGTGTGCCGCCAATGTTGAAATTATTTCTTTCTTCAATTGTGCGTACATCTATCAATTCATAGATATTTTTTTCAAGCGTTTCTTTAAGATCATTGATCGAGATAATTGGAACAGTTACTGTTTTATTAATTTGCTGAATGTTTACTTTACTAACATTGCCAATTTTTATAACACGGCTTTGCATTGTTTGCGCATCAAACATTATAATTTTTCCCGCCAATATTTCACCAATACCTGTAATAAATTTGATTGCTTCATTCGCCTGCATACAGCCTATAATGCCCGCCAGCGTCGGAATTACCCCACCTTCTGCGCAATTTGGAATTTGTGCCGCATCAACTTCTGGAAACACATCACGGTAATGCGGTGTTCGTGTTCCGTCGTTATTTAATGCATTCCAAACTGCTACTTGTCCTTCATACTGATAGATAGCACCATACACTAATGGTTTATTCAACATCACGCATGCATCATTCAATAAATAACGTGTATCGAAATTATCAGTGCCGTCAAGAATTATATCAAAGTCGCGAAGTATATCGAATGCATTTTCTGAATTGATCCTTTTATCAAGTGCGGTGATCTTTATTTGTGGATTTTGCTGTTGTAATTTTTGTGTTGCAAGCACAGCTTTTTTTAAACCAACTTCCTGTGGTGTATATAAAATTTGTCTGTGAAGATTGCCGATTGAAACAACGTCATCATCTGCTATAGTAAGATTACCAATGCCGGCAGCAGCAAGGTATTGCGCAGACGGACAACCCAAACCACCGGCGCCTACAACCAACACTCTTGCATCTTTTAATTTTTGTTGAGCAGCTTCGTCAAAACCTGGCAGGTTTATTTGGCAACTATATCTTAAAAGTTCTGCGTTCATTATGCAAGTGCAGTTTTATTTCCCAATAAAGTCTTTGCTTCAACAAGTTCTGCTTCTGTGTTTACATTCATCAATTTCTCAGGATGTAAAGCTTTAATAATGTGCACATCATTATTACGCAACACTTTTCTTGGGCATGAATAACCTTGTGCTAAAAAAGAAAGTAAGATAGGATATGCTTTTGGTTCCCATATGGTAATCAGCGGTTCAGGAAAACCATCATGTGGACTTTCAAAAGTTGTTGCAACCTTTGAATTATCTCTGTGCTGAATTAAATAAACCAATGTTTCATTATCAATCAAAGGAAGATCGCTTGCTGCTACAAACCAGGCTGCATCAGGGTTTTCGCGGAATGCAGAAAGTATTGCACCGTAAGGTCCAAGGCCTGTAAATGTATCAGGAATGGTTTTGTAATTTTTTATTTCATCCCGCTGCTCGCTTCTGCAGGATATAAAAACATCGTCGCAAATTTCTTTCAATGTATCAGCCATATAACTGCGTTGATCTTTTCCATGCCATTCAATCACCGTTTTATCAAAACCCATTCTTACACTTTTGCCACCGGCTAATACCAAGCCATTTAAGACAGGAATACTTTTTCCTAATTGTTTTTCAAGAAACTCAACAATGTTATTTTCTTCACGTAATGCAAGAATTGGTAATTGTTGCCAGTTTGGAACAGCTTCTTTTATAAAATCAAAAATCCCATCTGCATTATCATGTAATAGAATCAGCTGTACATTGCTTAACTGCGAAGCTCTTTTTAATAACGAAGCTTCTTTTACTTTATCAATAACAATAATTTGTTTTGAAGCTTCATTGTGATTGCC
Organism: Panacibacter ginsenosidivorans; assembly: GCF_007971225.1. Lineage (NCBI taxonomy): Bacteria > Pseudomonadati > Bacteroidota > Chitinophagia > Chitinophagales > Chitinophagaceae > Panacibacter > Panacibacter ginsenosidivorans. The sequence continues at coordinate 5,390,270 of NZ_CP042435.1, read as the reverse complement.
ATTCACAAGAATCAAATCAATTTCATTAAAAAATTGATGATACTGAAATTTATCTGCATCTTTTGTATAGCGAAATTCTTTGTAAGAAATTTTATCTGTGAATTCAATAAACGCTTCCTGTGTTTGCACAGTTGCATTTTTATCTTTATGATCCGCATCTATATAAGCACATTTATATTTTGAAGACAATGCCTTGATAACCGCTGCAGATAAGGCTTTCACATTATCGCATGTTGTTCCAACAATGGCAAACTCATTGCGACCAAAATTCCCCAATGATGGTCTTGCAATGTCGCTGTGTTTTTTATGATCTTTTGAAATCATTTTTACCTCCTGTTTTTTCCATCAACTTCGTTTCTTTTATCACAATCTCGTGACTCAATGCTTTACACATATCATACACCGTTAATGCTGCAACTGATGCACCCATTAGCGCTTCCATTTCAACGCCGGTCTTCGCAGTAATACTTGTTGTACAATCAATCACCAACTCATTTTCATCATTCAGTTGAATCGTTATATCACAATTTTCCAAACCCAACGGATGACATAACGGAATCAATTCTCCCGTTTTCTTCGCAGCCATGATACCTGCAATGATCGCTGTTTGAAACACCGAGCCTTTCTTTGTTTGAATATCACCATCGCTAATCTTCGCAAGTACAGCATCAGGCAAATGCACAATGCTTCTTGCTTTGGCAACGCGGTAAGAAATTTTCTTTTCGCTAACATCAACCATCTTCACTTTTCCCTGGTCATCTATATGCGTAAAATCGTTCATGATTATTTTGTACTTAGTTGTATTGCTACTATTAAGCTTTTGTTGCGTCACTCACTTGTGCGTTCAATTCTATATTCAGCAATTACCATTTACTTGCCAATGAAAATTGCCATATTCTATACACTTCTCCTTTTGTAAATTTATTCTGTTCTAACGGAAGTTCCATAAATGCATCTGTCCCCAGCAAATTTGCAAAATCTCCTGAGCCATTTCCTTCAACAGGTGTTGCAAGTAATGTTCCGTTATTGTTTATAGTTAACTGCACCTGCAAAAAATATTGAAGTGCGGGATTGAAAACAAAATCTTTATTCAATTGGGCATACATTGGCTCTTTTACAATATTCAAGGATTGTTCTAACCAAAGTAAAAAGTAACGATGCAGGCACATGAATGTAGAAACAGGATTTCCCGGAAATGCATAAACCAATACGCCATTATTATGTTTACCAAACCAAAAAGGCTTTCCTGGTCTTTGTTGCACTTTATGAAATAGTTTCTCAACGCCACATGTTTCCAACGCCTTTGGTATGTAATCAAACTTACCTTCTGAGACGCCGCCACTTAATATGATCACATCATATTGCTGTAAACATTTTTCTATTTCTTTTCTTGTTATCTCTGCATCATCAGGAATATGGATCATTTCTGCATTGATCCTGTATTGTTGCAATGCAGCTTTTATAGTATAGTTGTTTGATTTTCTTATTTGATACGGCGTTGGTGTTTCATTTACCTTAATCAACTCATCACCGGAAGAAATGATAACGACTTTTGGTAACTTTTTTACAAGCAATTTATCTTTACCAACAGCCGCTGTCATTTGAATAATTACAGGAGAAACAACCTGGTTTGCTTTTACAACAACTTCATTCTGCTTTTTATCTCTACCTCTAAAATGTATGCTTTGATTTTTTGTAACTGTATTTATGGTTACCGTTGCTATGCCATCTTTTATATTAAGGTCTTCATATCTGATTACGGTATCTGTCGTTGACGGCAAAGCAGCGCCAGTCATTATTTCAACGCATTCATCAAAGTTTGTTATTTCAATAGGTGTATCGCCAGCGGCTTGTGTTCCGATTATTTTAAATGAATAATTTCCTTTTTCAAATGATTCGAATTGTATAGCGATGCCATCCATAGTTACGCGATCATAAGGTGGCAGATCACGATCTGCTTTTACATCTTCTGCCAGCACACGACCTAATGCGTTCTCAAAATACATTTGCTCAGTTCCGTAGTCTTTAATTTGTGCCAGAACGATTTTTTCTGCCTGTTCAACTGTTACCATCTTCAAATATTATTAAGGTAAAGTTGATGATATTTTTTAATAGTTAGTATGAACAGAAGTATCATAAATAAAAACCACACTTGTATTCTGCGGTACAAGTGTGCGACGCAAGTAAAGCTTAATGCATATTCTGCAGCTAAGTACATAAATAAAAAAACCTCACCGTAAACGATGAGGCTTTTTATGATAAGTAGTGTGTAATTATTTTACTTCTACTTCAGCACCAGCTTCTTTCAGCTTAGCTTCAAGATCAGCAGCTTCTGCTTTAGAAACGCCTTCTTTAACTGGTTTTGGAGCACCATCAACTAAGTCTTTAGCTTCTTTCAAGCCTAAGCCAGTTAATTCTTTAACAATCTTAACAACGTTCAGTTTGTTAGGACCAGCAGCTTTCAATACTACGTCGAAAGCAGTTTTTTCTTCTGCAGCAGCAGGACCAGCAGCAGCAGGACCAGCAGCAACAGCTACAGCTGCAGCAGCAGGTTCAATACCGTATTCTTCTTTCAAAATTTTAGCTAACTCGTTAACTTCTTTAACAGTTAAGCCTACCAGTTGTTCAGCAAATGCTTTTAAGTCTGCCATTATTGTAAATTTTTTCCGCCTTCATTGTTTTAAGGACTCCGGCGGAGGTTTAAAAAAATTTTGTCTTAACAAAGCCTAAGACATGACTACCTGTTTGTGTCGCAGGCTGACAATGATATTGATTAAGCTTGCGCTCTTTCTTCCAATGCTTTTACTAAGCTTGCAAGTTTGCCACCAGCATTTAAGCCGCTGATAACATTCTTTGCAGGGGACTGTAATAAACCAATGATTTCGCCGATAAGATCGTTCTTGCTCTTAAGTGTTTTAAGCGATTCAAGTTCTTTATCGCCAACGAAAATTGAACTGTCTATATAAGCTGCTTTCAATACAGGTTTTTCGCCTTTTGATTCTGCACGGAAGCTGCTGATGATCAAAGCAGGCTCTTTCGCATTCTCGCTGAAAAGCAATGCAGTTACACCATTCAGGCTTTCGTAAACACCTGTGAATTTTGTGCTGTCAATTGATTCAAGTGCTTTTTTTATCAAAGTGTTTTTAGCCACTTTCATTTCTACATTTTTATCGAAACATATGCGGCGCAGTTTGGTAACCTGTGCAACTGTTAATGATTCAGTATTGGTAACGTAGAAGTTATTGTATTGATTGAATTTCTCTTTGAGCGCTTCAATCACTTCATTTTTTTGATCTTTATTCATAACGCTTTATTTGTGTAACCTATATGGTTCGTGTGATACGAACCACGCGGTTTAGTTATGGAATGCTTTTGTGTCAATAGTAATACCCGGGCTCATTGAGCTTGCCATGCTTACGCCTTTTACATAAATACCTTTAGCTGCAGAAGGTTTCAGTTTGATAATTGCATTGATGAACTCATTGCTGTTATCAGCGATCTTTTCAGGAGCAAATGATATACGGCCGATAGAAGCATGAACGATACCAGCTTTATCAACTTTGAAAGCGATCTTACCGCCTTTAACTTCATTAACAGCAGCAGCAACATCATTAGTTACTGTACCAGTCTTTGGGTTTGGCATTAAGTTACGTGGACCAAGTATTTTACCCAGTTTACCAATCTTAGGCATCACAGACGGTGTAGCAACGATTACGTCTACATCTGTCCAGCCACCTTCAATTTTAGTAATGAATTCATCAAGACCAACATAATCAGCGCCTGCATTTCTTGCATCAGCTTCTTTATCAGGTGTGCACAAAACCAATACACGTTTTGTTTTACCGGTACCATGCGGAAGTGTTACGGTACCACGTACCTGCTGGTCTGCTTTTTTAGGATCAACACCCAAACGGATATGCAGATCCACAGAAGCATCAAATTTTGCAGTTGTAATATCTTTTACAAGTGTAGAAGCTTCTTTTAAAGAGTACACTTTTGTTTTATCGATTTTCGCTTCCGCTACTTTTCTTTTTTTGGAAATCTTTGCCATTTGTAGAAAGTTTTAAGGAGTTAATTAATTTGCCCACGGAGCATTGCCTTCTACTGTTAAACCCATACTGCGTGCAGTACCGGCCACCATTTTCATGGCACTTTCAACAGTAAAACAGTTAAGGTCGCTCATTTTGTCTTTAGCGATAGCCTCAACCTGTGCCCAGTTTACTTTACCAACTTTAGCACGATTGCTTTCCTTAGAACCTTTCTGAATTTTTGCAGCTTCCATTAACTGAACAGCAGCAGGAGCAGTTTTAATGATGAAGTCGAAAGACTTATCAGCATAAACGGTGATGAGAACGGGAACAACTTTTCCCATTTTGTCCTGGGTTCTTGCATTGAATTGTTTGCAGAACTCCATGATATTTACGCCTTTAGAACCAAGCGCAGGACCCACCGGAGGTGCAGGGTTGGCTTGACCGCCTTTAACCTGCAGCTTTACGAAACCTGTGATTTCTTTAGCCATTTGTTTACATTTTATTGGTTCAAACGTTCCGCATCGAAAGCTATCGGGCAGAACTCCCAAGATCAATTATTCTTATACAAAAGAACTTTTTGGGGCGGCGAAGGTAGGGAATGATTTCGGAAAATTTGCTCTTTAAGGAGAGATTTTTTGGACCCGGGCAAAAAATAAGCATTGGGCTGTGGTTGCGTCGCACTCTTGTACAGCTTGATACGCTGTTCAACAAAAGGATATATTGTTGAATTAACTTAAAAAGTACAAGTGTGCGACGCAAGGGACGATGCCATAGGTACAAATGCCTGGCTCAAAAAAAATTACTGATTCTCTCCTTTTACCGTAGCACTCAACCCTGTAAACAGCGTTTTCCAGATAAGATTGAAAAACGATTTTTCCGGATCGCGTTTATAGCTAACCTTCTTCGGGTCTTTGTTTTTATCATCCCCGGTGTTTGATTGTGCAATTACAAAGTTGTTGGCAATAAAACTTATTAAACCTCGCTTCTTTAGTTTGTTATTCTCTTCTTCATCCTGCTTCAATACTGCCACTTCCAGATACTTATAAAAGAAACTTACTGTTCCATTTGATTTGTAATTATTGGCATCTATATGTGCTGATATTTTATTAATATCTGCATTTTTTATTTCAAATAAACCAAGTGTTTTTGTTGCGGTGTTTAAAAGTTTGCCATCCATGCTGCCTACCTCAAGATCAAGAGAGAAATTTCCTTTATCAACATTTGCCAGATCAAATTTGAATAAGGCATGCAACGCACCCGCACTCATTAATTTTGCATGTGCATCCAGGGTAAAAAAATTATTTTTTGCAATTACTTCTTTTCGGTTGGTTACATTAGTAAAAGTTCCGCTTATATCATCAAAGACAACACTGCCTTTCTTTTTTGTTTTATTGTTCAATTCTGTAAAAGTTACTTTGAAATCCTTTACTTTGATCGTATCGATCATTACAGGCAGGTTCAAACGCATCAATAACTGGTGCGGATAATTACCTACTTTATTTTTGTGCGGATCGGGCAATGTTCTATCCGCAAACACTTCAACATCCCCATTACTCAGCTTTACCTGGCTTGCTGTAAAGCCATCTTCTGAAACCAGTTGCCACCAATCAATATTTTTTACAGAAGCATTTGCAATGTTTATATCATAGAGGTCTTTGTAATAAGAAAGCTTTTGACTGAAATTTTCTTTTTTGCCGCGTGGTTTTAAAGACAATCCTGTTGCATCAAGAAAATGAGAGCTGGCATTCAGCGAAAAAGAATCTATATGAAAGTTATACAAACTATCACTGGTGATAACTTCATAATCTTTTAAAATAATGTTTGCATTTTTTGCATAAAGGAATCTTGTCGAATCGATTTGTGTAGTGGAATCTATAAGTATCTCATTTAAATTAACAGTAACATTTTTTAAATGCGTAAGCTTATTTTCTTTTGAAATATTATGGTATTTGAAATCTACATTTTGAACAAGCAGTTGCTTTACACTAAAATGGCCAATCTGGTTAGCTATTTTTTTATATAGCGTAGTTGTATCAGGAGGAACATAGTTGTAATCTCTTTTCTGGTGAAAAATTTCCACAACGGGGTCTTTAATGTAGAATGTATTGAGGTCAATATTTTTCTTTTTTAGCAGATCATCGGGGCCAATCCCTTCTATAACAAGATTTTTAAAAGCAATTTTATATATATCATTAGGTGCCTGTTGTTGTTTATCAAGCTGAATTAACCTGGCTGAATCTATATTTAAACTTGCGTTCAAAACAACGATCTGTTGATCCAGTACTTCAACGTTTATCCGCTCCACATCAAGTCTGTAGAGACCATTGGAGCCATCTTTTACCAGTTGCTGCAGCTTTGCCTTTATTAAAGGTTCAAAGTCTGTACTGCTTCTGAATTTTAAATAAAGTAATGCGCCGGAGATGACTATTATGACAGAAATGAGTATGATCCATTTTGGTTTCATATCACATTAGAGATAGAAAAGAATGCCAGGAAATTTTTTAAATAGAATTATCGGGAAAGATAATAATACAATATCGCCGCAACACCCACAACCGCCAGTACAATTGCACCTATCCACCACCTGTCTTTAACAACTTCTTTGTTGAGCATTTCATGCATTTCTACAGAAGTTTTTTCATCCTCTCCCACTCTTACAGAATGTTGCGCATTCTGACGAATAACTCTTTCTGCTGTTATGCCGGGAAAATACTGTTGGAGATTCTCTGGATTAAATGAGTAACCATTTTCATTATTGGTGAGTATACCAAGCCCGGGTATTTTCAAAGCAACCCCTGATTGTAGTTTTTCTTTTAAACCTGTAATAAACTGGCTAAACTTATTGATCGTTTCATAATGATTAAGCCCGGTTTCTTTTATGAGAAAGGAAATGAAGTTATTGTCAGCCACATTTTCGTCCTGCCAAAAATTAATAGTATGTACAGGAGCATGCAATGTTTTTTCTACAAACTCAAGTTGAGCAGGTTGAGTTGATGTATTGAAAAATCCAATACCCGGCAATACTAATTTTCTGTGCAATGCAAAATATTTAGCGAGGTATTGAGTCATAAACATAACTGATTTAGCTGTTGCGTAAAGATAACCAGTACAAGCGTGCGACGCAACGGAAGTCGAAAATAGTTATGAAGCCAGGTACATAAAATTATTTAGCCATTGCTGCTTTTATATCTCCGAAAGACCAGGTTACACCTGCCATAACATTAAAACCAAGCACAGGATATTGTTTCCAGCGCTCGTATTGATTATTGAGGAGATTGTTTACCTGCACCCATGCATTTAACTTTGGCATTACTTTAAACTCCACGCCTGCATTGATGTCCAGCGCAGGATCGAGTTTACCGCTGCTCATATCTTTAAACCGGTATTGCGGACCATCCCAAAAGAAAAGATCACTCTTCACTGTAAAATCTCTCATTACCTGCCAACGCAACGATGCATTTATTTCAATGGGCAATAAACCCCATGCTTTTATATTTTCCTTCAAGCCGCTGTACTGATTAAATGTTGCACCAGCAAGAAAAGAAAATTTTTCCTGCACTGTATAACCAAGTTCTCCGTGAATACGAATAGCTTTCATTTGTGGCTCATTAACCACTTCAAAAGAACGGCCGGTGACAGTATCATTTACAAACAACGGCTGGTTATTGAATTGCAGATAAGAAACTTTTGCATCGTATGTTACGTGCGAACCTGCAGAGCCTTTAAAGCCTGCATACAATTCTTTTATTCTTGTATTGAGTAAAAATGTTGGTTGCCGCAACCACGGATTAACAGATGCCAGGTATTGATAATTTGTTTTATTAAAATAGCCGATCCAGCCAGCCTGTAAAATAAATTTTTCCTCATTAACTTTTGCTTCTGCGGTAAAGTTGGGCAGCATCGCGAAAATATTATTGTCCCATGATGGAATAATTCCTGCTGTTAATTTTACATTAGGTGTTCTAAACACAACAGCTGGTGTAAGATAATACAGGTTGTTATCTATACTTGAAGTATCACTTTTGTAAGAAGTAATGTCTGCAGTTAATCCCACATTGAATGCGAAAATTTTTCCAAACTGTTTTGAGATAGGCGCCTTGATGATAAAGTTGCTTTCGTTTGCATTATGATTATCCCTGAAAAGATTTAATGATACATTTGGGTTATAACTTACACCTGCAGCATTTTCCGTTTTATTTCTTAATGCAACTACACCACCAACTGTTGTAAAACTTTGTCTCAGATCATCTTTTGAAAATTTCAAAGTGTCTGGCTGAAAACCGTATTGGTACTGAGTATTATTGTCGTAAAATACTCTGCCACTCCATTCATTTTTATTCGTTGGTGTATTAAAAATACCAATTGCTTCAAGACCTGTCTTACTGAATTTCTGGAATTCTCTTGTTGCACTTTTTGATGAAGTGTAATAACCGCGTAGGTTTACCACAGACTTTACGCCATCACCCAATGATACACCAGCTTGCAACAACGGTGATGTAAAATTTCCATAACCCGCTTTTAGAAAACCTGTATTCTCCCAATGAATTGCTGTATCTATATTTTGAGCCAACGGTTTTAGTGCCGGTGACTGATAAGAAAAGATCAGGTTTTGTGCAGGCACATTGTATTGCAACACGGGTTTTACAGTATCCGGCAAAGGAGATACTGCTATGAAATTTATTTTAGATGTTGTTTTCAAAGATGGCTGAAATGCAGACGTAACAATAACTGTACGCGATGGTAATGAGGTATCTGCTTTTGTTTTTGTTTCTGTTTTTGGCGGCATATTTTTTTTCTTACGTGCCTGCGCAAAAACATTTGTAGCCAAAAAAACAAGTAATATTATATAGATCGTTTTTTTCATTGTCTGCTTTTTCTATGAAACTTTATTTAATACAAGCTTTTGTATTTCTATTAAACGTCTGTTGTGTCACTCACTTGTGCGTTCCGAACTTTTATCGTCAAGAGTTACAGAATGTCTTATAAGACCTCACTTTTGACTTTTCACTTCTCACTTTTCTTATCCCTGCTCTACTTTACTCTTACTGTTCTTTTCAGCAACCACTGCATCTAATTTCTTTTGCGCCTCTTCCTGCAATTCAGGAATAGTTGAATTTTCCACTACACTTTTCAATGTTGCTTCTGCATTAAAATAGTCTTCTTCTTTAAAATAAACATCTCCTAATAATATATAGGATTTAGTGATCCAGTAATTATAAGAACCAGCTTTATTGATCGCATCAAAACCTGCTTTTTCAGCTTCGGGTAATTTGTTTTGAAGGAATAATATTTCTGCAACACGATAACGCGCTTCTGCGGCATATTCAGATTTGCCAAGATCTATCACAGCTTTGTACGCAGCAGACGCTTCAAACAACTGGTTATTGTTTTGGTAATTTTTTGCAACGATCATATTCGCCATCATTTTATCATCAGTAGCAGCACCCTTTTGTTGCAACAATTCCTGCGCATTTGGAACTGCTTCTGTGAATTGAGAAAGTTTATACTGACAGCGTAATAAACCACGCATGCTCTCCAGTTTATTTTCGTCAGTCACCGCAATGTCTTTCAACTGCTGAAAATATTGTTCTGCTTTTGCATAATCCTTCAGTTCAAAATAAGTAATACGTGCCGCCTGCAACACACTTATCTCTGCATATTTATTAGGCGCTTTTGCAGCAACGGCGTTATAATAATTCAAAGCATTTTTAAAATCTTTACGGTCATTATAAATACCAGCCACTTTGTAGTTGACGTCTATGGCATATTGTCCATCAGGAAACTGCCGCAGATAATTGGTAAAGCCACTTAAAGCATTATCATAGTTTTTGGTTTCATACACATTGTTGGCAGAAATGTAAGTAAGAGAATCCTGCTCCGTGTAACTTACATCTTTACCATTCTGTTTCATGAAAGCGACAAAATCTGCAGGCCGCTGGTTATCTACAAATATGTTTCTTACATAATCAACAGCATCATTACTTTCTTCTGAATTAGGATAACCTGAAATAAGTTTCTTGAAATTATTCAGTGCTTCATTGTTATTACCCTGGTTGAAATATGCAATACCCAGTTTTAAATATGCCTGTGGTTTTAATGGTTCCGCATTTCTATTTTTAAGAATATCATTCAGCGGCGGAATAGCTGCATCATATTTTTCAGTGGCAAGGTAAGTATTGGCAACCTCCATATTAGCATCAGGTGCTAATGTAGAAGAAGGGAAACGCATGGGTATGGATTGCAGCAAAGATACTTTTTGCGCATATTGACCGGAAGCGCCTGTAATTATGGCTTTCTGGTACAATGCATAATCAGATCCTTTCAAATTTTTGCTGAGAATATTATCAAACATCTGCATTGACTTGCCGTAGTTCTTCTTCATAAAATAGCAATCGGCGCTGCGTGCATAAGCATCCTGCTCTAATGGAGTAGAGGAAGCAGATAAAGTAGTAGTGATCTGCTCAAAATATTTCAATGCATTTGTATAATCTTCCTGCCTCATGGCGCTGTAACCAAGCGTGTACCGTGCGTTTGTTGGATTTACTTCGCCATTAGTTACAGGATTACTTATGTAATCAGTCAAATAATAAACAGCAGAATCGTATTGATTGGTGCGAAATGCGATTTCTCCTTTCCAGAAGTTGGCATAAGGTAGTTGAGCAGTGTTGTAATCCACAACATATATAGCATTGAGTAAATTATCTGCCTGCACAATCTGTTGGTCATTTACGAGTTCCACTGCACGGCCATATAATATTTTAGGATAAACTTTTTTAACAGTCTCTGTTTGTGTTTTCAGGCTGCTTACAAGATCAAGCGCTTCTTTATAATTGTTAGTATTCGCCAAAACATTTACCAGCAATTCTTTTGCTTCTGTGCTGTAATCTGATTTTGGATAAGCGGTAACAAATTCCTTCAGTTCATTTAAAGCAACATCTGTGTATCCCAATTCAAAAGAGAGTTTGCCGTAGTTAAATTTTGAAATTTCTTTTTGGGTAAGATTGCTGCTGTTCAAAGCACAAAAAAGAAAAGCGCTTCTTGCACTGGGCTTCTGTCCTATTTTTAAATAAGAATCTGCCAATAAATACATAGCGTTTTGTGCCAGAGAGTCCTGTTTGCCGCCAATTTCTTTAAAACCGGCAACCGCTTTTTTATATTGCTTTGCCTGGTAATAACAATAAGAAAGCTCATACAGATCTTCCCTGCTTACTTTCTGTGTTTTACTAACATACTGTTCAAGATAAGTAAGTGCTTTTGCAAAATTTTTCTTCTCAAAATAAATGTGACCTACAATCTGGCGCATCTGTAGGTCATAGTATTGTCCGCCCTGCTGTAAAGCTTTTTCACCATATTCCAAAGCTTTGTCTTTCTCACCTTTATAGTAATATATTTCCGTAATGTAGTAAGGAACAATGCCTTTGTAATTCTCCTTGCCTTCTGTTATTTTAAAAGAACCCAAAGCCTGGTCATAATGTTTTTTACTAAAAGCTATAAACCCATAATAATAGTTGGCATCCACATAATTTGGGTCATTAGGTATTTGTCTTATCGCATCAAATAAAGGCTCAGCATCATTAAAACGTTGCATCGTAAAATATGCATAGGCCTGGTGAAACTTCATGTTTGCTATCTCATCATTGCTGAGATTATCTGTAGAAGTCCTTTCATAATAGCGGGCAGCTTTATCAAAATTCTTTTCCCTGTAATAATACTCTGCAAGATGATAACTCATCATCTCGGCACGCGGCTCATTGTGATCAAGTTCAATAAAATCAATTGCTTTTGTTTCGGCAGTTTCATCTTTTAATTCCAATCCGCATACAATTGAGTAATATTTTGCCTCTGCCTGAACAGATACAGGTATGCTGCTGTTTATTTTATCTTCTGTGTAAAGTGTTTTGAATAAAGGATACGCTAAACTAAACTGGTTATTCTGATAAAGTTCTTTTGCTTGTTTAAAATCTGCATCAGGATCATTATTCACTTTTGTAAACTGCGCATTGGCAGATGCGGAGAGTGTAACTGCCAAAAGAAATATGCTGAGCTGCTTTGAATATAGATTCATACGATTGTGTGAACGGGATAATTTTATCAAATATTTTAATTCCTTTCTTAATAAAACGCAAAAACAGTTTAAAGGTAACAACTGACCTACCAAAGCAAACAGCGTTCCAGTATTTGTGGATAAAGTCTCTCAAACTTTTTTTTTTGCTAACATAGTGGGTATAGCTACGCTTCTTTAACAATGCAGATTTATATTGCCCGTTATATTTAATCACATATTATTCAATACATCCTTTTATGAAAAAACTACTTTCTACGCAATACAGCGCTGGTGCATTTAATTTCGCTATCTTATTAGCCAGGCTTTCTTTTGGCATTCTAATGATCATGAAACATGGTATTCCACATCTTATGGAATTCTCTTCTTTGCAGTATAAATTCTATAATTTTTTAGGCATAGGTTCACGCTTCTCTTTAGTGCTGGTACTTTTTGCAGAGTTGTTTTGCAGTATGTTCCTTATACTTGGTTTATTTACAAGATTTGCTGTAATTCCACTTGTCATCGTTATGATGGTAGTTATTTTTTCAGTAAATGCAGGCAAGCCATTTATCAATTCAGAATTAGCCGTTCTATATGCAACAGTGTTCATTGCAATTCTTTTTGTAGGCCCCGGAAGAATCAGTATCGATGGCATGATGAGAGGATAATTATTTTTGTTACAAGCCTCGGTATTTCATAGCATCGCCTGTTGTGTCACTCACTTATACGTTCGGAAAAATTAAAAACAAGCTTTGAGCCTTGAGCTATGAGCTCTGAGCAAAACATAAGAGCTCAAAGCTCGCAGCTATCAGCTCATAGCTGCTTCACTAGTACAAGAGTGCGACGCAACGAAAGCTCAATGCCTGATTAAAAAGTCCGGCTCATAAAAATAAATTAACCCGCTACAACTGATTTTGCCCGTTTATGGAACTTCTCAACATGCTGTCTGTAAAGATTTTTTAACTTTCCACTATAAAACAAACAACATGAGAAAATTATATTTCGCAATTCCATTAATAGCATTAACACTGGGTTCCTGTGATAACATGTTTAATAAAACCATTAATGGTAATGGCAACATGACAAGTGAAGACCGAAATGTTGGCAGCACCAACAAAATAAAATCTTACGGTAGTTTTGATATTGTGATTGTGCAGGGAAATTCAACTGCAGTAAAAGTTGAAGCCGATGAAAATCTGATGCAATACATTGTTACAGAAAACAGGGATGGTGCGCTTGTTATAAAGGCAAGAGATAATTACAATCTTCGTTCTGATGATCATATAAAAATAACTGTAACAACAAAGGAACTCGAAGAGCTTGAAGTGGCGGGAAGCGGTAATGTAAAAGGTGAAGGTAAATTTACCGGTCGCGATCATTTAAAAATTTCTGTTGCAGGTACTGGAAATGTTGATCTGAATGTAAACAGCCCGGAAATTGAATCGCATATTGCAGGCACCGGAAATATTACGCTGGCCGGAGAATCAAGAGATTCAAAAATTGAGATCGCCGGCATGGGAGATTACAACGCAGAAAACCTGATGAGTGAAAATGTAGAGATACATATTGCGGGCAGTGGCAATACGCATGTGTATGCAGAAAATAAATTAGAAGTGCATATTGCAGGCAGTGGAGATGTTTTTTATAAAGGCAATGCAAGTGTATCGCAGGACATAGCAGGCAGTGGCAAGATCAGCAAAATAGAATAAGATTTTTTGTAACAGGCAATTGAAATGCTATTGACCATCGTTGTGTCACTCACTTTTACGTTTATAACAATATTGAATAAATAAAAATATCCTGCAGTATTTTATTGCAGGATATTTCTTATAAGAATAATGATTGCTGTTTATTATTTATACGCTAATGTATCAAGCTTAGTTCCCATAGTACCCTGTAACCTTTCCCAAAAACTTTCACGCTTTGTAAGCGCAACAAAATCTTTGTTATATGCTTTCTGGTAATCAATTGGCGGATCTGTCATTTGTGGTTCCATTGCTTTTAATGTATCAAAAACGATGGGAAGAAATGCCACATCCGGACTCACTTTGGTAGCAGTGAATTGTGTAAGCATCTTTGTTTGAAAAGGATCAGATGCTAATGCAATTCTTTTAAATCCAAGCTTCCTTGCTTTCTGATACGAGTAATAAATATTCTCCGTGCTGTGCTCTGCTTTTGTTTCAGTGTAAATATGCTCTTTGGGAATACCAATAGCTTCAGCATACATCGCCATTATTTCTCCTTCGTAATAAGGTGTATAAACGGACGAGCCTGAATACATAACATTTTTAGTAATGCCTTTATCATAAAGGTATTTTGACCAGTAAACTCTTGCTTTCATTGTTCTGCTCCACTTACCTTCGGCCGTATCAAAAGGCACACCCGGAACAACGATAATATCATATTTCGCTTCCTGCGATTCCTGCAAAATTCTTTTTGTTGACTTTGAAGAATAAGCACAGGCACTTAAAATAATAAATAGAGAGAGTACCATTAATCGCGCTCTTGTAAATATTTTATTCCTTTTGGTTTGCATGACTGTATAATATTAAAGGCGTAAAACAAAAAAATTATAAAATTGTTTAGGGAAGTTAATGCATTTTGCATGCCATCTTTAAACTACAAATAAAGTTATGTACGAATCAATAACACAAATGCGTGTACGCTATGCGGAGACAGACCAGATGAATGTTGTCTACTATGGTAACTATGCACAATATTTTGAAGTAGGCAGGGTAGAAAGTATCCGCCAATTAGGTTATACTTATAAAGACATGGAGCACTCCGGTGTTATAATGCCCGTTGTTGAAATGCATGTGCGTTATTTGCGCCCTGCAACATATGATGATCTTTTGACTGTGAAAACAACATTAAGAGAAATACCAACAGATCATCGCATAGAATTCTTCCAGGAAGTATTTAATGAACAGGGGAAATTACTTTGTGCCGGCACTGTAAAACTTTATTTCTTAAATGCTTCAGACCGAAGTAAAACTAATATTCCTGAAGCATTGAAAGAAAAGTTATTGCCTTATTTTCAATGATCATTTTAATTCATCAAGCACTTTATACATTTTGGGAACTATATTGCCACCTGCCTCATCAAAGTTATTAATCATAATAGCAAATGTATACCCAACCCCACTTTTAGAAGTATGATAACCTGCATAAGCTTTTGCACCACCAATAGTACCACTCTTCATGTGCATGCCATTATACATAGGTAACGCATTATAAAAACTACTGTACCAATTCTTATCTTTTGCATATTGCAATGCAGTTACCAAAGCTTTGGTAGTAACACGGTTTTGAGGAGAGAGCCCACTGCCATCAACAATATTGAGAGCTGATTTTTCTATACCATTTTTGCTCCAGAAATCTTTAAGTAATTCAACTCCTTTATCAGTTGATGCAATACTATTATTTTGATACGCCATTGTTTTGATCAATGCTTCCCCGTATAGATTTATACTTTTTTGCAAGAACCAATAAGTAATAGAATCTAATGCAGGAGAATATAAAGTAGTTAATTGCTTAGCGTAAACAGTCATATTATTTATTGCAAAATCATGGGATGTCTTTACATGACTGGTTGTGTTTATTTTTTGAGTCGTAAGAAATGACAATAGCTCTTTGCCAAACTGCAAAGCAGGATATGATAATGCACCCGACAAAGTAAAACTCTTTTCGCCTGCAGGAACAGACCCTGATACAAAACCTTCGGTAGAGTAAGGTGCCATATAAATATATCCGTTATCACCACTTCCAGGCTTGCCACTTTTTAATAAATTACTCATACTTATATCTGCAAGCAAAGGTTGCGTTCCAATTATCGTTACATCATCACCTGCTTTATTACCTGGTTTTAACAAAAGATCATATTGATTTTCGTTCCAGTTAATTGCCCATGTTCCGGCACCATAATAATTACCAATATCATCCCATATCCAGCCACCGGGTAAAGGCTGGTAACTAAATTTTGAGTCATCCATTATAACGTCGCCATCAATTTTTTTTATGCCTGCTTTGTTTAATGCAATCAAAATTTTATTTAATACAGAATCTCTTTTCGTCTGCGCATAACGCCAGCTTCCTAATGTAGGATCGCCATAACCCGTAATATATAAATTTCCTTTTAGCGCTCCATTCTCTATTATGCTGTCATAACCCACTTCTGTTTTATACCTGAAATCCTTCCCAAGCAATTCAAATGCAGCAACACTTGTAAATAATTTTTGTGTGCTTGCAGGTGCAAGACCAACCTGCTCATTCAGTGCATACACAGGTTTTCCTGTTTTTGTTTCTACCACATACAAACTCATTATAGCATGTTTCATTTGCGTATCCTGCTGCAAAAGTTTCACTACCTTTTCAATTTTCTGTGTAATAGTTTGTGCATTACAACAAACCGAAAAAAAAACTAAAACTATTGAGATGCTGTATGTTTTCATGTTCATCATTTACCTTGCGCTAAAATAAGATTTGTTTAAAGGTTTTGTTACCGGCTGTTGAATAAGCATTGAACATCGTTGTGTCACTCACTTGTACGGTTTGATACTTTATTCAACAAAAGAAAACATAATGCATGTTAACAATAACTATTGAATGTAAGAAAGTACAAATGTTAGATTATGCAAAAAGTTACGGCTTCTATTATTACAATTGGCGATGAATTATTGATCGGACAAGTGGTTGATACCAACAGCGCATGGATGTCTCAACAGCTAAATAATATCGGTGTTTGGGTTCAGCATCGTGTTGCAGTTGGTGATGTAAGAGATGACATCTGGAATGCTTTGGATGAAGAATCAAAACGGTCAGATATTATTTTAATAACAGGCGGACTCGGACCAACTGCAGATGATATTACAAAGCCCTTACTCTGTGAATATTTTGGCGGCAAACTTATCATGCATCAACCAACCCTTGATCATGTAACTTATTTATTCGAGCATGTTTTTAAAAGACTAATGCCTTTACTTGACCGTAACCGCAAGCAAGCTGAAGTTCCTGATGTATGCACTGTTTTAAAAAATGAAAGAGGAACAGCACCAGGGATGCTTTTTGAAAAAGATGGTAAAATATTTATCAGTATGCCCGGTGTGCCACATGAGATGCAAGGCATTATGAAAGATCATGTTTTTGGTTTGATAAAACAGCGATATGAAATGCCACATATCGGGCACAGAACTTTACTAACTGCAGGGCAGGGAGAATCTATGCTGGCAGAAATGATTCAGAACTGGGAAGAAGCATTACCAGGTTTTATTAAACTGGCATACCTACCGAACTATGGAATGGTTCGTTTGCGTTTAACGGGTTCAGGCGAAATAGATTTGGTTGAGCATGAACTTGACAGGCAATTTGCTTTATTAAAAGAACAGGTAAAAGACTATCTCGTTGTTGATGAAGATATTCCTATGCATGAAGTAGTCGGCAGAATGTTGAAGGCCGCAGGCAAAACTGCAACAACTGCTGAAAGCTGTACCGGCGGTTATATTTCGCATCTTATCACTTCTGTTCCGGGTTCATCAAATTATTTTTATGGAAGTATTGTAAGCTATGATAATCGTATAAAAGAAAATATTCTGCATGTTAAAAAAGAAACATTGCAAACGTTTGGCGCAGTAAGCGAAGAAACGGTGATAGAAATGGCGCAAGGTGTCTTACAACTTATGCAAACAGATTATGCCATTGCTGTTTCAGGCATTATGGGACCAGATGGTGGCAGCGAAGAAAAACCCGTAGGAACAGTTTGGATAGCTGTTGGAAATAACCAAAGGATCGAAACAAAAAAACTGTGGTTTCGTTTTGACCGAAAGAGAAATATTGAATTAACATCAATAAATGCGTTGAACCTTTTGCGCATTTTCATTCTTAAAACCAGTTAAATCCGAATCATTACCTTTGACCCCGGATGAAATGATTGCGCTGCCTCTCAAATAAAATGTGCGTAAACTGTTCTTTATTACCTGGTTTGTTATATAATTTGTGTGTATTGTTGCAAATTGTTATACAGCACAAGAGTGCGACGCAAGGGACGATGAGTTGAGCAATGCAGCCGGGTTCATAAAAATCATTAACCTGAAATTTTTTAATTATTATGGCTACTGTTGATCTTATAATGCCAAAACTAGGTGAAAGCATAATGGAGGCTACTATTTTGAAGTGGCACAAAAAAACCGGTGATGCAGTAAAGATGGATGAAACCGTGCTTGAAATTGCTACGGATAAAGTTGACAGCGAAGTGCCTTCTACCGCTGCCGGAACTATTACTGAAATTTTATTTAATGTAAATGACGTGGTGCCTGTGGGCGTAGCTATTGCACGCGTTGAAACAGAAGTTGCAGCATCTTCGGCGGCAAATGTACCGGCTCCTTCACCAATTGAAAAGAAACCTGAGCCTGTGATGGCTGAGGCAGACGAAGTTCCTTATACACCTGCGCATACAGCATCTGCCAATGGTAATGGTGGCGCTAATCGTTTCTATTCTCCACTTGTTTTGAATATTGCAAGCAGTGAAGGAATTGGCCTTGGCGAGCTTGAAACCATTGCTGGTACAGGAAATGAAGGCCGCGTAACCAAAAAAGATATCCTGCAATATGTAGAAGACCGCAAGAGTGGTGTTGTAACTGCTCAGCCAAAAGTAATTCCATTTGCACCGCAGGTTGTGTATGAGAAAAAGGAAACGCCAAAAGTTGAAATACCTGCTATAAAAGAAACAGCAACAACTACTACAGATTACAGCGGCGCTAATGTAGAGGTAATAGAAATGGACCGTATGCGCAAACTGATCGCTAAACATATGGTGGACAGTAAGCATATCAGTCCGCATGTAACAAGTTTTGCAGAGGCTGATGTTACGAATATGGTTTTGTGGAGAGAGAAAGCAAAAAAGGAATTTGAAAAAAGAGAAAATACAAAACTCACTTTCACACCAATGTTTATTGATTGTATTGTACGTGTGATGAAAAAATATCCCATCATCAACAGTTCTGTTGATGGAGACAGGATAATTCTTAAAAAAGATTTCAATATTGGGATGGCCACAGCTTTGCCAAATGGTAATCTTATTGTACCTGTAATTCGTAATGCAGATTACCTGAATCTTGTAGGTCTTAGCAAACAGGTAAACACGCTAGCAGATAATGCCCGGAATAACAAACTCCGTCCCGATGATACGCAAGGTGGAACATTCACACTTACCAATGTTGGCACATTTGGAAGCCTAATGGGAACACCAATCATCAATCAACCGCAGGTTGCCGTTCTGGCAGTCGGAGCCATAAAAAAGCGCCCCGTTGTTATTGAAACAGAGCAGGGAGACACAATTGGAATAAGACATATGATGTATCTTTCTTTAAGTTATGATCATAGAATTGTTGATGGCAGTGCAGGTGCCTCTTTCTTAACGGCTGTGGCTAAAGAGTTTGAGGCCTGGGATATGGAAAGAACATGGTAAAAGAAAATTATTTCCATAAAAAAAATCCTGCTTTGTCTGCAGGATTTTTTATTTATGGACCAGCCAATGGAATAAGTATTAGGCCTTACTTGCGTCGCACACTTGTACTTTGGATAAGTTTCATCAAAAACACTTCCGAATAATAAGTGAACTGCATGAGATAGAAATATTAAATCTATTTCTTTTTTGGCTT
This sequence comes from Panacibacter ginsenosidivorans, assembly GCF_007971225.1. Classification (NCBI taxonomy): domain Bacteria; kingdom Pseudomonadati; phylum Bacteroidota; class Chitinophagia; order Chitinophagales; family Chitinophagaceae; genus Panacibacter; species Panacibacter ginsenosidivorans. Next base: position 5,370,540 of record NZ_CP042435.1, on the reverse strand, counting down.
TTGCTTTGAGTATTTTGTTTTAGCCACTTTCTTCTTCAAAGCCATAATATCATCTCCGTCTTCAGAGGTATTTGTTACCGGTTTTACTGAAGTAACAATAAGACTTGAGTTGCTTTCAGATTTTATATTCTGTTGTTGCGGAGGTATTGCTTTTTCTTTTATACATGCACAAAAGATTGCGATTGCCGATAGTGTAGTTAATATTTTTTTCATGGTTGTGGGTTTGTAGCAACGCAGTGATCTGTATCATCTGCTGGTTACTTATTAAAGTAATAAACGATATAATGGAACTAAAATTATCAGTTTGCCGGTTGTAGGTATTTAAAATGAATTAAAATGATAATTAGTTATTCGGAAACAAAGAAAATTTGTCAAAAAGTCTTCAAACAATTGTTTTGATAATAGCCCTGAGGTTTATTTATCCAAATATGGGAATGAATTTTCCGTATACAGGAAAATCGAAACCATCGAAGATAAAATACTTTTGAAAATCAGTGTATTATAAATTGAATATCTGTTGGCACATGGTTTGGCTCATATATAGCACGTCCGTTTTTAATCAACCCGTAACCCAGGAAAGAACTAAGTACCTTAAACCCAAAAAGACCCTAAACGTACCCTCCAAACCCTTTTACAAACAATGCGCCTCACAAATTATTAAAGCCTCCCAAAAGGGAGGCTTCTTTTTTATAATAATGGCAATCCTGAAGAAGGCTATTAATATTCCTGCTGAATATATAACAAACTGTACAAGAGTGCGACGCAAGTAATGCCAAATACTTTTCTTTAGCCTGGCTCATTACATAAATGCATACCTCACAAGAATGGGGGCGGAACAATTGGCTATGTTTTTGGTTATTACATTTCACTTTGTAAAATAATACACAGGAAAAAATGAAGCTTATAGAATTTACAGATAAAGGCCTTTATTGCGCAGCAGGTGATTTTTATATAGATCCATGGAAGCCAGTGAAAAAAGCCATCATTACACATGCACACAGCGATCATGCCAGGCCCGGCAACAAACATTATCTCTGTCATTATCTTACAAAACCGTTATTGCAAGCCAGGCTTGGAGATAATGATTATCAAAGTATAGAATGGAATGAATTTTTATTAATAAATGGAGTAAAAATTTCTTTACATCCCGCTGGCCATATTATTGGCTCCTCTCAAATACGTGTTGAGCATAATAATGAAATATGGGTTGTAAGTGGTGATTACAAAACTGAGAATGATGGTATCAGTGGCAGGTTTGAACCGGTGCCTTGTAATGTATTTATAACTGAGTCAACTTTTGGTTTGCCGATCTATAACTGGGCTGCACAGGAAAATATCTATACGCATATACGCAACTGGATTCTTAACAATAAAGAAAATGGTAAAACATCAGTTCTTATTGCTTATAGTTTGGGAAAAGCGCAACGGCTTTTAAAAGCGATCGGGCCATTGCAGGAAAAAATTTATGTACATGGTGCTATCTGGAATATGCACCAGGCATTGTCTTCTGCCGGAATACTTTTACCCGAGGTTGAAAGAATTACACCTGATACATCAAAAGAAACACTTAAAAAAAGTATTGTTATTGCGCCACCGGGGGCAGATGGCTCTTCATGGATGAAACGAATGGAACCTTATGCAACAGGTGTCTGCAGCGGTTGGATGCAGGTTCGCGGAAATGTGCGAAGGCGCAATGCAGATGCTGGTTTTGTATTAAGTGATCATGCTGACTGGAAAGGATTATTAAGTGCGGTAAAAGCAACAGGCGCCGAAAAAGTTTTTGTAACACATGGCTTTCAATCAACCTTCAGCAGGTATTTAAATGAAAATGGTATCGCAAGTGCTGAAGTTAAAACAGAATATGGTAACGATGATGAGGAACCAGCTAATGATGCAGGTTTTGTAGAGTCTGTACCTGATATTGATGAACAAAATACACAGGAAAAATTATGAAACAATTTTCAGCACTGGTACAAATATTAGGAACGTCTACAAAAACAAATGATAAACTAAATGCATTATCACAATATTTTCTTGAAGCAACCAATAGCGATAAAGTTTGGGTGATCGCTTTATTTAGTGGCCGCAGACCAAAGCGGATTATAAATGCTACCCGCCTTTCAGAATGGTGCTGTGAAATTACAGGATTGCCTTTTTGGCTATTTGAAGAAAGTTATCACACGGTAGGAGACCTTGCAGAGACAATCGCATTATTATTGCCTGAAACAGATAAGGAAAAGGTATTACAGGAAAATAGTCTTACTTATTATCTTCAGCAATTAGTAATACTTGAAAAAGCAGATGAGGAAATAAAGAAGCAATTTATTACGGAATGCTGGATGCAGATGACAATAGAAGAAAAATTTGTGTTCAATAAATTACTGACAGGGGGCTTTCGTATTGGTGTCTCACAAAAGACTATAGTAAATGCTTTGGCAAAAACGGTTAACGCTGACCCTGCAGTTATTGCACACCGAATTAGCGGAAAATGGAATCCTTCAACGACAGATTTGAATGAATTGCTAAGTGAAGAACAGGGAAGCCTTGACAATTCAAAACCGTACCCATTCTATCTTGCGTACGCACTTGAAACAGCACCGGATGCATTGGGAGAGCCGCATGAGTGGCAGGCTGAATGGAAATGGGACGGCATTCGGGGGCAGATCATTAAACGTAAAAATGAATTATTTGTGTGGAGCCGCGGTGAAGAGCTGATGACAGAAAAATTCCCGGAATATTTTATTTTAAAAGAAACGCTTCCCAACGGTATTGTATTAGATGGAGAAATAATGCCTTTTAGAAAAGAAGATGCACAGCAATCATTACTTCATTCGAATATAAGCATCTTGCCATTTGCTGTTTTGCAAACACGCATCGGCAGAAAAAATGTTACAAAAAAACAATTACAAGAGGCTCCGGTTGCATTCTTTGCTTATGATATACTGGAATATGAAGGCATTGATATTCGGTATAAAACAATGGCAGAAAGAAGGACTTTGCTTGAACAGATCGTTCTGCAAATCAATAATGCCACACTTCAATTATCACCTGTTATTGATTTTGAAAATTGGGATGCATTAACAAAGCAACGGGAGCAATCCAGGAGTATTAATGCAGAAGGCATAATGCTGAAAAGAAAATCTTCTGCCTACCAGGTGGGGCGCAAAGTTGGTGATTGGTGGAAATGGAAGATTGACGCACTTACGATTGATGCGGTAATGATCTATGCGCAGAAAGGTCACGGCCGCAGAAGCAATCTTTACACAGATTATACTTTTGCCGTAAAAGATGGCGATAAACTGGTAAGCTTTACCAAAGCTTACTCGGGTCTTACCGATAAAGAGTTTGCACAGGTAGATGCATTTGTAAAAAGAAATGCCATAGAAAAATTTGGTCCCGTAAGAACGGTAAAACCAGCGCTTGTCTTTGAAATTGCCTTTGAGGGCATTGCTGCAAGCAACCGTCATAAAAGTGGCGTAGCGCTAAGGTTTCCACGTATACACCGCTGGAGAAAAGATAAAAAGGCAGATGAAATTAATACGTTAGGTGATCTTAAAAAATTACTGGAATTATATGGTAAATAATTGCTCAGTATTCTTCAACTGTATAAGTGTGCGACGCAACGAAGTTCAACAAGCATTACTGCTGCCGGGCCCAAAATTCTTACAGGGATAATTTCCCCTGGTAGAAATCCAGGATCTTTGTGCGCAAAATATAATCATATTTGGCAGCGATGAGATTAATATTAGAATTGTCTGCTTTATTCTTGATCAACAAATAATCAACTGAAGTTAACACACCTGCGTTGAATTTTACCTCTGCTGCTTTAAAAGAAACTGTAAGATCTTCTACCTGCGAAGTAAGTGTTTGGTAACGTTCATAAGCTGAATTCATATCAATATAAGCTTGCTCAACTGCCTGCTGCAACTGTGTTTTAGCTGTTTTGGCATTAATATCAGAACGCTTCTCCTGTATAACAGCCTGTTTAACCTTACTTCTTGCCTGCAGTCCATTTAAAATAGGGATCTGGATACCAATGCTTACAGATGAATTAAAATTATTCTTCCATTGATCTCCATAAGATATCTTTTTAGAATCGTATATATTTTGTGGCGAATAGAGAAAATATTTTTCATCATTAACATTTACATAATTGTCAGTCTGTACATCGCTGGTACCTTTTAAAACTGCTACAGATGCAGCGTTTGAATAATTTGTACCAAGACCACCATTTAAAATAAGTGAAGGATATAACTGGCCTTTTGCAGCTTTTAAAGATTTGGCAGCGCTTTCTTTTCTAAGATCAACAGCTTTGATCATTGCAAGATTTTTAATTGCCTGGTCATATACCTGCTGCGAAGTGCCATCATAAATTGCAAGAGCAGAAGAAATATCTATTTTTTCCAGTGCCATATCTTTTGAATAATTCACATTCATCAGTTTCGCAAGATCAAGCTTTGAAGTTTCTACTGCATTCTTTAATGATACAATTGAAAGTTCATCGGAAGCAAGCTGGCCTTTTGTGTCGTAATAAGTAGAAGGTGCTATAGCGCCGTCTTTATCCAGTACGGCAAGCCTTTCTACCTGGCTGCGTGTTACAGAAGCCTGTTGTACTGCGGCATTCAACTGTTCCTGGTTATTTAAAACCTGCAGGTATGCAAGTATGACTTGTATGGTTACATTATCTTTTTGTTGTTGCCAGTCCATTTTACTCGCTTCAAAATTCAATGAGCTTGCACGAACATTATTATTGATGCTTCCGGCATTCCACAAATAAAGATTAGCGCCTAAATTATAATTAGCATAACTGAGATTCTGATTGATATATGAATTGGTAAAAGGGTCTATCGCACGGCCCTGGCTTAACCCATGATTGATAGTACCGCTAATATAAGGCAGCCTGTTTCCCTGCGCCTGCGTCAGATATACCTTGCTATCCTGCATATCCAGCTCGCTGCGGTTAATATCAATGTTATTTTTTAAAGCTATATCCACACATTGTTTCAGTGTAAGTGTGCCACTTATATTTGTTGTATCCTGTGCAAAATTCTTTTGCAGGATTACCAATAAAACAATTCCTAAAAAAATACTTTTCTTTTTCATAATCCTATATTATTCCAATTCAATTTTATTTTTCTTTTAGCCGTGCTGTTACAGCTTTGCGATACTTCTGTTGCGTCGCACTCTTGTGCTGCATCATTATATGCAGCAGCGCACAATAAATTTTTTACATAATACTAAGATGCGGTTCTTCTCTTTCTATTCTTCCATCCAGCAAATGAATAATGCGTGAACCGTAGCCTGCATTTTTTTCCGAGTGTGTAACCTGTATAATAGTTACACCATCCTCTTCATTTAATTTTTTAAATAATTCCATAATTTCTTCACCCTGTTTTGAATTAAGGTTACCGGTTGGTTCATCGGCAAGTATTAGTTTTGGTTTTGCTACCAATGCTCTTGCAATACCTACCAATTGTTGTTGCCCCCCTGATAATTGTGTGGGAAATAGATCTTTCTTGCCAACGATCTGGAACCTGTCAAGTATATCTGCTACAATAGCTTTGCGCTCACTGGATTTCATGTCCTGGTAAATCAATGGTGTTTCGATGTTTTCATACACCGTTAATTCATCGATTAAATGATACGCCTGAAAAACAAAACCTATGTATTGCTTGTACAATTGCGAGCGGTGTTTTTCTTTTAGTTTATGCACGGCCTCATCAAAGAAAAAATATTCACCTTCATCCTGGTTATCAAGCATACCAATAACATTTAATAAAGAAGATTTACCAGAGCCGGATGGCCCCATAATAGAAACAAATTCTCCTTCTGCAATGCTGAGGTTAACATCCTTTAAAATGAAATTTCTTACTCCCCCAACATTTACCCATTTTGATATGTGCTTTAATTCGATCATGGTGCATGTATTTTAGCGCTAAAGTTATAACCATCCCCTTTGTTTACAAATACATGCCAAGATAAATTTCTATTGAAAAACAATTAGTTGTAATTAGATGACAGATGGGAGTGTACGGTTATGATACACTTGTTGTTCTGTTTTGATGCAGCGAACAGTTACCTAATATTTGAAAGGAAAAGCTTGGACTAAAAGCTGCTGAATTATGCTGAATAAAATATCACCGGTACAAGAGTGCGACGCAACGAAAGCATCATTATTGCACCATTGCCAGGTACATAAAAATGGGTCAATTTAACTGCCAGATAGAAAAATTAAGCACGGTAGCAAAACTTACCCATAATAAATATGGATACAAAAGCCATGCTGCTATTTTTGATAATTGTGTAAACAAGTACATTGTAATAATGATCATAACCCAGAGAATAGAAATATCAACAAGTGCCCACCCAATCTGATGCTGGTTAAAAAATATAAGGCTCCATATACCATTAACTGCGAGTTGCAATACAAAAACAAACAATGCAATATTTCTTTGGGTTGTTTCCGGAAGTTTCCAAACGAAATAAAAAGCAACACCCATCAATATATAAAGGATGGTCCACACCGGCGCAAACAACCAGTTTGGTGGATTGAAAAATGGTTTATCCAGCGTGGAGTACCATGAATTAATAGAAGTGGCTGTAGCAAATCCTGCCCCAAAACCAACAAGTAATGTAAGTATTAATGATACAATTAATTTCACAGTAGGATTAACAGTTCTTGTATAAGATTGGTTCATAGGTTATAAATTTACAATTGAATTTTAACTGATGAAAGATAATTTCTCGAAGCAGTCGAAAGCATACGCACACTTCAGGCCTCATTATCCTGCAACCTTATACGATTTTTTTTACACCCACATAAATTCATTTGACAAGGCACTTGATATTGCAACAGGCAATGGACAGGTTGCTGCTGAACTTTCAAAGAAATTTAATCAGGTGCATGCTACAGATATAAGTGCAAAACAACTTGCAGAAGCACCTGCGTTGACAAATGTATTTTATAAAATAGAAGCAGCGGAAGAATCTTCTTTTCCCGATAAATATTTTGATCTTATTACGATTGCACAGGCAATTCATTGGTTTGATTTTGATAAATTTTATACCAACGCAAAAAGAATGTTGAAGCCGCATGGAGTTATTGCTGTAATTGGTTATGGACTTCTGTCTGTTAACAGTTTGGTTGATCCATGGCTCTTGCACTTTTATAAAAACATCACCGGTCCGTATTGGGATAAAGAAAGAAGATACATTGATGAATTGTATATAACTATTCCTTTTCCTTTTACAGAGATAACTCCGCCGGCACTAAAGATGGAATACGAATGGACTAAGGAACAATTTATTGGTTACTTAAACACATGGAGCGCGGTGCAACATTTTATAAAGGCAAATAACAGTCATCCATTATCTGCCGGATTGTTGCAACAGCTGGATCAATTGTGGCCTGATAATAGGTTGTGTAAAATTTCTTTTCCTTTATTACTTCGTGCAGGACATCAATAAATTTGCATTTTAAAAACAAACCTATGATCAGTTTCATAAAACAGGTAGAAGTAAGATGGAGCGATATGGATCCCAATTTTCACCTGCGTCATTCCGTTTATTATGATTGGGGCGCATACCTGCGTTTATCTTTTTTAAGCGAACATGCATTAACGCCAGCCGTAATGCAGCAATTACATTTTGGGCCTATTCTTTTCAGAGAAGAATGTGTATTCAAACGCGAAATTGTTTTTGGAGATATTGTTACTGTAGATGTTGCTGTAAGTAAAAGCCGCCGCGATATGAGCCGCTGGTCTATGGTGCACCAGGTATGGAAAAACAAGGATACACTGAGTGCTGTAATAACTGTTGACGGCGCTTGGCTTGACACCAGGATAAGAAAGCTTGCGGTGCCCCCTCCAAACATTCAATCCGTTTTTGAAATAATACCCAAAACAGAAAATTTTGAATGGACCGATTGACTGTAAAATTTTATTAAACCAACCGCAGTGCTGCTATAAAGCTTTGGTTGTGTCACTCACTTGTGCGTTCTTCTCTTTATGGAGCATTTGCCGGTCAACACTTTAAACACAACTTTACTATACACTTTTTTGGAACAATGTTTGTCTTTACCTAAAACAGATAATGTATGAAAAGTAAGATCAACTTAATAGCATCAACGCTTGCAGCATTTTTAATTATTAATGCATGCCAGACGCCCGAAGAAAGAGCAGCAGAAAATAATGCAGCAGCTACTACTGTGCAGGCAACAGATAGTTCAGCGGCAAGTATGTCAGCACCCGATACAGCAAGTAGCAAAACTATGACCGATACAACAACTTCCGCAAATAGTGTAAAAGCAAAAAGAGGAAGAGCAACTGTTGTAATGGTGGGCGCACATGATGTAAAAGCTAAAATGGAAGCAGACAAAGAAGGAGTTTATGCAAGGGCTGAAATAATGCCGTCATATCCCGGCGGGCAAACAGCGCTGCAAAAATTTGTAGAAGATAATCTACAATATCCAGAGCAGGCAATTGATAATGGTACTGAAGGAAGAGTGGTTGTAAGTTTTGATGTTGATGAAAAGGGAAAAATATACAATCCTGTGGTGGTATCACAAAAATTAGGTAGCGGGCTGGAGGAAGAAGCTATGAGGATCGTAAAAGCTATGCCACAGTGGAATCCGGGGAGAATGAAAGGTAAGAATGTAAAAACAAAATTTAGTTTACCAATCGTATATCAGCTAGAACAGTAATTAACACCCACTCTTTCTAAAGCCATTGCGCAACTTTTGTTGCGCAATTTTTTTTGTTTAAAAAGTCTGGAACAATGTTTGATTTATCATGCCTCAAAATAACGTTATGAAAAACAGAATTTTATTCACCATTGCTTTATGCTTTGGGTTGACAAGTTTTTTTGCTGCATGTGGCAGTGGAGAATCAAAAGACGATATGAATGATACAGTCATTCAGGAAAATGTTTCACCAGCGCCTATGGACACAACTAATTCAATGACCGATACATCTATGATTGATACCACAAAAAAAATGCCTTAGTAAATTAAACACCTATGGCCGTTGCTAATCAATTTTGATCCGTTTCTATATTAAACAATAATAAAACTGCCCTTATAAAGGCAGTTTTTATTTTATAATGATATTTACGCCCATCAAAGTTCTGAACGATAAAGTGCTTGCGACGCAACAGCCGACACTATGGAAAACTAAAGCTGGTATCACAAATAATTTCTTCTCATCTGCACATTCCTATATTTCCACATTCGCACATACCCATCCCCTATCTTTGTTAAACTAACTATTGCAAACATGGATATTGAATTTAACCGCAACGAAGACTGGATGAAGCTTTTACTGCGAGACACCGCTCAAAAATTTTATGTAATAAAGCAAGGCGGCGGAAAAAAAGTGGCAGCAAAACAGCACGAGAAAAAAAAGCTTACTGCACGGGAACGTGTAGAATATCTCTGCGATAAAAATAAATCCATCATCGAAATAGGCGCATTTGCGGGATATGATATGTATGGAGAACAAGGCGGCTGCCCTTCTGCAGGAACTGTTGCGGTTGTAGCATATATCAGCGGTAAACAATGCGTAGTGGTTGCCAATGACCAAACGGTAAAAGCAGGCGCATGGTTTCCTATTGCATGCAAGAAAAATTTACGCATGCAGGAGATAGCAATGGAGAATCACCTGCCCATCATTTATCTTGTAGATAGTGCCGGTGTTTTTCTTCCGATGCAGGATGAAATATTTCCGGACAAAGAACATTTTGGACGCATCTTTCGCAACAATGCACGCATGAGTGCAATGGGCATTACACAGATTGCAGCAGTGATGGGTGCATGCGTTGCAGGTGGGGCTTACCTTCCTATCATGAGTGATGAAACGTTAATGGTGCAAGGCAATGGAAGTATTTTTCTTGCGGGCCCGTTTCTCGTTAAAGCTGCCATTGGTGAAGACATAGATATTGAAACACTTGGCGGCGCTATAACACATACAGAGATCAGTGGTATTGCTGATTATAAATTTTCTACAGAACAGGAATGCCTTGATGAGATAAAAAAACTTATTGGTAAACTTGGAGATAAACCCAAAGCGGGCTTTAACCGCGCCAATCCTGCTCCACCGGCAAAAGATGCCAATGAAATTTATGGCATTATGAAAGTGAATAATGCAAAGCCATACGATATGGTTGAAATAATTGAACGCATTGTTGACGCTTCAGATTTTGATCAATTCAAAAAAGATTATGGCAAAACGATCTTGTGTGGTTATGCACGCATAGATGGTTGGGCTGTTGGTATTGTTGCCAATCAAAGACTCATTGTAAAAAACAGAAAGGGTGAAATGCAACTCGGCGGTGTTATCTATAACGACAGCGCTGATAAAGCCGCACGTTTCATTCTCAATTGCAACCAGAAAAAAATTCCCTTGGTTTTTTTGCAGGATGTAACAGGCTTTATGGTAGGCAGCCGCAGTGAACATGCAGGCATTATAAAAGATGGTGCCAAGTTGGTGAATGCTGTTGCAAATTCTGTTGTGCCAAAGATCACCATCATTATTGGTAATAGTTTTGGTGCAGGCAATTATGCTATGTGTGGTAAGGCTTATGATCCGCGTTTTATTTATGCGTGGCCCTCTGCAAAAATTGCGGTGATGGGTGGTGAGCAGGCTGCCAAAACATTAATGCAGATACAGCTTGCCGGCAAAACAGTTAGCGAAAGCGAGCAAACTACTTTACTCCACGATATAAAACTAAAATACGAAAAGCAAACTGCCGTAACCTACGCTGCCGCAAGGTTGTGGGTTGATGATATTATAGATCCGCTGGAAACACGGAGGCATATTTCAGAAGCAATTGCTGCTGCCAATCATAATCCTCATATAGAAGAATTTAAAACCGGTGTGTTCCAGGTGTAGTTTTTTTATGAACCAAACTGCACTGCGGCTATAATGCTTTTGTTGCGTCGCACTCTTGTACTGTTGAATATAATTCGACATAGGAATAAAAATTCAAACAAATGGGCTGCCGCGTTTTGACTTTTTATTTTTGAATTTTTACTTACACTATTTCACTCCTTTATCCTCATCCCACCAGCCTTTCATTTTTCTTATGTAAATGATCTGCCCGGTATGATAGGCGTTGTGCGTACCTATATGTGCAATAGTAGAATACCATTCTTTCAGTTTCGTTTCATCAGCAGCCTCTACAACTTTTTCCCATTCTGTTAGAACATCGTCTAATTTTTTTACAGTTGCATCCCAGGTATTTTTATCAACCGGAGAAAATGTTTCCTTATTGTCACCATTAAATGCGGCAGCCTTTTCTCCTTTAAATTTGGCGAGTGACTGTTGGTTCCAAAAAATAATATGTGTGACCAGTTGCGCAATTGAATGATTTCCGCTGCTATCTTTCCAGTTTGCCTGCTCTGCTGTAAGCCCTTCTACAGCAATGTTTGCAGGCACAAACCAATCTTTCACATTATGCGTGGTACGTAATTGTTCCAGTAAAATTGATTTTAATGTAGGCACAGTATTATTTGATTGTGTGTATCCCGCAGATATGGTCATTGACAGAAAGGCCATAAATAAATATTTCATAGTTCAGTTTTTAAATTGAAACAATAAGTTTTGAATTGGCGTGCATGTTCATTTTATAACAAGCCTGATCGATATGTAAAACCGCTATTAAATTAAAACTACTTTTGTTTAAAGTATAAAGTTTTACATGAACGTTAGAAAACCAATAAAACTGTTGCTCCCGGTTTTTTGTTTTATGGCCTGTACCGGCAAAAAGCCGACAACAGATACAGGCAATATTGATACAGTAAATACAATAGTTCCTGCAACTACTATTGTTCATGACACATTTGCCCCTGGAAAAGTTATAGCACAGGTATTTTGCAAAAATGATGCTGCGCAATCTTATTCATTATATATTCCCGTCAAAGGCAACAACGAAGCATTGCCTGTCATTTATTTTTTTGATCCACATGCAGATGGTGCACTGCCATTAAATAAATACAAAGCGTTAGCCGACAAGTATAACTTTATTTTGGTCGGTAGCAACAATTCAAAGAATGGTAATGATTGGCCGACCGCCGAAAATATATGGCGCAGTTTATTTGACGATACACAAAAACGTTTAGAGATCAATAGCAACAGGATCTACGCCTGTGGGTTTTCCGGTGGCGCAAAAGTTGCCGGGCATATTGCACTCAATTACTCTGAAGTAAAAGCCGTTATTGCAAATGGCGCTGGCCTTCCTGATGAAACACCACCCGGTAATTTCAATTTTACTTTCACAGCAATCGCAGGTGAAGGTGATATGAACATGACCGATCTTGTTGCCTTCAGTAGTGAGTTGGATAAAACAAAAACAAAACATCGTATTCTTCTTTTTGATGGCAAACATGAATGGGCTCCTGAAAGCACAATGAACATTGCTTTTGCAGGCTTACAGCTCGATGCGATGCGCGGAAAAATCATTCCTGCAGACAATATATTTATCAATGACTTTATTGCAAAAAGTAAACAGCAAATAAATGCATACACTGCAGCAAATAAATTGGTGAAAGCAGAACAGGAATGCAAATTATCATTAAGCATGCTTGATGGTTTAACCACTGAAAGGACCTGGTTCAAAGAAAAAGATGCTTCTGTTACTAACAACCCTGCCTATAAAAAGCAATGGCAGACAGAACGAAATTTATTTACTACCGAGCAAAATATAAAGGCTGGTTATATGCAGCAATTTCAGGGTGGTGGTATGAGCTACTGGAGCAAAACCATCAACGACCTGCAAACCAAAGCTAAGGGCACCAGTGCAGAAGCCGCCATGTACCAGCGTTTGCTTGCCTATTTATCGCTGGCGTTTTATTCTATCAGCAACAGGCTTATCGCATCCAATCAAAATAACGATGCACAACATTTTGTTGAACTGTATAAAATGGCCGATGCAACCAATAGTGAAGCATGGTACTTCTCCGCTATATTAAATGCACGCAGCAATAATGTAAAAGCAACGAAAGATGATTTGCTGAAAGCAGTTGATCTTGGTTTTAATGACAAAAACCGGATGATTCAACAACCGGAATTTATGAACCTTGCCGCACAAATAAATTTTGCGATGCTTGAAAGCAAAATGAAAAAATAAAAAATTGAGGATAGATTTTTTTTGAAATACTTCCTGCTGTACAAGTGTGCGACGCAAGAAAAGTTTCATAGCAGTACTTCAGCCGGGCAAATAGAAAAATACTTTAACTTTCCTCAAAGTTCATTATATGAATATCATTGCAGACACCGGCAGAAAAACTTTCGCAATAACACATCAACCTCCGGCTGCGGGTTCTGAAGAAGAAAGAAAAGCATTCAATGAAATTCAGCAAAGTTTTGCCAGGCAGTTTGAAGAAGTGTTTCCTGATAAACTTGCGCCACGCACTGTAGTTATTCTCCCGTCGCTTTCGCTTGACCAGGAAATACTTTCCAAAATAAAAGGCATTGTGCATTATGAAGAAAGAATGCTTTGCCTGCTGATGCTTTTGCGTATGCCACTTACAAAAATTATTTACTTAAGCAGTGTTCCACTGGCAGAAAGTATTATTGATTATTACCTGCATTTATTACCGGGCATCACCGGTTATCATGCAAGAAAGCGGCTTACCATGCTCAGTTGTTATGACTCGTCTGTAAAACCACTCACCCAAAAAATACTGGAACGGCCGAGACTTATTGAACGCATAAAACAATTGATCACAGATCCTGGTTCTACACATCTTACCTGTTACAATATTACCAGCCTTGAAAAAACGCTGGTTGTGCATTTAGGTATTCCATTGTTTGGCACTGATCCTGATAAATTTTATGAAGGTTCCAAATCCGGTGGCAGAAAGACTTTTAGAGAAAGTGGTGTAAATCTGCCGGATGGTTTTGAAGATCTTTCGACCAAAGAAGATATAGTAAAAGCACTTGCTGCGCTTAAAAAGAAATACCCCGGATTACGCAAGGCTGTGGTAAAAATGAATGATGGATTTAGTGGTGATGGTAACGCTATTTATACTTATCCATCTCTTACAAAAGATGATGCTTCGGAAAAAAATATTGAAGAAAGTTTATCACAGCATTTTAAACCTGTAGCGAAAGATGTGAGCGAAAAATTATTCTTTGATAAGTTCAAAGAGATGGGTGGCATTGTTGAAGTGTTTCTTGATGGCGATATAAAAATGTCTCCTTCTGTACAGTGTGTAATAAGCCCCGCAAAAGAAGTTGAAATTGTGAGCACACACGACCAGTTGCTTGGTGGTGATGATGGACAAATATTTATCGGCGCTATTTTTCCTGCAGATGAAATGTATAGTATTTCACTTGCTGCTGAAGGAAAAAAAATTGCAGAGACTCTTGCAAAAAAAGGTGCACTCGGCCGCTTTGCCATTGATTTTATTTCTGTAAAGCAGGATGATAATTCATGGAGGCATTACGCTATTGAAATTAATTTGCGCAAGGGTGGCACCACGCACCCATTCCTGATGTTGCAGTTTTTAACCGGTGGAAAATATAATGCTGATACGGGCGAATACCTAACCGCAAGTGGTAACAAAAGATTTTATTTTGCTTCAGACAATGTAAGCAGTGAAAAATATAAAGGACTTACTCCTGATGACCTGATCGATATATCTATGTATCATGAGTTGATGTATGATGGCGCAGCGCAGGAAGGTGTTATGTTTCATTTGGTAGGCGCATTATCTGAATATGGTAAACTCGGTTTGGTATGCGTAGGCAGTACACCTGGAAGAGCAAAAGAGTATTATGACAAAACGATCCGGATATTAGATCATGAATGCAGTTAACCAGGTTTGGTAAAACCCTGAGAATGCTTTTTTGGATTCCGTTGTAGCACCTATTTGTTTGGTATCTTTAAAAGTAAATTGATTACAGCGAAACCAAAACGAATCAAATATTGTTGTGTAACACTTTCTACATTCATTATGGCCCGTCAGCTCCTTTATATAATCTATACATTCTTTTTTTTGTCCGTTCAAGTGGCGGGCTTATCAGGCTGTGCAAAAGAATATAGTTACGAAGGAGGGCCTGTACAAGACACTACTAATGACTCAATACCTTCAGATACTATACCAAAACAAGTTATTACCTTCCCCGTTTGTTCACAATGCAAATATTGGGATAATACATTACCCTCTACATGGAGTTTCAACTATGATACTTCTCTTTTGTGCGGAAATATGACCAACGGAATAATTGCGCCGGACAGAAGCGGGTTTACTTTTTTTGGACCTTCTGCCTGTTCACCTGACACAGGAATTGTAATAACAGCTTACTTAAGTTCCGCTCTTTTAACTAGTGACAGGTCGAACATAACTACCAATCAGGTTATTTTTGAATATTACGACAATGTAACACTTACAGATATTTTTGCCACAGGTAAGTTAGGAACGTTTTCTTTAACTATTGATACATATGAGTATTCTACCGGAATGGCAAAGGGAAGATTCAGTGGCTATGTGCCGACAAAAACCGGCGACACTGTATTAATAAAGAACGGAAAGTTCCAGGTAAAGTTTAACTAATAAATATATCTTCTTCGAAAAAAAAGATTTGGTTACAGATTGTAGTTTTTTATGGCATCGCCTGTTGTGTCACTCACTTGTACGTTTAGTTATTATGGCAGCAAATTGCGTAACTACTATTAACCGTATTACTTGCAAATCCGCAACATCCCTGGCTCTGCACATAGCTATGGAGGAGATGTTGCGAAGAAAGAAGAGGGGGACAGCAATAAAATCCAATTAGTATCCTTAATCAAATTTGAACATCTTCTTGTTCAAATAACCCGGGCGCTAAATAATATTTTTTATAATCGACTCTGACTATCAATATATCTTTATTATAACTTCTTATTGTACCCATCTTTGGGCTAAATAAGGTGTTTATAAAATAGTCAGCTTTTTCCTTTTTTAAAGGAATGAATGATTTATCAAGCTTAAGAATTGATCCATTATAAATTTGTAATAAAACATTTTTTTCTTCAATAACTATCTCACATATTAATCTGTCTTTTATTTTTTTTGAAATCCAAAGTTTAATGATAGGCACCAGTATCCATATACCTAAAAATAAATTTTTCTCCCAATATTGATAAAAAGGGTCATCTAAATTATTCAATAAAGAAATAAAAATAAGGGCAATGGGAATTAACACAACAATCCAATCGTAAAGAAAATAGAGATGAATTTTTTTCATATATACTTCTGCAATCTTATTTTCAAAATTTGGCATTAAAATATTTCTTTATTTTATTTAAATATGTCATTATAATCCTTTGTCAGAGTGCGTGTTTTACGCACCACTATATGCTTTAATAAAAGCTGCATTTTATTCCGAACGATGAACGGATTGCTCACTTATTTGTTATTTTATTTTAGTGTTTGCGAATCTCCTTCGTCGATTTGCGACGCAACGATGATGCTATAAAAACCACTGCCGGTATTACAATCATTCATTTCTAAATAGCTTTTTATATACAGTTACTGCTGCCATTTTAAGATGCGGTTTGCGCCAGATAATAAAACGCCAGATAATTTCTCCTGTAAGTAAAATAGCCAATGCAAAAAGTACTGGCCATATGGTACTCCCTGATTCTGAGAAAGCACCCATCAATGCAATGGAATAAACGGCAACAGGAAATGCGATCATGATACAAAGACCAGTTATGTTTAGTGGGATTTTAAACGGCCTGTGTTCGTCAGGTGCTTTTATACGAAATATAATAAGTGTTACAAATTCCAGGAATAATGCAGCACCGTATAAAATAACATCGATGATAAGCAGGTCAGCAAAAGTCCACATAACCATTAAGCTTACTACAGTCGAGCAACTGATAATAGAAACATATGGTGTTTGAAATTTTGGATGCAGTGCATGCAGCTTTGCAGGTAACAATTCATCGTCTGACATTACTTTAGGAACTCGTGATACAGAAAGCAAAACAGCAGAATACAAACCAATACCGCTGGCCATACCGCCGCAGGCAATAAGTGTCCCGAGCCATTGACCACCTACCAATGTACCCAATGCAGGAAAACCTTCTTCACTTAATACCGTATAATCAATACCAGATTGCAGGGCAACCATTACAGCCATAAAATATACCACGAATATGAGTAAGAATGCTATAGCTACTGACTTAAGGTAACTACGTATAGGATGAGCTACTTCTTCTGCATAAGTGGTTACATTATCCCAGCCGAGAAAATTCCACATCACTGTATAAAGCCCAAGACCAAGCATTGGAAATTTTACACCTGACAGTGAAGGTGAAGGCAATGCAAAAGAACCTGTATGATGCGTAACAAAATATACAAAGAGTATCACGAAAGGGGCAAGCACTGCCGCACCAAGAAATACTGAAGCTTTACCAACAGGAACGATGCCTCTTATATTAAGCCATGCAGAGCCCCAGATGATAACAAGACAAACAGGTATCTTGTAGGCTTCCACACCGGGAACAAAAAAAGAAAGGTATTCTACAAACAGTACTGGATAGATAGCAAGATCAACAAAAGTATAAAGCCATGTCCACCAACCTTCATACCATGCAAAACGCAATCCCATAGCACGTTTTACCCATTGATAATAACCGCCGGTAACCGGCATCATACTATTAAGTTCAAGCACTGTAAAAATAGTAGGTATGTCCCACAAGATTGGTGTTATAAATAACAATACAAGTGTTCCGTGACTGCCTGCATAAGTAAGTAATGATTCAAGTCCGTAAGGACCTCCGGAGATGGTCAAAAAAATAATAGCGGCTAGTTGTAAAGGCCGCAATTTTTTTACGGTTGCAGAACGGTTTTCTTTCATCAGCTCATAAAAAAATAAATATAAAATATTCTGCGGTTTTTGAGCTTAAAGTTTTTGGGCAAGCTTATAAAGCAGTCTTTTATGCTGAGTAAAAAATCTATTGTACAAGTGTGCGACGCAACGAAAGCCAAATAAATTATCAGGAAGCCGGCTTCAAAAAATATTTTATTACTGATATAATATTTGAAAAAAGAAAATCACTTAAATCGTTAAATACATCAATCTAAACAAACGCATTTGCAATTCATACATATATGCACTTGCGCTGTTCATTTCGTCTCTAAAATTTGCACCACAATAAAATAAAAACTAATCATGAAAAAAATCACATTATTACTGTTATTGGCAACAGCAATTTTTACTTCGTGCAAAAAAGACAAAAACGAAAACAATCAAACGGGTGTTTTTAACAGTGAAGAAATTAATCTCTTTGCAGGTAAGGCAAAAACATGGGTTAAAGTATCAAATGGCGTTCCCGAACAACTTGCTATTTCAATCGATGATGCGGCAATGAACAGCCTGCCTGCAACAGATGAAGGTGGTGATGAAGAAGATCATATTATCATTCCTTTGCACGCACAGGCCGCTGCCACTGCCTTTGATCATGTGCTGCTTGACTGGAACCCGCATGGCCATGAACCTGATGGCATTTACAATGTTCCTCATTTTGATTTTCACTTTTATATGACATCTGTGGAGGAACAAATGAGTATTCCGCTTTATGAACAGGACAGTCTGAAATTTAAAAATTACCCGGCAGCATCTTACATGCCTGCCAACTATGTTCCTATTCCAGGCGGCGTTCCAATGATGGGTACACATTGGTTCGATGTAACTACGCCGGAAATGAACGGGCAACCTTTTACGCAAACTTTCCTGATGGGCTCTTATGATGGCAAGGTTACTTTTTATGAACCTATGATAACGCTTGACTTCTTAAAGAATACAACACAGTTTGAAAGGGCTATTCCTCAACCTGCAAGTTTTCAAAAAAATGCTTACTATCCTACTAAAATAAAAGTATCAAAACACGATGGCGTAACAGAAATTATCCTGGATGGATTTACTTACAAACAGGAAAATTAAAATATTAGTAACATTGTAAAAAGGGTTGACAATCTTCAACCCTTTTTTATTTTACAGCAAACTAAATATGTTATTAGCAGCATTTGCAATGCAAGAAAATTCAGGTATACATTACTGCTTTAATTTGTCAAAAACTGCTTATAATTTATATATACAAAAGAAGCTTACCATTCAGCAAATAACATCAACCGCCTGCATATATTATCTTTAAAGCGTATTGCTTTAGGTGTAATTTAAAATTGATCTTAATCTTATCACCTAAAATTTTTTCCATGTTAAAACTATCTGCAATAAGGATTGTGTTTGTCTTATGTACCGCATTAGCCTCAACAATTGTAACAGCGCAAACAATCACAACGCCCCGTATACCAAGCCCTGCTGCTGAAGTGCAACAAACGATTGGTATTTCAACTGTATCAGTAAAATATTCAAGGCCCTCTGTAAAAGGCCGCGAGGTATGGGGCAAGCTGGTGCCTTATGGATGGAACGTGCAGCAATTTGGTGCTGGCAACAGTGCACCATGGCGTGCCGGTGCAAATGAAAATACAGTGCTTACTTTATCGCATGATGCAACAATAGAAGGCCATAAAGTTCCTGCAGGTTCTTATGGGCTTTTCTTTGTTATCAATGAAAACAATACCGGAGAAGTAATTCTATCTAAAGACTACAGATCGTGGGGAAGTTTTTTTTACGACCCAAAACAAGATGAAATGCGGGCGAATATACAGTTGCGTGATATTGCAAACACAGAATTGCTTACTTATGATTTTATAAATACCACAAAAAATTCTGCTGAGCTTACGCTTAACTGGGAGAAAAAACAATTTCCTGTAAAGATCGAATTTGATGTTGATAACATTGTAATAGAAAATGCCGCAGCAGAATTGAAAGGCCCGATTGGTTTTAACTGGCAAGGTTTTTCGAGTGCTGCTAATTATGCATTACAAAATAAAACTAATTATGAACAAGGAATGAAATGGATTGACCAGGCTATTGCGCAGAACAGCAACTTTACCACCTTAAGTATTAAATCAGGATTACTTATTGCAAGCGGCAAAACAGCTGAAGGAGATAAAGTAATGAATGATGCAGTTGCTGCTGCCACAGAAAATGAACTCAATTTATACGGCTATCAATTGCTTAACCAAAACCAGCAGGATAAAGCCATACAGATGTTTATACTTAATACCCAGCGCCACCCCACAAGCGCAAATGTTTGGGATAGTTTGGGTGAAGGTTATGCTTTAAAAGGCGACAAAAAAAATGCAATTGCCAGTTTCAAAAAATCATTGAGCATGAATCCTGCACCGAATGTAAAAGCTAACTCAGAAAAATATTTGAAGCAATTAGGCGCATTATAAATTAAACTGCAGAATACTTTATTAAAAAAAGCGCGGACATTTAAGTCTGCGCTTTTTTATAAATAGTGGATTAATAAAAACTTTCTTTTTTGTACCCGACTACAGCACTTAACTCATCTGCTGTTGCGTCGCACTCTTGTGCTTTTATAATTTTAAGGAGCAACTTGTTTTCACTGCAGAATAATAAACTAAACGTACAAGAGTGCGACGCAACAAAAGCTGCATAGCAGCAATGCCAATTGGCTCAAAAATAAATTAATCCATTACCTCATAAACAACAACAGGCAATTGCTTATTTTTTAAATTCACTTCGCCTATCCTTCTGCAGTTGAAAGATTCTTTTACCAGTTCGTAAGATGATTCTGCAATAATTATCTGGCCTGCTTTTGCAACACCTTGCAAACGTTGCGCTGTATTTACAATATCCCCGATAACTGTATAATCTAACCTGCGCAAAGTTGCAGAGCCTATATTTCCTGATATCAATTCGCCACTATGTATTCCAATGGTTACATCCGCGCGGAATGAAATACTATCTGCTTCTTCAACAGGTAGTTTTTCTATACTTGCCCGTACTGCAAGACATGCATCGATTGCACGATCTAAATGATACTCTCCGCGAAATACAGCCATAATTGCATCACCGATAAATTTATCTATATGGCCACCTTGTGCAATGATCTCTTTAACCATTACATCAAAATATTTGTTCAGCAATCTTACCACTGTATCTGCAGACTCATTTTCTGTGATTGCTGTAAAACTGCAGATATCAATAAAAGCAACAGTTGCTTCAATGGTCTCATTAATCATAAGGGTAGACTCAAATTCCCGCTTGTTCATAAACTTAAGAACCGTTTCATCCACGTACATCCTAAGTATATCATTTTCTTTGATGGCCTGCATAGTAATGCGCAACTGAGCCACATGCGCAATGGTCTTGTTCATTGTCAGCTCAAGATCTTCAAAGTTCACCGGCTTGGTTACGAAATCAAAAGCACCGCGGTTCATAGCGGTACGAATATTATCCATATCTCCATAAGCAGATACAATAACTGATTTTATAAGCGGGCTTACTTCATTAAGTTTTCCAAGCAGGGTAAGGCCATCCATTTCAGGCATATTAATATCACTAAGCACGATATCAATGTCTGTATTCTTTGCAAGTTTTTCCAGTGCATCCACACCATTTATGGCAAATACAAATTCATAACGGTTCTCACGTATCTGCTTCCTGAATTTTTGTTTAATAAGCATTTCGAGGTCTGCTTCGTCATCTGCCACCAGTATTTTTGCCATCACTGAATTATTTTTAGTTTTTCCTTTAAAAGGTTAAAATCAAGCGGCTTTGTGAGAAAATCATCTGCTCCCAAACGCATGGCCTGGTTATAATTTTCCTCATCGCCATACGCTGTTACCATCATTACTTTAGGAGGAGGATTTTCGAATTTGTGTTTTATCTCCCGAAGTAATTCCAGGCCACTTTTACCCGGCATATTAATATCTGAAAGAATCAATACTGCCTCATGCACATGTATATTAAGGTAGCCAAGTGCTTCTTCGGCTGAGAATGCAAATACAAATTGTATCACATTATCGCGTATTTCCTTCCTGAATTTTTGCAGGAAAAGTGTTTGCATGTCTTGTTCATCATCTACTACTAATATTTTCATGGTACAGGTTTAAGAATGTAAAATTTTAGCCCTCACTTATAAAGGCAATATGATTATAAATGTTGCATATTCTCCTTCCTTTGTGTCTATTTTCATCTCGCCTCCATGCCCTTTTGTTATAATATCATAGCTTAATGAAAGCCCCAAACCTGTTCCTTCTCCTGTTGGTTTGGTAGTAAAGAAAGGCTGAAATATCTTATCAATTATTCTTTGCGGAACACCCATACCATTATCGCTTACTCTTATTTCTACTTTATCTTTTATCTTTTTAGTACTTACTGTCACAGTTGGGTTATAATCAGCATCTGCAAGCAGTCTCTTTTTTTCTGTAACCGCATAAAGCGCATTGGTTATTAAGTTCAATATTACCCTTCCAATATCCTGCTGCATAATGTTTATCCTACCTATACTTTTGTCAAAATCTGTTTGTAACGTAGCATTAAACGATTTGTCTTTTGCACGAATGCCATGGTAACTTAAACGCAGGTATTCATCTGCCAGCGCATTTATATCAGACATTTCTTTTGCACCGGTACTGCTGCGGCTGTGTTGCAGCATATTTTTTACGATCGCATCTGCACGCTTGCCGTGATGGGTAATTTTTTCAAGGTTTAGTTTAATATCGGTTGCCAGTGTTTTTATAGATGCCGCGTCACCTTTATCTATTTCTTCCCGCATTTCATCAATAAGTTCGGCACTTACTTCGGAAAAATTATTTACAAAGTTGAGTGGGTTTTGAATTTCATGTGCAATGCCGGCAGTAAGTTCTCCCAGCGAAGCCATTTTTTCTGCCTGTATCAGTTGAGCCTGTGTTGCTCTTAGTTTTGTCAATGCATCATTTAATTCAGTCTTTTGCCGATGCAACAGGGCATTTGCTCTTTGCTTGTTCCGGTATCCTATAAATGCAAGTATTGTAAGCAGCAATGCAAAGCCAAGACCTATCATTAAAGCAAGCTGTTTAGCACTGGCTAAAGCCTCTTTCTGTTTTTGCTCCGCAGTTGCAACCTGTTGCTTTTTGTCAAACTCATAATTCATAGTAAGCTCTGTGGCTTTACGAACATTTTCTTTACTGGCAATAGAATCTGCAATTTGCGTGGACATTTTATATGTAGACAAAGCCTTACTATAATTGCCTGTTTTCTCGTAACATTCAGACAGGTCCATATAAGACTTACCTACTTGTTCATCATAAATATCTGCACCTTTCAACACTTCGAAAGCTTTTTCAAGATAAGGGATCGCATCGGTGTATTTGCCCTCTGTTTTTAAAACAAAGCCCATAGCGCTGTATGCCTGATAAATATTTAGCGGCTGGTTTGAAGAATCAGCAAGTAGTACTGATTGCTTCCCCAGCTTTTCTGCATCTGTAAATTTTTGTTGCCTTGCCAATGCATATGCTGCTTTTGATAAGCCGGAAGACTGTATACCCTGGTCTCCCATCTCGCCACCAAGTAAAACAGATTTCATGGCATATTCATATTCCTTCTTATACTCTTCCTTTGCTTCATACAATGATGCAAGGTTTGAGTAAGCATACAATTCAACATTTTTTATGTGCTGCTTTCTTGCAAGCTCTGCAGATTTCAGAAGAGATTGTTCCGAACGTTCTATATCACCCATCGATTTATAAGTAAGACCAATATTGACCAATGTGCGTGCCTGCATCGCCTCGTCCTGCCTGTCTTCTGCAATCTTTAATGATTTCTGCTGGTATTGCAGTGCTCTGGTAAAATCAGACTGCATCTGGTAAGAAATAGCAAGGTTGTTATAAGACCGTGCAATTTCATTAAGGTTGCCATTACGCTCATCAATAGCTATAGACTGCTGATAGTACTGTATAGCAGTATCATATCTGCTTTGCATACCATACATCATACCATAGCCCGCATAAAGACGTCCTATGTATAGTGAGTCTTTTAGTTGTTTAAAGATCGCTTCTGCAATTTTCAGGTTTTCCGCTGCTGTTTTATAATCACCTTTAAAACAATAATTACCTGCCAGCTTCAGCCTTACAGCACCTTCACCTTTTTTATAATTTACCTTTATTGCTTCTTCCAGTGTTTTTTTACCGAGGTTTATAGAGCTGTCAATATTTATGTTACTAAGCAGCGATATTTTTTTATTAAGCAGGTTTATTCTTGCGGTATCAGAAGCAGCCTTATTTATAAGCTTATCCAAAGTATCCAGCGCATTGTTTTGCGCACAGCACACTGTATACAAAAAAAAGGAGGATATAAACGCAATAAGAATTTTCATTGAGTAGCTACAGTCTTAATAAACATCTGGCAATTTAATTAATTTATTGTGCCTTATTTAAAATTTTCTTTTTGTTACCGGCTATGGTACGTAAAGCACCTTCTGTTGTGTCACTCACTTATACGTTTTTATCAGTTCTCAGCATTCAGTAAAGCAACTGCATGTAAACTGTAACCTCATTGCTGATTGCTGAAATATATTATTCAGTACAAGGGTGCGACGCAACCAAAGCTGAATATGGATTCGGTAGCCCGGCTACAAAAAAATCATAATGCATCCTGCGTCGGCAACTGAATAATGAATGTTGTTCCTTCTCCCTCTGTCGTTTCCACTGTTATTTCACCGCCATGTGCTTTTACAATATCATAACTCAATGATAATCCCAATCCTGTTCCCTGTCCTGTTGGTTTTGTTGTAAAGAATGGCTGAAATATTTTATCAACTATTTTTTGAGGGATGCCCGAGCCATTATCACTAACGCGTATTTCAACTTTGTCACCAATTTTTTTTGTACTCACTTTCACAGATGGTTGATAATGTTCCCCTTTTTGGGAGTTAGGTGGCTTTACTGCATAAAATGCATTGTTATATAAATTCAATAACACTCTTCCAATATCCTGCGGGATGATATTGATATTGCCTATGCCTTCATCAAAATCTGTTTCGAGTTTTGCATTGAATGAATTGTCTTTTGCACGTAAACCATGATATGCTAATCGTAAATATTCATCTGCAAGTGCGTTAATATCTGAGGGTTCTTTTACACCAATGCTGCTACGACTATGTTGCAGCATCCCTTTTACAATTGCATCTGCACGCTTACCGTGATGATTTATTTTTTGTTCGTTAACAGCAATATCAGTTGCAATAATTTTTACTTCCCCGTAATTTCCATTTTCAATTTCTTCTTTCATTTCTGCTATAAGCTCTGCATTTACTTCTGAAAAATTATTTACGAAGTTTAACGGGTTTTGAATTTCATGTGCAATACCTGCCGTAAGCTCTCCGAGTGAAGCCATTTTTTCTGACTGGATGAGTTGTGATTGGGTAGCTTTCAGATCTTTTAAAGTTAGTTGCAATGTATTTTTCTGCTTTTCAATTTCTTCATTCTGCTGATGAAGTAATTGATTACTGTGCTTTTCTTTTTGCCTGCTTCGATAGATCAGCGAGGCTACAACCAATGCAGTAAATAAAGCTGCCAGTGCAGAAAAGATGATCCACCATTGCTGGGTACTCTTTCGCTGGAATTCCAGGTCTTTTTTTGCCTGGTCTGCTTTTAACTGGATCTCTTTTTTTGAATATTCATATTCTGCTGCAAGATTAGCCGCACGCTGTTCTGTTTGCAGGTTATTAATGCTATCAGCAAATTGTTTAAAGAGCTTATAGTGATAATAAGCCTGCATACCCAAACCCTTAGCTTCATAGATCCTGCTGAGTATTTCATTTCCATCTCTTAAAAGTTCCGTATAACTTATTCCCTCTGCAGTTTTTATACCTTCCTGTGCATAGACTAATGCACTGTCTGTTTTTTTTAGTGCCAGGTAAACTTCTGCCAACCCTATCTGGCTGCGGCTCAAATATTCTCTTGTACCTACTTCTATGGCTACCTCTTTTGCCTGCTGAAAGGTCACAATAGCGTCGTTGTACTTTCCCTCCTTATTGTAAATAGAAGCAAGCAACGTGAAAACAAATGCCTTTGCTTCTTTATTACCTGTTTCTTTTGTAACATCTAAAGCTTTAAGCAGGTAATGCTTTGCCTCTGTATAGTTACCCTGTCTGAAATTCAATTCGCCGATATTTGAATAGCCTGCTTCTTTGCCACTCAGAAAATTGATCTCTTCTGCAATTTTCAATGCCTTCAGGTAAAAGGTATCTGCCTCTTTATATTTCCCCTGCACAAAATAGATGGCGCCAATACCATTGGTGGATGAGGCAATGCCAGGCTTTTCCCCAAGTTCTTCTCTTATCTTAAGCGCCTCGAAATAATTATCAAGTGCTTCAGGGTATTTACCAAGGTTGCTGTAAACAATTCCAATATTGTGATAAATTTTTCCGGCGCCTGTTTTATATCCATGAGCAAGGGCTATTTTAAGTGCCGCTGAATAATAGGATAATGATTTGTTGTATTCGCTTTTTACATTAAACACAAGTCCTATATTCTTTAGTGCCTCTGCTTCTCCTGCGAAATAGTTGATTTGCTTGCATAGAGTCAACACCTTTTGACTCAACACGATCGTTGTATCGGGAGCCAGGTAAGCATATTTAAATCCTAATTCATTAAGTGTATTCAGGTAATTGGTGTCTCTTTCAAAATCTGGTTGGGAAGTATAGGTAGTGAGTATATTTCTAAGGCTATCAATTGTTTTATTTTGAGCAACTAAAAATACCGGGCAACATAAAAAACAAATTATAATCGCAGTGCAAAATAATTTTCTATTCATTGTACTATTATTAAAAATATTCAACTACAAAACAGGAATGAGGATCATGAACGCCGTTCCTGCATGCCTTTATTTTATAAAATGCTATGCCTTTATTCCATTTTTGATTAAATTATGATACCGGCTTTAGATCCTTTGTTCAGCATCGTTGTGTCACTCACTTGTACATACTGTTTACTAATGGGCTAAGCTTTGAAGTGTGCGACGCAACTGCAGCCTCATTCATATTCATAAGCTTAGTACAAAAATTAGTTTGCCGTTAACTGAATTGTAAATGTAGTTCCTTCACCTTCTTTACTTCCCACTTTTATTTCCCCGCCATGTGCTTTGATAATATCATAACTTAAACTTAAACCTAATCCTGTTCCCTGCCCTGTAGGTTTTGTTGTAAAGAATGGCTGAAAAATCTTATCAACTATTTTTTGAGGAATACCATTGCCATTATCGCTTACTTTTATTTCAACTTTATCACCAAGTTTTTTTGTACTTACTGAAACGATCGGCCCGAAATTATTACCAGCTTGTTTTTTCTTGTCATTCACGGCATAAAAAGCGTTGTTATACAGATTCAACAAAACTCTCCCAATATCCTGCGGAATAATATTGATGTCGCCGATCGTTTCATCAAAATCTGTTTTCATAGCGGCATTAAATAAATTGTCTTTTGCACGCAGGCCATGATAACTCAGGCGAAAATATTCATCTGCCAAAGCATTGATATTTGTTTGTTCTTTTGCACCACTACCGCTACGGCTGTGTTGCAGCATGCCTTTTACAATTGCATCTGCACGCTTGCCATGATGCGTGATCTTATTTTCATTTTCTGCAATATCATTTAACAGCTCATCTTCCAGTTGTTCATCCCTTTCACTTTTCTGTTTTGATCTTTCACTTTTTAAATCTTCAATCAACTCTGTATTTACCTCAGAGAAATTATTCACAAAGTTTAACGGATTCTGTATCTCATGTGCAATGCCTGCGGTAAGCTCTCCAAGTGAAGCCATCTTTTCAGCAATAATTAATTGCCTTTGTGTTTTACGCAGAGAAAGCAAGGTCTTTTTATTTAAATGATATTGCCTGTACACAAAGAATAATGACCCGCTTATGAGTATGATGGCGATCAATGAGCCCCACAACATTGCATTATTTTTTTTGATAACAGCAGCCTGTATGGCGCCTTGCTGCTTTAATACATTAAGGCTATCATTTTGTTGTAATTCCTTTTTTTCATTCTCGTATTGAGCAATTTTAAATGCGCTGTTTTCACTGTCTAAGGAATCTGTGAGATCATAAAACTTTTTTGTGTAGTTAAATGCAAGTGCTGGCTGGTTATGTAATCCATAAAATATAGACAATTCTTTCAGATACTTTAATTGCAACCTGTTAGATTTTTCTTCTACAGATTTTTTATATGCTTCCAAAAGGTAAGTAACAGCAACATCATATTTTTCTAGGGCTAAATAATATTGATAATACCCATAATCACTTTCCAGCGATCCGTATGCGGCGAATATTTTCAGGTGAAATGAATCAACCACCTTTTTTGCAAGATCAAGATAATGCAATGCTTCATCTAATCGATTCAGACCCGTTAATGCCCCGGCTTTTTCTACATACGCTTCTGCTGTATAACCTGTTATTTTATGTGAGTCATATAGCAATGCACTATCAGCAAAGACCAATGATTGCGCATAGTTGCTTTGCAGGCGATTCATGGAAGAAAGGTTAATATACATGAAAATAATACCGGTACTGTCGTTTGCTAATTTAGCCTTGGGAACAATTGTGTTGAAATATGTTGTAGCTTTTTCATAATTACCCCAGTCCTTATAAGTATTTGCCACTACATTTAATATATTTCTGGAGGCTCGTTCATTAAAGTCTTTATACATGTCTGAAGCCTTCAGGTAGTCAGAAATAGCAAGGTTGTAATCGGCTTTATACAGGTAATAACCAGCCAGGCTGTGGTAACATGCCGCAACATTTCCGGCAGGACCATTCACTAAATAATATTGTAGTTTATCAGTATAAAGTTTATACCGATCTTCCTGGTTGCCCAGTGCATTGTAAGTTAAACGCAAAACTGTAAGCAGCGAAACAATTTGCTTATGTGTTTTATCAAACAATTCAACCGATTTTATAAAAGCAGTCTGCGCATTTAAAAAATCTTTTTTTGTGTAGAAATGAAGCCCTTCCAGCAAGACCTTATATGAATCAATGTCTTTTATTTTTTGAGACTTGCTAAATTCTATAAGTGCTTCTATATATTGAAATACTGTAGAATCTGCTCCGGAACCAAAAGAATTCAGCTTGAGATCAGCCAGCAGTGTGATTAACTCAATTTTTTTGTCAATTGTTTTTGCAGTTTTTAGTGCAACTTCCAGCGAATCTAATTTACAGTTGTAGCAACTGTCCTGCGCAAGGCAATGGATGGTTACGAAAAACAGGAAACAAAAGAACAAGAATACTTTTTTGTAGGTAGTAATCATGAAAATGATTTGAAAGGATTAAAGCGTTAAAATAGTAAAAACAAACAGGTTTTGCCTTTATGTTTTTTTTGTTACAAACTAAAGCTCTTTACTCATCATCGTTGTGTCACTCACTTGTACGTTCTGTTCAATAATGAGCTAATCGTTGAAGAGTGCGACGCAACGAAAGCTTCATAATTATTCTTAAGCCGGCAACACAATTATAAATTCAGTTCCTTCTCTTTCTTTACACTCCACCTTTATTTCTCCTCCATGTGCTTTTATAATATCATAGCTCAAACTCAATCCCAGACCGGTTCCTTGTCCTGTTGGTTTAGTAGTAAAAAATGGCTGAAAGATTTTGTCGACTATATTTTGTGGAATGCCATTGCCGTTATCTTCAACTATTATTTCGATCCTGTGATTCAGGTTTCGTGTTTTTACTTTGATTATCGGCTGATAGTTATTAGTTAACAACTTTCTCTTTTCATTCACTGCATAAAATGCATTGTTGATCAAATTAAAAATAACTCTTCCAATATCCTGCGGAATGATATTTGTCTTACCAATACTTTCATCAAAATCGGTTTTAAAATCGGCGTTGAAATTTTTATCTTTTGCACGAAGTCCATGATAACTCAATCTTAAATATTCATCGCACAATGCATTAATTTCTGTCAATTCTTTTTGTCCGCTGCTTGTGCGTGAATGTTGCAACATGCCTTTTACAATAGCATCTGCACGCTTGCCATGATGATTTATTTTTTCAAGATTTTGTTTGATGTCTTCCGCAATTGCTTTTGCTTCGTCAATATCTCCTTTATCTAATTCATCATTCATTTCATCAACCAATTCATTACTTACTTCAGAAAAATTATTCACGAAGTTTAACGGGTTTTGTATCTCATGCGCAATACCTGCAGTAAGTTCTCCAAGCGAAGCCATTTTTTCTGATTGCACCAGTTGCGCCTGTGTTTGTTTAAGATCAACCAATGTTTTTTCAATTTGTTGTTTGGCTGATTCTAATTTATTAAAGTCTTCATACCGTGCATATGCCGTGGAGAATGCGTCAGCAACAGATTGAATTAATTTTATTTCTTGTTCACCTAATTGAGTTGTATTGCCGACATATAGCATGCCTTGCAAAAATGGAAGGAAGTGCAAATAAAAACCATCACCTGGCAATGTATTAAGATATTGCTCCTTTGTTGCGATAGCACCTTGCTTTACTAATATCTCGGCTATACTTATAAATTCAGCCTCACTCCAATGGTCGACATAGATTTGTTTATTGTGCCATCGGGTTATCACTTCAGTAAAATTGCCCGGCGTGTCATATGGCAGATGAAATGCAGCGATCGCTTTTCCATCTGGTGTTGAAAGAAATGTATGAATGAGTTGTTGAACATCATCCATGATAAAAACACCACAGCGTATGAAAGGAATATTGAGTATGGTAAGCTCATTCCAAATTAACGGAGTAATTCGATCCAGGTCACTCACAGTGCGCATAGATGCAATATCTGCACGTATGCGATCAAGTGCTGCTTGTTTTATCGCTTCTTTTGCGTTTGCTTCTGATTTCTGTAATTCAATGTAACGCCTGAATGTAAGATCAATAATGGAAGCAAAACGTTTTAGTATTTTTATTTCTGTTTCATTATACGGAGTGCCTGACCATGCATATAAACAACCAACGGAGAAAGGAAGAAAATGACCGTATTGTTTTTGATTATCAGAAGTGTCGGGAACAGCCACATTCAATCCGGTCAACAACAACTGGTAATATCGTCTTAATCCTTCGCCCTGCAATTCTGGAAAGTAATCATATTGCTGAAGCCATGAATCATATATCTTTTCTAATACGGGATGTTTTTCTAATTGTACCCAGCCGACCAGTGAAAGGTGATCTCCATCTGCAGAAGAAGTTGCAGAATACAGTTGTGCCTTATAAGATTCCTTATGCAGTAAACCAACACCACAGCGAATCGGATTGATATCTAATTTTCTTAATTCTGTAAACACCATGCTTGCAGCAACTGAGAGATCATTACTGTTATGCATGGCCATTGCTTTACCGCGAACTTTCTCGAGTGCAGCTTCAATAGTGGCTTCTCTTGCCTGTGCTTCTGCTTTTTTTAAATCCTGGTACCTGCGAAATGTGAGTGAGAAACCCGTTGCAAATCGTTTCATGATATCTTTTTCCGGGTCACTATGCTCTAACAATGAATAAGTCCATACAGCCCCTTCCTCAAAATAATAAGCTTGAAAAAAATTGTCAGGGAAATTAACGATCTGTTGAGGCAAATAATCAGGATGATTATTGATATTATTGAAGTATTCTTCTTTCTCTTGCCCGGCTATGTAAGCAATGAAAACTTCTTCTTTGTTTTTCCAGCTTTCAAACCAGCGTTGCCAAATGGGATGTTCATTCATACCAAACAAACCGAATCCACTCATTTTGTTGCCGCCAGCCAAATTTGTTACTCCAAATACATCAAAAGTCTTGTTATGATAAATATTGGCTATACCACATCGAAGATTATCGATCCCAAGTTTTTTAAGTTCGTCAAACATGGTTTCCGTTGCCGAGGTCACATCCTCGCTGTTATGCATAGCCATGGTTTTGCTTCGGACTCTTTCCAATGCAGCTTCAATCTTTGCTTCCCTTGCCTGTGCTTCAGCTTGTTTTAAATCATTGAAACGTGTATAGGTGAGATCAAACACTTTTGCAAAGCGGAGTAAGATATTAAAGTGTTCATCAGAGAGTGATTCAAGGCTTGCAAGTGTTAAATTACCAAAACTATTAAACGATGCGTTTAAATATACACGGTCAGGTGCTTTCATTCCTTCAATCACAAAATCTGGCAGCAACGATAATTCTGTTTCATCAAATAAAAAATCATCCCATTCCTTTTTATTTGTTCCCTCCAGTGTGTATTGCCATTTTAAATTTCTTTCTTTCCATGCGTTGATATATGCCAGGTAAGGAGTATGCTCATGATATTTTACAAACAAACCGATGGGATCAGATGGTGCTTCAGAATTAGCCATCCACCATGTTGAACCATTTGTTGTAATATCATAGATCATAATGAGGCAACGGGTGAGTACTAAATCGAGTTTTGTCAATTCAATGAATACAGTTCCTATTAATTCCTTTAACTCATCAGATTTTTGCATAGCCATTGCTCTGGCTCTTACTCTTTCCAATGCCAACTGTATTTCTGCTTCTCTTGACTGTGCTTCTGCTCTTTGCAGATCGAGGAAACGGGTGTGTGCTTGTTCAAAAACTCTTGCAAATCTTTTGATGATGTCTGTTTCATTTTCAGATAAAAGCTTTCCTTCAAAATCATTTATTACAATCATTGAATTATTAACCGTAGCCATCGAAATAGAATATTTCGGGCTTTGAAAAATCATCTCCTTTATATCATTTGGTAAATCCTTTAAAGAAGAAAATTCTAACACGTACTCATAAAAACTATTCTTTTCATCTTTAGAATAATTGCCAACAAAAAAATCGAGGTGCTTTTCCCTGGCAGTATGAAAGTCATTGCAGATTGGATGATTAAAGTAAGGAAGCCGATAGTTACTTATAACTAAACCATCATCATTCTGACCGCAAACGTAAATGTTCATGTCTTTTGAACCTTCAAGAAATATGGTGATGCCTGCTGACGTAACAGGGATTTGCAATTCTTTTAATTTTTCAAATAGAACAGTGACCACTTCTTTCAACTCATCACTTTTATGTATGGCGAGAGAACGGCTACGCACTTTTTCCAATGCTGCTTCTATTTCCAGTTCTTTGTTTTGCGCTTCAACCGCTTTTCTTTTTTGCTCGAGTTCTTCAATCGTTTCTTCCAGTAAAATGGCAGTAGTATGTTTTACTTTTTCTGTGCGTTCGAGTTTGAATGCAGTTATCTCTAATTCTTTATCAGCAGCTTTTGCATCTTTCAATAAAGCATTTTTTTCTTCGTCACTCAAATGCTCTGCATGCTGAATAAAATCTATTATGGTTTGAAGATGCGGGTTCATTTATTTGTTATGGGTATTATATAAAAAATTTTATTAACTGTTTCTTTAAATATTTTTTTGAGCCTGGCTGAATTACTGGTATGATACTTTTCTTGCGTCGCACTCTTGTACATTTTGTTCTTTATTGGTCATTGCGAAACTCCTGCATAGCTTGTGTGTGGCCAGGCTGTTCAATCTTTTATTTATTACCATTATTCAGCAGATTGCCACAGTACACTCAGCGTACAATGTCTTTGCTTTGTTCTTCACAATGATGCTACGATTGAAAAAGTACAAGTGTGCGACGCAACGATGCTGAATAATATTACTACAGCCCGGCCCATAAAAATTATTTTTCTTTCAATACAACTGCGCAGGCAGTTAACCCATGCATCTCTAAATTTCCGTTGGTGGCTCTTGCCAGTTCTGCATTGCTGAACATGCCTGCCATAGGTACATCCCACACTTTTCTTACACCTTCTATTTCTTCGCTGATCAAAGGCCCCAAAGAAAGAAGCCTGCCTGCACAGCTAAACAAGAGCAGGGCATCTGCTTCCGGCATTTCAGTTGCTTTCAGATCTTCGCACCCACTGATCACTTTTTCTATCACATCAAAATCAGGGGGTATCGAGAACCGGACTTTAGAACCTTGTGGCATCGCGCCACTGCAGTAATATGAACGGTCATTCCAATCTACTACCAGACCAGCTCTTATCACAGGGTCTCCGCTTTCCCGCTGCAATTGTAATGGCAATGCGATAGAATGTTCTATTGCAAAGTTTTCAGGTGTTACATTTTTAAGGCCTCCATATTTTATTACAAGGTCTAATACCGGGGTATCATCAATCGTATAAACATGATTGCCGGTACTTTTTGTGACGGTTTTTTCTGTGCCCACTGCATTCCAGCCATGCGTAGCCTTTCCTTTTATACTTATTTTGTCTTCATCAAGGGCAATTGCTACCATGCCATTGTTACTGGATTTGTCATTGGTGAAAACAAATTGCTCTTTAAACATCATATCATCTCCCGCCATGCCGCCATATACATTTACCTGTTTTCCAAAAATGTCTTCAAAGCCATGCAGCAATTCTTCTGCATCGGTGTTGAGGTTACTGCCAGCAATAAGGAAACACGGATGCGCAAATGTTTCCAATGCTTTCCTGGCAATGTACTGCGTGGTTTGCCTGTAATTTTTTTCAGAAAATTCTTCAAAGAAAATGCTGAAGTGTGTGGGGTTAATATCAAGCAACATAATAGCTATCTCGCCTGCGGTTATCCCTTCTCCGGTAAACTCTCCATTGGACGTTACGCCATAAATGGCAATGCCTGCATCATCTAAAGTTTTACACAGTTCTTCACGATCTTGTTTTACAGAAAGAAATGTAATAGCTAAGGTTGGTTTAAAACCATCGGTCATGCTTTGCGCCAAAGCTGTCCTAATTTCTTCTGCTGAATTTCCCC
Source organism: Panacibacter ginsenosidivorans (assembly GCF_007971225.1). Taxonomy (NCBI): domain Bacteria; kingdom Pseudomonadati; phylum Bacteroidota; class Chitinophagia; order Chitinophagales; family Chitinophagaceae; genus Panacibacter; species Panacibacter ginsenosidivorans. Next base: position 5,335,925 of record NZ_CP042435.1, on the reverse strand, counting down.
GGATTGATTTTGTTTTCATAATGATATTATATAGAACCTGTTGAAATAAATATTTAAAAATCACCTAACTTATTTGCATTTGCAAATGCTGCAATAATGGTTTTATACCAGCCGCAGCATGCTATGGCATCGCCTTTTGCGTCGCAAGCACTTTATCAGCATATCATCGGTCAGCAACTATAATTTTCCGAAGAACAACCAAAGCAATCGTTTACAGGATGAACTACAGGTCAAAATTTGTTTAGGTATTTTCACGGTTCGGTGGCAAAAGATAAGAAAGATTTTATTGAGGGCAGATACTATTTACACACCATCGGTCAAAGAGTTAAAAAAAAGTTGAAGTGTGCAACGCAACAAACAATGCTATAAGATTCTACAACAGGGTTTATAAAATGAGTTTCATCTTTTTATTGCTATCATTTGCCGTTTCTTTTTGGCCGCACTAAATATTTTTACTTACATTGCTTTCTGACTGTTTATGAAAAATATACTTATGACATTACCTACACAAATTACAAGAAAATTTGCCTGTGTTTTTTTGTTTGTATTGATCTGCTCTGCACAACTCTTTGCCCAGCAAACAGACCTGTTAAAAGCAACTGATGTAATTAAACAAAATGCGGCCAGCATCGGCCTCAGCGATAACGATCTTAATAATTACAGGATAGCTGATGCCTATACAGATAAGCTAAGTGGTGCAACTATTTATTACCTGCAACAAACTTATAAGGGTATTGATGTATTGAACGCCATACAAATTGTAGCCATACAAAACAGCCAGGTGGTGAGTGTTGCCGGCAAACGCATTGACGGAATGGAATTGAAAGCAAATGTAAAAAATGCTATTGCTGCGGTAACCCCTGAGAACGCTGTGCGGGCTATGGCAAAACATTTAAATCTTACGGTACCTGCTTTTATTGTTGCCTTGAAAACGATGAATGATAAAAAGGTTGTGGCGTTCGGCGATCTTGGTATTTCTTCTGTTCCGGTGAGATCAAAATTAATATGGGTTACGGGCAACAAATCCAACAATGCTATATTAAGCTGGCAGGTAGAAGTGCAGCCCAAAGGGGTTGCCGACCACTGGCTGGTACAGGTAGATGCCTCTAAAGGAAACGTGCTTGGTAAGATGAACCTGAATATAAACTGCACATGGGGCAATGGGGAAAATAAAACTTTAGCTGCTGATGATGATATAGTAAATAATGCATCATCAGTATCAACAGAAACATTTGGCTTAAATGCTATTAATTCTGCTGAATACCGGGTTATTCCATTTCCTGCCGAAAGCCCTATTCATACAGGTGGTACGGCTGCGTTGGTTTCTAATCCATGGGAATTAGCAGGCACGGGTAACAATGCAACCAGCCTAAAGTGGAATGATGATGGCACTACCACTTATGATTATACGCGGGGCAATAATGTGCTTGCACAGGAAGATAGTAATGCCAATAATGGCAATGGTAAAAGAGCCATTTCTACTACGGCTATTCCTGATCTTACTTTTGATTACCCGCCGGATTATACACAACAACCCACTATTACAGTCAATCGCAATTTTGCTATCACCAATCTTTTTTACTGGAATAATATTATGCATGATATTTCATACCAGTATGGCTTTGATGAATTATCTGGCAACTTCCAGGCAAATAACCTGGGCCGGGGTGGTACAGATGGAGATTATGTGCTGGCAGACGCACAGGATGGAAGGGCGCTTAATAATGCAGATTTCAGTACGCCCGATGATGGTTCTAATCCAAGGATGCAAATGTATTTGTGGAGCGGTTCACCTAAAATTGACGGAGATCTTGACAACGGTGTTGTTGCACATGAATACACACATGGCATTTCTACCAGGTTAACTGGTGGCCCTTCTAATTCTACCTGTCTGCAAAATGTGGAACAGATGGGTGAAGGATGGAGTGATTATCTGGCATTAATGGTAACCACAGATTGGCATACTGCTACCGTAAACGATGGGCCTAATAAAAGACCGATAGGTAATTATGTAATAGGTTCTTCAACAACAGGTGGTGGTATACGCACGTACCCCTATTCAACTGATATGAATATTGATCCATGGACCTATGCTGATATGGCTGCCACCGGCAGCGAAGTGCATGTCATTGGCGAAATATGGTGTACTGTTTTGTGGGATATGACATGGAACATTATACAAATGGACGGCATCAATAAAAATATTTACGATGCCAATGCAACAGGTGGTAATTCAGCTGCATTAAAACTGGTGATGGAAGGGATGAAACTGCAATCCTGCAGTCCCGGTTTTATTGATGGCAGAGATGCTATTCTAAAAGCTGATACACTTTTGTATGGTGGCAAATACAGTTGTGCTATATGGAGCGCATTCAGGAAAAGAGGTATGGGTTATTATGCATTACAACGCAGCAATGATATTGCAGGAGATGAAAAAGCTGATTTCGATTCTGTTATCCTGGTTAAAACTGCAAACAAAGATTCTTTTGTGCAGCAGGAAACGATCACTTATACATTTAAAGTAAATACGGTTCCATGTATCTCATTAAGCAATTATAAAATAGTAGATACATTGCCTTCTAATGTAACTTATGTGAGCAGCAGTTCCGGCGTTTATAATGCAGGTAACAGAACGGTTACATTCAGTAATATTAATCTTGCAGCAAACAGCAGTGTAACCTATACCATAAAAGTTACTGTCAATAACGGGTCGTATACAGCACCTGTTCAACATATTAATGAAACCTTCGCCGGCAATACCATTCCTTCCGGATGGACGGTTTATAATTTTAAAAGTAACCCATGGACAGTTTCTACTGCAGAAAGTCACAGCGCACCATACGCTTTGTTTGCTGCAGATATTTCTTCTACCTCTCTTACAAGATTTTCAACATCTACAGCATTTCCTTTAACCAATAACTCCACACTAACTTTCTGGCATTATTACAATACAGAATCTGGTTGGGATGGTGGTAGAGTAGAAATCAGTACAAACAATGGCGTTACTTATAGCGATCTAAGCAAATACATGATACAAAATGGTTATCAGAATTCCATTTATGACAGTATTATTAAAACTTTTCGGCCCGCCTTCTCAGGCAACAGCAATGGATTTATAAGAACTGTTATTAACCTTACCTCGTTTGCGGGCAAAAGTGCAAAATTCCGTTTTGTATTTACTTCAGACGAAGCAGTTGGTGTGGAAGGCTGGTATATTGATGATATAACGCTGACCAGTGAATCCGGTATACAAAACCTTGGACAGTTTTTCAACAGCAACAACCTGCTTGCCACAAGTTCCACTGCTTATTCTACCATTAAAGAAGGTACGTTACCATTAACATGGGGTGAATTTACCGCAGTGAAAAATGGTAATACCTCTTTGCTAAAATGGCAAACATTACAGGAATATAATACTGCAAACTTTATAATAGAAAGAAGTACAGATGGTGTCAATTTCCATCAGCTGGCAACTGTTGCGGCGGCGGGTAGTTCAAGTATTGCAAGAACATATCAGCTAACGGATCAGTTACCTCTAAACGGCAAAGATTTTTACCGGATAAAACAGGTTGATAAAGATGGTAAATTCACTTACTCCCCTGTGCGTTCGCTTGAATTTCTGCTTAACCAGATAATAAATATTACGCCAAATCCTGCACACGATAAAATAGCCGTAACTATAAGTGGCAATGATAAAGCATTGAAGGTTTCTATCATTGATGCAACCGGTAAGCAGGTAAAAAGTTTTAATATGCAGGGCCAATATCTGCAGCTCAGCCTGCCTGGTATAGCGCCGGGCATTTATTACATAAGAATTGCGGGGGATGGTATTAACAGCACACATAAACTTATTGTGCAATAACAAAAAGAACCTGGTTTAAAAACCGGGTTCTTTTTTTAATTAAAAGCCTTTCAATAAGGCGCTATTTTATATACCAATTATTTTATGTTGTTATAAAAAGATTTACATTTATAGTTCAACTGCATGTACCCTTTTTATAAAATATTTTTGGGTGCCGGGCATTGAAAACACTATTTTGCTTTCGTTGCGTCGCACACTTGTGCTGAAACAGGTAACGCTGCAATCGAAAAGTAAAATTTAAAACCAAAAATTGCTTAAACGCTTTCGCTTTGTTCATCAATGTTCCGAACGTATAAGTGAGTGACACAACGAAGATGCCATTAGTAATACAGCTAAGTACCATAAAAAATAAAAAACAATAGCCGTACTATTCTTTATAAAAAACAATAACAATGAAAAAAACATCTACACTTTTAAAAGGTATTACCGGCCTTTTATGCGCACTCATTATTTATGCGCCATCCATTGGTCAACAGGTAGATTCAAGATCTGCCAGTAATCTTGTAAAACAAAATGCAACAGCTATCGGGCTTTCGTTAACTGACCTGCAGAATTTCAGGATCTCCAGTGCCTATGTTGACAAAACATCAGGCGCAACAATGGTATATGCACAGCAAACCTATAAAGGTATTGATGTGCTGAATGCCATACAAACACTCGCTTTCAGGAATGGAAAATTAATTGCTGTTTCAGGAAATCGTATCAGCAAAATGGAAGAGATCGTAAATACAAAAGATGGTAAAGCATCTTATACATCTGCTAATGCGGTAAAGGCTGCAGCGCTCCATTTAAAGCTTGCCATGCCTGCTGATTTGAATCCTGTAAAGCAGATAAACGAAAGCAAAGAAATTGAATACAGCAAAATGGGTATTTCCTCTGAGAATGTCAAATCTAAACTTATTTGGGTGCTTGACGAAAATGCAGGCATGATGCCCGGCCAAAAGCCAAAAGCATATTTAAGCTGGCAGGTGGCATTGCAGCCAATTGGTGTTGCAGACTACTGGCTGGTAAATGTTGATGCATTGAGTGGTCATGTTATCAGCAAAATCAACCTGAATATTGTATGCGACTGGACAAACGCAAAACATCCTTATGAAATGAATGCTGCGCTTGTAAAAATCGCTGACCTTGATGGTAACGAAGCATCACTGGTAAGTTCATCAAAATACGGAGTAGTACCTTTCCCCGCTGAAAGTCCGGCCCATCCCGGCGGTACACCTGCATTAAGGCAAAATCCATGGTTGCTTGCAGGCGCTGGCAACGACGCGACTACACTGCAATGGCACGATAACGGAACAACAACATTCGATAGTACCAGAGGTAATAACGTACTTGCACAGGAAGACAGAAATGGCAACAATGGTTTTGGAAAAGGCGCTGTTTCAACTACAGCACTTCCCAACTTAACAATTACTGCAAAACCAAACTTTGCCAAACCACCTACAAAGGCTGCCAATCAAAAATTTGCCATTACTAACCTTTTTTACTGGAACAATATTATGCATGATATTTCTTACCAGTATGGTTTCAATGAAGTATCGGGCAATTTCCAGGCAAGTAATCTTAGCAGGGGCGGTGCAGGCAATGATTATGTTTTAGCCGATGCACAGGATGGTTCGGGAACCAACAATGCAAATTTTTCAACTCCTTCAGATGGCAGCAGTCCACGAATGCAAATGTTCATCTTTGATGCAGTGCCATCTTTTACTGTTAATCAACCGGCTTCTTTTGCGGGTAAAAAGACTGCAACAGAAAGTGGCTTCAGCACCAATAATAAACTGGCCGCAAAAGGTCCTATCACCAATTATATTGTTTTGTATAATGATGATGCTTCAGGCACAACACATGGTGCCTGCACTGCAGCAGCCAATGCAGGTGCTTTAGCAGGAAGAATTGCTCTTATAGATCGCGGTACCTGCGACTTTGTGACCAAAGTAAAAAATGCACAAACAGCAGGCGCCATTGCAGCTATTGTCGCAGATAATATTGCCGGCGAATATCCATTTGTTATGGGCGGCACAGATAATACTATTACCATACCTGCAATAATGGTAAGCTTTGAGACGGGAGACAGCATCAAACAATTTTTAGCAGCCAGCACCCCCGTAAATGTTACCATGACTGGTGGGGTAGCTTTGGATGGCGATCTTGATAATGGTGTTATATCTCATGAATATACACATGGTATCTCCAACAGGTTAACAGGCGGACCTAATAATGTTTCCTGCCTGGGCAATAAAGAACAAATGGGAGAAGGCTGGAGCGATTATATGGGATTAATGGTTACCACCAACTGGAGTGCTGCCACTGTAAATGATGGTCCTAAAGCAAGACCTATCGGTACTTATGTACTTGGCCAGGCCAATAACGGACCGGGCATACGCTACTACCCGTACAGCACAAACTTCAGTGTTAATCCATGGACCTATGATAGCATGGCATTAAGCTCAAGATTTTCCAATAGCTTCCTATCATATGATCCGCATGTGGTAGGCGAAGTTTGGTGTAATATGCTTTGGGAAATGACCTGGGAAATTACCAAACAGGTAGGCAGCATCAACACAAATATTTACAATGCCGCAGGTACAGGCGGAAATTCCATAGCGCTTCAACTGGTAATTCAGGGTATGAAACTGCAGCCATGCAGCCCTGGATTTGTTGATGGAAGAAATGCAATATTAAAAGCAGATACCATCTTGTATGGCGCCAGCCATGCGGCCGCTATATGGAGAGCATTTGCCAGAAGAGGTCTTGGATATAATGCTTCGGAAGTAAGCAGTAATAATATAAAGGACGGCATTGCAGATTATTCACTGCCTCCTTCCGCTCCTATCGTAAATGCTGCAGTTCAAACCATGCTGCAAACAAAAGATGCAAAGGTTAGTATTACCCCAAATCCTGCAAAAGACAGGATAGCACTAAGCATTAACGGCAATACCAAACCATTGAAAGTTTATATCATGGATGCAACAGGTAAACAAGTTGTAAGAACAAATATGAACGGCGCTTATTTACAGATCACCTTGCCTAAGATAACGCCGGGCGTTTATTATGTAAATATTTTAGGAGATGGAATTAATCATACGCAAAAACTGATAGTACAATAAAATTAAGAACATAAAACAAAGCCCCGTTTTATATAAACCGGGGCTTTGTTTTTTATAAGCCTGTTGCTATTGCCTGATAGTAATTATATTGGCCAAACTTCTGCAAAACTTATCAGGCTTCTGTTGCGTCGCACTCTTCTGCGTCAGATCATTACTGAACAGGAAGTACAAGTGTGCGACGCAACAATGCTTAATTGAAATGCAAATGCATGGTACAAAAATCATTCTTCTTCCATCTTATTCTTTAGTTTGCCCAGCAAAGCATAAGCGCCTTTGATGACTACTTTTGTTTGCAGCAGATCAATGTTTTCTTTTTGTTTTATTTCAACCATGCCATTTTCCATCACGCCTGTTTCTATTTCAGTTAAGATAAATTTATTTTCATTCTTTGCAATGAACACATATTGTTTGCCCATGTATCTCACCACTGCATCCTCGGGAACAACGGTTGCTGCTTTGCCATCCATTTCAAAAACACCCGTAAGAAACATACCCGGCAAAAGTTCATGCTTAGGATTTTCGAAGTGACAATGCACAAGTCCGGCGCGGCTTTCATCGATATTCTTTGTTACAAGAATAACTTCCACATCAAAGAATTCATCAGGCTTATCAGTAAGTGCAACTTTCCCCTTCATTCCTTTTTTAAATGATGTAAGATCTTTTTCAAACACTGTAATGGCTGCATGTATATCATCAGGATTTACGAGTTCAAACATAATATCAGCAGGGTTTACATACTTGCCGATATTTACATTCACCTGCGTAACGTAGCCGTTGATCGGTGAATACACTGACACCATTCTGGAAATATTATTTACCGTAAGCGTTTGAGGATTGATGTTAATGATACGCAGTTTTTCTTCCAAAGATCTTATAATTGCCTGTTGTGTTTTATAATCGCTCAATACCAACTGATAATTTTTTTTGCTTGTTGCGTCTGCATCACTTAATTCTTTTTGTCTTTCAACATCTGCAGACAAATATTCCATCCTTGCTTTTGCAGTAAGATAATCCTGTTGTAATTGCACATAAGACTGGTCTTCCATTGTTGCAATTACCTGCCCTTTATGCACAGGATAACCAGGCAACAAAGCTGTACTTTTTAGATAGCCACCCAGCGGAAAGCTAACAGAGACAAGGCTTTGCGGCGGAACGTCCACCGTGCCATTTACCTTTATAGTGCTGTGTACATTTTGTACCTGTGGTACTTCGCTTACAACACCGGCATTCATTAATTGCTGGCTATCCAGTATAACCGTGTTTTCATTTGCAGAATCATTTGTTACTTTTTTTACTTCCGGGGCACTGTTACATGCTGTAAAAAATACAAGCATAGCTAAATATATTGATAACCTGTTCATTGTTATTCTTCGTTTGGTTGTAATAAATATTCGAGTTCTATTCTTCCATTATTCAAAGCTTTTAATGCATCAAGGTACTGGCTTTGCAAGCCGATAGCATTGCCGATGAGTGTGCCCCATTCTATATAATTGATCTCTCCATTTTTGTAACTGAGATTGGCAGTTTTTATGATAATCTCAGATTGCGTAAGCGCACTGGTCTTAAAGTATTGTACAGCCTGTTGATACTTTATATACTCATTCCATTGTTGCTGCAGGTTGAGATCAAGCTGTTGTTTTGCCAGTTCTGTTGATGCATGGGTAATTATTTCCTTTTGCGCTGCCGCTTTTATCCTTGACTTTTGCGCTTTATTGAAAATAGGTATACCTATTCCAATCTGTACTGCAGAGAAACGTTTCCCGCCATCATAATAAGTTTCTGTTCTATCCTTACTCATTTGATAGCCGATGACAGATTGATTGTAGTACCCGAGTAATAAGTCTGGCTGCAGCTTTGCCTTTTCAAACAGTGTTTGTGCAGCAGCAATTTTTTGTTGTTGTTCATAATAATACAGGAAAGGATGTCTGCTTAAAGTGCTGCTGTCAAACAATACAGACGCATCATTTAACACATCAGTTGCTTGTATATCTGCTGTTGTATCCAATAAAACCGCTAATTCTGCCTGTGCCATTCTTTTATCAGATTGTAACATCTGCAATTGCATGCGCACCTGTTGCGATTGGTTATCCAAAGAAATTTTTTCTAATAAATTACTTTCGCCTTTCTCAAATCTAAGTTTCGCCACCTGCTGGTAACGGGCGAAGATGCTGTCTGTTCTTTGCAGTAATTTTTCTTTGGCATCAATAAACTGCAATTGCAGGTAAGCATATTTTACCAGTTTGATTATCTGTGTTTGCTGTAAAGATGTCTGCGCTTTTGTATTTTGAAATTCCTGTTCCAGCACGCTGCGTTGCCGGTTATACACCGCAGGCATAGCAAAACTTTGCTGAATGGCAAAACGATTGTCAAAGCTGGTACTGTTGATCTGCCCAAGTTCAGCCGAGAACTGTGTTTTAGGAACATCCACTCCTGCTGTTTTTAAAGCTGCATAATATTGCTCATTAAGCTTACTTAATTGCAATTGTTTGTTTTGTTGCTTTGCAATGCCGATAGCTTGTTCCAAACTTAAACTTTGCATCTGTTGGGCATCAGCAAAAGATGGAATCAAGCTTACAAATAACAATACTGTTGTAACAATAACAGGCGTTTTTGGTTTAAGCCCTTTCTCAAACAACATATACAAAGCAGGTAATACAAAAAGTGTAAGCAATGTAGCTGTGATCAAACCACCGATCACAACAGTGGCTAATGGACGCTGTACTTCTGCACCCGCACCATTACTTAATGCCATCGGCAAAAAGCCCAGTGAAGCAACAGCAGCCGTCATTAACACAGGCCTTAATCTTGTTTTTGTTGCATGCATAATTATTTCATTTATATCATTATAACCTTCTGCTTTTAGCCGGTTCATTTCACTAATAAGTACAATACCATTTAATACCGCTACGCCAAACAAAGCAATAAACCCAATACCTGCAGAAATACTAAAAGGCATGTCCCTTAACCATAAAGCAAATACACCACCTATTGCTGATAATGGGATAGCTGAGAAAATAAGCAAGCAGTATTTTAATTTCTTAAAGGCAAAAAACAACATCAATAGTATAAGCAGTAAGGCCACAGGTAAAGCAATACTTAACCTTCTCGTAGCATGTTGCAGGTTTTCGTATTGTCCACCGTAAGTAATATAATAACCAGCAGGAAAATTAATTTGCTTTGATACTTTTTCCTGCAGTTCAGTAACGATGCTCTGCACATCTCTTCCCCGCACATTGAATCCTGCACTTATCCTTCTTCTTGCATCTTCGCGTTGAATCTGGCATGGACCGTCTTTCATTTCAACATTGGCAAGAATATATAAAGGCACCTGTGTTCCATTTGGCAGACCGATTAAAAGATTACCAATTTCATCTGCGTTTTTCTTTTGCTTCTCATTCATCCTTATAACAAGATCATATCTTCTGTCTGCTTCAAACACAAGCCCCGCAACAGCTCCGGCATACGCTGATTGAATGGTATTATTAATGTCAGTTATGCTTGCACCATATCTTGCAATTGCTTCCCTGTTATACGTGATCACCAATTGAGGAATACCTGTTACTGTTTCCTTATAGAGGTCCTTAGCGCCTTCAACAGAATTTATAACTTTTGCCAATTCATCTGAGTAATGTGCCAATGTATCAAGATCATCACCAAATATTTTACAAACCACATCCTGCCGGGCGCCTGTCATTAACTCATTAAAGCGCATCTGAACAGGGAACTGAAAGCCTGTTGCGATACCCGGCACTTCCTGCAATGCATCACTCATTTTATTAGCGAGTTCTGGAAAGCTTTCAGCGCTTGTCCATTCCTTCTTGTCTTTCAGTATCACCATCATATCTGCCGCTTCAAGCGGCATCGGATCTGTTGGTATTTCTCCTGAACCAATTTTTGAAACTACTTTTTCCACTTCCGGAAATTTATCCAATAACACCCTTGCTGCTTTTTCTGTTGTATTGATGGTATTGCTTAATGAAGAACCGGTAAGTAATCTTGTATCAACAGCAAAATCACCTTCTTCTAATTGCGGTATAAACTCACCACCTAATGTTGTAAGTACAAATACTGCTATTGCAAATAGGCTGAATGCAGTAATTACAATTGCCGCAGGAATACGCATCGCTCTTTTCAGCACCGGCTGATACCAGCTTTGCAGTTTAGCGATCATCTTATCAGCAAACGTATTCTTATGATTCAGTTTTTTACTGATGAATAAAGCGCTGATCATGGGAACATAAGTAAGCGAAAGAATAAATGCACCAATGATAGCAAATGAAACAGTTTCTGCCATCGGTTTGAACATCTTGCCTTCAATGCCCTGTAAAGAAAGAATAGGTAAGTAAACAATAAGGATGATGATCTGTCCAAACACAGCACTGTTCATCATCGTACCTGCAGAATGTCGCACTTCTTCATCCATCCTGTCCTGTGATATTTTTACTGAGTGCGCATACATTTTACTATGGCTTAATTTGTGCATCACCGCTTCCACAATTATCACCGCTCCATCTACCAGCAAGCCAAAGTCAATAGCACCAAGACTCATCAGATTACCACTTACACCAAACAGGTTCATCATGATGATCGCAAACAACATCGATAGCGGAATAACAGACGCTACGATCAATCCTGCACGAAGGTTTCCGAGGAACAACACCAATACAAAGATGACGATCAACGCACCTTCCATCAGGTTCTTCTCCACTGTTGAGATGGCATTGTTCACCATTTTTGTTCTATCAAGAAATGGCTCTATCATCACACCTTCCGGCAATGTTTTTTCAATCTCGGTGATCTTAGCTTTTATACTCTTTATTACTTCATTACTATTGGCGCCTTTCAGCATCATAACAACAGCGCCGGCTACTTCACCTTCATCATTAAATACAGTAGCACCATAACGTATAGCGCTACCCATCTTTACTTCTGCCACATCTCTTACTAAAACAGGTACACTGCTATGTACTTGTTTTACTACAATGCTGCCAATATCATCAAGGCTTTCTACTAAACCCTCACTGCGTATATATAAAACACCGGGACCTTTCTCTATATATGCACCGCCGGTATTCTGGTTATTATCCTGTAGTGCTTTATATACATCTGCAATAGTGAGTTGAAAATTTTTCAGCTTATCAGGATTAATCGCCACTTCATATTGCTTAACCAAGCCACCAAAGCTGCTTACATCTGCAACACCCGGTGTTCCCAACAATTGCCTTCTTACGATCCAATCCTGTATATCTCTTAACGCAGCAAGGTCATACTTGCCTTCATAACCCGGCTTAGCTTTTACAACATATTGAAATATTTCCCCAAGCCCTGTTGTTACAGGTCCAAGCTCCGGTTCTCCCATACCCGCTGGTATTTGTTGCCGCACCTGTGTAAGTCTTTCACTTACCTGTTGCCTTGCCCAATACACATCGGTCTTATCATCAAACACAATGGTGACAAGGCTTAGCCCAAAACGCGAAAAACTCCTTTGCTCAATAATACCCGGAACATTGCGTGTAGCCTGCTCAACAGGCACGGTAATAAAACGCTCAACATCAGGTGCACCAAGGCTTGGCGCCGCTGTAATTACCAGCACCTGGTTATTAGTAATATCAGGCACTGCATCTATGGGTAATTGTGTAACAGAATAAGCACCCCAACTTATAAGCCCTAAAACAAAGAGGCCAATAATGAGTTTATTCTTTATCGAAAAATGAATAATAGCATGAAGCATGCAATTAGAATTAATTAGCTACAAATAATTTTTTGAGAAGATGAAGAAGAATTTTATGTACCCAACACTTGTAGTTATGGCATCACCTGTTGCGTCGCACTCTTGTACTGATGAAAAGCCATGAGCTTATAGCTGCGAGCCTGTGAATCATTATGCTTTGCCCGAAGCTCTTCAGTACAAGTGAGTGACACAACGAAGCATCATAGTACTGCAAAAGCCGGTACCATAAAATTCAAAATGTAATTAATTAAACTCTTGGAGGCTGGAAAATAGATGCAGCGGAAAGCAACAACGGCACATCGTCATTTGAAAGAATGTGCACCGCTTGCGGTTGCTCGGGTGTTTGTAATTTTATTTCAATGGGCGTGGGTACCACTGTAGCCACAGACATAGCTACACAACAATCTGTATTGGTAGTTTTGAAAGGGAGCTTCATGTCCTGCTGAAAATCTGCGTCTATAACGATCTTGCCCTGGTAGTGAAGATGTATGAAAGATATAAAATTCATAGAAGGGTCTTCACCCCTATGTTCAATGTAATGATTTATAAGTGCAGGCAGCTTCAATAATTGATACGCATCGGTTGCACCAAAAAGGTATAGCGATACTAAAAATATGGCTGCCATTTTTTTCATTAATGCAAAGATAAGGCGATGGATAAAACGTTTTTTATGATTTTGAGCAACCTTTTATAAGTTTGGAAGAAAAATATGATCACCTGGGAAGACTTTGAAAAGATAGATATACGCACAGGAACTATTATTGAAGTGACTGATTTTCCAAAAGCAAGAAAGCCTGCATATCAACTCAGTATTGACTTTGGACCTCTTGGTATAAAAAGATCGTCTGCACAAATAACACATCATTACAGCAAAGAAGCATTATTGAATAAACAGATTGTTGCGGTGGTAAATTTTCCACCAAAACAAATTGCAACTTTCTTTAGTGAGTGTTTGGTGCTTGGTGTGTATGATGAAAATAATAATGTTGTGTTGCTGCAACCCAATAAAGAAGTTGGTAATGGACAAAAGATTGGGTAAAATAAAAGCCACCTTAAAAGTGGCCTTCTTATTTTATAGAATTCCTTTCGTACTCGGCAAATAATTAGAAAGCGGATCTCTCTTTACAGCCATCTTAATTGCTTTTGCAAATGCTTTAAAAATTGCTTCAATCTTATGATGTTCATTCTCTCCTTTGCATTCAATGTTCAGATTGCATTTTGCTGCATCGCTGAATGATTTAAAGAAGTGGAAGAACATTTCTGTTGGCATCTCTCCTATTTTTTCCCTTTTAAATTCAGCATTCCAAACGATCCAGTTTCTGCCACCAAAGTCAATTAAAACTTTTGCTTCTGCCTCATCCATGGGTAATGCAAAACCGTAGCGCTCCATGCCCCGTTTATCAATCAATGTCTTTGCAAATGCTTCGCCCAATGCAATACCTGTATCTTCTATGGTATGGTGCTCATCAATTTCAAGATCGCCTTTTGTAATAACAGTAAGATCCATTTTACCATGACGTGCAATTTGATCAAGCATATGATCGAAGAAGCCAAGGCCTGTGCTGATATTGGCTTTTCCGCTGCCATCAAGATTTAATTCGATATGAATTTTGGTTTCGTTTGTATTACGTTCATGAACGACTTGTCTTAAGCCAAGTTTTAAAAATTTATAAATCTCTTCCCAAACCGTACTTTCCAATGCAATCGTAGATTCAAGTTCTTTAACTGAATCACTGATCTCTGCGCCTCCAAGATGTGGATCATTATTTAACCAGATGGCTTTACAACCAAGATTTTTTGCAAGTTGAACATCGGTAATTCTATCACCAATTACAAAAGAGTTCTGAATATCATAAGAAGGATTATTTAAATAGCCAACCAGCATTCCAGTATTTGGCTTGCGTGTTGGTGCATTGTCGTGTGCAAAGGTTTTATCAAAATAAAAATCAGCAAAATGCACTCCTTCATTTTCAAAACTTTTGGTGATAAAATTTTGAATAGCATAAAATGTTTCCTCAGGAAAACTTTCTGTACCAAGACCATCCTGGTTACTGACCATTACGAGTTCATAATCTAACTCTGCCGCAATTCTGCTCATGTATTTAAAAACATCAGGATAGAATTCAAGCTTTTCCCAACTGTCTATCTGATAAGTTGGTGGCGCTTCATTGATAAGAGTTCCATCACGATCTATAAATAAAACTCTTTTGCCCCCGGCCCCTAAAGGGGCGTTAGAAGACTCGTTCATTTGTAAGGTTGTTTTAAAAAAATCCTAATCACTAAGATGAAAAAAAATCTAAACGTACAAGTGTGCGACGCAACAGAAGTTTCATTTTTATATTTCAGTTGGGCTCATAAATTTTTCTTATTTAATTGTTGCTCTTACGGCCTTTACTTCAGCTGCGGTTACTGCTGTTGATTTATTTCCAAAACTGCTTCTGACATACGTAAGCACATCTGCAATTTCCTGATCTTTTAAGTAATCCTGAGGTGGCATGTTGTTATCGTAAGTCTTGCCATCAATTTCCACTTTATCTGTTGTACCGCTAAGCACCCATTTCACCAGTCTTTTCTTATCTCCGGTAACCCAGGTTGTTTTGATCAACGGTGGATTTAAATGAGGCACACCACTTCCATCGTCCTGGTGACAAGTGAGGCAATATGTTTCGTACAATGCTTTGCCACGGGTCTTTGAATCCTGCTGTGGCAAAGGCTTTGCGAAGATGAATAAAGTGATTGCTGCTGATAAACAAATTGTAGTTGCTGCTTTCTTCATGTTGCTATTTCTTATAAGTGATTTTATAAATTACGCCACCCTGGTCATCCGAAACGTACAAAGCGCCATCCGGGCCTTGTGCCAAACCGCATGGGCGATGTTTTGCTTTACCCGGAGAAACAAATTCAGGGCCGCCTGCAAAATTATCTGCGAATATTTCCCAATCACCACTTGGCTTTCCATCTTTAAAAGGAACGAATGCTACGAAGTAACCTTTTTGTGGTTCGGGTGCACGATTCCATGAACCGTGAAATGCCACGAAGGCGCCATTCTTATATTTTTCAGGAAACATATTGCCTGTATAAAACAACAAACCATTCGGCGCCATGTGACCGGGAAATGCAACTGTTGGATCTATGATACCAGCTGGCCCGTCTTTCTTTCCATCTCCACCATATTCAGGCGCTAAAATTTTCCTGTGCTGTATTTGATCGTAATAAATATAAGGCCAGCCTGCATTATCTCCTTTATTTATTTGGTACATGCATTCTGCAGGAAGTTCTGCACTCTGTTTTGTATCATACATATCAGGAAAGAGATCATGCAAACCATCACGACCATGTTGCATAACGAATAAAGAATTTGTAGCATTGTTCCAGTCAAGCCCAACAACATTGCGCAAACCGGTTGCATAACGAACTCCATCACCATATGTTTGATTTGCTTTGTCTGCCTTGAATTGCCAGATGCCACCTGCGGAATCAAGAATAGGACAAGGTTGTCTGCCCATTGATCCTTTTGATCTGTCCTTTTCCTGGCAGGAGTTTGAATATGCGCCAATGTTTACATAAATGTTTCCTTCATTATCGAGTGTAATTGATTTTGAATTATGCTGGTTGCGATCGATCAAACCTGTTATAATTTTTTCTGGCTGCGCATTTACATTGCCTGTTGCGGCTGCGTCTAATTTATACCTGTATACTTCCGTGTTTGATGATGCATATAAATAATCATCTTTTATTGTAATGCCTGTTCCCGCATAATTTCCAAAACTGTTTTTCTTTTCAAGTTTTCCGTTATTGTTTTGATAGAGCACAATTCCTTTACCATCCATAAGTGTTCCAAGCTTCACAAACAAATCTCCTTTGGAATCAACAGCAATATGCCGTGGTTCTTTTAAGCCTGTTGCAACTTCTGTTATGGAAAACCCTGCAGGTAATTTAATGACGGCTTCGTCAGCAGGACTTTTGCTGGTACTGTCTTTATTATAATTAGCACATGATGGTAAAGTAATACCTATTCCTGACGCAACTAATAAAGAAAATAATAAGGTCTTTTTCATTTGACAAATTTTTGAAGATTTCAAATTTACTGATATACTCATATTCACATAACAAATTCATGTTAAGATAGCCATTCCTGAATTGCATCCACCAAAGCCGTATTCTCTTCTTCTGTTCCAATAGTAATGCGTAAACAATCGTCACATAATTTCACATTACTTCTGTCTCTTACTACAATTCCTTTTGTAAGCAGGAACACGTACAGCTTTCTTGCATCTTTTATTTTTACTAAAATAAAGTTTGCATCCGAAGGATAAACCTTTTCAACTGTTGGTATTTGTTCAAATACTTCAGACAATGCATCTCTCATATCAACAAGATGATGAATCATATCATTCACCTGTGCTACTTCTTCCATGGCTTTCAACGCAAGTTCCTGTGTAGCCTGGTTAATATTGTACGGTGGTTTAACCTTATTTAAAATATTGATTATTTCAGTTGATGCAAAAGCCATGCCCAGCCTCAATGCAGCCAGTCCCCATGCTTTACTAAAGGTCTGCATCACCACAAGGTTCGGATATTCTGTTAATTCCTGCACAAAAGATCGCTGCTTCGAGAAATTAATATATGCTTCATCAATTACAACAAGACCATCAAAATTGTTCGACAACATTTCAATGTCGTTCCTGTTCAATGAATTGCCCGTAGGATTGTTGGGAGAACAGATCCAAGCAATTTTTGTATTTGCATCAATCAAATTTTCAAGATGAATAAGGTCAAGCTGAAAATCATCTGTGAGTAAAGCTTTCCGCACTTCCACATCATTGATATTTGCACTAACTTCATACATACCGTAAGTAGGCGGGCAAATTACCACATTGTCTTTACCCGGATTGCAAAACGAGCGAAACAAAAGATCAATACATTCATCACTGCCATTGCCTAAGAAAATATGTTCGGCGGGAACGCCTTTTATTTTCGAGATCGCTTCTTTTACTTTTTGCTGATGCGGATCAGGGTAACGGTTGTACCATTTTGGCAACGGCGAACCAAGACTGTTTTCGTTTGCATCAAGAAACACTTTTGCATCGCCGCTAAATTCATCACGTGCTGATGAATATGGAACCAGCTTCTTAATATTTTCTCTTACCAGGTTGTTTAAGTCGAACATATCTTTTATGGTATCTGCTTTTGAATTACTATAATACTTTTGTTGTGTCACTCACTTGTACGTTGAGAACATTAGTGAACAATAAACAGTGAATAATGAACAATCAAATCAAAGACTATTTGCCTATTGCCTCTTTGCCTTGTTGCCTTTCTTCCTGCAGTACAAGAGTGCGACGCAACGATGCTTAATTTTTATACTTAAGCCCGGTTCAAAAAATCACTTCTCCATTCTTACTTTTACAGCATTTGCATGTGCATCCAAACCTTCTGCCTCTGCCATTGCCACAACTGTTGAAGCAATGTTCTGCAAACCTTGCTGCGTAAGCTTTTGAAAGGTTATCTTTTTTACAAAACTATCAACACTTACGCCGCTGTACGCTTTTGCAAAACCATTGGTTGGTAAAGTATGATTGGTGCCGCTTGCATAATCACCAACACTTTCAGGTGAATAATTTCCGAGGAAAACAGAGCCTGTGTTGATTATTCTTTCAGCTAGTTGTCCGTCATCTTTGCAGGAAATAATAAGATGCTCCGGCGCATATGCATTGATCAATTCAATTGCATCTTCAGTATTTTCCAACACAATGATCTTACTATTTTCCAAAGCTTTGATGGCAAAATTCTGTCGCGGCAATTTTTTCAATTGCTCTTCAATTGCAGTAATAACACTTTTTGCTATTGTTTCTTTATTACACACAAGCAACACCTGACTATCTGCACCATGCTCAGCCTGCGATAAAAGATCAGCAGCAATAAAATCTGTATCTGCAGTTTCATCTGCCCACACACAAACTTCACTCGGACCAGCGGGCATATCAATTGCAATACCTTCCTGTTGGATCATTTGTTTGGCGCATGTTACATATTGATTACCGGGACCAAAAATTTTATACACCTGCGGCACAGTTTCAGTTCCATAAGCCATTGCAGCAATTGCCTGCACGCCACCGATCTTAAATATCTTTGTAACACCAGTAATCCTTGCTGCATAAAGTATTGCAGGATTTAGCTTTCCATCTTTTGACGGTGGTGAGCAAAGAATAATTTCTTTGCAACCTGCTATCTGCGCAGGAATTGCCAACATTAATATCGTTGAAAATAACGGTGCCGTACCCCCGGGAATGTACAGACCAACTTTTTCTATACCTACATTTTTACGCCAGCATTGAATGCCCGGCATTGTTTCAATGATCTCTGGTGGCGATAGTTGTTTTATATGAAACGCTTCGATGTTCGTTGCGGCTTGTTTAATGGCAGATTTTAAAGCATCAGAAAGCATTGCTTCTGCTTCTTCGATCTCATCTGATGTAACAGCAAAATGATTCAGCGTTACTTTATCAAAGTCGTTCGTATATTTTTTTACGGCGCGATTACCATTTAGTTTCACATCATCCAGCACTGCTTTTACTTTTTCCTGCAATGATGAGTTATCAATGGCCGGTCTCTTTAAAATGCTGCTCCAGTTTTCCTGGTGTGGATTTATAATTACCTGCATAAAACGTAAGTGTTAAATGATCATTTTTTCAATAGGTACAACCAATATGCCTTGTGCACCTGCAGCTTTTAGTTTTTCGATGATATCCCAGAATTCATTTTCACTGATCACACTGTGCACGCTGCTCCAGCCTTCTTCTGCCAAGGGCAATACAGTCGGGCTTTTCATACCCGGCAATAAAGAAATGATCTGCTTTAAATTATCATTCGGTGCATTCAATAAAACATATTTATTGTTCTTTGCTTTTTTTACAGACTGTATACGAAACAATAATTTATTAAGTAAGTTTTGTTTTTCCCCGTCAAGATTTTTATTCTTAATAAGAACAGCCTGTGAATTAAGAATGGTTTCTGTCTCTTTCAAACCATTCATGAATAAAGTAGAACCGCTACTCACAAGATCACAAATAGCATCTGCCAAGCCTATGCCTGGTGCTATTTCCACGCTGCCGCTGATCTCATGAATCTCTGCAGTAATGTTGTTTTCATCAAGAAATTTCTTTACTAACACAGGATAACTTGTTGCGATTTTTTTCCCTTGCAACGAACTTATTTTATCATACTCCTCTCCCCTTCTAACAGCAATAGATAATCTGCATTTTCCAAAACCAAGCTTCTCTACTACTTCAACCTGCTTCTCTTTTTCATACACTACATTCTCGCCAACAAAACCAAGATCGGCAACTGCATCTTCCACATATTGCGGAATATCATCGTCACGGAGAAAATAAACTTCCAGCGGAAAATTGCTTGCTTCGCTTTTAAGTTTGTTTACACCATTACTGATATCAATACCACATTCTTTCAGCAGTTTGATAGAATCATCATGCAATCTTCCTGATTTCTGTATAGCGATTTTTAGTTTGCCCCCATCCCCTGAAGGGGTGTTATTATTTTTGTTCATAAAAAACTAAAACTGTTAAAAGTAATTCCCGAAGTTTTTTTACCCCCTTCAGGGTTGGGGCAAATAAAAATGGGCTTACTATTCAGTAAGCCCATCAATGTTTTATGATTTGTAAACACAAACAACACCGGCTTACCTTGCAGGCAAGAAATGATGATGATGTATGTGCAGATGTAAATTCATTTTTTAAATTGCTGCGCAAAAATAAGGCAGTATTTCAATTGAACAAATTTTATTACAACTAAAATAAAATTTAAGAATCTTCAACACTTCTCACGTTTCATTCGAACATCTCTACAAAATAACCGGCATAGCTACCTTGAGATATTCCAGGAACTTATTCATTCCCTTAAGTTTTTGCTCATTCAATTCATAACTAATGTTAGTTGTATAGTATGTTTTGAGGTCATAAACAGGATAAGGATTTTCAGCAATCACTTCATCAAGATGCATTAATCCAAGCCCGTTTGCTTTGTTAAATAAAGCAATAAATGCCGGCGGCAATTCCTTGTTAGCGATCCATGTTGCAAACACAAAAGGCAGGCCAGTCATAGCTTTCCATGATCCTGCAAGATCATAAATATATGGAGAAACTTTGCGTTGATTCAAAGCCCTGTCGCCAATAACAACGCCGGCAGTCGCACCTTTTATTTCGCTGATGTAATTTTCTTTTGCTTCCTCAATCACGGGGTTGATCTTCCAATAATGCTTTAACAGCACTTTACACAAATTCACGGAAGTTCTGCTTTGATAATCGAGTAATACTTTTTCGATCTTATCAACCGGCACTTCGCTGAAGAGGCAAACACTTGCCACATCAGCATTTGCGCCAATGCAATAATCGCTTACAATATGCCATTCATCCAATCTGGGAATCACAGCAACAGGCGCCAGTCCCACATCAATCGTTCCATCAACCAGCATACCAGCAATCTTTGCGGGGTAATCTTCCACCAGTTCAATCATTTCCATCAGTTCGGCACTTCGCCTGATCCCGTACAATAAAGGCTTTGTATTCAAATAACTTACCGCACCTACTTTAATCTTCTTCAATTAATCTATTTTTGCGGCAAAATTAAAGGGATTTTTATGAACCCGGCTGAAGTGTTAATGGCATCGCCCCTTGCCTCGCACTCTTGTACTGCAGGAAGAAAGGCAACAAGGCAAAGAGGCAATAGGCAAATAGTCTTTGATTTGATTGTTCATTATTCATTGTTTATTGTTCACTAATGTTCTCAACGTACAAGTGAGTGACACAACAGAAGTATCATAGCAGCACTGTAGCTAAGTACATAAATAAATCATATAAACCCCGCAACATATAAATAACAATTGATGGAGCTTACTAATCTTACTGCTATCTCGCCTGTTGACGGACGCTACCGCAAACAGGTTGCGCATCTTGATGAATATTTTTCTGAATATGCTTTGATGAAATATCGTGTGATCGTGGAGATTGAATATTTTCTTTTTCTTGCTGATAAGAAATTTTTCAAACTCAATGCAAAGGCACGTTTGCAATTGCGCAAGGTTGCGGAAGATTTTTCTTTGGATGATGCGCAGCAAATAAAAGATATTGAACGCATCACGAATCATGATGTAAAAGCGGTTGAATATTTTTTAAAACAACAATTGGATAAAGCCGGTGCAGCAGATGCAAAAGAGTGGATTCATTTTGGGTTAACATCTCAGGATATTAATAATACATCAATTCCGTTGAGTTGGAAAAATTGCATGGAGCATGATTATTTGCCAATGCTTATCAATTTGCAAAACAATTTATTTCAGCTTGCATCAAAGTGGAAAGATATTTCAATGTTAGCCAGAACGCACGGTCAGCCTGCTTCTCCAACTAAACTTGGTAAAGAGGTAATGGTATATGTAGAGCGTTTGGAAAACCAGGTGCAGTTGTTTTCATACATTCCTTATGCAGCAAAATTTGGTGGAGCAACAGGAAATTTCAACGCACATAAAATTGCATTTCCAAAAAAAGACTGGATAACATTAGGCAATGAATTTGTTGAAAATGTATTGGGCTTGCAACGCATGCAATTCACCACACAAATAGAGCATTATGATAATCTTGCTGCGCATTTTGATACGATCAAACGAATTAATAATATACTGATCGATCTGTGCAGGGATATCTGGACGTACATCAGCATGGATTACTTCAAACAAAAAGTAAAAAAAGGCGAAGTTGGTTCAAGTGCTATGCCGCATAAAGTAAATCCAATCGATTTTGAAAATGCGGAAGGCAACTTTGGTGTTGCAAACGCCATGCTGGAGCATATTTCAGGCAAATTGCCCGTTTCAAGACTGCAAAGAGATCTTACGGATTCAACAGTGTTAAGAAATCTTGGTGTGCCTGTTGCGCATACATTGATCGCTATTAAATCCTTGGAAAAGGGTTTGGAAAAATTAGTATTAAATGAAGCGAAACTGAAAGAAGATCTTGAAAATAACTGGGCGGTTGTTGCTGAAGCTATTCAAACAATTTTGAGAAGAGAAAATTATCCGAATCCATATGAAGCATTGAAAGATTTAACAAGAGGCAAAACTTCAATTACAAAAGCAGATATACATAATTTTATTGCATCATTAAAAGTTAACGCTGAGATAAAGAAGGAATTGAAAAGTATTACGCCGCATAATTATACAGGTATAAATCCTGCATATTAAAATTAAAACTGTACTTAGTCTTCGTAAGTATTGTGAAAAGTTGTTTGTATGCTTACTCCACTTCAAATAGAAGCCATAGAAATAGAAGCATGGGAAAACATGTTTGATGCTGCATCTGCCGAATTTAAAGAGCAGATGAATATGTATTATGTAAAAGTTGGTGGTGGTATTTGCCTGGTCTTTGGTAAACATCCTGTTGTACATTTTAATATGATCATGGGTTTGGGGTTAAGTGAACCTATTACGAAAGAAATATTGCAACAGGTAGAAGCTGTTTATAAGAAAGCTAACCAGTCAACTTACATGATCCATTATTTTGAACAAATGCAACCGGCTAATGCACCTTCTATTTTTGAAGAAATGGGATATGTTGTAAAGGGTGGCTGGGAAAGGATCATTTGGGAAAAACAACCTGTAAAACCATTACATACAGAAAGAAATATTACCGTTCGGTTAGTTGATGAAAGTACTGCCTCAACATGGGAAAAATTTGTATTGGATATCTACAAATATCCTGCCCATGATTGGCTAAGAAGTTTGTGGAATGTAAAAGGGTGGACGCATTTTCTGGCATATGAAAATGATGCAATCGTTGCGTGTAGATCTATGTATATTGGAAAGAACAATCTTGCATGGACAGGCATTGATACGCCAGTTCCCATTGTTATGACAAATGATCTTGTGCCGGACAGAATATTATTCGAACACCTGCAGAAATATTGCATTGATAATGGAGTTGAATATTTAATGGCTGATATTGAAAAGCCTTCTGCAGAAAGAGATACTGTTATTTACAAGCAATTTGAAGAACTTGGATTCAAGGTTGAATACCTGAGGAAATTATACAGGAAATAATATTACCTGTTTCGCATTCTTATAAATCTTTGAAGTAACTCCTCCCCTTCCTGTTTTGTGCCATTTTCGGAAAAGCCGCATTTGAGTAACACTTTTTGCGAAGGAACATTCGCAATGGTTGTTATGCCATGCAATTCATCAAACATATGATTATCAAAAAAATAATCTCTGCCAATTGCAGTTAATTCAGTTGCATAACCTTTACCCCATTCTGCAGGTAATAAAGAATAACCCAACTGTAGTTTATCTTTCTCATCTTCAAATGGCAGGGGAATTAACGCAAATGAACCAACAAATTTTTTAGTTGCCTTTTCCTCCACCGCCCAGCGGCCAAGTTTAGGATTGGCAATATAAAACTCAATATTCTGTTGCAGGAATTTATCAGAATCTTCTTTATTCATCGTCTTCCTTATATGACGCATTACTTCTTCATCTCCATTTAATGAGAAGAAATTATCTGCATCATCAATGGTGTATTGACGAACAATTAACCTGGGGGTTTCGAAAATAAGCATATGGAAATTTATAAAATCTTCTTCATAATATACATGCCACGCACTTCTTCTTTCATAACAGGAAAATCAAGCTGCAAACTTCCACAAATTTCAAAGCCATGTTTTTTGTAAAAGCTTATCGGCCCTGTGCTGCTATCCATAACTTTTAACCAAACGATTGTTTTGTTTTTTGAAATAGCTAGATCGAATACAAACTTCATTACAAATTCACCAATTCCTTTTTGTGATGCATTTTTTCTTAGGTAAATTCTTTCTAATTCCAACGCTTTTTTAGATGTATAGTTCTCAAAAGCCGCATCGATATTTAATTTCAGAAAACCCACAGGTTCTTCATTGGAATAAATAATATAAAAGAGAGCGTTTATATCTGCCAGCTCTTTTTCAAGGTTGCCAACTGAAAAACTTTCCTTAATGTACCATTCTGCATTGTCATGCCATAAGTGAAGATAATGGTCTGAATAAGCCTTTATTGCTATCTCACTTAAGAATGCAGCATCGGTAACAGCAATTTTTTGCAATCGTATATTCATGTTCAATAGGGTACTAAACGTACAAGAGTGCGACGCAACGAAAGCCAAATATTTATTCAAAAGCAAGGCTCATAACACACTAAAAAATTACTTATGTATCTCACTTGTAAAATGAAACTGTATATCAGGATTGTTTTGAATCTCTGTATTTAAAAACCATTCGCTTTGCGCAAGATAAACCGGGTGACCATCTTTATCTTCTCCGGAGTTACTTTGTTTAAAACGCAAAAAATCTTCAAGCTTTTTCTCATCATTGCTTGTAAGCCAGCAAGCTTTGTAAAAAGGCAACGTTCTGAATTCGCATGCGGCACTGTATTCGTGCAACAAGCGATATTGAATAACTTCGAACTGAAGTTCACCTACACAACCAATAATCTTTTTCGTGCCGCCAAATTGTGTGAACAACTGTGCAACGCCTTCATCTGTTAACTGCCGGATACCTTTCTCCAATTGCTTTGTTTTCATTGGATCTTTATTAACCAGCTCTTTAAATATTTCAGGCGAGAAAGATGGAATACCTGTAAAATAAAAATCTTCACCTTCTGTGAGTGTATCACCAATTTTAAAGTTGCCCGTATCAAACAAACCTACAACATCACCGGGAAATGCATCTTCAATTACATCTTTTGTGCGTGCCAAAAATGTATAAGGATTGCTGAAACGAAAATCTTTATCGAGACGAACATGATGATAATATTTGTTTCGCTCAAACTTTCCGCTGCACACACGCAGGAACGCAATCCTGTCGCGGTGTTTAGGATCTAAGTTGGCATGTATCTTAAAAACGAAACCGCTGAATTTGTCTTCACCCGCTGCAATTTCTCTTCTACTTGTTTCACGATCTCTGGGTGTTGGTGCAATGCGAATAAAAGTGTCGAGCATTTCTTTTACGCCAAAATTATTTACAGCGCTACCAAAGAAAACCGGTGCTATTTTTCCGCTTAAATAATCATCAACAGTTAATTCGCCATAAACACCATCGATTAGCTCCACATCTTCACGCAATTGCTCTGCATCGCGATCGCCAACTTTTGCATCAAGTAATTTATCGGAAAGATTGCTGATAGAAATTACATTTTCATCATCGGCTTTGGTGCTTGCCGTAAACAAACGCAAGCTTTTATCATGCAAATTATACACACCTTTAAATTCTTTACCACTGTTGATGGGCCAAGTCATCGGGTGCAAAGAAATTTTCAATTCTTTTTCTATCTCTTCTAATAGGTCGAAGCGATTCTTACCATCACGATCCATTTTGTTTATGAAAACAATTACAGGCGTATTACGCATCCGACAAACTTCCATTAACCGGCGTGTTTGCGGTTCCACACCATTTACACTGTCAATAACAAGCACCACACTATCAACAGCAGTCAATGTTCTGTAAGTATCTTCCGCAAAATCTTTGTGGCCTGGCGTATCCAAAAGGTTGATCAAAAAATCTTTGTATTCAAACGTCATCACACTCGTAGCAACAGAAATTCCACGCTGCCTTTCAATATCCATAAAATCGCTCGTTGCATGCTTCTTTATCTTGTTGCTTTTCACTGCACCAGCTGTTTGAATGGCGCCACCAAACAACAGAAATTTCTCAGTAAGCGTGGTCTTACCGGCATCCGGGTGGGAAATGATAGCAAATGTCTTGCGGCGACTGATCTCTTTTTCGTATTTCATAACAGGGCGCAAAAGTAAGGATTTGGATTTTTATGCAGCCAGCAACAGTTTTTTATGGCATCGCCTGTTGTGTCACTCACTTCAACTGTTAGAAATAAATGAGCTCTAAGAAAAAGTTTTTACGCACGAAATAGTAACAAGAATAGTAGATTTCAATGAAATAATTTAATACCAGGTTATGGTGCTTTGCCCATCTGTATTAAAATCTTCAGACATCAGTAATTTGGAATTTGCACTGTTATACAATTTTATATAATCTATAAACCCGGAACCCTGGAATATAATGCCGATCTCTTTCAACCTTCCAATAAGAGGCTCATTATAATAAGCCAGTCCTTTTACATATGTATCATTTCGATAAGCCACCAAACCATGATTGAAAGTCTGCAAAATAAAAGTGTTATAATCTTCGTAGTTGTACTGAAGTTCAGCTACATTATTTATTAAAGTTCTCCCTACACGCATTAATGCATATTCCTGCGAGCCTGGGCTTACATCGCTGGTGGATGTATTTGCAATAAATGCATCATTAGTTTCTCCCTTAATATAAACATCAATTTCACGACCAACAGTTGCAGCAAACGGGGAGCCGTTAATTGGGTTTTTTAAACCAATTTCAAAATTCAGGCTATCGCCCTTTATTCTTATAGATAATGGTATAACAAGCCTGAATTGTGTATGATAAAGATTAAATGGGCTTATTTTTATGGAACTATCGTAAATACGTGCATAACCGTTCTTTATAAAAAATTTATCTTTTATAACACGGGACATAGGATTGCCATTATAGGAAAGAAATGCACCTTGCCATTTTGAGTCCGAAGCGACTGTGGCTAATTCATTTGAATTTGTAGCAGATTGCTGACTTGAGTTGATCGCTTCTTTTTTACAGGAAAATAATGCAACAAGAAAAAACAATATGAGGGAGACCTGGAAATTTTTCATTTGACAGCATTTAGGTTTAGATTAAAGAAATACAAAATACGGAATAGCATTTGAATATCTATTTGTTAATAGATATTTTTTATGATGTGGTTTGCCGAAAAGACTTTCCGAAAGTACAAGTGAGTGACACAACAGACGGTGATAGTAGCAATTCAGTTCAGTAACAAAAACTAAAATAACACTCCTATCCCGCACAATTGAAAACTATCAGTATCATAAAAATGATTTATTTTATGGCCTATTCGGGTATCAATGAATAAAAATTTAAACATTTATTTAGCCTTCATTCTACTATTATTATCACCTTTTATTGTCGCATCTTTTTACAATATTCCATATGGGGACGATTTTTGGTATGCCAATATGGTGAAGGATCATGGAAAAATTGGAGCTGTAGCAGAATGGTACAGAACATTGTCGGGGAGATACGTAACAAATTTTATTATGAGTTATGCTGACCCGCTTGTGTATAAAAATTTTGAAGGTTTTATTATTGCCCCGTTGTTTTGCATAAGCACATTATGGTTAACATTAAGTGCACTGCTCATTACAACTATGAGCATCAATAAGAAGAGTGCTGTTTTATTAAGCGGTGCAATTACCGCATCATATTTTTTATTGATGCCTGATATTCGCGAAGGGCTTTTTTGGATGTCTGGCATGATGAATTATCATACAGGAATAATTTTGTTTTTATTATTGCTAAGAGTACTGTTTATTTTTTTCAAAGAACCCCAGGGAAATATCCTTTCAAAAAAAATCATTATTGCATATAGTATACTATCCTTCCTGCTGATGGGCATTAATGAATGCATCGCATTAGGATGGATAGGATTTTTATTTTTTATAAATGCTTATCAAATTATTGTAAAGAAAAAGACTCATCTTTTTTTATTATCACTTTTTGGAGCTGCATTTTTGGGAGCGCTTTTAATTATTTTCTGCCCGGGCAACCAACACAAGGCTGTAGAATATGCCGATGAAAACAGGAATTTTTTCGCTGCACTCTTAAATACGTGTCTTGGTATTGGCTATTATCTTTTAAAGACACTAAAAAGCCCCTTTGCATGGGGGGCTATGCTGTTATCAATTACAGTTGCGGCATCTTACACTGACATTATAAAAAAACAGTTATCCTTTATGCCGGGGCTTAAAAGCTGGCTAACATTAGCTTTTATATTTTTGGTGATGATGTATTTTCCTGCAGTTTATTTTGGAAAAGATCATATTCCGCCATTACGTGTCTCAGATACACTGATCATTTTTTTTATACTGTTCTTTATGATGAGTCTAAAATATTTGCCTGAAAAATTTTTGCGATGGGCAAATAACAGAAGAGATTTGTTATTGCGCATCGGTGTTGTTCTTTTTATCGCAGGGTTATATTTCAGTAATTTTTCCCTTATTACAAAAGAATTGGCCAGCAAAGAAATTCAACGCTACCAAGCGGAAGTAATGAACAGATTTTCAATAATTGAATCATGCGAAAGTGATACATGTACTATTCCTTCTTTCAAATATCATCCACTTACATTAGCCCCTTCAGATCCTGATCCCAAAAATGATCTTGCGCATCTGGATAAATATTTTAACCGGAAAATAATTGTTATCACTCCATAATTATTTTCTGTAAACATGCAGCAATAAAGAGCCGGGCAAAAGATCATTACTTTCCAGTCGATGCAAAACATCCGTAAATTTTTTGCCCATAAAACTTAACCATGGCGCAAATAAAAGCAACTTCTCGCTGAATATTTTTGTAAATCCACTACTAACAACGAGTGCTCTTAACTCTTTTGATGAATAGATATGCTCATGTTGCCCTTCGCCAAGATCGGGTACCAGTTTAAATCTATCCAATATAAATTCTGTAAGAGGCCAAAAGCTAAATTTATTTGGTGTGGTAATAATTAACGTGCCACCTGGTTTTAAGATTCTATAGAAGATGTTCATCAGGTTTTCCGCCTGTGCTTTTGTTATGTGCTCAATAGTTTCCAGGAAGAAAATTTTATCGATTGTATTATCATGAAAGTGGGTAGCTATATCTTCAAATATCATGTATTTGAAAGAAAGGTTCTCTAAGTGATATTGTTCCTTACAAAATTTTATTGCTTCTACATTACCATCAATGCCTGTTACAGTTGCGCCATATTGCTCTGCCAGCATATTACTTAACACACCAGAGCCACAACCAACATCTAATATCACATCGCCATTTAGAGGTTTGGCAACTTTCAACGCCTCTTTATATTTAAGCCTGTGCCATGAACGTTGCACAAAATTTCCTTCATACAATGCGTCATGCTGGTAGCTGCCTGGTATCTGGATCTTATCCCCCTTTCGCAAGATCAATTTTTTGTGGTTAGTATTACTTTGAAAATCTCT
Source organism: Panacibacter ginsenosidivorans (assembly GCF_007971225.1). Taxonomy (NCBI): domain Bacteria; kingdom Pseudomonadati; phylum Bacteroidota; class Chitinophagia; order Chitinophagales; family Chitinophagaceae; genus Panacibacter; species Panacibacter ginsenosidivorans. Next base: position 5,306,072 of record NZ_CP042435.1, on the reverse strand, counting down.
GCCAACATTTTTATTCCATTGTTTAAGATACGCACGGTGCTTTTATCCTGGTTCCTTTTGATCACCGGCACTCTTTCAATTTCAAGATTTTTCTTTTTGGCCAGGTATAAAATTTCGAAATCTATTGCAAAACCATTTGACGTGCTTTGCAGCATTGTTTGCGTAGCCGCTTCTTTTGAAAATCCTTTTAAACCACACTGCGTGTCTTTTATTTCCTTTTCAATAAAACAATAAGAAAGCATCGAAATAATATTACTCCCTAATTTCCTTAGAACAGGTAGTTTCTCATTGTAAAAAGAATTGTTGAGGCTACGGTCACCAATAGCAATATCCTTTCCTGATCTCAACGAATTAATTATTCTTTCTATGCATTCATTTGTAAACGGAATATCTGCATCTGTAAAAACCTGGTAATCGTATTGTGCATAACTGAATCCTTTTCTTAAGGCTGCGCCTTTTCCATAGTTTCTTTCAAGATCATATATTGCACAGTTGTATAATTTTTTGATTTTGCTTAAGGCAGCACTATCATTACCACCATCATTTACAATTATGAGTTCAAATAATTGAAAGCGCGTAGCCAGGTAATTATACAGATATGGCAGGTTCTTAGCAAGTGAAGCAGCGCCATTATAAGAAGGTATGATTATGCTTAATGAATAATTATCCAAAGAATAGTTTTTCGGTCATTTCTGTATTACGTAAAAATAGCATTATTCGAATACTTTTTTTCTTCAGCTTATTATAGTTAAGAATATCTTGCCAAAATTTAAAAACCAGTAAGAGTATGCCTTGTCATTTACGGTGCATATTTTAATTTATCCAAATAACGCAATGCATAAAATATCGTGGTCATATGCATTGATTGTACAATTCTTCTTTCTTCAAGCAATTGTAGTAATTCATCCATGGTAACTTCAAATACTTCGATCTCTTCATTATGATCAAGCACCTGCTCCTGTATCTTTCTTCCACCAAGTGCAATAAACATATGCATCAAGTTTGAATTGGTAGAAGGATTTGCAGAAGTACGGCCGAGATAATGTACCGTTTCAAAAGCATAACCCGTTTCTTCCAGTAATTCACGTCTTATACCATCCTCTGGTGTAGCATCTGTATCATCTACGCAACCACCGGGAATCTCAATACACACTTCGCCAAGCGCCTGACGGTATTGCTTTACAAGGATTATTTTTCCATCTTCTGTTACAGGAAATCCTGTAGCCCATTCAGGAAATTCAAATACATAATATGAATCAATAATTTTTCCATCTGGCTTTTCACATTTATCTTTTCTAACCGTAAACCAGTTCTCTTTAAATAAATATTCTGATGATAATGTTTTCCACGTTAGATCACTCATGAAGTTTAGCCCCCATCCCCTAAAGGGGAGTTTAAAAGTTATTATTATTTTTTTTGAATACCTTCTTGTTTTCTTGTTTCCTGTATTTTTTTTCTTTGTCTACCACCCTTTTCTTTCTCTCAATCCTATTATATGTTTTACATGATGTTTTCCATGCCACGCATACATACCAAGCAAATGCCAGAGACTCATTTGCTTCTTGTGTTCAGGATGCACAACGGTACGCTCCCATTGATCTTCACTCAAATCTTTTATCGTTGCATACCAGCGTTGATGCAGTGCATGCAGCAATGTTAATGAAACATTGATCGGCAAAGTCTTTACATCATTTAGTTTTGCCCATTCCTTTTCTTCATACGGGCGAATCGTTGGGTTCTCTTCTGTTAATCCCAACCTGAAACGTATGTATGCATTCATATGACTGTCCGCTACATGATGCACCAGTTGATGCACCGTCCATCCCCCTTCTCTGTATGGCGTTTCCAGTTGATGCGCATCAAGGTTTTGCACAGCCACTTCTAATTCCTCGGGTAAAAATTTTATATCAAGCAACCATGCTTCTTTTTGTTTGTGCGAAAATGATTGCGGCACATAACTCCCAATCGGGTAACGAATATCTTCTGTCATGGTAAAATTTATTTTTGTTTACAAGCCTTTGTTCTTTGTGGCATCGCCTGTTGCGTCACTCACTTGTACGTTCGGAACAATTATAAAAAAGTGAAAGGTGAAATGTGAAACATTTATGCAACTTCACTTTTCACTTTTGCCTTTTCACATTTTGAGTCTTGCAGTTCAGTACAAGAGTGCGACGCAACAGAAGCTGAATGCTTAATCAACAGTTCATAAAAGCATTCATTGTTCAGTATCATGATTCATCCCTCCACTCTTTTCCCGTCAAATGAATGAACACATCTTCAAGATTTGCTTTCTTTACTTCTTTTGGTCTTTCGAAACCAGTGGCAACAAGATCATCGATCAATTTATCAGGCGATGCAAGTGAAATAATTTTTCCCGTATCAATGATGGCAACACGATCGCAAAGAATTTCTGCTTCATCCATATAATGCGTGGTAATAATTACTGTAGCACCACGATCGCGAATGCCGCGGATTAGATCCCATAAATTTCTTCTTGCCTGCGGATCTAAGCCTGTTGTAGGTTCATCAAGAAAAATAATTTTCGGTTGATTGATGAGCGTTGTAGCAATGGAAAACCGTTGTTTTTGTCCGCCACTTAATTCTTTGAATTTACTTTTTGCCTTATCGCGAAGATTAACGGTATCTAACAATTCCATCGCATTTACAGAGCGGTTATATAAGCCTGCAAATAAACTGATCAGTTCAACCAGTTTTAAGCCGGGATAATAACCGGCAGTTTGCAACTGCACACCAATGATCTTTTTGATATCATTAGGATTTATATCAAGATTGAGACCGTCAACAGTAATTTCTCCACTTGTTTTTTCGCGTAGCGTTTCGATGATCTCCAGCGTGGTTGATTTTCCTGCACCATTAGGGCCAAGCAAACCAAATATTTCTCCTTCCTGCACATCGAAACTAATGCCGTTCACCGCCGTAAAATCGCCATATTTTTTTACAAGATTCTTAACCGAAATAATAGTCTTTGACATACACGTATAATAAGCTATAAAGGTAATTCCATTTTTATATCTGCCGTAAGGAAAGGTGCATCTGTTACATCCACATGTTTGAATCCATATTTTTTGTAGAGGGAAATTGCTGTTTGCAGCTGGCTGTTGGAGAAAAGGATTAATTTTTTTGCGTTCTTCGCTTTAGCTGCTTCCAAACATTTTTCCAATAACAGTTTGCTGATTCCCTTTCCCTGGAATGCAGTTGCAACAGTCATTTTAGCAAGCTCAAAAACTCCATACCCTTCGTTTATAATTGCTGCACTGCCTACAATTTCATCGCCCGATTTTGCAAGAAAAATGGCGCCCCCATTATCAATGATCGTTCCTTTGGGATCGTTGAGTATAAGAAGATCGTGAGATTCTGTAAGATTGTATTTGTCGAGCCACTCAAGATTCAATACTTTAAATACGGCCGCATATTCATCGGAGTATGGTATAATTTCTATCATTGCTTTCAATTTATCGCAACGTCTCTTCCAGGAGACGATTGCGGAAAAGCAAAGTAAAAGATATTAGAAGAATTGAAGGTGAAATTTATTTAAGCAGGAAGATTTGTGTAAAGTATAAATAACCACTTCTGCTTTTGGCAATACCAATACCTATCATAGAGAAATTACCTTCAATATTTTTTTTATGTCCGGGACTATTCAGCCACATATCCATTACCTGTGCTGCATTTAATTTTCCATAGGCAACATTTTCACCAGTGGCATGTAGTGTTCCTAATTTTTGAGTAAGATGTTGCATTCTTTCATCATATCCATCGTGACCAAAACTCATTCTACCTTTTGCCATATCCGCGCTGTGTTTGGTGGCCTCTGCTGTTGCAGCATCATTCATTTGCAATACATTTAACCCCATCGCAGTGCGATGCTTATTTACCAGTTTTAAAATATCGTTCTGAAGAGAAGTAAAATCTGCAGAAATATCATAAGAAACAGAAGAAGAACTTGTGTTTCGTTGCGCACAGGATGGTAAGGCTGACAAAAGTAAAAAGGTAAATAAAGTATATAAAGCAAAACGATTTGTCATTGAAAAATTTCTTTTATTGATCATTCAGCAAGTAAAGCATTTGTAGTACCAGAATTTCACAATGAATTTGTAAAAAAATCCTTACATAAAATATATAAGATTTAGAATGATGATTGTGCACTTGCCGAACAAAATTCAGGATGTACAAGAGTGCGACGCAACAACCGATGCCATAAAGTATTTCAGCCGGGTTCATAAAAAAAGTCCACAACTAAAAAAGCCGCGGACTAAAAAATAAACCCCCAATTTAATATTATATAAAACTTTCCAGTTCTTCTACCATGGCTTTACTGCCAATAAAAACAGGTGTGCGCTGGTGCAACTCTGTTGGGTGAAGATCAAGAATTCTTTCTTTGCCATTTGTTGCTTTACCACCCGCCACTTCAACAATAAAAGCGAAAGGATTACACTCGTATTGCATGCGCAGTTTACCGTTGCGGTTATCGGCGGTTGTAGGATACATAAAGATGCCACCCTTGATAAGATTGCGGTGCAGGTCAGCAACCATGCTTCCAAAATAACGCTGCGAATAAGGCCCACCGTTTGCCTTTGTTTTTTCCTGGCAGGCAGTGATATATTTCTTTACAAAATCTTCATACTGGAAGAAATTGCCATGGTTAACAGAATAGATCTTTCCATGTTCAGGGCATTTAATATCAGGATGGCTTAAACAAAATTCGCCGATAGAAGGATCGAGTGTAAAACCGTTTACACCGCGGCGTGTAGCATATACGAGCATCGTAGAAGAACCATACACCACATAACCTGCCGCTACCTGATTAATGCCGGATTGCAGAAAATCTTCTTTAGTGCATGGCCCACCGATCTTACTCTTTCTTTTGTACACACCAAAGATGGTACCGATAGAAATATTCACATCAATATTGTTGCTGCCATCAACAGGGTCGAACATTACCACATATTTGCTGTTGTTGCTGATCTCATCATCGAAGATCACAATATCATCCATCTCTTCGCTGGCACAACCTGCACAACTAATACCATGTTTCAATACATTCATAAATTGATTGTTCGCAAAAACATCCAGCTTCATTACATCTTCGCCCTGTATATTAGTTGTACCATCATAGCCAAGAATATCAGCGAGGCCTGCTTTGTTCACCTGAACATTCACACGCTTTGCTGCCAAACCAATATCTCTTAATAAGCTACTTAATTCGCCTGTAGCATTAGGTATAGTGCGGTATTGCTGAATGGTAAACTCGTCGAGCGTTAATATTTTTCTGCTGATGGCCATAGGTAGAATCGTTTAGTGCAAAAGTAGCCTTCCAAAAAAAATGTATTTTTCATTCCCCCTATCTTTGTTCAACAGGTTAGAACAATTATTAACAGGTTTCAAAAGAATCGTATGAAAGTTTTCAAATTTGGTGGTGCAAGTGTTAATAGCATAGAAAGAATTCAAAATGTGGCAGCAATTATAAAGGAGTACAGTTCAGATGAGCTGATGATCATTATTTCGGCCATGGGCAAAACCACTAATGCGCTTGAGAAAGTAGTAGAAGCATTCTTTGCAGGCGATAAAGAAAATGCATTGCAACTTTTCGATGGTATCAAAAAACAACATACAACTACTGCAAAATATCTATTGGTTACACACTTTAATGCGTGCATTGAACAACTGAATTCATTTTTTACTGAAGTGGAATGGTTGCTGCATGATAAACCTGTACGGGAATTTGATTATTACTACGATCAGGTGGTTTGTGTGGGTGAATTATTGAGCACCTGCATCGTTAGTTATTACCTGAATGAAATGAAAGTTGCCAACAAGTGGATCGATGTGCGTGACATCATCAGGACCGATGATAACTTTCGTGATGCTACGATTGACTGGACTTATACTGCACAACGTGTAAATGAATCTATCGTTCCATTATTTGCAGCAAACAAGATCATCATTACGCAAGGTTTTATCGGTGCAACAGATGAAAATGAAAGTACCACACTTGGCCGCGAAGGGAGCGATTTTACTGCCGCTATTTTTGCCAACCTTTTGAATGCCGAAAGTCAAACGATCTGGAAAGATGTAGAAGCGGTGATGAGTGCCGATCCTAAACAATTTCCTGATGCTGAAATAATTCACGAACTAAGTTTTGACGAAGTAATTGAGATGGCTTATTATGGCGCACAGATCATACATCCCAAGACCATCAAGCCTTTGCAGAATAAAGGAATACCGCTGCATGTAAAAAGTTTTATTGATCCTTCTTTGCCCGGAACGGTTATTTATAAAAAACAACCGAAACATTTGCCACCAATTATTATTATAAAACAAAACCAGGCGCTCCTGCATTTGCATAGCCAGGATTTTTCTTTTGTTGGCGAAAAACCCATGAGCCGTTTGTACGAGTTTTTTGCACATAATAAAATTCGCCCTAATCTTATTCAAACAGGTGCTATTAGTTTGCAGGTTTGTTTGGATGATAAAAGCGATAAAATAGATCATCTTGCTGCTGAAGCCAGTAATATATTTGATGTGCAGGTGGAGAAAGGTTTAAGTCTTTTAACGATTCGTCATTACACTGAAACATTGCTTGATGAAATGACTACAGGTAAAGAAATTGTATTGAAGCAACAGGATAGGCAAACAGTACAGGTGTTGTATAAGAATTAGATTTTGTTTGCAGACTTTAGTGCTTCGTGGCATCTGTGTTGTGTCACTCACTTGTACTAAATAATTTCATGGCAACATTATAACTACATTTTCATTTTATTCAGCGAGGGTCTTATCTGCAAATACACTTGACCTGCTAATGGAATATTTCTATATAAACTCTGCAAAGATGGCGGTGGAAGATTTACAGATAACTGCGCACCAAGTAAAAAGTCAACCGGACCTGCCGCAAATAATTTTCTGTTCGTACCAATAGTAAGTTTATGAATGTTGAAAATTTTATCATGATCAAATGCCTCTTCTAAAGCAAGTTCTTCTGAAGATTTTTGTACAAACTCATACCTGCCGTACACAGCTTGCTTTGTAAACTGTTGCGTTCCTTCCAATAACAAAGAATGTTCACGATCATTCTTACCGATATCATTCATACCCCATACAAATGCGGAAGTAAAATATTTTCCTTTTGCATCAACTGGTGATGCATACAACGCAGATGCAGTATAGCGCCAGATATTTTCCTCAGGATGCAATAATTCCGGGCTGTGCAAATAAGCTTGAGAAAACTGCAAAGCCCATGATTTGTTTGGATTATAAGACAGCCGGTAACTGTAACTATCAAAACGCATTGGGTCAAAATTATAGCGATGCTCATCAGGTTCCCGACCGGTAAAATCTGAAACTTCTAATTTGAATTTATCAACACGTACACCAATTGTTGCGACACCAAATGTAATATGTGTCGCATCCTGCCAGTGATGGCTTAATGGTGCGTCAGGATCATTCATTGCACTGATACGATGCATAAATGTAGGCGCACTTATAGCAGGCTCACCGGGATAACCGAAATAACCAAACACATCAACCTTCTTACTCAAACGTTGCGTGTACCCAACACTCAGTGCAGCAAAGAGATCATGCGGGTGCTGACGATCAACCAATGTCTTTCCTTCAAACGATTCGCCTGATTGAAACAATAAAGGATAGCCACTTTTGCCAACCGTTAATGCATCAAAGCTAAACATGCCCGTTACATTCAATAAACCATTTTTACCAACCTGCCTGTTATACATTACCATGAACCAGTTGGGCGCATCAAACTGCGCATCGCTGCGGAGTGCTTTCTTCAAAAGCTCCTGGTTATTATAACGCAGCCATATACTTCCATGAAACATCCACATATCTTTCTTTCCATGTTTCATCATCATATACATTGGCGTGTTATCAGGGCTCCATGATGTACCTGAACCATTGCGGCTCATCGGCAGCGATAAAGAATATGCATGATTCATTCCCGGCATCTGCATATCGCGATCCATATCTCCCATATCCATATTCATGTCCATCATAGAATCTTTTGCAGGCACTGTATCAGTCATATTCATGTTGTGCTGATGTTGTGCAGTAACCTGCAATGTTGCCAGCATAAATACTATTCCAATAAAATTTTTCATAGATTAGTTTGTTATAATTATTGTCCCGGCTGAAGTACTACTATTTTACTTTACTTGCGTCGCACTTTGCAACGCCTTGTACATTACTGAGCATCATTCAACCTTGCTGAGTCGTGAACCAAACGTACAAGAGTGCGACGCAACGAGCGCTTAATGCTTATTCAATTGTATGGTACAAAATTCATTCAATTACTGCAACAGTATGTTATACAATTATTGTTACTGCTTATAAAATTTTAGTGATCATAAACTGATGAGCCTTCCGAAGATATTCTTATCATTTTGCCAGATGCAAATGACTTCTTTTTCATTAACTGATTTGAGTAAAGGAAAACTTCCTTCACCTGCATTTATTTTTTTTCCATTTGGCAGTAAACAAACTATGTTGTTATTTTCAATCCATGCATACACATAATCGTTACCAACTGATGTTATAACACAGTTACGACCCTTACCAATTGGCTCTTCTTTTTGCCTGGGTTTACAACTGAATATTGTATCAGCCCTTCGCCATACTGTTTGTTGATTACCATTGCCATCATCAACAATACCGCCTCCATCCATCGGACACGCATTTAATTTCCAGTTACCTTGCCCAAGTTTTTTCGGCTTATCAAAATCACTTCCATCGGCGGAGTGCATAACATAAAGATCACGGTTGCCATCAATATTATTTCTGAACATAACATGTATACCAGATCGTGTAAACGAAAGAGAAGGTTTGCAACATTCACAAACCGTACCTGACGGCGATTGATAAATGATCTTATTTTTTTGCCAATGCCTGCCACCATCAACTGATAAAGCTCCTGCAATTTTATTCTTTTCATTATTGCGCAGATCAAGCCATACAGCATAAACACTATCACCATTTGCTGACAAGGAAACAAACCCTTCCTTAGCAACAGCATCCATATCATTAACCTTTCCTTGTTTTTGCCACTTATCATTTATATCGCTGTAATAGCAATGAATATCGCCATTCTTATCTGGTGCCAATACGCATAATCCACTTGTCGTGTTTACAATTTGTGGCCCACGGCCTGCCACCCCAAAAACATTTTTGATACTGTCGATGATAACTGGTTTTGAAAAGTTATTTCCCTTATCCGAAGATGAAATGCATTCTAGTTTCTCACCACTAATAAACACGATGTGCAGCATGTCTTTTGAATCAGTTGCAACAGATGGCATGCTGCCATTAATGACGACTGCTTCTGTATTCTTTACCGGTGCTTGTTGCGCATTACAAAGATTTACCAGTATCATAGAGAAAAAAAATATTATCATTCTTTTCATACATACCGTTTACAGGTGATAGTTCTTTTACATTCCTATTACGAAATGTCATTTTATTTTTTGAACGCATTAAAGATCAAATACTCAAACCGTAACAAAAATCCATTAGGCGCTGTTCTGTACATAGAACTCATAAGTTGTTGCCGGTAACCAATATCAATTCTTGCCTGGCTTTTGAATATGAATTGAACAGATGAAGCAATATCTAAATAAGAACCGTTATTACTGCCCAATGTTTGCCCAAGTAATTCTACCATCAGGTTAAGATTGGTTTGATTGTAATCAACATACTCTTTTGGTAACATTAATTTTCCAAAAGAAAGTGAATAGTTAACTGCACTATTTGATTGCACATCAGGAAATTTATTCGCATTTCCATTGTCCATTGCCTGCAAGTAAGAAAGATTTGCAGACAATGCCACTTTGTGTAACAACTGTGTGGCAACCACGCCCGTTTGCCAGCCACTGTTGTGACCATAGAGATCTATTTCCTGCTGATGAATTTCGCTGTTGTTGAAACTATACCTGCCATATGCAGCCATACGAAAATGATTGTGCACCTGGTCTGTACTTAAGAACCTGTACTTACCATAAAAACTTCCACCTTCTGCAGCAAAATTTTTATTTGCATTACTTAGAAATGCATCTGCATGCAGCATCAGCCTTTTGTTTACGCCCCACATTAATTCAGGCACAAGATGATATTCGTAATTGCTGCTCTTCTTTTCATCCATAAGCATATTGGCCATACGTATGCCTAATGAACCCAGTGGCATATTACTCGCAGGCTCTGTATAAACAAACAATTCCTGTGCATGTGCTTTAAAAGACACAAGCAAAAAAAGTATCCATATTTTTTTCATTTGACCACTGCTTTATTTAAGCAGTTCCTGTAAGTGCTTTTGCAGTTCTTCTTCTGTAGGATTTATCGCAACGATCTTTCCCGTTTTGTCTAAAAGAAAAGTATTGGGTATGTAATTCACGTTCCATACACCGGCAGTCTCTCCGGTAGCGTCAAGCACCTGCAGCCATGTGATTCCATTTTTCTTCACTGCGTCTTTCCAGCTATACGATTCATTATCCACCGAAATACCATAGATCTCAAAGCCTTTTGGCTGATATTCTGTATATAATTTTTTCAATAACGGGATTGTTTTCCTGCAAGGCACACACCAGCTTGCCCAAAAGTCGATCAGTACCACTTTTCCTTTTAAAGAACTAAGACTTATTTTCTTACCTTTTAGATCAGGAAGATTTATTTCTGCTGCCTGGCTTCCCGTCGAAATATCTTGTGAAAATGCCACCATTGCAAACAAAAGAAAAGAAAATACAGAAACTGCTTTTTTCATTTTTATAAAATTGAAATTTATTAGTGAGTGCTTAATAGTAACCTAACCACGCCGCATTCACTAAATTGTTACATGATAAATACGTTCGCCTGCTTTACCACTATCACTGCAGCAACTTTCCATAACACCTGTTGCAAAGCATTTCATAGTAGTATATCCCGCATATTTTTTAAAGTCCTTTGCTGATTCAAAATTCTTATCAAGAACGGTCAATACTTTTTCACCATTCAATGTTTGTGGTTGCACGTTAAGGAAGTGCAGGTTTATGCCGCCTACTTTTACATGCCCGTCATTCTTTATTTCCACGTTATCGAAACTAACAGTAACCTGCAGTTTGGCAACGGAAAAACCTGCATCTTCAACAGCTTTTTTTACATCATCAGGAGAAACAGTTACATCTTTTTTGAACACAATATTGTAACTCGATTCTTTGATGTTTGCCTTTACATTTTCTATAGTATTTACCTTCTGCAATGCTTCATAAATTGCTTTAGAACACATAGAACAGGTTAAACCGCTTGCTACCAGTTTTGCTTTTGTTATTTGTGCATTGGTTATTAAAGAAGCTATCAATAATACGAATGCTGTCACTAGCTTTTTCATATTTCATCATTATTTGAAATTCCGGGGTACTGTCAACCCCGGAATTATATTTTAAATTCATCTACATTGTCTTGCATTTACCGTCTTTGCAGCAATCAGCTTCCGCATCTTTTTTACAGCAACTCATATCGCTTTTGCAACAACCATCTTTACTACAATTTTCCATATCCTTGCAGCAACTTGCTTTCATATTCATTGTTGCATTAGGTCTTTCGTACTGGCAGCATTTATCTAATTTATTGTAAGATTTATCAGACGCTTTTACATCCTGTGTATCGTAGCCTGCGGCGGCAACTTTTTTCTGAATATCCATGTTGCTTGTTTTAGCAGCATCGTATTCAACTACAAGTATCTTGCTTTCCTTATCCCAAACCGCAGATGTAGCGCCTGCATCTTTAGCTGCCTTTTCTATATGGCCTTTGCACATCCCGCAATTGCCGGCAACTTTAATGGTATCTGTATTTGATTTTGCAAATGAAACAAATGAAAAGCCTGCAAACAAAAGAGCAAGCATGAAATATTTTGCTTTCATAAAATGAAATTGAAATTATGTTTAAGAATTTTTGGTACTTAACTTTTGAATAACTATTTAGCTTCGTTGTGTCACTCACTTGTACATTTGGACCAGTTATCAGCTATCGTGTATCAGTATTCAGTAAAAACTAAACATATTTTGCTGAAGCCTGACTACTGATTGCTGAAAACTATTCAGCAGTACAAGAGTGCGACGCAAGGAAAGTCTAATGGATGAACTGTAGCTGGGTTCATAAAGAACTAACTACATTAAGTAAGATCAGATTCTGAAAACGCAGTTCTGAATATAAATATCAGGAGGAGATAATAAAGGTGGCGCATGTGCAACATTTACTTCACGCTGTATTTGCGAAAGTGTAAGCCGCGCCATAAGATTATCGAAAGTATGAAGATTGATCTCTGGTGCTTTGATGGAAATGTCTGCAACTGCCTGCTGGTGTGCATCATTTACTTTTAGCAATTCATACTGATGATTGCAACAAGGCATTGGCGTTTTGCTTTCACACTTGCAGGATTTTTCCTGGTAATTGTCTAATTGTACTTCAGCAATCTTGCCCATACAATAGTGTATGTTTACCGCGAGCCCGGAAGTAAGGCCGAGGTACATAAACGCTAATATCAAGGCAACTGTCTTTTTCATGTACAATACAAAACTACATTACTAACGTAATAAACTTCATGACCTTGCGCATTTTTTTGTTAAAAGCTGATTAAGTTAGTTTACAAAGTTCCACCAGATGCCGAGCCTGAACCAGAATGGGCGTTGTGGATAATGCGGTGCAGAAAAATTATTCCTCGTGAATTTAAATTTATCGCTCGTATTAAGTGAATTGATGTTTTCTGCTCTTATGAAACCTTTAAAACTTTTGATCCTGAAATTAAAGTATGCATTTATATCGGGCCTGTTTGCAATAGTGCTGAAATCGTTCTGGTAAATAAACTGGCCCGTAAATGGAGAATAATTATCAGCATCGTAAGGAGTATTGTATCTTACTTCAAAGCCGGTTGACAAGAATAAATTTTTAAAGAAGTTACCTTCAAATGCAAAGCGCTGCCTGGTAAGTAAAACAGGGAGATTAACAGGCGGGTTACCGGCAGTTTGCTGAAAATGAGCTTCTATGTACCAATACCAGTTTTTCTTTAATTTGATTTTCTTTTGCGCACCAACATGCAGCACATTAAACAATGCAGATTCCTGCTGTGCATGAAAAAAGTCATCCATATAAACATAGTTGCTTACTATGTAATAATCACCTACAAGGCTGAGACCAAGTTTAGAAAAATTAACAGCAGCGAATGCCTTGGCTATATTTTCTTTATTAAAATTTTCACCATTTGTAATTACAGGAAAAGCGGTAACGTTGTTTGAAAAAATTGCAGACTGTGATCTGTTTACATCCTGAAAACCAAGCTGCAGATTTCCTTTATTATTTTCAAGTAGTCTTTCAAGGCTTGCATAGGCTTCATAATCTCCGGCGTAACTACCTGCACTGTAAAGACGCCCACTTATCACAACATCCCATTTTTTATTACGTGTACGGTTACGGTATTCGCCAGTGAAATAAACATTATTATATTTGGTTTTGTAAGGATAATAACCGCCAGCGATCATTTCATATCCGGCCCCAAGTTTAAGAAATTGGTTCTGGTTATTTTTCTCAGGAAAAGAAACCACTGCAAATTCGTTGGTAAGTTTACTCCATTGATCCCTGAAAGAAACGGTATCGCTGCTAAGGTTAAAATTATAATACTTCAAATACAAAGAATCTATAGGTACAAGATCCTGGAACAGATAATTCTCTCTCGTAAATTCAATACTATGCTGAAATCTTATGCGTGGATAAAATAAATGATAAGTAACAGAATCTGTAACCAATGAATCTTTCTGACCAAGATCATATTGCTGGCGAAACAAAAGAATATTTTGTTTGTATTCTGTGCCCGTAGTGATCTTTGTGGAGAATGGGTTCCTTGTAAATTGCGATTCAGTTCCCAGTCTTGTGGGTATTCTGAACGGATCACTAAAGCTCTCATTATTCGCAAGTGCTTTATCATCCTGTACGCCCCCATTATCCGATGACTGCATTTTATTATTAATAAAAATAAAGGTATTGTTGTAGCGTTTGTTCTTACTGGTATAGGCAACTGCAATACGTATATTATTATGATTCGTATTTTGGTTCTTAAAAGTTCCCGGCGCATTGATGAGCCTGAAACCAAAAGAGAAATTAAGGTTACTGTTGCGGTTTTGAGTATGCAGCATATCTATGAATTGTTCAGACTTACTGCCAAGTAAATAGGCCAGTTCGGTATAAGGCCTTGTGGTAGTGAATATTTTTGTATCCTCCACCTTGTATTTGTATACATCGTATGCATGAAAACCTGCATCAAAACCAGGTTTCATATATGGCGAGAAGATAATGGATCTGGCGGCATTTCCAAAATTGCCCAGGTCTGTGTAATTATAAGAAACAGGATAACGTGAATAAAAATCACTTACAGAAGAATCGAGCTTATATGTTTTTGTAGAATCAAAGTAATGGTAGCTGATAGTAATAGAATCTGCATACGCATCGCGATGCTGTAGTTTGTCACTCGCAGAATCTTTTCTGGAAGGGTTAATGGGCCTGCCCAGATTGTCAACCCTCCTTGTAGGAAGATCATCATTTTGAGCATGTACAGAAATGCATGCAGCCATCGCAACAAAAAAACAAATAATATAATTAGATCGCCTTTTAAGCATGTATGGTAAACAATTGCGCAAAATAAGCGTAAAGCTGTGAATGAAAAGATAATTCAGGCTACAGGTTTTAGTAATAACGCACTTATTGCTGCATATTCAGCAGGAACCTGAAGTGTGCGACGCAACAAAAGTTTAATAGCACTGCAACAGCCGGGCTCATAAAAAATACGCTTAACAACTACAAAATCCCCGTTAGCTCTTTAAATAAAGCGGTAAGTTTTGGCTCAGCCTCTTTCGCAGCCGCCAATACTTCTTCGTGTGTGATAATGTTTTCATCTTCTCTTATGCCAATGTCTGTTACCACACTTACTGCAAAAACCTTCATTCCTGCATGCGTTGCAGCAATGGCTTCCTGTACAGTGCTCATACCCACTACATCGCCGCCAACCATTTTTATAAGCATGTATTCTGCGCGGGTTTCAAAAGTGGGACCGGTAACACCGGTATAAATTCCTTCATGCAAATTATAACCGAGCTTCTTTCCTATTTCATGTGCTTTTGCGATTAACGTTTTGCTATAAGGCTCACTCATGTCAGGAAAACGTGTGCCCAGTGCTTCTTCATTTTTGCCAAGCAACGGGTTTACCGTAAAGAAGCTGATATGATCTTTTATGATCATCAGGTCGCCAACATTATATGCAGGGTTTACACTGCCTGCGGCATTAGACAACAGCAGTGTCTGTACGCCCAGCATTTTCATAACCCTCACAGGATACACCACTTGCTGTGGCATATAACCTTCATAAAAATGAAACCGGCCGGCCATCACCATTACTTTTTTACCACTAAGTGTACCAAACAACATTTTACCGCTGTGACCAATTACGGTGCTTAACGGGAAATGTGGAATTTGTTCATAGCCGATCTCCTGTTCTACCTGCATTTCTTTTACCAGATTGCCAAGTCCGCTTCCTAAAATAATTCCAACCTCTGGCGTAGCGGCGTAAATATTTTTTATGAACGAAGTGGTTTCTGTTAATTGCTGCATTAATTCAGATGCCATAATGCCTGTTTTAATATGGTGGCAAATATAGGCGATGCGGCAGCAATAATAAATTGGTGGTAATTATAAAGTGTAGTCGATTTATTTGTTGACAGGCTATAGAGCTTTGGTCATCACCTGTTGTGTCACTCACTTGTGCGTTCTTCTTTTATGGGGCAGGCGGGAAAACAAATAGGTTTAAAGCTAGTTGTATATTTGAGATCATTTGCAAATAATAAATTATAGTTTTAAAATGAAACGCATCACCTTCTTTTCCTTTTCACTTATACTACTTGCCTGTAACACACAGCCAAGCAATCAACTTTTACAAAACCGTATAGATAGTTTGCAAACCAAACTTGCCAACACATACAAGCCCGGCTTTGGAGAGTTTATGAGCGGCATTCAGATTCATCATGCAAAACTTTGGTTTGCGGGGCAAAATCAAAACTGGCAGCTTGCAGATTTTGAGGTTCATGAAATACAGGAATCGCTGGATGATATAAAAGAATATTGCACCGATAGAAAAGAAACAAATGAAATCGGTATGATAGATGCACCAATTGATAGTTTAAACAATGCCATTGCACAAAAAGATCTTGCCCGGTTTAAGAATAGTTATATTTTGCTGACAAACACCTGTAACCAATGCCATAAAGCAACAGATCATGGGTTTAATGTTATAAAAATGCCTGCAAGCCCGCCTTTCAGCAACCAGGAGTTTAGTGGCTCAGTAAAGAATCCGTCTGTACAAGTGAGTGACACAACCAAAGCCAAATAGCAGCACTATAGCTTGTACCAAAAAATAATTAACCGTATTTCAACCACTCAAATAAAACGCAAGCCTTATTTTTATCGAAATAAGCAACCATTGACGATCCGTAATTGCCTTATAATTTTTGTATTCATTATTGCTGTTAAACCAACAAAAGCACAACTATGCCAAGGCAGCCTGGGAGATCCTGTGGTGAATATTACTTTTGGCTCGGGCCCAAACCCGGGGCCTTCTCCAAAATTTCCTACTAATTATGGTTTTGTAACCAATGATTGTCCCAATGACGGATATTATACTATAAGAAACAGCACCACCAGTTGTTTTGGAGATTCATGGCATTCACTTACAAAAGATCATACCGGTGATGCGAATGGCTATTTTATGCTGGTGAACGCTTCTGTATTCCCCGGCACTTTTTATGTAGATACGATCCGCGGATTATGCCCAAGTACCACTTTTGAATTTGCATCGTGGGTGGTTAACGTGCTCAAGACTACTGCCTGTAATAGTGCAGGTATAACGCCTGATCTTACTTTTACAATTGAGACCACGGATGGACTTACTAAACTTCAAACCTTTAATACCGGGCCAATTCAGGCCGATGCTTCGCCTCAATGGAAACAATATGGCTTCTTTTTTAAAACACCGGTCGGCATAAGTGATATAGTGATACGCATTGTTAATAATGCGCCTGGTGGTTGTGGTAATGATCTGGCACTGGATGATATTACTTTTCGTCCATGCGGACCATTGGTCAACGCATCTATTGTAAACAACAATGCAACTACTTCTGTAAATTCTTGCGTTGGCGATACTACTGCATTTAAATTTTCTGCAACTGTTTCTGCAGGTTATACTGCACCCTCTTATCAATGGCAGTTAAGTACAGATAATGGTATTACCTGGAAAGATATACCTGGTGCTGTAAACAGCAGTTATACGAGGCAGCCAACAGGTGCAGGTAATTATCAATACCGGTTAGCAGTTTCGGAGGCAGGTAATATTAATATCAGCACTTGCCGTGTAGCATCCAATGCACTTACAGTTGTTGTAAATGCTAACCCTGTAACCAGTGCTGTAAACGATGGCCCTAAATGCAGCGGGGCCGCTATTGCCCTGACTGCAACAGGCGGCACAAATTATACATGGACAGGTCCTAATAATTTTACGGCAACCGGGCAAACAGTTAGCATTAACAATACCGTAGCATCAGGAAAATATTATGTGCTTGTAACCAATAGTAACAGTTGTAAAAATATTGATTCAACTGTAGTTGCTTTATACGATAATCCTGTTACGAAGTTTAGCTCATCTGTTCCTGCTTGTGAAAATGGCCCGGTACAGTTTACTGACCAATCAACCACCGCAACTGGGCAAACAATTACAAAATACAACTGGGATTTTGGTGATGGAAGTGTTGATGTTACTGTCAATCCTGCGCATATTTTTTCACCGGCAAAAACTTATGCTGTTACTTTAATTACTTCAACAGATAAAGCATGCAGCGACACATTGGTGCAGCAGGTATTGATTCATGACCTGCCTGTACCTGATTTTATTTTGCCCGAAGTTTGCCTAAGTGATCCTTTTGCCGCTTTTACAAATGCTTCCGCTATTGCAGATAACAGCGAAGCACAGTTTAATTACCTCTGGAACTTTGGTGATGCGAATGCTACATCAGGCAATCCAAATATATCTACCCAAAAAAATCCTCAACATAGCTATACTTCCATTGGCGTTTATAATGTTCAGCTCACTGTAACTTCAAAAGATGGCTGTGTAAATAACATAACCAAACCATTCACTGTAAATGGTGCATTGCCGCTGGCAAACTTTACAGTTGACAATACCGCCAATCTTTGCAGCAACCAGGATATTACTATTACAGATCATTCATCTGTTAATTTCGGCAGCATTACCAAAGTAGAGATCTATTGGGATTATCAAAATGATCCGGCTAATAAGGTTACTGATGAGTTTCCTGCAAATGGAAAAAAGTATAGTTATCGTTATGCAGATTTTGGTAACCCTGCCACTAAAGATTTTGTAATAAAGTATATTGCTTATTCAGGTATTAACTGTGTAA
This sequence comes from Panacibacter ginsenosidivorans, assembly GCF_007971225.1. Lineage (NCBI taxonomy): Bacteria > Pseudomonadati > Bacteroidota > Chitinophagia > Chitinophagales > Chitinophagaceae > Panacibacter > Panacibacter ginsenosidivorans. The sequence goes on along the minus strand of NZ_CP042435.1, from coordinate 5,287,569 downwards.
ATGAAACACAGCAAACGATTACGCTTAAAGCAAGCCCACTGGCACAATTTAGTGCTATGAATGCTGTATGCGAAGGCATCACTCCATTTACCATTACACAAGCACGTGAAATAAATGGTATTAGCGGTACAGGAATCTTTAGTGGCAGCGGTGTTAGTGCTAATGGTCTGTTCAATCCGCAGGCTGCAGGCAATGGTGTACACAGCATCGTTTATACTTATACTGCAGATAACGGATGCAAAGACGCCACTGCTCAATCCATTCTTGTATATCCGCAACCAACAGTAAATGCTGGTCCTGACAGAACTTTATTGGAAGGAGGTTTTATTACCATTGATGCTACTGCAACCGGCAATAATATTACATATTTGTGGACACCCAATACCGCCATTGAAAACAACCTGGTTATAACCCCCAAGGTAAATCCTGTAGATGATATCACTTATACATTAACAGTAAAATCAGCAGACAACTGTATCAGTAAAGATGATGTGTTTATAAAAGTCTTAAAGACACCACTCATACCCAATGCATTTTCCCCCAATGGTGATGGCATCAACGATACGTGGATTATAAACTACCTCGATTCCTACCCGGGTGTAACAGTACAGGTATACAACAGGTATGGGCAGGTTGTATACCGCAGCGTGGGCTACAGTAAGGCCTGGGACGGAACATTTAACGGAACACCGCTACCTGTTGGTACTTATTATTACATAATTGACCGCAAAGTTGCAGCACCTAAACTAAGTGGATGGGTGGCTATATTAAGATAAAATTGTTATAGCGCTTCATCCAACAGACTTATAAGTTTTTTAATTCCTCCTCAATAAGTTCATTTAGTTTTATTTCATTATCCATTATCCAGGAAGGGAGTCCGTCGTTGGTAATATGCCAAATGTTTCCTTCTTTTTCCATCTGAAACATAATCCGGTTACCACGGTCATCGCTCACATCCACACTAAATAACTCTGCTTCACCATTTCTCATTTTACGAAAATTAAATTCCTTCACATTGCGTCCATTAATCTTCACCAGCTTTGTAAAATGCACATTTTTTATAAATTGAATTCGCATAGATTAGTTTTACATTTTAAATATTGCAGCAATTACTGTGCTGCAATTGTTGTAAAAATGCATAATTACAAATTTTATTTTGTTATCAACATTTCACTATATGGCATCGCTTGTTGTGTCACTCACTTCAGGGTTCGGAAATATATTGAGCTTCAGTTTGAAATGCAAAACACCATACGTTTGTAAGCACCTAAACTTTTTAAACTTTAGCTTTTACCATACATTTGAAAAAAATGATTTACACATGAATGTTCCCGCTATGGCAGAAATGATGATGAACGGAGAAGCACCTGACATTTTATTTTGGGTAGGTTGTGCAGGTAGTTTTGATCAGCGGGCTCAAAAGATCACCAAAGCATTTGCAACTATACTAAATAAAGTAGGTATAAAGTATGCCATACTTGGAAAAGAAGAAGCTTGCACCGGCGATCCTGCCAGAAGAGCCGGCAATGAATTTCTTTTTCAAATGATGGCTTATAATAATATACAGGTGCTTAACAATTACGGAATTAAAAAAATTGTTACTGCCTGTCCTCATTGCTTCAACACATTGAAAAATGAGTACCCTGAACTGGGCGGCAATTATGAAGTAATACACCATACCACATTTCTGCAGCAGCTTATCAACGAAGGAAAAATAAAATTAAAAGAAGGCGGTAGTTTTAAAGGCAAGCGCATCACTTATCATGACAGTTGCTATCTTGGTCGTGCAAACAATATTTATGAAGCACCAAGAAAAGTTTTGGAAATATTAGACGCGGAACTGGTAGAAATGAAACGCTGCCGAACAAATGGTCTTTGCTGCGGCGCTGGTGGCGCTCAGATGTTTAAAGAAGATGAACCCGGTGATAAACGTATAAACATCGAACGCACAGATGAAGCACTGAAGCTAAAACCAAATGTTATTGCTGCAGCGTGCCCTTTTTGCAATACAATGATAACAGACGGCGTAAAGAACCGTGAAAAAGAACAGGATGTACAGGTACTCGATATAGCAGAGATCATTGCAGCAAGTATTTAAAACTACTATGAGAAATTTCATCAGAAAGATCATCAGAAAATTTACCTGGAAAGATTTCCTGCTCACCTTTGGTCTGATCACATTACTTTTCTTTCTCTTTGATTTTTTTATTTACAGCGATAAAAACTACGAATTATCACATATTTCATTCTGGGTGTTTTTATTATCACGGTCTTTAATAAGTGCCATACTTATGATTTTATTGACGCCGGCAAAAAAGACAGAATAATATTTGCAGCTTATCTTTGCATCATGAATTTTGATTACAGAGAAACTATTCCAGCAGACTTTCACGATACATCCCGTGTATGGATCTATCAAAGCAGCCGTTTATTTACTATACCTGAAGCATTTCAAATAGAAGATATGCTTAAAGCATTTGTTCAGAAATGGCAAAGCCATGGTACACCTGTAAAAGGTTACGCCAATTTGTTGTACGGACAATTTATTATATTAATCGCAGATGAAACTGCTACCGGGGTTAGTGGCTGCAGCACGGATAGTTCTGTGCGTGTTATCAAACAAATAGAAGAACAGTTTGGTGTAAATATGTTCGATAGGCAAATGCTTGCTTTCCTTATAAAAGATAAAGTGCAGTTATTACCAATGGCACAGGTTAATTATGCCATTGAAAATAATTATATCAATACAGATACTTTATACTTTAATAACCTTGTATCTACCAAAAATGAGTTGCTGGATAAATGGATCATTCCTGTTAAAGAAAGCTGGCTTGCATCAAGAATAAATACCCTGCAAAAAGCTTAATTCACCACAGGGCTCATGGGCATCAGGAAACCAATACCGATAAGGCTTTTCAGCTGCAGGCCAGGGCTGTTATTATTTTTCCCGAATAGCCTTACATCATCATCATAGATCATATCAAGACTATATGTTGCCGATAAAAATTTATTGATCTTGAAAGCAAAAAGGTTGGTAAAATACATATCCACATTTTTGGGGTTATTGGTGTAATCAGAAAACAAATCAAGCTTACCTTTGTATTTTACATTCTTAAATATTTCCTTATTATAATTTATGGAAGCAAATGCGCCAATCTGCGCAATGTAACTTCTGCCTGCAGGAACTCCATATACCCCTTTTGAATTAAGCTTTTCATTGGCAACAAGAGTTATCCTCTCTGTTAATGGAGAAAGAAACAATGAAAATACGGGCGAAGGCTTATAATCAAACCCAAGTGATAAAAGGAAATAAGCCGGCGACATAAATGAAGAAGACAAATAACCGCTGTCCCCTATATAAGTTAACCCATCAAAAAGTTGTGAACGAAAATTATACAGCATCGAAGCAAATACTTTTCCCGTTGTGTCTACTTTTAAACCGTACTTGGATATTACCTCTACTCTATCATCATTTTTACGTGTGCCCAGGCTGGAGGTTTTTATTAACCCAAAATTAAAATCCAGGTTATTATCCCAGTTATGCTTGCCTCCCTGGTGATAAATATAATAATTGACATAAGCTCCTGTAGCCAGTGAAAAATCATCTCCACCCGCAGCCCAGTTACTCAATGTGCCTTGGGAAAAATTTACATTTATCAGGCCGCCTCTTTTCCATTTCCAAACGGTAAAAGTATCAGTAGCTTTTCTCGTTACACTTTTGAAAATTTCTGTAGGCAGTGTTTTCACAGGAATATCCTGGGCAAAAGCCGCAAACTGTAAACAAACCAGGAAAAAAAACAGGAATCGCTTTCTCATGCTTTCAATAAACGTGTTTGAATACTTCCTATCAGATTTTTTTGGTACCCGTCAAAGGGTAATACTATTTAGCTTCTGTTGCGTCGCACACTGCATCTGCAACAATTCTATTAAACAACTCAATTCTCAATAATGTATGTTGCAAGCTGCAAAGTACAATGCGAATGGGTTAAATACCTGACTGTTTATTACCAAAAAATAAACTGTTGCCGCACTGTTGTAATGGAAGCAAATTTAACTTCCCGGTACTTAAAAAATGTTAAGAAACTGCCAAACAGTCAGTAACGATCTTTTAGTTATTTTTGCAGGCTTATTAATAACTGGTCAAATAAATTACCGGGCAATCAAAGTAAAATTACGTGTACATCGTCTGCTTAATTGATAACAATGCGTTCAAGTGTGCGACGCAACATGCGATGACAAAAGTGATACAGTCCGGTACCAAAAACTAAAAAATAAAATTATTCCTATAATGGAAATGCTTGAAATTGCTGAGAAAGTACACGATGAAACCCGCCAGGGAGAAGCGTTTGCGCCATTCAAAGAAGAGGTTAATGTGTACAGGAAAAAATTTTATATAGAAAGTTATGGCTGTGCCATGAATTTCAGTGATAGTGAAATAATAGCTTCTATTTTGAATAAAGAAGGTTTTGGTGCTACCCGCAATTTTGAAGATGCCGATCTAATATTTCTCAACACATGTTCTATTCGGGAAAAAGCAGAACAAACAGTACGCAAACGTTTGACTGAATTTAGAAAAGTAAAAGAAGCAAGACCAGGTTTATTGATCGGCGTATTGGGTTGTATGGCAGAACGCTTAAAATCTAAATTACTCGAAGAAGAAAAACTCGTTGATATTGTTGTTGGACCGGACGCTTATCGCAGTCTCCCCGGTTTAATTGAAGAAGCTGAAACAGGCCAGAAAGCAGTAAACGTTTTATTGAGCCGCGATGAAACTTATGCAGATATTTCTCCTGTTCGTTTAGACAGTAATGGCATTACAGCATTTATTTCCATTATGCGTGGCTGCAATAATATGTGCAGCTTCTGTGTTGTGCCTTTTACACGTGGCCGCGAACGCAGCAGGGATGCTGTTTCCATAGTAAATGAAGCAAGAGATTTATTCAGCAGAGGCTTTAAAGAGGTAACACTTCTGGGGCAGAATGTTGATAGTTATTATTGGGTAAATGAAACTACCAATGAAACCATAACTTTTGCCAGGCTTATGGAAATGGTTGCTTTGATCGATCCTTCTTTACGCGTTCGTTTCAGTACATCTCATCCAAAAGACATTACCGGGGAAGTATTGCATACAATGGCTAAGTATGAAAACATCTGCAACTACATTCATTTGCCGGTTCAAAGTGGCAGTACAAGGATATTACAACTGATGAACAGAACCTATACCCGTGAATGGTATATGGCCAAAGTAAAACAGATAAAAGAAATTGTTCCTGACTGCGGTATCAGTGCAGATATTATCGCTGGCTTCTGTACAGAAACAGAGGAAGACCACCGTGATACATTGAGCATTATGGAATATAGTCAATACGATATGAGTTATATGTTCTTTTATAGTGAGAGGCCGGGAACACTTGCTGCACGCCGTTATACTGATGATATTCCTGAAGATGTGAAGAAAAGAAGGCTGCAGGAAATTGTAGAATTACAAAACAGGCTATCACTGGAAAGCAATAAAAAAGATATTGGCAAAACATTCAAAGTATTGATAGAAGGTAACAGCAAAAAGAATACTACAGAATGGAAAGGCAGAAGCTCACAAAACAAAGTAATTGTATTTCCAAAATTGAATAATGATCTAAAGCCCGGAGATTATGCCTGGGTAAAAGTGAATGATTGCACACAGGCAACATTGTTGGGAGAGATAATTTAAACCGTCCTGAAAAGGATGATACAAAATGGATAAACAAAGTATAAAAAACAGGTTTGGAATAATAGGTAATTCACCCGCATTGAATCATGCGCTTAATGTTGCCATACAGGTAGCAGTAACAGATCTTAGTGTACTGATCGTTGGTGAAAGTGGTGTGGGTAAAGAAAGTTTTTCACAGATCATACATGCCTTATCTGCAAGAAAACATAACCCATTTATTGCAGTAAACTGCGGCGCTATTCCCGAAGGCACCATAGATTCAGAATTATTTGGTCATGAAAAAGGTTCATTCACCGGTGCGGTCGATAGCCGCAAAGGTTATTTTGAAACAGTGAGTGGTGGTACGATTTTCTTAGATGAAATTGGTGAAATGCCCATTGGTACCCAGGCAAGATTATTACGTGTTTTGGAAACAGGCGAATTCATCCGTGTGGGTTCTTCCAAAGTGCAAAAAACCGATGTGCGTGTTATTGCCGCCACTAACCGCGATCTGCTTGAGTTTACACAATCAGGAAAGTTCAGGGAAGATCTTTATTACCGTTTAAGTACCGTACCTATTCGTGTTCCTTCATTGAGAGATCGGAAAGAAGATATACCGTTGCTCTTCAGAAAATTTGTGGTTGATTTTGCAGAGCGTTATAAAACAATGCCGGTACAGTTGGATGAGGAAGCAAAAAGCCTGTTAATTAATTATACCTGGCCCGGCAATGTGCGTGAATTAAAGAATATTGCAGAGCAGATATCTGTATTGAGCGGGCAACAACTTGTTACGGGTGCTGAACTTAGAAAATTTTTACCAGAGAAAAGTTTTAGCAGGCTGCCGGTTCTTGCCGCCAACGCACAACATAACGGAGAGTTCGCAAATGAAAGAGAAATATTGTACAAGCTTTTCTTCGATATGAAGAAAGATGTAACAGAACTCAAAAAAATGTTTCTCGAAATATTACAAAATCCATCACTGGCAGGGCATGCAGCAAATTACACACAGGAATCTTTGTTGAATGATTACAATAGCATTAATGGAGAAATGCATAAACAAGTCAGTGCACCTTCTGTTCATCCGCAACTGGTACCTGCTTCAAATGCACAGCCAGTATTACTTACGCATGACGATGAGATTCATCATCATGAAGAGGTTGAAGAGTCGCTCAATATCATGGACAAAGAAAAAGAGCTTATTATAAAAGCATTGAAGAAGCACAAAGGCAAACGAAAAGATGCTGCATCAGATCTTGGCATAAGCGAAAGAACATTATATCGTAAGCTAAAAGAATATGATATTGATGAGTAGTTTTTTGGGGCCATAATGTAAAATAAAAATAAAACATCGTTGCGTCGCACTTTTGTGCGTTAACAATAACTTCAACACATGATATATATGCCTTACAGATCACAGCGCTTCAAAAGAAATATTATAACGGCAGCTTTATTTATGGCCACTGTTCTTTTATTTTCTGCCTGCGGTCCTTATACATTTAAAGATGTTTCAATACCACCAGAAGTAAAAACGATCAAAGTAAATTTTATAGAGAACAGGGCACCGTATAAAAATCCACAACTAAGCCCAAGACTTACCGATCAGTTACAGCAAAAGATCTCTAACCTTACCAGGCGCACTTTAGTAACGACAGATAATGCAGATTATATCATCAGCGGCTATATAAGCAGCTACAATGTTAGTACTGCAGCCATTAGTAGTCAGCAGGCATCCGCAAACAGGTTAACTGTTGGTGTGCACATGTCATTATTCAGCGCACTTGATAATAAAACAACCGAATACGATGTAAGCCGCGATTTTGATTTCTCTGCCGGTCTTACCCTTTCACAGGCTGAAGCGCAATTATTTGATGACATTGTGAAAAATGTAACCGACGAAATTTTTAACCGTCTTTTTTCTAACTGGTAGTAGAATTGTATTTTCACCAAATGAACGAAGCAGGTAAAAATATCATTCAGCAATTGTTTGGCCAAACCGATCTCTCAAACATTACAAGAAGAGATATAGAAGCCATTGCTTCAAAGTATCCCTATTTTGGGCCTGCTCAATTCCTGCTGGCAAAAAAACTAAAAGACAGTAATGGTAACGGCGTGGAAGAGCAATTGCAAAAAGCCTCCCTTTATTTTAATAATCCGTATTGGCTTAATTATTTGCTTATTGAAGAAACCTTACAGGAAAATACAACAGATGCAGATACAGAAACATTTATTACTGAGGAATATGAACCTGTACAGGAACAGGAACCTGATGCATTAATAGAAGAAACAACAGCAGCGCATGTTGAAATGGAAAATGAATTACCTGAAACCATAGAAGACACTTCTTCAGAAACAATTAATGAGCCGGCAACAATAAATGAACATATTGAGGAAACAAAAGAAGTATTTCAATCAACAGAAGAAAATATTTCTGTTGCACCTTCTGATGTGCCTTCAGAAATAACTGAAATCTCTACCCAATCTGTTGAACATAACATTGAAATAGAAGAAACAAATCAACCGGAAGTAAACGAAGATGATCTTCCTATTGATGATTATGAAAATGAAATTGCGGACGATACGCAAAAATTGAAATTGTCAAGCCTTATTGAGCAGCATCTTTCAGAGTTCAAAAAACCTGTAACTGAAAACGATCAGCTACCCATTAAATCGAGTCCATATCATACGATAGATTATTTCGCATCGCAGGGAATTCGTGCAGATGGGCAGGATAAACTTTCATCACGGGTTAGAAAATTTACTGACTGGTTAAAGCAAATGAAAGGCGCAAATGTACAACCCACAGATCTTGGCACCGACGCGGAAACAGAACAAATGATCGAAACCATTGCACAAACTTCTAACGAAACCAAAGATATTGTTACAGAAGCCATGGCTGAAGTACTTACAAAACAGGGCAAAACAGAAAAAGCCATCCAGTTATATAAAAAATTAAGTTTTTTGAATCCGGCCAAATCCACTTACTTTGCGGCCAAAATAGAAGATCTAAACAGTAAATAAAATGACTATTCTCTTTTTTATTCTGATGATATTGGCCAGTGCGCTTTTAGGTATTATTGTATTGATCCAAAATCCAAAAGGTGGCGGTTTATCAGGTACCTTTGGTGGTTTTGGTAACCAGATAATGGGTGTAAAACAAACCAATGATGTACTTGAAAAAGGTACCTGGCTTTTTGCAGGTATCGTTGGTATTTTATGCATTACCTCTACTTTATTTTTTTCAGGCAGCAGTAGCACACCAGGTTCTGATGTTATCAAAAACCTGAAAACATCCGGCAGCACTACAGCACCTGCAACAACACCTGGTGCTACACAGCAGAACGCGGTTCCCTTCGATTCCACAAAAAAATAAGACTTACTATTCCTGACTAATATTTAATCCCTGCTTGTAAAAGCGGGGTTTTTATTTACAAGCTGCAGTTTTTCATAGCATCGCCGCTTGTGTCACTCACTTGTACGTTCGGAGCTTTTATCGTCAATCGTGAGAAGTGAATCGTGAATGAATAAGCGGTTATATTGACGATTCACGATTGCCGATTCACGCACAACAGTACAAGAGTGCGACGCAACAAAAGCATCATAAAAGTTTTACAGACGGGTACATAATTTTTTTTCACTTATCTGAATTTTATATTAATTACGCCAGTAAACAATTCTTGAAATTGTGCATGGCAGACAATCCTAAGCCTTACCTTTGGCGTTTACAACAAACTAAATAATAGTATAAAAAGCATCTGATGAAACTTGAGTTACAACGCCCTATTGCTTTTATTGATCTTGAAACAACAGGTATAAATATTGGTACAGATAAGATCGTTGAAATTGCGATCGTAAAAATACTTCCCGATGGCAGCAGGCTTGTAAAAAGGAAGCTGATTAACCCACAGATGCCAATACCACAGGCATCAAGCGATGTGCATGGCATTACAGATGAAATGGTAAAAGATGCACCAACATTTAAACAAGTGGCCAATGAAGTAAAACAATTTATTGAAAACTGTGACATGGGTGGTTACAACAGTAATCGTTTTGATATACCAATGTTAATAGAAGAATTTTCACGTGCAGGTCTTGATTTTTCTACAGATGGCAGAAAGATGGTGGATGTGCAAAAGATATTTCACCAGATGGAACAGCGCACGTTAAGTGCTGCTTATAAATTTTATTGTAATAAAGCTTTGGATGGGGCACACAGTGCAGAAGTAGATGCACAAGCCACGTGGGAAATATTGCTGGCACAGGTTGAACGTTATCCTAATATTGGCACAACAGTAGAAAGTATAGTGAAATTTACAGGTGAAGATGATATAGTAGATTTTGCACGCCGCTTTATAAAAGTAAACGGCATTGAAATATTCAATTTTGGTAAACATAAAGGTAAAGCGGTTACTGAAGTTTTAAAAGCAGAACCCCAGTATTACGATTGGATGATGAAAGGTGATTTTGCCATGAACACAAAACAAAAACTTACCGAGATACTAAACAGAACCCTGTTAAAAAAAGCATAAGTAAAAGCTTATTTGATTCAGATTATATCGTCGGTCAATACTTAACCTGATAATATTGTATTTTCGGCATCCGGAAACAAACAAACATCCCCATTGGAGAAATTAGTTATTATACCTACTTACAATGAAAAAGAAAACATTGCTGGCATACTGCACGCTGTATTTTCATTGAACCAGGGTTATCATGTGCTGGTGATCGATGATAATTCACCTGATGGTACTGCTGCGATAGTAAAGGAGCTTTTTACAACTTATCCCTCCCAATTATTTTTAGAAGAACGAAAAGGTAAACAAGGTTTGGGCACAGCTTATATTCATGGTTTCAGATGGGCTGTTGAAAAAGGTTATGCATATATTTTTGAAATGGATGCAGATTTTTCACATAACCCTGCAGATCTTGAAAGATTATATGAAGCATGTAAATATGATGGCGCAGATCTATCGATCGGGAGCCGTTATGTACCCGGAGGTAAAATTGAGAACTGGCCTTTCGATCGTCATCTTTACTCAAGAGGAGGTTCGCTGTATACAAGACTAATAACCTGGATGCCTGTGAAAGACCCTACAGCAGGCTTCATGTGTTACACCAAAAGAGTACTTGAAACCATTAACCTTGATGCTATAAGATTTGTTGGCTATGCTTTCCAGATAGAAATGAAATTTGCCGCATGGAAACTTGGCTTTAAAATAAAAGAAGTGCCTATTGTTTTTGTTGACCGCCGGGTTGGTGTTAGCAAAATGAGCAAAGGCATTTTGAAAGAAGGTGTGCTAGGTGTGTTGAAAATTCAATGGAACAGTATGTTCAAGAACTACCGTAAAAAAGTTGATGCCACTAATGGCAAAACAAAATCTCTACATACAGATGATATTGCTGCACAAAGCAAATAAATCGCTTGCATCTATACTTTTCATGATCTTTATGCACAGACCATGAAACTTGCTATAATACGTTTACATATTGCAGTTTTTCTGTGGGGCTTTACCGGAATATTGGGAAGACTCATTTCACTAAATGAAGGTTGGCTTGTATGGTGGCGCATGCTCATTACCGCAATTGCTTTGTGGCTATATTTTTTTTTCAGCAAACAAATTCAAAGAATAAGTTTACGCGATTTTTTGAAGATTGGTTCTATCGGCACCATACTTTCGATTCACTGGCTGCTCTTTTATGGAAGTATTAAATACAGTAATGTATCCATTGCGCTTACTTGTCTTGCAACTACTGGATTGTTATCTGCTATAATTGAACCTCTTTTTTTCCGAAGACGTATAAACATTACAGAGATTTTATTAGGCAGCTTTGCATTGGCCGGTATTATTATTATTTACTTTTCTAACCTGCAATTTTCTATAGGCATTTATATCGGGCTGTTGTCATCACTTGCAACTGTTGTTGTTTCCGTTTTGAATAAAAAAATTGTATCCGGTTACACGCCGCAATCAATTACTTTATACCAGTTAACAGGTGGCTTTGTTGGCTTGACGATCCTTATGCCATTTTATGATTTGCTGTTTCATTCAGATATTCAATACCCCCAAAAGTTAGACTGGCTGTGGCTTTTGATACTTGGTATTTTCTGCACAGTACTCACGTTTCTTCTATATATAAAAGCATTGAGGCATCTAAGCGCATTCACCATCAATCTTACATTAACGCTTGAACCTATTTATGGAATCATACTTGCGTTCGCAGTGTTCAGCGAGAACAAATACCTCAGTAATTATTTCTATATTGGTTTCGCCCTCATTCTTATTGCTGTATTATTGCAGATGAGAAGATTAGTAAAAGAAAAAAGGGCAATAATGCCCTTTGAATAGAAGATTTATTTTTTGAGCCAAACACATTACTACTATGAGGCTTTTGTTGCGTCGCACTCTTCAAGGTTCTGTTGTTTGCTGTACAATATGTAAACAGGTTAACTGATCAACATTATTGCTGCATTTTATATCTATGCAGCATTTTCAGTTAAGTACCTTACCAAACTTCGTTTTGCAATTGGTAATAATGTTTCTTCCACAGGGTAAACCAATTCAGATTCTATTGCATATACAGCAGGATTTGAAAGCATATTCCTGTTGCGAATAAGATCACTCTTTATATGCTCATAAGTATTTGCAATGGTTCTATGCCAGTTATTAATAAATTCTGTTTTTATGCTCCTGTATTTTTCATCATGTTTCTCAAATATGCTAAGCCTGTAATAATAAACGCTTGTGTCTCTCGTATCAGCTTTGCTTAAAAAGAAGTAACCTTCATTTTGTTCAAGTGGTACAATGCCTACCGGATTTATTGTTATTTTATCTTCTACAAATTCATATATCTCTGCACCATTGCTAATGGTAACATGCATTTGCGCAACAGCATATTGAATAATATCTTCCAATTCAGACATTAATTCATCATCTTCTATCATCTGTTCATACAATAATTGCAGCTTCTGTAATTGAACGCCTGTAAATTTTTTGGGGAAATGTTCCTGCAGGTATTTTTTATTCTCCCTGAATGATACAAGATTGTTATAATGAAAAATTATATCTGCAAGTTGCGGATATAATTTATTCTCATTAAAGTATCTATTTACTTCCTGCAGGTAAGCAAGCAAAGTATATTTCTTCAGCTCAAAATCTATATAGCCGTCTGCAAACCAGGTTTCTGATAAGGATTTCATAATGATCTCAGATTTGATACAAATGGAATTTACAAAAAAGAACTATATGATTAAAACGATTTAGAAGCTTTTAATATTTTCTTACATCTCTGAAAGAGATGTTTAAAAGATTTTTAACCAATAATATTGACTGGAATATAAATAACAACTGTGTTAAAGTTGATCAGTATATAGAACGCTGAAGTGTGCGACGCAACAGAGATAAATACATGTACTAAAAGTCCGGCTCAAAAAAATACAGTGCCGATTAATTTACAGAAGTGATCTTACCCAGTGATCTTGTAATAAAATATAGTTTCTTGTTTTCAATATAATCCGGCACCTGTGCATTATCAACAAGTTTTACAGGCTGCAGCATAAAACTATTGGCAATCTTAAATTTTGTGTCAGATAAATTATTAAGCATGTCGTTATTGTATTTCAGCAATAACCTGCTGAAGTAATACATGCTTTCAAAACCTTTAAAAGCCATATCGCTTGGGCGTGCATTTAATTTTTGTTTATACTGGCTTCTGAGATTTGAAATAACATTATCTGTTCCTGTATAGTTGAAAGGTGTAGAATAAACAATGGAAATATTTTCATTTTCCGTTCTTAGCACAGCTCTTAAACCATCCCATGTTGGTGATCCGGCAAGTGTTACCGGGAAAGTAACAGATTGATCAAGTGTTCTTATTAGGTTGGTGCTGAAGTTCTCATCAAGGCTGCCGCAAATAACAACATTTTGTTGGTTACTGTCAAGTAATGGAAGCAACTGGTCTTCTGTAAAATCATCGGGCAATTCAACTGTTTTGTATTTAATTGGGTAGGTTTTCTTTCCCGCATCTGCATACATACTCATTATCTTTTCTTCCATACTTCCTTTGCGTGTTACATATAAAAACTTTCCAACCGGGTAAGTACGTTGCAGGTATTTATACAAACCTTCCACATGCGTTTTCAACGTTGAATTAAGCATGATGAAAAAAGGGTTACCCGTTACGTAAGCATCATTTGGATATGTTGCAGAAACCAATGGAATATTATTAGTGAAAGAAAATTCTGAAAATCTTTTTTGTTCTGTGAGATTAGAAAAATCCGCAATAATAAGTGAAAAATGAAGTGGGGCTATTTCATTAGCCAATGCATCTGTAGTGCGGTCTTTCTTTTTAGTATCATAGATCCAAACATCTAATTCCTGTCCTTCTTTTTTCAAAGAATCAATTGCCAACATTACGCCGTTATAAAAATCAAGACCCTGCAAAATATATTTCGGCATGTTGGTATTACTAAGCTTGTAAACATTATTATCGAATGCAGAGTCAATATACAAAGGTGCCAATATTGCTATACGAAGCGGCGTGTCAGAAGATTGTGCTTCCACATTTTTAATGGTACAGGCAAATACACAAACAAATAAAAGTATCTGTAAGAGAAATAATCTTAATTTATTCATCGTAGCAATCCGGGTATTTTTTAGTACTACTAACAGGCAATAATATTGCCAGATTTCTGAGCCTTATTCCCACTCAATGGTTGCAGGTGGTTTGCTGCTGATATCATACACCACACGGTTTATACCACGCACATTATTAATGATCTCGTTTGAAACATGCGCCAGGAATTCATAAGGTAAATGTGCCCAGTCTGCCGTCATACCATCTACAGAAGTTACAGCACGCAATGCAACAGTGTATTCGTATGTTCTTTCATCGCCCATTACACCAACACTTTTTACAGGCAGTAATATTGCACCTGCCTGCCAAACTTTATTATAAAGATCATGACTTTTAAGTGCTTTAACGTAAACATCATCTGCGTCCTGTAGTAATTTAGCTTTTTCTTCGGTTACTTCTCCCAAAATTCGGATAGCAAGCCCCGGGCCAGGGAAAGGATGGCGATTGATCATATCGGAAGGAATGCCTAATTCAAGACCAACTTTTCTTACTTCATCTTTAAAAAGAAAACGCAAAGGTTCAATCAAACTCAAATGCATTGTATCCGGTAATCCACCAACATTATGATGAGATTTGATAGTAACTGAAGGGCCATGCACACTTATACTTTCTATAACGTCAGGATAGATGGTACCTTGGCCTAAAAATCTAATATAGTTTAGTTTTTGAGATTCTTCCTGGAAAACATCTATAAATAATTTACCAATTACTTTACGTTTTGCTTCCGGATCTGTTTTACCTGCCAGTGCATCATAAAATGTTTTTGATGCATCAACGCCTTTTACATTCAGGTCGAGTTGCTTATAAGTTTCTAATACTTTCTCGAATTCATTTTTTCTAAGTACACCGTTGTTTACAAAAATGCCATGCAACCGGCTGCCAATTGCTTTGCTGATCAATGTTGCAGCAACAGTACTATCCACACCACCACTTAAAGCCATGATCACATGTGCATCACCGATCTGTTGTTTAAGTTGTGCAACTGTTTCCTGAACAAAAGAAGCCGGCGTCCAGTTTTGCGAACAGCCACAGATATTAACGAGGAAATTATGAAGGATCTTTTTACCTTCTGTGGAATGATAAACTTCAGGATGGAATTGTATACCATATAAAGCTTTAGCGCTGCCATTCTGATGTTTTCTGAATGCAGCAATAGGAATGCTGTCAGTCGTTGCCAGCAGTTCAAACCCTTCTGGCAATTGCGTTATGGAATCGCTGTGGCTCATCCATACCTGCGAATGGTCAACCACGTTTTGCAATAAAATATCTTCCTTGCTTTTTACCAGTTTAGCCCTGCCGAATTCACGTTTGTTTGACTTATCAACCCTGCCACCAAAAGCTTTGGCAGTAAGCTGTGCGCCATAACAAATACCTAATACAGGCAATTTATTTATAAATTCAGCCACATCAACAGATGGTGCATTTTCTTCATTGACACTAAACGGAGAGCCACTCAAAATGATACCTTTTAGAGAACTGTCTGCTTCAAATTTTTTGTGGTAAGGAATGATCTCGCAATACACATTGGCTTCTCTTACAGCACGGGCAATTAACTGGGTATATTGGCTTCCGAAATCGAGAATGAGTATTTTTTCAGTCATAATTTGTGAGCGTATTGAAACAAAGCTGTGCTGTGCACCTGATTTTAAAAATTGCTGCGAAGGTAAATGAATTTTAAAAAGTGGGCGTAAAATGGAATGCACATCTGTGCAGACTTGTTATTTTCATGTCTACAAATGAACAAAGCCCTGAAGTGTGCGACGCAACAATGCTTAATAGTATTAATACAGACGGGCTCATAAAAAAATTACAAACTATAAACTCTCCTTATCTTCGCCGCTTATGAAAAAAGAGACCGTTTTAAGTGGGATAAGGCCCACGGGTTTTGTGCACCTGGGCAATTATTTTGGCGCCATGCGTGATTGGGTGCGTATGCAGGAAGAATACGATTGTTATATCTGCGTAGTAGACTGGCATAGCCTTACCACACATCCCGACACGAAAGAATTACAAAGCAATGTTTACCGCCTGATGGGCGAATTGCTTGCAGTAGGTCTTGACCCCGAAAAATGTGTGTTGTATGTGCAAAGCGATGTGCCCGAAATTGCTGAACTATACCTTTACCTGAACATGATGGCCTATAAAGGCGAGCTTGAAAAAACAGCTACGTTTAAAGATAAAGTAAGGCAACATCCCAATAATGTAAATGCCGGATTGCTTACCTATCCTGTGTTACAGGCCGCAGATATTTTAATTCACCGTGCCTTGAAAGTGCCGGTGGGCAAAGACCAGGAGCAGCATATTGAAATGACGAGGAATTTTGCAGAACGCTTCAATCACAGGTATGGTGAAATTTTTCCGTTGCCACAAGCATTTAGTTATGGCGGTGGCCTTATTAAGATCATGAGTTTGGATGGAACAGGAAAGATGAGTAAGAGCGCTAACCAGATGGCTACATTATATCTTGCTGATGATGATGAACTGATCCGTAAGAAGATCATGAAAGCAAAAACAGACAGCGGTCCAACAGAACTGCATTCAGTTAAACCAGATTATATTGAAAATGTTTTCGGTCTTATGAAACTGGTGAGCAGTGAAGACACCGTGGCAAAATTCGAAGCTGATTTTAATAACTGTGTGATTCGTTACGGTGATATGAAAAAGCAACTTGCTGAAGATATGGTACGGTTTATGGGGCCGATACGTGAAAGAGCCAAAGCCATTGAAAACAACAAAGAAGAGATCACAAGAGTAATATTGCGTGGAAAAGAAAAGGCAAGGGCCAGTGCAGATGCAACGCTGCAATTAGTAAGAAAGGCAATGGGTGTTAATTACACTGGTTAATAGCGGACAATTTAATGGCATGAGCCCGGCCTTGTTACTACTATTAAACATCGTTGCGTCGCACACTTGTGCATTTTGTTCATTATGCAGCATAAAACATTAAATTGAAAATAAATTTCGCAGAATATGCCTGATATGTGCAGCGAAACTTTATCTTCAAAATTCTAACAAGGCCGTTATACAAATCATATATCTTTCATGGCAAAGCTGAAAAAACCAAAGCATGTAGCAGTGGCCGGCAATATAGGCGCCGGCAAAACGACCCTTACAGAATTATTGAGCAAACACTATAAATGGATTCCCCAGTTTGAAGATGTTGATCATAATCCATACCTGATGGATTTTTATGAAGACATGCCCCGCTGGAGTTTTAACTTACAGATCTATTTTTTGAACAGCCGTTTGAACCAGCTTTTGGATATACAACGAGGCACAGAAACCATTATACAGGACAGAACTATTTATGAAGACGCCAACATTTTTGCACCCAACCTGCATGAAATGGGTTTGATGAGCAAAAGAGATTTTGAAAATTATTTTCAATTCTTCCAGACTTTGAAAACCATGGTGCAGCCGCCGGATCTATTGATATATCTCAAAGCATCTGTACCCACCTTAGTTGGTCAAATCCAAAAACGTGGCAGAGAATATGAAGAAAATATCCGTCTTGATTATTTAAAGAAACTAAATGAACTCTATAACAAATGGATCGACAGTTATAAAGAAGGTCAGCTTTTGATCATTGATGTTGACAAAAATAATTTTGCTGATAAAGAAGAAGACTTTGGAGAGATCATTACTAAGATAGATGGAATGCTGTTTGGATTATTTTAATAAGATTAAGCCTAATAGCTCATCTCATCTAACTTCACTTTACCTTTAAAAGTTTTATATACAAAGCCTGTATAAATTCCTACCAACGGCACACCAATAGCTGCAACGATCAGCATGATTTTTAAACTTTTTGTAGAAGATGCGGCATTAAGCACGGTAAGGTTATATTTTTCATCAAGGCTGGACAAAACAAGATTGGGATATAATTCTACGGCTATTAATATCAGTAACAAACTTATTACAACAGCAGATGAAAGAAATGCCTGCCGGTATCGTTGTTGTGTAATTCTCCTGGCAATATTAGCAACCGCCAACACCATTGTCACAGGAATAAAAAATAACCAGGGATTTTCTTTTATCCTTAATGACAAATGAGGTACATACAACAATGTATAAAAACTCAGCAGCAAAACACTGATCACAAAAAAGATAGTGGAATTCTTTACAATGATGGTGAGTTTGGTATATAAACGTTTTTCCGTTTTCATTACTAAGTAAATAGCACCATGCATCATGAATAAGGCAAGCGTTGTTACGCCAACCATCAATGCGTATGGATTAAGAAAATCAAATGTGCTGCCCATATAGTTTCCTGCTTTATCAATGGGCAAACCTATGAGCACATTACCTAATACAACACCCAATGATAACGTTACAACAATACTCGATATACAATAACTAACATCCCACATTTTCCGCCACCACAACATGGGTTCTTTACTTCTGAACTCTATAGAAATGGCGCGGAATATTAACGCCATTAAAAACAACATGAACGGAATATAAAAGGCTGAGAACACTGCGGCATATACTTTGGGAAATCCTGCAAATAAAGTTCCTCCACCAATTACAAGCCATACTTCATTACCATCCCATACAGGGCCTATTGCATTAAGTGCAATTCTTCTGCTTTCTTCTTTGTTGAAGAATAAATGGATAGCTCCTGCACCAAGATCAAAGCCATCCAGAATCGCATACCCCGTAAAAGTTGCGCCAACAACCAGAAACCACCAGGTGCTGTAATCTATACCGAGAAAAGTTTCCATCGAGATGATTTATAATTTATGATGCTTGATTTTAATTGCCGAATAAAGAACAAGGCGTATAAGTGAGTGACACAACAAAAGCCAAATAATAGTAATACAGCCCGTTACCAAAAAAATATTAACTGCCTTTTAGGGGATGGTACCACCAAAACTTCCTGCCATTTCTTCAAGCCTCGGACTGTGCGTTTCACTTTCATCATCATTTTCATAACCAGGGCCGTGTTGTATTTTCCTGTTTAATAAAAAGATAAACAATGCAAACAACAAAGCATAAACGAGTGTGAACAAAATAAGCGAAAATACAACCTGGTTAGCCGTTACAGCTTGTGATAATGCATCGCTGGTGCGCAATAAACCATAAACTACCCAGGGCTGGCGGCCTGTTTCTGCTGTGTACCACCCAACCTGGTTAGCGATCTGCGGCAAGAACACGCTCCAGGCAAACACAAGCATGAGCCAGCGTTTATTGAACAACTTGTTTTTCTTCAGTAATATGAAACCAAATGTTGTAAGTGCAATCAGCAACATGCCAATGGCGATCATAATGTGATAAGATTGAAAAACAATATTGAGTGCTGGTGGCCTGTCTTGCGGTTTAAATGCATTCAATCCTGCAACCGGCGCATTGAAATCATAATGCGTAAGAAAACTCAAACCGCCAGGTATGGCAACGCCATGTGTAGTTTTATTTTTTGTATCAATGTAACCAAACAAATACATGTCGGCACTTGCACTGCTGTCGAAGTGACCTTCTATAGTCGCAAGCTTTACGGGTTGATATTTTGCAACAATCTCTGCTGATGCTTTGCCTGCAAAGAATTGTGCGTAAGAAGATAACAACGCAACTGTTAATCCAATACCAAAAGCTTTCTTAGCAAATTCAACATACCGGTTCTTTAGAATGTAATAAGAGGCGATGCTTATAACAAGAAATGAACCTGCAAGAAAAGCACCGATCCAAACATGCAGCACCCTGTCAACTGATGAAGGATTGAATACCATTGCCCAGAAATCAGTGATCTCTGCTCTTGCTTCAAGCCCATGCCCTACTATATGATAGCCTGCAGGTGTTTGCTGCCAGCTGTTTGCCACCACGATCCATATTGCAGAGAACATGGAACCGAGCGTAACCATGATCGTTGCAAAAAAATGCATGCCCTTGCTTACACGGTTCCATCCAAATAATAATACGCCCAGAAAACCACTCTCCAATGCAAATGCAAAAATGCCTTCTGCTGCAAGAGCACTGCCAAATACATCGCCCACATATTTTGAATAGGTGGCCCAGTTGGTACCAAATTCAAATTCCATTACAATACCAGTTGCCACACCAATGCCAAAAATAAGTGCAAATATTTTGGTGAAGAATTTTGTCATTTCTTCATACATCGCGTTACCCGTGCGCAGGTACAGGCCTTCCATCAAAACCATGCATAAGCCAAGCCCAATGCTTAATGGCGGGTAGATGTAATGAAAAGAAATAGTGAACGCAAACTGTATTCTTGAAAGAATTTCTACATCCATAACATCAGGTTTAGCAAATAAAAAAAGCGGGTATATAGCCCGCTTTTCTAATGATGTATAATTAAATATCTGAAATTAAATTTCATGCTGCAAAGGTAGGGAGTGAATGAATTGCATATATATTTTTTATGAGCCAGGCTTAAGAATGTATTGGGCTTTTGTTGCGTCGCACACTTGTGCAGAAAATATGTGTTGCATCAAATCCTTTATCTTTATACCAACCACTGCATTATGAAATACATCTTAATATTTATATTACTCATCTCTTTTTCAGTTAATGCACAGCATTCAGACAGCCTCGCAAAAGATAGCACGCATCTAAATGAAATGTTACTGCGTCAACAACAACAGCAAGGCGAGATTGATTCTCTTTTGCGTTTAAAAATACAACAGGAGATCAATGCTGCAGTGGGAGATGCTCAACGTACAAAAGAACTGGAGCAAAAACTAAAGCAGATAGAATTAAACGATTCTGCAAGACATGCAGACCAGTTGCACAAACTGGAAGTGTTAAAACAAACTGCCAAACCTCATCCTGTAGCGCCATTTAGAGATACACTGTTCAACGTGTATCTTGGTGGCAGTTCTTTCAGTGCTGAGGAAAGAGCCGCTACTATTACCAAACGTATTCAGCAATTATATGAAGACGATTTTTTTAAAGCAGATTCCTTATTGCTTACAAAGAATGAAAACAATTACGAAATCACCTACCGTAATGAATTACCTGTAATGGCAATAACAGAGCTCGATGCTTTGTGGCAAAATATACCTGCCGATAAAATGGCTGACGATTATTTCAATAAAATAAAGCAGTCAATTATACAAGAGAAAGAAACCAACAGCGTAGCCAACTGGCTTAAACGTATAAGCATGATCGTGCTGGTTTTTGTAGGTCTTGCTTTTATTATTTATCTCATTAATAAACTTTTTAATCTTGTTGCCAACTATTTCAGGAGTAACACAGACAAGTTTTTAAATGGCCTCACATTTCGTAAAATAAAATTACTCAATGCCGCACAGTATGAAAAGCTGGTGATAAGGTTTACCAATTTTGTTCGCATCGCAATTATCATTCTTGCACTTTATCTGGCACTACCATTGTTGTTTTATATCTTTCCCGGTACAGAAGATATTACAAATACATTACTCAACTGGATACTTACACCAGCTAAAAATATCCTCAGCAGTATACTTGCATTTCTGCCTGATCTTTTTACTATTATTGTTGTTTATCTTTTTACACATTATCTGGTAAGGGCGTTAAGATATTTTACAACAGAGATTGAAGCAGGTAACATAAGCATGCCAGGGTTTCATAAAGAATTTGCAAGGCCATCGTTTGGTATCATCCGCTTCTTATTGTATGCATTCATGCTCGTTATTATTTTCCCTTATTTACCCGGGTCCGAATCTCCTGCATTCCAGGGTGTATCTGTTTTTTTGGGTGTGTTATTATCATTGGGATCTTCCTCTGCTGTCAATAATATTATCGCAGGGCTTGTTATCACTTACATGCGGCCTTTTAAAATTGGTGACCGCGTTAAGATCGGAGATGTGGTTGGAGACGTTATAGAAAAAACAACGCTTGTCATTCGCATACGCACTATCAAAAATGAAGATATTACTGTTCCCAATTCTACGGTACTTTCAAGCAATACAATCAACTATTCTGCAAATGCATTGGATAAGGGTTTGATCTTGCACACTACGGTAACCATTGGTTACGATGCACCGTGGAAAGATGTACAGCAGGCACTCATCAACGCTGCATTGCGTACAGCACTTATTCAAAAAGAGCCTGCACCTTTTGTTTTGCAAACAAGCCTTGATGATTTTTATGTGTCTTACCAACTCAACGCTTACACTAAAGATGCCAACGCCCAAGCTGTTATCTATTCTGAGCTTCACAAGAACATACAGGATTGTTTTAATGAAGCAGGTATAGAAATTATGTCGCCGCATTATGGTTCGCTGCGTGATGGTAATCAAACAACCATTCCTTCAGATTATTTATCCAAAGATTATAAAGCACCAGCTTTCAATATTAAGAAAGAGAAAGAATAATTTTTTGAGCCCGGCTTTCGTAATGTTGTTCAACATCGTTGCGTCGCACACTTGTACTGAAACAGGTAAGGCAGCAAGTGAAATGTAAAATGTGAAAAGTGAAGATTACATACACGCTTTTGACTTCTCATTGCTCACCAATGTTCCGAACGCATAAGTGTGCGACGCAACAAAAGCATTAAAGCAGCATTGCAGTTGGCTACACAAAATTCATTTTCCTTATAAACAAAAATGTTGAACGCGTTACGCATTCAACATTATAATTATTAGTTACAACATTTTTACATAGCATGAATGTATGCAGCGCTGTCCTTGAATTTATCAGGATCCATTTCTACAAAGAAATTTTTTACACCACCAATTTTTGCAGCTGCAAAAAACTCTTTCCAGTCAATAACACCTTGCCCAACAGGTGCTTCTTTTTTATCAGCAGTCCAGTCTGACAAATGCGAGGAGATAAATCTTCCGGGATATTTTTTAAAATAATCAGCGGCTTTATAACCCAGGTTAATCACTTCTGTCTGGAACTGCATCTTCACGAGGTTTGAATCAAATGTTTTCATCAGCGCATCATAAATAAGCTGACCATCAAGTTTTGCAAATTCAAATTCGTGATTGTGAAATCCAGCCTGCATGCCCGCCGCTTTTATTTTTTCTGCTGCTTTATTTAATTTTTCTGCAGCAGCCTTATAATCATCTAATGTGGCTGTTTTCAGCAACCAGAAAGTCGAGCAGATCATTTGTGTAAGTCCCATATCTTGCGCAAACTGAATACTGTCATCAATCTTATCGTCGGCAAATTCCGCAGACCCAAAATGACAGCTTGGGCAGGTAAGCCCTGCATCATTTATTGTTTTCTTGATATCAGCAGTTTTCATAAGTGTAAAAGCGCCAAAGCCAATTTGTGCATAGCCTTTAGGCGAACACATTTCTATCATCTTATAACCCATGTCTGCCATCATTTTCAATGTTCCGGGAAAATCTGCACTTAGCTTATCTTTTACTGTCCATGATTGAAAACCTATAGGCAAATTATTTTCTGCGGCACCTGCCAATAATTGTTTGGGTAATTGTGATAATACTATAGCTGCGCCTGCAGCTTTTGTTGTTTGTGTAAGAAATGATCTGCGGTTTATCTGTTTCATTGTAAGGTATTTTGTAATATTTTTTACTTTTAAAAATCCTGTCTTGTTATTGACTTTCTTTTGTTTTGATATAAAAAAAAGTAACAAAGAAAAAATCAAGGCTACAGAAAAAGGGCTGAAATTTACTGCATTACCCACAGCGAAGAAGCCAACCATTAAGCAATATATCTTTCATGAACGAATGCTTGTGAATTACTATATAACCACATTATACATTTTCGCTGTTTAACGCCTCATTTCGTAAACTTTCTAACGCCCTTTTTCTGATGCCGCTTACATTGATGCCACGACCAATGCAGATGAAGTGATTGCGACGCAACGATGATGCTATGAAATACTAAAGCTGGTATCTAAAAAAATCTTCCCTCTTTTGGAGTCGGGGCTACTAAATATTTTCAGGCTCCCACCCTTTTCTATAATCCCTGCTTATATATTTATTGGCATCAGCAACATTCGTGATCCTGACATTTGCAGCATCGTATTTTAATAGCTTATTAGTTCTTAATGCAAGCGCATACAAATTAACAGCCTCTGTTAAATATTCTGCTTCTGAAAAATTACCGGGATATTGCTTGCCGGTTTTACATGCGTTAACAAACAACGGCAATGCTGCAGAAGTTTGGGCCACCTGGTCGCGCTGGTCTGTATTTGTTTTAGGTGCATCCATTTGTTTTCCTGAAATAATTTTTGGGTCCTGTACATTAAACCCTGTTAATATTTTTCCATTGTCGCCAACAAACATCATTCCCTCTTCGGGCAGCTCTTTATTGTTATCAAACAATTCTGAAGGTATCGGCGGACGCATGCCACCGTCATACCAGCAAAGATCTACAGGGCCCCTGTTCCCATTTGCAGGATATTTGAAACGGACCATACTTGCCATAGGAAAAGAGAAATCATTATTCACACGGAAAGGAACAGCACCATTGAAATCACATACATGGCTTCTGTTTGGTATAACAACTGTTGGTGATGTTAACTTCAATGCATTAAAAACAGTCCACAAACTATAGTGTCCCATATCAGCCATGGAGCCTCCTCCGAAATCATACCAGCCCCTGAACACCATGTTTGTATAATCAGGACTGTAAGCCCTGTCTGCTTCAGGGCCTAACCAAAGATTCCAGTTGAAACCATCAGGTACGGGTGGTTTATCTTTGGGCAGTTCGGGATATTGCGGCCACACAGGTCTGTTCGTCCAGTTATGTACTTCTTTCAATGTTCCTATTGCACCAGCGTTTATCCAACTCATTACTGTCTCCATCGAACCATTGGAATCCCATGGGATGAGGTGTGTAATAACCTTTGGATTATTACGTGCCATTTCAATTACTTTCTTTCCTTCTGCCAGGCGATTGGAAATTGGTTTATGTACCAATACATGCTTTCCTCTTTTTATGGCTGCCATACAAAGAATGCCATGCAGGTGGTCGGGTGTCATTATCTTAACTGCATCAAGATCTTTTTCTTTGTCCAATAATTCACGCACATCTTCATAAGCCGTGCATCCTTTATAGTTTTGTTGCTTTTGTACGTTTGTATAATAGGTGTCAACAATAGATTTTCCATTGTCTCTTCCACCGGGGATCAATCCATCGCCGCCGCAATCCCAATCAGGCTTTTGTATGGTTTTGCGAATCTCACCACGCAAATAATTTATTCCCCAATCTCTGTAACCCCTGGCTTCTTTATTGGGATCGCATACAGCAACCACCTGTATCTCGGGCACAGCAAGCATTGGCAATAGTTCTCTTATGCCTTGTGTGCCTACACCTATGTATGCAAGTGTTATCTTATCACTTGGCGCTACATAATTTTTCCCGCCAAGTACATGTCTTGGCACAATCGTAAAAGCTAAAGCAGCAGAAGAAGCAAGCTCAACAAATTTTCTCCTGTTCATTGCATTATTTTTTTCAGGAACATCTGTTGCAACATTTTGAAGAATGTCTTTTTTCATATTGTTGAATTTATCGTTAGTGAAGAGTAATAAAATTAAGGCATATGAAGACAAGTGCAGTAGATAGTTTGATGAATAAAATAATATTATTAGTGAATTTAAACCCGTCATTTAAAACATAAGGCGTTTTTTGCATCCTTTACAGAACCCTGTGGGTAATTTTGCATACTAACTCTTTGCAGCTTGTTTCTCTTTTCTACTCCTTTGTTTACAATCATCCATACCTGTGATTTTTGTCACTCAGCATGCGGCTTCATAAAAATAGTTTTGCATTCAAATCATGCAAACGATGAACATGCGACACAGATATTTATGGAAAGGAATTTCGCTTATGATTATTTTATTTTTTGCAAGGGTTGTAACGAGTGCACAGAACAACAATGCAACACTTACCCTAAAAGAGGCTATCGACTCAGCCATCAGCAACAACGACCATGTGCAGCTTGCAAAAATGGATGAAGATATTGCCACTTCTAATTACAAACAAACACAGGCGGTTTACCTGCCGCAGCTTGGGTTTTCTTACACGGCCATGACCACCAATAATCCATTGAATGCATTCGGCTTTAAGCTGCAGCAGCAAAGCATTACACAGGAAGATTTTAACCCGGTTCTGCTGAATAATCCTCCCGGCACAACAGACTTTATGACGAAGCTTCAACTGCAACAGCCATTGGTAAATATGGACATGCTGTATATGCGCAAAGGCGCCGAAAAACAGGTGGAAGTATACCAATACAAAACGCAGCGCACCAAACAATATATCGCTTTCCAGGTGCAGCAGGCATACCTGCAGCTGCAGTTGGCATACAATGCCAAAGCCGTGTTGGAAGAAGCTTTGAATACAGCAAAAGGCATCGCTAAATCTACGGGCGATTATTTCGAACAGGGGCTTGTACAAAAATCAGATTTGTTAAATGCACAGCTACAGGTAACAAAAACAACAACAAATATTGCCGAAGTAAATTCCAATATTCAAAATGCGTCAGATGCGCTGAGCCAATTAATGGGTAAAGCAAAAGGCGTTACTTATTCCATCCCGGCATCATTCAGCTTCGCCGGATCTGCAACAGTAGCAGAGTCCTTACCCGAAGCACGAGCGGATTTCAAAGCAATGGAATCAGCTATTGGCGCATATGATCTCCAGATCAAATCAAACAAGATGAGTTACCTGCCAAAGCTTAATGCATTTGCCTCTTACCAGTTGAATGATAATACGGCGTTTGGTTTTGGATCGAATGCTTATCTGGCAGGTCTGCAATTGTCATGGGATATCTTCAAAGGCAATGCCACCAAAAATAAAATTGCCACACAAACACTCGAACGCAATAAACTGGCTGAAGAACTGAATACGCAGAAATCAGAAAGCGAACTTGAACTCAATAAAGCAAAGAGACAATTAGCTGATGCACAATATACCATTGCTCAGCAGAAAGCTGCAGTGGCACAGGCGCAGGAAGCATTGCGCATTCTGCAGGACAGGTATGAACAGGGCCTTGTAAAAACAACCGATGTACTCATGGCACAAACACAGTTGTCGCAGCAAAAGCTGGCCGAAGCACAGGCGGTTTTTAACGCAAATCTTGCAGCGGCTTATATACAATTCTTAACATCAACCAATCAGTAAACAAAGAAAAAAATACAGATTATGATAGCAGCAAGGTTCTTATCATTTGTTACGGTAGGAAGTTTATTATTATCACTCGCAGCATGTTCAGGCGATGAAAAACCGGGGACATTGCAATCAACAGACACAGCTGTTGCAGTTACCGTTACTACGCCATCCGGCAACACAACTGCTAATTCCATTACCGCAAGCGGGCAGGTGGAAGCAGTGCAGACTGCCAATATCAGCACAAGAGTGATGGGTTATATCACCAGCATTCCGGTAAAAGTAGGCGATGCGGTAAAAGCAGGCCAATTGCTGGTGAGCATCAACAGCACAGACATACAGGCGAAGCGTGCACAAACAGATGCGATGATCGCGCAGGCACAGGCCGCGGTTGAAAGCGCAAAAAAAGATTATGACCGCTTTACCGTTTTATATGCAAAACAAAGTGCAACAGCAAAGGAACTCGATAATGTTACACTGCAATACAATGCAGCCAAAGCAAACCTCGAAGCCGCAAAGCAAATGCGCAACGAAGCCAATGCACAGCTTTCCTATACCAATATCACCGCGCCATTCAGCGGTATCGTTACGCAGAAATTGATGGATGCAGGCAGCATGGCAACACCGGGTATGCCGATCCTCACGATTGAACAGAACGGAAGTTTCCAGGTAAGCGCTTCAGTACCCGAATCACAAATAGCATTGCTGAAGCAGGGCAGCATCGCAGACCTGCAGATCAAATCAACGGGTACTACATTAAAAGGAACTGTTGCCCAGATCAGCCAGTCTTCTCAAAACACAGGCGGGCAATACATCATCAAGATACACATCGCCGATAAAGACAAAACAGGTTTATACGCAGGCATGTATGTAAACGTAAGCATACCCGTTGAAAAGGCTGTTACCACGACCGTTAACACAAACGCAGTGCTGGTGCCGCTTTCAGCCATCGTTAACAAAGACCAGTTGAGCGGCGTATACACAGTGAGCAGCAATAATACAGCCATGTTGCGCTGGGTGCGCCTTGGCAATACCTATGGAGAAAATGTAGAAGTACTATCAGGTCTTGCTGCCAATGAAAAATTTATCAGCAGCGCCGACGGCAAATTATACAACGGAGTTCCGGTGAAAATAAAGTGATGAGTAATGATTTTTTGTGTGACGAGCATTTGTTTTTCATGGCATCGCCTGTTGTGTCACTCACTTGTACTTCCGTTCGTAAATCATCAATCGCGAATTGAGAATAAGAACTCCTTGCCTCGTTGCCTCTTTGCCTGCTGCACAAGAGTGCGACGCAAGCAAAGCTTCATAGCATTACTGCAGCCGGGTTCAGAAAAAAATAACAAACGAATTAAAACGATAAAATGGAAAAAGGATTTTCAGGAAATATTGCGAAAGCGTTTATTCAGTCAAAGCTGACCATACTGCTGATGATCGCCTTCTTATTGATTGGCGGTTACAGCACCATGCTGATACCAAGGGAAGAAGAACCGCAGATACAGGTTCCCATGGCCGATGTATTTGTAGGTTTCCCTGGCGCAGAGCCAAAAGAAGTAGAAACAAAGCTGGTGCAGCCAATGGAGAAAATGATCTCCAACATCAAAGGCGTGGAGTATGTGTACTCCACTTCTATGAAAGGGCAGGCCATGCTGATCGTACAGTTCTATGTGGGCGAGGATGTGGAGCGTTCTTTGGTAAAACTCTACAACGAGCTGATGAAGAACATGGATAAAATGCCACAGGGGGTTACCATGCCGATGGTAAAATCAAGAGCGATCGATGATGTGCCTGTGCTGGGCATAACCCTGTGGAGCGAACATTATGATGACTACCAGTTAAAGCAGATAGGCGAAGCGGTTACAAATGAAATAAAAAAGATACCAGATGTTGCTGCAACCAATATTATCGGTGGCAGAAGCCGTGAAGTGAAAGTGGTGCTTGATAAAGATAGGATGGCGCAGAACCATGTTGATGTTCTCAGCATCAGCAAACTGATACAGGGTTCCAATGCACAGATGCAATCAGGCGAACTGATCAAACATGACTCAGCATTTTCTGTGGAGACTGGCAATTTTATTTCGAGTGTGGATGATGTGAAGAACCTTGTGGTTGGTGTAAACCAGCAGCAACCTGTTTACCTGAAACAAATCGCCAATGTGGAAGATGGTGCCGAAACACCCAACCAGTATGTATTCTTTGGTTATGGCAAAGCCGATACTAGCGCAACCGGTGCGTTCAAATCAAATTATCCTGCCGTTACATTATCTATTGCAAAGAAATCAGGTGCCGATGCGATGCATTTATCTGAGCTGATAACAGATAAGGTAGAGCACCTGAAAAAAGAGCTGATACCAGCCGATATACAGGTAACTGTTACACGTAATTATGGCGAAACCGCATCTCATAAAGTTTCAGAATTGCTGTTCCACTTATTCATTTCTATTGTGGTGGTTACACTTTTCGTAATGCTTGCTATGGGATGGCGTGGAGGGCTCGTAGTATTCCTATCCGTACCGGTAACATTTGCGCTTACCTTGTTCAGTTACTACTTCATGGATTATACGCTGAACAGGATCACATTATTTGCACTGGTGTTCATTACAGGTATCGTGGTGGATGATTCTATCATTATTGCAGAGAACATGCACCGCCACTTTAAAATGAAAAGACTGCCCCCCTTACAGGCTGCGCTCTTTGCCATCAATGAAGTGGGTAATCCAACCATTCTCGCGACATTCACTGTTATTGGCGCAGTATTACCAATGGCGTTTGTATCCGGACTAATGGGTCCGTATATGAGCCCAATGCCGATAGGGGCTTCCATTGCGATGATGCTTTCATTGATCGTGGCGCTTACATTAACCCCTTATCTTGGTTATATCCTGCTTCGTGAAAAAGAAAAGCACGGCAGCAAGGAAAAAGCACCTTTACAATTGGAAGCAACCGGCATTTATAAGATATACAAATCTTTTATCAACCCGATGCTGAATACCCGCTGGAAACGCTGGACATTCATGATAAGCATTGTGGTGATATTGTTGGGGTCGCTGAGTTTGTTCTACACAAAAGCTGTTGCTTTAAAAATGCTGCCATTCGATAACAAGAATGAATTCCAGGTGGTGATCGATATGCCGGAGGGCTCAACGTTGGAAAAGACCAATGCAGTGGCACAGGATATCGCGGCTTACATTTCTACGCAGAAACTGGTAAGAAATTACCAGGGTTATATCGGTACAGCAGGCCCAATCAGTTTTAATGGTTTAGTGCGTCACTACGATCTGAGAAGAGGCAATAATGTTGCCGACATACAGGTAAATCTTGTTGATAAAAGTGAACGCGACCTGCAAAGCCACGACATCGCAAAAGCCATGCGTGAGCCTATACAGGCCATTGCTAAAAAATACAGTGCCAATGTAAAACTGGTGGAAGTGCCGCCGGGTCCCCCGGTGCTGTCAACACTGGTTGCAGAAATATATGGTCCTGATTATACAAAGCAAATGGCAGTTGCCAAACAGGTGAAGAGCCTGTTCGATTCAACAGCCGATGTGGTGGACGTGGACTGGATGGTGGAAGACAATCAGCCCGAATATAACCTGGCTGTAGACAAAGAAAAAGCGATGAAGTTAGGTGTTGCGCCTGCACAGGTTGTTGCGACAGTGAATGCGGCCTTGTCAGGCATGCCTGCAGGTAACTTACACAAACCAACTGCCGATGCGCAGGTGAACATCAAACTCCAATTGAGGGATGCAGACAAAACGGACATCAAAGATGTACTCAATTTAAAAGTCATCAGTCAGCAGGGCAATGCAGTACCGGTTGGTGACCTCGTGCAGGTTACAGAGCAGACCAAACAAAAAGCCATCTATCGCAAGAACCAGAAAGAAGTAGTTTTTGTAATGGCAGATATGGCCGGTAAACTCGAAAGTCCATCCTATGCGATAGCCAATATCTCCGACAGCCTGAAGAATATCAAACTGCCTGCAGGTTTTACCCTAAATGAAGAATACACACATCAGCCTGAACTCGAAGACAATTTCACGTTGAAGTGGGACGGCGAATGGCAGATCACTTACGAAGTGTTCTGCGATCTTGGTATAGCATTCGTGGTGGTACTCACTATCATCTACATGCTGATCGTTGGATGGTTTCAGAACTTCCTCGTGCCGTTGGTGATGCTTGCAGCCATACCATTATCATTGATCGGTATTGTACTTGGTCACTGGATAATGGGCGCTTATTTTACTGCAACATCTATGATCGGTTTTATTGCGCTCGCCGGCGTAATGGTGCGAAACTCGGTATTGCTGATCGACTTCATCAATATTCGTTTAAAAGAAGGCATACCATTAAAGCAATCGATCATTGAAGCGGGTGCGGTAAGAACAACGCCGATCCTTTTAACAGCAGGTGCAGTTGCACTCGGCGCCGTCATCATTTTATTCGACCCGATCTTCCAGGGTCTTGCGATCTCCTTAATGGGTGGAACGATCACGTCGACATTCTTAACATTGATCGTGGTGCCATTGCTCTATTACAAAATGATGCGCAAAAAATACGGCGATAAATAATTTTACGGGCCCGACTGTTGAATATGCATGAAGCTTCTGTTGCGTCGCACACTTGTGCTTTCAGTCGACTGTCAACGATCAGCCGATGTTACCGGCCTTGAAGTGTGTCACAACGAAAGCATGATAGAATTACAAAAGCTGATAAACAAAAAAATATGAAACTACTTATTATAACCTGTCTTAAAGAATACCAGCCCGATGTTGCGGATATGCTGGGCAAAGCAAAGATCAAAGTATTTAGTGTGAGTGAAACAACAGGGTTTAAAGACGATCACACGACCGATTTAATGGACAGTTGGTTTGCTGCAAGAAAAGAAAGCTATGACTCGCTTTTCATCTTCAGTTTTACTAATGAAGAAAATGCACAACAGGCTATGCAACTGATAAAGGCTTATAATGAAACCAATGCTACCGCATATCCGGTAAGAGCATTTGTTGTAGCGGTTGAACAATCAAGTTATTAATTCATAAAATAAGAATAAAACAATGAGAGAAAGAATTATTCGGGCGGTTGCTGGTACGTTTGTGCTGACAAGTATTGTACTTGCTTTTTTTGTAAACATACACTGGCTGTGGCTTACGGCATTTGTAGGTGTTAACCTGCTGCAATCATCTTTTACTAAATTTTGCCCGCTTGAAAAAATACTCGATGCATTCGGCGTGGAGGGTACATCATGTAAAAAATAAAAATGCTTATTTATAATAAGCATTTTTATAAAGAGGTCTAAAAAAAATAAAAAAGTGATGATTAATTATCTGTTGCCGGATAACCGATCTCAAGAAGTTTTTTTATTATAACATTTTGCTTGAGATCGGTTCCCGTAACAGTTACTGTTTGATTTTCCTTTGAGGCGTCTGCAGTAACTACGCCGCCCACACCTTGCAGATTATTTTTAATAGTTTGTACGCAACCATCGCATTTAATATTCTTAACATGAATAGTAAGTTCGTTCATAACCTAAAGATTTTAAGTTTACAAAATCATTTTATTTTTTCAACCCCTTTTGGGAATCTATTTTTCAATCTTTTCCCTGGTAAGTAACCTTGTCTCTATGATCTCTTTAAACACTTTTTTTGGAAAGGCACCTGGCTGCATCATTGGTAACTCATCTACGGGTATAAACAAAAAAGTTGGGATACTTTGAATACCAAAAACAGCGGACAATTCAATCTCCTTCTCTGTATTTACTTTATAAACATTCAGTTTGCCGTTGTATTCCTTTGCCAGTTCTTCTAATACAGGCGCCACCATTTTGCAGGGTCCGCACCAGTCTGCATAAAAATCAATAATGGCAGGTATGTCGCCTTTGTATTTCCATTCCTGCTCCGTCTCATAGTTGAATATCTTCTCTTTAAAATCCTGGGTAGTTAATTGTATAGTGTGCATGTTATTTATTTTGATGCAAGTTATAGCACTCTCTAAAAAGCGTACGTGACTATAGTTACAGGAGCTGCGTGGCTGACTCTTTATGCATCAAACAGGAATAATTTTTCACAAACCGGTTATACGAACAAGTGTTCCTGTAAAAAATTCAGATATTTGATCAAACGATTTTTTTATACCAAAACCATTCAGCCACACGCAGCACATTCAACATGAGAAATATTAATACCATTAAAGTTAATTTTAAAGGGGGGATTATTGCACCCGGTCAGCTTTACAACATTCTGCTTGCCGCAGCAAAATCCGGGTTACTCTATGTTCGGTTTGGTCTTCGACAACAACTGCTTTTCGATGTGGAAATAGAAGAACTGGATAATCTTACCGCGGAACTGCAAGCGCTTGGTTTTACTTACGAATTAAACCAGGAAAGCTTTCCCAACATTATGAGTTCCTGTCCTGCAGAAGAAGTGTTTATTCTTAATACATGGCTCAAAGAGCATGTATATAAAGAAGTGCTGGATGCTTTTACCTATACGCCACGTTTAAAGATCAATATCAGCGACAGCAACCAAAGTTTTACACCTTTACTTACCGGCAACATTAATTGGGTAGCCTCTCCTACAGAACCGCAGTTCTGGCACCTGTTTATTCGTTTTCCCAAAACCAATATTGTATATGAGTGGAAAGATATTGTTCATACCAAAGATATCGCCGGCATGTCATTGCTTATAGAAGAAACAATTCTGCAGGATACGCAAAAGTTTTATGATAACAAAGAAGCAAGCGGAGATGAACTATATGAAAAAATAAAGCCCGGCAGCTTTCATACCAGGCCGGCTGCTGCGCCACTTTCATTACCTGCTTTCAACCTGCCATATTATGAAGGATTGAACCGCTACAGCGATAAATATTGGTTAGGCATTTACAGACGTGATGAATTATACGATATAAAATTCATGAAAGATATATGCCTGCTTTGTTTACAAACAGGTATTGAACAATTATATTCTACACCCTGGAAAACTATTATTATAAAAGGCATTAATGGTGCAAGCCGAAAAGACTGGAATGACATTTTAGATAAACACCAGATCAATGTGCGCCATGCAGCTAATGAACTAAATTTCCAGGTAGAAGATTATAACATAGAAGCTTTAAAACTGAAACATCATTTGGTAAAATATCTTAATGATGACGATTCAAGAACATTTGGTGTATGCATTGGTATAAAAACCCGTAGAAAAAGTGAAGTGTTCTGCAGCATACTGGTAAAACGCAAACCACTTATACGCATTGGCAAATGGGAGTTCCTGCACGTATATGATATTTTATGCGCCAAAGATTATAACCCTAATGAACGTACCGATTTTGTGTACAGTAAAGACAACCCAAAATTTGTACTGGCCGAACAATTACGCCGTGCTGTAATTTCTTATTATCGTTATCCCGGCGAAACAGAAGCTGTGTATAATGACTCGCTTGAGTAAATAAAATTCACTTATTGCTGTTGCTTATATAAAATATTTATTCCCCGGGCTTAAGCACTGCGATAATACTTTTGTTGCGTCGCACTCTTGTACTTCCTGTTCAATATTGAGCTAAGTATTGAAGTGTGCGACGCAACCACAGCATCATAGCAGCTATGTTGTCTGGCTCATAAAAAACAAAAAATGCTGAACGAAAAATTACTCAGCATTTTTATTTACAATGCAGAAATTTTATTTCAATCGCTCTGTAAAATCAAGATCATTTTTTTTCAATGTTTCTTTGGCCAACTCATAACCTGCATCGGCATGACGAATAACACCCATGCCCGGGTCATTTCTCAACACGCGTGAAAGCCTTGCTGCAGCATCATCTGAGCCATCTGCAACAATCACCATTCCGGCATGAATGCTGTAACCCATGCCCACACCGCCTCCATGATGAAGGCTTACCCAGCTTGCACCGCCGGCAGTATTTACAAGCGCATTGAGGATCGGCCAATCTGCAACCGCATCGCTGCCATCAAGCATTGCTTCTGTTTCGCGGTTGGGACTCGCAACACTTCCTGTATCCAAATGATCGCGACCAATAACGATTGGCGCTTTTACTTTTCCGGTGCGTACCAGTTCGTTGAATGCAAGACCTGCTTTTTCTCTTTCGCCCTGGCCAAGCCAGCAAATGCGGGCCGGCAAACCCTGGAATGCAATTCTTTCTTTCGCCATTTTCATCCAGCGTATCATGCCTTTGTTATTTGGAAACATGTTCATGATAAGTTCGTCTGTAACAGTAATATCATTTGGATCTCCGCTTAATGCTGCCCAACGAAATGGCCCTTTCCCTTCGCAAAACAACGGGCGAATATAGGCAGGCACAAATCCAGGAAAGTCAAACGCATTCTGCAATCCACGCTCCTGTGCTCTTGCACGAATGTTATTACCATAGTCAAAAGTTATGGCGCCATTTTTTTGCAACTGTAACATTAACTCAACATGCAGCTTCATACTATCGTAACTAAGATCAATATATTGTTGCGGATTTTCTTTGCGCAATACATTTGCCTGTTCATTACTTAATGTGTGCGGCACATAACCAATCAATGGATCATGCGCAGATGTTTGATCTGTTAATGTATCAGGAATGATTTTTCTTTCTATCAATCTTTGTAAGAGATGAACTGCATTACACAACACGCCAATACTTTTTGCAAAACCCTGCTTTTTATAATTCAATGCAGCATCAATTGCTTCATCAATATCTGTGAATTTTTCATCAAGATATTTTGTTTCCAAACGTTTATCAATACGCCACTCTTCTACTTCTGCAATCAATGCCACCCCTTCATTCATGGTAATTGCTAATGGCTGTGCGCCACCCATTCCTCCAAGACCAGCAGTAACATTGAGTGTTCCGCGCAATGATCCACCAAAATGTTTATCTGCTGCTGCAGCATATGTTTCATAAGTTCCTTGAACAATTCCCTGGCTGCCTATATAGATCCAACTGCCCGCAGTCATTTGACCATACATCATTAAACCTTTTTTCTCCAGTTCATCAAAGTGTTTCCAGTTAGCCCAGTTGGGAACGAGTTGAGAATTGCTGATCAACACACGCGGTGCATCTTTATGTGTTCTCAAAATACCAACAGGTTTACCGCTTTGTATCAACAGGCTTTCGTCGTTCTCTAAAATTTTCAAGGCGGCAATAATATTATCGAGCGCTTCAAAGTTGCGTGCCGCCTTGCCTCGGCCACCGTATACAATTAAATCATCGGGTCTTTCTGCCACTTCAGGATCGAGGTTGTTGAGCAACATGCGCAATGCTGCTTCCTGTATCCATCCTTTGCATGTTAATTGCGAGCCGGTTGGCGTTTTGTATTTAATCGCGTCGTAACGCTTTTCTGTCTGAACCATGATATATAAGATTTATCTGATTGGAATGATTTTATTTTGTGCATACCAGCTTTAGTTTTCATAGCATCTTCG
This sequence comes from Panacibacter ginsenosidivorans, assembly GCF_007971225.1. NCBI lineage: Bacteria > Pseudomonadati > Bacteroidota > Chitinophagia > Chitinophagales > Chitinophagaceae > Panacibacter > Panacibacter ginsenosidivorans. The sequence goes on along the minus strand of NZ_CP042435.1, from coordinate 5,250,804 downwards.
TTGCGTCGCAATCCTTTCATCTTCCAGAACTTTGTGAAGCAATTGTTGCAGTTTATTCCTGAGTACAAGTGTGCGACGCAACGAAAGCTTAATAGCAGCCATGCAGATGGCTACATAAAATCCTTACTAAAACTTAATCCTGATCTTGAATAAATAACTTACGCCTGTATCATTATCTGCAACCAAATGCAGTTTCATGGCGTGTTTTCTTTCACTTTGAATGCAAACAGATTCTATTTTATAACCGTTGAATTTTTTATTCGTTGCAGGCAGATCAATAAGTTCATTTACACGCAGCCTGTGTGTAATGATCTTGCGGTAAGCATCTTCAATAACGCCCAGATAACTTTTGCCGATCACACCATCATGGTAACTGTCTGCAGTGTCTTCAATTGAAGTGGTGAACAACAACCAATCATGTTTATAAGAATAACATGCGCCGGAAAGACCCATGGTATCTTCATATTCCGAGAGATCTACTTTCTGTATATCGATCGGGGCGTTCTGCTGGTCGCGAAAGAAATCAAGACTTGTAACAATGAAATGATTGTCTGGATGCGTTTTGTTGGCGCGATTACAAAACACAAGGCAATCGCTTACCTGTGTAGCGCCTTCAATATTCAAATCAGCTATACCTGCGGTTCTTATGCGCTGGTAAAAATTTGTACAATCGAACTCAGTTTTTTTGTTTGTTTCTGTGTCGATCAAAATAGCTTTGGCGCGGTTATCTTTCGAGCCGGAGCCCATTACCAGTAAATAAACACGCCCGTCTAAATGCAGTATAGCTGTGGCTTCAAGGTCTGCTTTAAGTTTCTTTGAAATTCTTTTTTCAGCACTTTCAAAAAGATTGATCTCTTCCAGTTTCTTCCAACGGGTGTTTGTTACTAATACACTTGTTGCATCATCACCAACAATATAAATTTTATCATCATGGAACTCAATACCTGATCCTGACGGGTACGATCTTAGTTCTTTATAGTCGAGCAAATTAAGTTTCATGATAGTGGTTTTGTAAGGTTTATTAATATTGGAACATATCAAATCCTTTGTTCAGTTCAATGGATTTATTATTTGCAAACGTGTTTACGTTTTCCACAAAAGAAAAATCTTTAATAATGTCTGCAACTTTATTAATGTCATCTGCAAATATCCTGTCTTCTGCAGCAAACCCTACATACTCACGCACATAATCATGCGCATATTCAAGCAGCTCGCTGCTTTTCAATGGTCTTCTAAATTCTATAGCCTGGCATGCACTTAATAATTCAATGGCAAGAATGTATTCAAGATTATCCAAAACCTGGTTCAGTTTTCTGCCACTGATGCTGCCCATGCTTACATGATCTTCCTGGCCAAGAGAAGTTGGAATGCTATCTGCACTTGCAGGAAAACATAGTGTTTTATTTTCTGTAACAAGCGCCGCAGTTGTATATTGTGGTATCATAAAGCCACTGTTCAAGCCAACATCTTTCATTAACAGCATTGGTAAACCCCATTTACCTTCCAGCAACAAATAACAACGACGATCAGAAATATTACCAATTTCGGCTGCTGCAAAACATGCATAATCTAATGGCAATGCAAGAGGTTGTCCATGAAAATTACCGCCACTTATCGTATCATTAGCAGAGAGAATAATTGGATTATCTGTAACTGCGTTCAATTCAATTTCCGTAAGCTCTTTCAAATGCAGCCATGCATTTCTTGAAGCACCATGCACCTGCGGCATGCAACGTAAAGAATAGGGATCCTGTACACGACCGCAATCAACATGACTTTGCATGATTGCTGATTCGTGCAATAACAAACGCAGACGTTGCGCAACCAGTTTGTTTCCGGTGTATGGTCGCAGTTGATGAAGACGTGCGTCGAATGGTGCTTTTGTTCCGGTCAATGCCTCCAAACTCATGGCGCCAATAATATCTGCAGCTTCCAGACAATTATGCATGCGTTGCACTGCCTTTGCTGCAAAAGATAAAATGAATTGTGTGCCATTGATCAATGCAAGACCTTCTTTCGGTCCGAGTTTTATGGGAGATACATGCATCTTACGTAATACATCCGGTGTATCATGCAGCATTCCTTTATAATAAACCTGCCCTAAACCAATTAGTGGCAAAAATAAATGTGCAAGTGGTGCAAGATCACCGGAAGCGCCAACAGAACCTTTTGCAGGTACAATGGGAATAATGTCATTTTCTATGTGCCAGATAATTCTTTCGACAGTTGCCAATTGCACGCCACTAAAACCCTGTGATAAGGCGTGAACTTTTGTGATCATCATTAGTTTTGCGATTTCTAGCGGGATATTCTCACCCACCCCGACACTATGGCTTTGTAATATTTTATGTTGGAGTATAGTGGTGTCTTCGGCAGAAATGGTTGTATTGGCAAGTATACCAAAACCCGTATTGATACCATAAACAGTTTTATTATTATTTACAATTTCCTGAACATGCTGCTGGCTGGCTCTTATGTTATCAATGGCCTCTTCAGAAAGCGATGCCCGCTTTTTTCCATCGGCAATGTTAATAGCCACCTGAACTGTTAATTTGTCAATACCATATTTAAATTCATTCATGTCAATCTTCTTTATTTTATTTTCTTTTGTACTCTTTCATACACACCTTCATTCTGAAGATTATTTTCCATTGCAGTTAAGGCATCAAGCAGCTTTTTGCTTTGCATGCTTTCATTGCCAAGTTCATCCATAGCTTTTTGCAAAGCACTCCAAACAGGCTGTATTTTTTGTAGCAGCTTTTGCCCCTTAGCAGTAAAGGTTACCACTTTATGCCTTGCATCAGTTTTTGAAACTGTTGATTTAATAAATCCTTTTTGCTGCAGGCTGCTTACCATTTGGCTTGCGGCAGAGTGAGAAATTCTAAGTTCATTGGATATATAACGGATAGAAACTTCACCATGTTCTGAAAGCAAATAAAAAATAGGAAACCAGGAAGCATCAAAATTTATTTTATGTTTTTTGTATATCTTGTTTACATCATTAAGAAAAACTTCGCTTAACCGCTTTAATCTCGTTCCAAAAAATAGATAACCAAGGGATTGATAAAAGTTCATAAGGGGAAAATTATATAAGTGCTTATATAATTTCAAAGGTAAAAAGTTTTTTGAAACAGAAAAATAAAGTTTACAGTTCTAATTTGGCGTGCTGGCTTTACTTAAATATTGGCACAATTGATGTTTTGTGCAGAAGATAGCCATGCTGCACAAGAGTGCGACGCAACAGGCGATGCCATCCGTGGCAAAGATTGGTTCATAATAATTTCATAAACTTTCAATAATTTCTGAAAATTCATTATATTTGTACTGTTAAACTTATCTCATGAAAGTAATTATCATTGGCGGTGGATTTGCAGGACTAAAACTTGCCCGCCGGCTTAACAATAAAGAAGACATTGAAGTAACACTTATAGACAAGAATAATTATCACCAGTTTCAGCCATTATTTTACCAGGTGGCAACTGCAGGGCTTGATGCGAGTAATATTTCCTTCCCGCTGCGCAAAGCTTTCCAGGGCAGCAAGAATGTACATGTTAGACTGGCAGAAGTAAAAGAAATACAAACTGCAAATAATAAAATTGTTACTGACATTGGAGATTTTGATTACGACCGTCTTGTAATTGCAACCGGCGCCGATACAAATTTCTTTGGCAATGATGTTTTGAAAGAAAACGCTTTTCCCATGAAATCAACTGTTGAGGCGTTGCAACTTCGTAACAGGCTGATCCAAAATTTTGAAGATGCATTGCTTGTAAAAGATAAAGATCCGCAGGCATTACAGCGCATGATGACCATTGTTGTTGTTGGCGGCGGACCAACCGGTGTTGAAGTAAGTGGCGCACTTGCAGAAATGCGTAACAATATTTTGCCCAAAGATTATCCTGACCTCGACTTTAAACAAATGAAGATCTACCTCGTTGAGGGAAGTCCAAAAACTTTGGGTGCTATGAGCGAAAAGAGTTCTGAGCAAAGCCTGAAATATTTGAAAGAACTTGGTGTAGAAGTAATAACGCAAACTGTTGTAAAGAGTTATGATGGCACGAATGCATTGTTATCAAACGGTGAAAGTATCGGCACTAAAATAGTTATATGGGCTGCGGGCATTAAAGGCAATGTACCTGCTGGTATTGATGCATCATTGATCGTTCGCGGTAATCGCATAAAAGTTGATCGCACCAACAAGATCATTGGTTCTGAAAATGTATATGCCATTGGCGACATTTCTTATATGGAAACCCCTTTGTATCCGCATGGCCATCCGCAGGTAGCAAACGTTGCCATTAACCAGGCAAAAAATCTTGCGGTTAATTTAATAAGGCAGGTTACAGGCAACAAACATTACCAGGATGAATTTGAGTATAAAGACAAAGGCAGCATGGCAACAGTTGGTAAACACAAAGCTGTTGTAGATATTCCCAAACCAAAAATTCATTTTGGTGGCTGGCTTGCATGGATGGTATGGATGGGCCTGCATCTGGTGCTCATCGTTGGTGTAAAAAACCGCTTGCAAATATTTGTAAACTGGATCTATAAATATTTTACATCAGATCAAAGTTTGCGATTACTGTTTAGAATTTCTTTCAGACCCGTAAAACGGGACGTAGATATTAAGTAAAACCATTTTTATGTACTTAGCTTTTGTGCTACTATTAAACTTTGTTGCGTCGCACACCTGTACTGAAGCTTTTATGGCTGCGACAAATCATACTCAAGTAAGCAATATTTCTCTGCAATTGAAAAACATGTAAGCTATTTATGTCAACATTTAGCATCTTTGGTAATTATAACATTATATGGATAACAGTTTTTTAGCATACATGCAGCATCTTGAATTGATTGCTTTTTTTTCCGGTTATCCATTAATATACGCAGTTGCTTTTTTTATTGCCGGCAATAATCATTTAAAAAATAATCTTAAAAGCAGAGTTGTTTCACTTTTACCTTTTTCGTATGCCCTGATGGGTGCATTATATGCGGGACTTCAATTAAAAAAATTATATCCGGATTATTCTTTTGAAAATATACAGCTGATTATACAACAGCCGTACCTGGTAATATGGGGGCTTCTCTCCATTTTATTCTGGATACCGGTCCTTGCCCAAAAAAAAGTTTTAAGCCTAATTCATAGTCTTGTCTTTTTCTTTTTTTTAGCAAAAGATTTATTCTTACAATTTTCTTCATCAATAGCCGATAATAATATTGTAAGCAATGACATGAAAATATACACACTTAGCCTTCTTTTCAACCTGGCCTCCCTTGCGCTTATACTATTATTGTCTTTTTTGTTTATCCATTACAAAAGACGTTCAATTTTTCGCTCTCACAATTAGAAGTTTCCTGTTGCTTTATTCCAAGGGAAGCTCTGTTTTTAATCATTAATCTTTTATAGTCAATAATTTTTCATACCCAACCTATGCCTAATTATAATATACAAACGTGATAAACGTCAGTTTATACTTTGATAGATGTCATAAAAGGGTTCAATTTTCAGGAATAGTTTTACTCTGTTAATGATTAATTTTTTCATTCTAAATATTTTTTATGAAACTGCTTACCACCAATACATTAATGGTTCTTCTTATTCTAATAAGTGGTTATGGATACATTGCGAGTTGCACTCATGATGATATTGTTCCTCCGGCCCAGGCCAATCCAACGCCGGTTATAACCCGTGGTGAAAATGTTCATCTTCCAAACGCTACAGGTGTGGCTGATGGAGACACTACTAAATGGAAATTAGATAAAGCCCACTCCAGCGTTTTATGGTCAACCGCCTATGTTGGCGCTGCCGGATTACTTACCGGCCGGTTTAACCAGTTTGGCATGCATGATGTAACGAATGCTAAAATGCTAAAATATCCAACTCCTTCGCGTGGACAGGTATTACCAGATACATCCTGGGCATTTTACGAAAACGATCCATCAAAAATATATTTTAATGGATATGTTCAGATGAATACCTCAAACACAGGAGAGCCTGGCCGTGATAGCGGATGCATTTTAGGTACAGGCTATTATAACACAGTAAAAATCATACCCGGGTATCAAAATCTTGAGATTAATAATCTTGCAAAGATCAAAACAACTAAAGTAGAATTTGATCCATTAAGTAATGATTATATCGTAACGTTTGATTTTATATGGCAGGGTTCATTAGCTAGCCCGCTGACTCAATCAATTGTTGGCAGGCTCAAATATATTCCAAAAGCGGCTGTTAAAGATGCAGTCACCGGCAATGTCCTTTATAGCGTTTTTGGCCTTCAGCTTAATTTCCAATTTGACTGTAGGGATTTCGGTGTTACAAGCACAAGTGTAGCTGACGTTATCGATATTGAATGTAATATGAATTTTAATAATAAGTAATCAATAAAAATGAATTATCATGAAAAAAATAATCACATATGCAGGGTTCATTTTTATGGTTGCTGTAGCTTTTAGCGGATGTTATACTGATGTAATAAGACCCGAAGCAAAGTCTGATCCAAATGGCCCTCCACAGGCAGTCAGTTATAAAACTGAACTGGCTCCGATGTTCGAAACCAAATGTGCATTGTCAGGCTGCCATGTTTCGGGTGCTCACCACCCTTATATGACTGCAGATGTCTCTTATTACCAGATTGTAAATGGCGGTTATGTGAACACCAGTATTCCGGATCAAAGTCTATTAATGATAATGATCAGGGGGGAAATGAGTCAGTATATCCCTTCTTCAAAAGATCAGCAAAAAGTTTACGACTGGATAAGAAATGGCGCACCAAACAATTAAATGTACCTAAAAAGTAAAAAAATGAAACTCAAAATAAACAAACAAGGTTACCGGCTTACATTTAAGCTTTGTTTGGCAAGCCTGATCTTTTTATCATGCTTAAAGCTTAATGCACAAGACAGCACTGCAACAAGTGAAGCTTCAGCAGCGCCGGTAAAAATTAAACCGGTTAAAAATACTTTCCAAAGTATTTGGATCATAGACAATCAAACGGTAATGGTTCCGGTAAAAAAGACATTGGAATTTGATTTCCAGCACAGAATGGGTTTAGTAAATAATGGCTCAAAAGACCTTTGGGGCTTGTTTGGATCTGCTAATATCAGGCTGGGGGTTAACTACTCACCAATAAACAAGTTATACGTAGGAATAGGTATCGCCAAATACAATATGCTGTTAGATTTGAATGCCAAATATTCCATCATCACTCAAACCAAAAACAAATATGCAGTAAGTGTATCCTGGTATGGCAACGCAGCTGTTGACACAAGAAAAGAAGCCACGCTTAATAATGGAGAAGATATCAAACACAATTCGGACAGGTATACTTTTTTCAACCAGTTACTTATTGCGAGGAAAATTTCTGATAAGCTCTCACTGCAAGTTGCACCAAGTTGGTCTCACCAAAACGCAGTATGGGGTTATTATACTTCATATGATACTGCAACAAAGCAATACGGCAATACATATAAGACTATGAACAATGAGCACTTTGCCATTGCTGTATCGGGAAGATATAAATTCTCTAACTTGTGTTCGGTCATTTTTAACTATGATCAACCGTTAACAATACACAATGAGAATAATCCTAATCCCAATATTTCATTAGGTCTTGAGGTTAATACAAGCAGCCACGCATTCCAGATATTTATTGGTAACTATAATCAACTTAATCCTCAACATAATAATATGTACAATCAAAATAATCCATTAGGTGAATATACTGATGCTAATAAAAAAGTACATAAGGGTTATCAATATCTGATCGGCTTTAACATTACCAGGTTATGGAATTATTAATACGAAAAAAATAAAAAATGCTGGAATTTGAAGATAGCCTGGGTTGGATTCAATCCAGGTTTTTTATTTAAACCTGACAAGAAAAAATAAATACATTCAATGAAAAATTTTTAGTGAAAATGAACAAACAGGGCGGCAATATAATTCCAGTCATCTTATTTGCAGTTATTCTCTGTATCATTTTTTCCTGCGAAAACAATCATGCTTCTGATAAGACAAAAATTAAAAGTATAGATTCGGTCAACACAAATAAAACAAAAAAGATCTCGCATAAGCCCTACAGCACATTTCAGGACACTTTAAAAGTAAGTAAACCGTCTGCAGTATTCTTTCACCCTGACTCGCTGCAATTAGAAAAAATAAAACAACAAACTGATAGCACGGCCTTTAAGGATCTAACGCATGTAGATTTTTATTTAACGCAAAATGCCCGTAACGTAATTAGAAATGCATGGCCCTCCTTAAATATTATTGAGGCAAGAAGCTTCAGGTATCTTCTTTTTCTAAAAAAAGATGGTTCAAAAGAGTACATTGACCTGGATCAATATGTTGAGACCTTTGGACTTTTTTTGTTTGATGGGAAAAAGTCACCAAAGTTTGTTGACATGATGAATGTTGACACTGAATTATACTTTTATTTTAAAAAATAGATATTAATATTTCTACCAAGTTTCTCCTTATCAATTATTTCCCTTTATTCAGTAGACCAAGCAATCATTCAGATTATTAATATTATTATTTCTTTTCAAAAAAAACATGATCAAAATCATGCAGCAGATATGCATTAATCAATTAATAAAATTCAATCGTCTATTACCTTGCTTAGATAGAATTATTCTTATTACTTCAAATTATCAATAACAATAAAACCTGATCAACATGAAAAGTAAGCTTATCAAAACCGTTACATTTATTACTACCGTATTATGTATGTTTATTATCATATCCGGATATAAACCATTTTACCAAAATAAACCATGGGCAGTACCCGATAATTACAAAAACATGAAAAGCAAAGTTGCTGCTGATAAAGAGTCAATTGCCGCGGGAAAAGAATTATATGCAACACATTGTAAATCCTGCCACGGCGCTAAAGGCCTGGGTGATGGGACAAAGGCAGCCCAGTTAAAAACAGAGCCCGGAGATTTTTCTGCAGCAGCATTCCAATCTCAAAGCGACGGTTCGCTTTTTTATAAAATATCAGAAGGAAGAGATGATATGCCAAATTTTAAAAAGAAAATTCCCGACCAGGATGATATATGGAGCGTTGTCAATTATCTAAGGACTTTAAAAAAATAAAAAGTGTATAAATTTTTGTACCCGGCATCAGTTCTTTATGCATCTGCTCTTGCGTCGCACTCTTGTACTATAGAGTACAAATCGTCAGAAGAATTACAAATTACCTATTTACATTTCGTAATTGACACGCAAAATTCAGAACGCACAAGTGAGTGACACAAGAGGCGATGCCATTTATTCAACTGTTGATTCCAAAATAAATTTTAAAGCGTAACTGAAAAGCAAAATATGCTATCTCAAAACTTTGCTGCACCTAACTACAAAAAATATCATCAACTTTTATGAAAGAAGAAAATAAAACATCATCAAGAAAGAAGTTTATGTTAGGAGCTATTGCCATATTTACTTCTTTAACCGCTTTAAAATTTTGGTTGCCAAAAGATAATAAGAAAGGCACGGAAAAAAAAGATACAGTAAAAATGCTTACGCAGGATGGGAGGCTGGTAGAAATAGATAAGGCACTGCTAACTTCCAAAAACAAAAAAATTACTGATGAAGAACTTAAAACATGGGTAAAGAAATAATCTTCAGTCCTGACAGATAAACAACCAACAATGAAAAATAATGATACATCACGAAGAGATTTTCTGGCAACAGCTTTATTGGCAGGTGTTGCCTCCGGATGCTCTTCCAATAATCCTTTCGATCCGGGAGACAACAAAAAAGTTCCATCGGGTGAAATGGTAAAATTGCTATCAGTAGATGGGGAAATTATTGAAGTAGATAAAGCATTTTTAAATCCTGTTCCTGAAGTGCCCACACTAACCAACAGCGAGGAGAGAATAGGTATTGAAGGAAAAAAATTTGTAATGGTGATTGATCTTTCCAGGTGCAAAAATGTAGGAGCCTGTAAAGTTGCCTGCAATCATGCCCATCATTTAAATCCTGGCCAAAACTGGATAAAGATACATGCCATGGAAGATGCGGAGCATACAGCTCCATACTGGCAACCTACTACCTGCATGCATTGTGATGAACCGCCCTGTGTAAAGGTTTGCCCTGTTGATGCAACATTTAAACGTAAAGATGGAATTGTACTGATTGATAATGAAAGATGCATTGGCTGTCGCTTTTGTATGGCTGCCTGTCCCTATTCCACAAGAGTTTTTAATTGGCAGGAACCTATACTGGAAGAAAAAATTGCTACACAACATTATTCATGCGAAACAAGTGTGCCACAAAAAATTGGTACTGTAAGTAAATGTGATTTCTGCCCCGATATGGCAAGAAAAGGAGAACTACCGCATTGCGTATCTGCGTGCCCAAATGGAGTTTATTTCTTTGGTGATATGAATGAAGATTCAGTAACCAACGGCGCCGAAACATTTCGCTTTAGTGATCTGATAAAAGATAAAGCAGGCTATCGTTTGATGGAAGACCTTGGCACAAAGCCAAGGGTTTATTATTTGCCTCCGGTAAACCGAAACTTCCCATTCGAATCAGGACTGGAAAAAGATACTACGGAAAAAAATAATTCTAAATAACTGAACGTGGAAACTTCAACTACTTTAACAAACGAAATAATCACCAATGATCTTCTTCCGCAAAAGTTTGGCAAACGCGGAATGATATGGACAGGCATTTTAATAGCCTTTTGCGTGGTTGGTGCTTTTGCTTATTACATGCAATTGAAAAATGGCTTATCTGTTACAGCGATGCGGGATTATGTTTCATGGGGAATATATATTTCCAACTTTGTATTTTTCGTAGCGATAAGCCTTGTAGGTTCATTAATTACTGCAGTATTTCGGCTGGCGAATGTAAAATGGAGTACACCGCTTACAAGGATCGCTGAGATCATTGCAGTATCAGCGATTTTTTTTGCATCGCTGATTATTATAGTAGACATGGGAAGACCTGAAAGGCTATTTAATCTTTTTGTGTATGGAAGGCTCCAATCACCTATTATGTGGGATGTGATTGTGATAACCACTTACTTTTTCATAAGCCTCCTGTTATTATTCTTTCCTTTACTGCCCGATTTAAAAATCCTTATCAGTAGCAAGGAAGTATTGGGGAAAAGTTTTAGTAAACTATACCGCTTTCTTGGTTCTTTTTGGAAAGGTACAAGGCTGCAGGATAAATTAAATAAACGCGCTGTGAATATCCTCTGCATAATTATTATTCCTGTCGCTTTCTGTATACACACAGTTACATCCTGGTTGTTTGCAACTACCTATCGCCCTGGTTGGGACAGTACCAATTTTGGTGCATATTTTATTTCTGGTGCTTTTTTAGTTGGGGCCGGAGGTGTATTGGTAGCCATGTATGTTTTCAGAAAAGTATACGCTCTTGAAAAATATATTACCACACTTCATTTTGATAAGATGGGCCGCATTGTTGTGTTACTTGCACTACTCTATCTATACTTTAACGTGAACGAATATTTAGTTCCCGCATTTAAAATGAAAAAATCAGAAGAGGCTCATCTTACTGGCCTATTTACAGGCGAATATGCACCACTATTCTGGTTTGCTATCCTTGCGGGCATGATAATACCCATTTTCATTTTGATTTTTAAAAGAGGAAGAAATCCTTTACCAGCATTTATTGCAGGCATATTGGTTGTGGTTGGTGCATGGTTTAAACGATTCCTTATTGTAACCCCTACTTTACTGCATCCATTTCTTCCAATGACGGATGTGCCTGAAAGCTATAAACATTATTTTCCAAGCTGGCAGGAATGGGCTATTGCAATGGGCTCATTGGCAGGAGCATTACTGGTCATTACTTTTTTTGCAAGGATATTCCCGATAATACCCATCCAGGAAACTATAAACGAACAACATGAAACAGGCAATAAATAAATTCCGGATTGTTATTTTATTTTTCATTTTAACAACAGGGATAAAAACAATTTCATTTGCACAGGATTCCACTGCCTCTCCTGTTTTATTAGATATAAAATATTTTGTTTCAGATAAGCAGGTTCCTTACCTGGTTGTAAAAACAAAAACAAAAAAAGACAGAAAATTTTTACCTGTAGAAGGCGTGCCTGTAACTGTTTTTCTGAATGAAGAATCAAATGCCGCAATGTTAGGAAAGGCTACCACCGATGAAAAAGGGGAAGGTAAAATCATAATCCCAGCTTCTTTTAAATTGGCCTGGGATTCTTCATCTGAATTTATATTTAAAGCAGTTTCGAATGCCACAGGAAAAATAGAAGCACTATCTGCTGAATTGTCTATAAAAAAAGCAAAACTTGTTCTGGATACTTTAAATGAAGATGGTATAAGAAGTATAAGGGTAACCGCATTGGAAAAAACCGGCAGCGAATGGAAGCCGGCAAAAGACGTAGAAGTAAAAATAATGGTAAAAAGATTATTAGGTGACCTGCCTGTAGGTGATGCAGAATCTTATACGACTGATTCGACCGGGCAGGTAGTTGCTGAGTTTAAAAGAGATAGTTTACCTGGAGATATAAAAGGCAACTTAATGCTGCTTGCAAAAACAGAAGACAATGATTTGTATGGCAATCTGTTTATAGAAAAGGCTTTCAAATGGGGAAAACCACTCCAGGATAATAATGATGCATTCAACAGCAGATCATTATGGGGAACCCAAAACAAAACTCCACTCTGGCTGCTTGGCATTGCATACTCAATAATTATTGGTGTATGGGGTGTGATTATTTTTCTTGTATTTCAGCTGTTAAAAATCAAAAAAATTGGCCGCGAAATATTACAACAATGAAATGTGTGTGCACCAATAAACTATTACACGTAAAATATAATTTACTTTTTTGTAATGATAAAAGTAGATGAGCAAGATTTCTTAGCATGCATTTGGAGTACAACTCGTCGTTCTTTGTGTCACTCAAACTTATGTATTCTGAGCTACAACTAGTAAAATCAACTTTCAAAACTTTTGCCTTGGTTGCCTTCCTTCAGTACAAGAATGCTAAACAAGCGAAGCTTAATAGAAATAATCAGTAGGCTCAAAATATGTCTTATAAAAATTATCCTCTCAATTAATGCAGTCCATCCATAATACTCTGGAATTTTGTTACAAGCTGTTTTTGATAAGCTGTTCTGTTTGCAGGTTTTATTGGAGACTTTTCGTCAGGGTCCGTTATAATATTATAAAATGCACCTGTTGAATCATAAAGCTTGTATGTAGTATCCTGTGTCCATCTTTTGTATGCATTGCCACCTTCAGTTCCTGGTGCATAATGGCAAAATATCCAATCTCTTGGCGTTGTTGGAAGGCCAACAAGCTGGTTATAAAAACTATGTCCATCAATAGTGCCATATGTGGATGGGATAGTTATCCCCGCTGCATCTGCAAGTGTGGGAAGAAAATCTGTAAAATCAACCAGGTTAGGATTAACCTGTCTTGGTGCAATTTTTCCTGGCCATGCCACAATAAGAGGCACATGTGTACCGGCAGTTGTTGATTCTCCTTTTTGTCCTTCATAACGCACACCGTTTACATAGTAATAAATGTAGTGTGGCGTACCATTATCGCCAATGAACATTACAATGGTTTTTTTGGAAAGATTCCATGCTGCTAATGAATCCATTATTTGCCCTACTTTTTTATCCATATACTTTGCCATTGATGGGAAGAATGCAGTATCAGGCGTGCTTGTTTTAGCGTTCCACGAAGCAAACTCAGGGTCATCCGGTGTTGGACTGTAAGGATAATGACAAAGCGTAATGGGAAAATAAACAAAGAAATTTTTCCTTCGATTTTGTTTTACAAAATTCAGTACGCTATCTGTAAAAATATCATCGCCATATTTTCCTTGTGTAAGTGCTGCAGGAAGATAATTTCCCGCTGTATAAATAGTGGGATCTTTATACCGGGAACCCTGAGGATCTGTCTTAGAGGGGTTGTACACGCTGTACCTCGGAAAACCAAGGCTGCGTATAGATGAATCGGCGCCATCCAGTTCCCATTTACCGGCAACATAAGTTGCATAGCCTGCATCTCTCAGTAATGTACCAAATGTTTTTTCATTTGGATTCATTACACCCCAGTCAACATAATTTCTGAAATTATATTTACCGGTCATAATTGCAAATCTTGAAGGTGCACAAAGTGGAGAGCTATAACATTGTGTAAACCGCATCCCCTTCGCGGCCATTTTATCTATATTCGGAGTAGAATATGTCTGGCCCCCATCTGCCGTAGGAACAAAATAACCAATATCATCTCCAAGTATAACAATAATATTAGGTTTCGTTACAGCGCCGGATGCATCTTCACCGTCTGAAGCAATTGATTGCAGCGGTTTTAATTCATCTGCCTTATGGCACGATGAGGCAGTTATAAACAGCAAAAACAGAAAGAGAAATGAGTTTGCAGACAGAGCATGAATTAGTTTTGGATATTTCATAAAGGTGGAGTTAATAAAACTAAATTAAGAAATCATTTGCTGTACTCAAAACCTATTTATTGGCTTCGTAGTAATCCCACATTTGACGAAACACTTTTTCTTTTAATTGTTTGGCCGTAATGCCGGTACTTTCAACAGGAGGTAAAAAATGCATTTCCATTTTGTGTGGTTCCAGGTAAAATATTTTTTCAGCAGGCAATACTTTACGGGTATTAAATAATAATGCTGGCATAATTGGTTTCCCTGTATCAACAGCAAGCTTAAAAGCACCGTCGTAAAAGGATTTCAGCGGATCATTGGTGCGATTACGCGTTCCTTCAGGATAAATAACCATATCAAGCCCTGTGCGCAACACCCATTTCATTTTACGAAAACTGTCTCTTCGGCTTTGTTCATTTTTCCTGTTTACCAATATACTGCCGGCAGCGTATATCCATCCAAAAACAGGAATAAAAGCAAAAGTTGTTTTCGCAATGGTCTTATTGGCCTGTGGCATAAAAGGGGTAGTTATCGGTATATCCATTAAGCTGTTATGATTGCATGCAACAATATAGTTCTCTCCTTTTTTAAAATATTCAGCGCTTACCACTTTCAACGGACATGCAATAAGATTGAGAAAGAAGGTCATCCATACTTTTGATACTTTGCGGTGCCAGTGCGCTGCAGCAGGCTCTTTTATTATATAACAACAGAGATAAAAAGGCAAAGCAATAAACATAGTAGGTACAAATAACACTAGTGCCCATAAACACCATATCCTGCAAAATATCTCTTTAAAAACTTTCATGTTGTGTGCAAATATATACTTCAAAGTATCTTTTTATAATGAAGAAAGATACCGGCATTGAATTTTAGTTTCAGTTAATGCCGCAATTTTTTATAATACAAGCTGCGGTATTCATGGCATCATCGTTGCGTCGCAAGCACTTTATCTCTTGTACAGATAGCATCATTGGTTTCAAAATCTAAATAGTTAAGGATTCCAGTCAATAGCTTCCAATGATTGTTGCCTCAGTATTCCATTTGCTTTGCTAAAGTGTTTACAACCAAAAAAACCGTTATGTGCGCTTAATGGTGATGGGTGCGCCGCTTTTAAAACATAATGCCTTGTTTCATCAATAAGAACCTGTTTATCCTGTGCGAATTTGCCCCATAATAAAAACACTACACCCTTTTTCTCAGTCGAAATTGCTTTTATAACGGCATCTGTAAAATCTGCCCAGCCAATTTTTGCATGGCTCATTGGCTCACCTGCTCTAACTGTAAGCGAAGCATTTAAAAGGAACACACCCTGTGTGGCCCATTTGGTGAGATTACCTGTTTTAGGAACCGGCATACCAATATCTGCATTAAGTTCCTTATATATGTTCTGCAAAGAAGGTGGTGGTGGCACACCATCAGGAACAGAAAAACAAAGTCCATGCGCCTGTCCGGCTCCGTGGTAAGGATCCTGGCCAAGTATAACAATCTTGACTTTATTAAAAGGTGTTTTATCAAAGGCGTTAAAAATTAATGACCCAGGCGGATAAATGATCTTACCCTGTGCTTTTTCAATTTTTAAAAAAGCTACGATCTGTTCAAAATAAGGTTTGGCAAATTCTTTATGTAAAACTTCTTTCCAGGAGGCTTCAATTTTTACATCCATGTTTTTTTGAATTACGTTTGGGTGCAAACTAATTAAAATTTACTTTTGCTGCCGCTCAATTGAGAAGTTGCAGTGACTGGCCTGGTAGCTCAGTTGAATAGAGCAACAGCCTTCTAAGCTGTGGGTCATTGGTTTGAATCCAATCCAGGTCACAACGGAGAAATCAATTCTCTTTAAAAGGCCAGCAAATGATTGATTTTGCTGGCCTTTTTATTTAAGCACGTCCTGTTTTATATTATTCAAAGTGATTTCCAGATTTTCAAAATGCTGCATAAAGTTATTTCGTACAAGAGTGCGACGCAACAGCAGCTAGATTTATAGACAGAAGCCCGGTATGTAAAATATGTATTACAACAATTGCTGAAGAAAAAAAATAAATACCGCTACCAACAAAAAGCCCGGCTTCTATTACCGGGCTTTTGAAAATAGTTGCGTTGTTATTACTGTTTATAAACTTTGAAAGAATGAATGGTGCTGCCATCAATAACCTGTAATATGTACACACCGCTGGTAATGTTATTAATATTAAGCGTTGTAGCGCCGGAGAAATCTTTTTGCAGCATTACTCTGCCTGAAATATCCGTCATGCGTAATTTAACAGCACCTGTGGCATCTTTAAGAATAATATTCAAAGTATTCCTGAATGGATTAGGATATACCAATATTCCACTAACACTTATGTCTGCCTGCCGTACCGGTGAATATCTAACAGAACCATCTTTGTCAATCATTTTAATTCTGTAATAGTTTGTGCCATTAACCGGGCTGGTATGTATAAATCCATAATAATTGTATGGTGTAGTTGTGCCTGATGGAGCTACTTTATCAATGCTTGTAAAATTGTGACCATCTTTACTAAACTCAACATTATACACTAACACATTTGTTTCGTTTGTTACTGTCCATTTCAATTCAACTGTTTTATTTAAAGGTTTTGCAGTAAGATCGAATGTATGAGAGGCAAGTATAAAGTTGCGTGTAATATTGATATACTTATACAGGAAGTTATTGTAATGATATTGTTCCGGCTGATCATTGTCTGGATTTATATCAATATAGAAATTGTATTTGCCCTGCACCAGGTTTGTAACATTCAGCAGGAATGGTATATGCACGGTATCTCCGGCAGGCAGTGCTCTTGCAGATGGTACACTAAATGCAACCGGTGTATTATTGGCATCGTACATGATAATTTTTACTTTCAGTGGCCCCATTGCTGTTGTACTTATGTTCTTAAAGATCACATACCCTTTCAGTGTATCAAACTGAATGTTTATGTCATAATCGAATACGAGTTCATCAGGAATATCAAGACCTAGATTGGTTGCAAGAGCACCTTCAGGTACTGCGGTAAATTCAACACTCCAATCCTGCAACTGGTAAGGTGTAATCGTTAACGAATCAGTTGTATGCATACGCAGTTGCACATAAGGATATGTTGCTGCATTTATAGCCGAGATATCGAGTTCATGCTGGGTTGTATCAATATTGTACAATACAGTGTCTTTACCATTTTGATCAATTGCTATTACATCGAGTGAAGCTTCACTATTGCTATTTGATGCTTTGCCATACCATTTTACTTTACTCCATGATGTGCCGGGGCCAAATTTTGGCGAAGTAATGGTTCCGATTGTATCAGCCGCATAATAATTCTGCGAAAGGCTGATACGATCATATAAACCTCTTGATAAAACAGAAACTGGTTTATAAGTAATTGAATCATTTTTCTTGTATACAAAAATGAATGTTCTCGGAAATGTAAAGGAATCTATTTGTGTACCCTGATCTTTTAAACGATGATACAAGGAATTGTTATGACCATACAGCAAAGTGTCTTTTGCCCAAACTGTGGGGGCCCAATCTGTGTCGGGGCCACCATAAATAACATCATAAATTTTTCTAACTACAACATAATAGCCATTATTTATATAATTGTCCATAAAGTCCATTGCATTCTTTCTCGATGCGGCCGTTTGCGTACTGTATTCAAAGTTATAACGACGCATCGTATCGCAAGGCGCGGCCGCGCCGTAAGGATTTGTTATATTCAATATTGGTTTAAAAGTTTTGGGATCAAATACATTAAAAATAATAGAGCGCCCTACACATGAACTCCAGGTGATTATTTTACCATTCAATGCTACACTAAAATGGTTGTCTTCATTACCACTGGTAGTGTATATAGAATTCAAAATAAAAATATTATTTACATTACTTCCGAAGTTGTATCTACGGGAAGATGAATCGGGCACTATTTTATTATAAACTGATTCTGTATGTTGTAAGAAATGCGCCTGTTCAAAACCTGCATTTCCCGCACTTCTGTATATAAAAGAAAAAGTATTCCAGTGTTTGTCTGCGCTGTCTTCAGACACACGCCAGAAATAAACAGTACTATCCATTACTAAAGGCACATTATCAAATTCAATGATACCTCCTGTACCTGTTTGCTTCATGGTTAGCTTTTGCGGAGAATTGAATAATGAAGTTGTATCAAGTTCCATTACGTATTGCGTAAGTGAGTCAAATGCATATGCAGTAGAAGCAATAAGATTTACATTATTTGTATTAATGATGGAATAATTATACGGCGAAACGGGCAAGAGATCAGCCGCAGATATTTTTACCGCTATTGATGCTTCGTTGTTATCTTCTTTTAATTCTGCAACCTGGTTCTCATCATCAACAACAGCAGTGATAATTGTAGTGCCTTTATCCCTGTTGGCAACTATTGGTAATTTGAAAGAAAAACTGTCTATGCTATTTACTCCAGGAATCGAAGCTGTATAAATATTATCTGTAACCCCGTTCGGATATTTCCTGTATAATTTCAGACCAACAGGATCTCCAGTTGCTTTGCCCAGGTTACGAACATTAAATTTGACAGTTAAAGAATCCATGGCTACATTCAAATAACCTGGTTCAACACTCATTTCGTTACTGTCAACAGCGTAATCAGGTGCATTGTAAGAAGACATTTTTATAGCAGGATCTCCGTGATAAGTAAGTTGTTCTGCATGCATTAAGCCATAAAAATCAGTATTGCCTGTATAATCTAATGATGATTTTAAACCATCCTGCACTACTTTACCAAATCCATTTCCATATTGTGTTCCGGTTATGGCACTATAAAATTTTTCTGTAAATACATCCAGGTAATTTAATACGCCATAGTTACTCGAAGACAAATAACCGATTGCTCCTTTTCCAGGTTCCAGTACAAATTTCTCTGAAATAGTAGAACGATTATTTAATCTGTTAATATCATAATCAAAAATGTTCCCTGCCAGACAACCGTTTACAATAAACATTGGATATTTACCTGTATTGCTATAATTGGCAGGGTTATCAAGACTAAAATCAATACTTGTAGATGATGAATGACCAAGGTATTCTACTAAAGCGCTGCCGTTATTGTATTCGTCTGTAAACTGAAGCACAGCCTGCCCATACTCGCTGCCCGTACTGGTTGATTTACTGAATGTTTTTACGTTTCCACCAAATAGTGGGCCTCCGATTATCTGGGCATATTTGGCCTGGAAACTGTCAATGATACTTTCTATTAAAGGATCATTAGCGCCTGCAAGTTGCAGCACTTTTTTCTTCCAAAGATTTGATGCGATACTTGTTGATGAGGTATCCTTCTGAGCTGCCTCATATTCTTTTACTTTAGCCAGGTAAACACCAACTTCATCGGGCGTTACTACAGATAACCTTCCAATAGGAGTTGTGGGAATGGGATTATAATTATCAGAGCTTAATAAATTATCAGAACCAGGGCTTCCAAATACAGGAACAAGATTTAATTGCGTAATTAATGGATTCGATTCCTGTAGCCGGTAAGCAGTATAAATGACACCTTTCCCAATAAGAAAAACATAGGCAGGTGGCTTTTGAAAATTTGATCTTGAAAAACGCAAAAAATTCTTAACAGATAAAGGATTCATTTTTATACCATATGCAAACTGATCTTCTAACTGATGAATGTCGACCACTTTTGCGTTGTATTTTCCTCCGCTGTCTGATGAACGATAATCACTATACTGTTGTACATAATTACCAGACCCGCTGCCATATAATGAAGGATTACTGATTATGAGATAATCTCCCTGGTTTGACGGATTCGAAAAGTCTACAAAATTTCTTTGCTCAATGGTGTTAATTGTTTTTGCAGTTGATCCATCACTTCTAACAAGCAATAAATGATATTTATCAACTGATGGCCCCAGTACAAACTCTAATGTATCTCCACTACCTGGATTGCCAATATATCTTTTACCATTCGTGAAATCATAAAGTGCCCCATTAGCAGTACCTCTGTTGAAGTTAGCTATCTTCAGGTACCTGCCCTTCACTGAGGCATCTATATAAAATTCAAAAGATGAAACACCACCAAAATTGAACAAACGCGGATACTCCAGGTCAAGTTTTCCAATCCTGCAATCATCTCCATTACCAGTTAAATTCTGAATAAGAAAAGTCGCGGAATTACTTTTAACTTTTAAAGGAGAGATTCCCGGCATTACAATTCTCGCTATCTGAAAATATCCCATATGAAATTGCGTAAGCGAATCACTATTGAGCGATACTTTTATGTTCCTGTCATTAGGTGCAGCACCCACCATATTCAATGCAAGGGTCATTGTGCTCCCGAGCGTATCTACATACATATTTGAAAAGACGTGAGAAATTGGTGAAGTACTGGTTAAACTTCTGCTTTCGAGCCCCTCACCGGTATCATAAGAAGAGGAATACAGTTTTTCTTCTACAAAAACACCAAATCCATCATTTATAAAGCCCCTGAATATTCTTTTCCCGGTATACATAAAATTCCTCTCGGGAGTTAATGCAGTACCTACAGTATTATTTGTGGCGTTTGCGAATCTTTTATTATTAGCTGCTGGATTTACGGTTAAAAAATAAGCTGCTGAATCTGTTTCAAGACTTGTATGGTCGGCTAACTGAGCAGTGCTATCCTTATACAAATATTTATCAGGTTTACCGTTACTCATCTCTCCCCAGAATTCAATATAGTCAGAAGAAGAAAGTACTCCCGAAGAAGTAGAAATATATAAAGGAACTTCTTCTCCATCACGCCATAATTGAAATTGCTCAGCTGGTACCGAGCCAAGACCAACAGCAGCTAATGAAGGTTGTGATATACGAACTAATCCTTTTGCAATCGGAATAGAAAGTGCATCATATCCAAATGGACCAACCTTGAATTTATAATATGTTTTATTGTAATCTATCCATTCGTTCATGAACGGCTGCTGTGCATGCAGCGACTGCACGGAAAGAATAAAAAAAATGAAATAAAGTACCCTTTTCATCATTATAAGGTTTTTCTTTTGGAATTTGGCAAGAAATAAATATTATGAAATTTTAAAATATATTGAAGAAAGTTTAATTCAATTATAATCCAACTAAATACCATGTAAATGCTTTTTTGGCCAGGTTATTTTCTTAAAAAATTTTCTGTTGATCTGAACAGCAGTTTTATAGCAAGGTTATCAATCCTGGCTACTGTTAGTTCTGATATCAAAGCATATAACTAAAATACAGGAAAACTTATTGTACAGATTAAACTTATAAGCAACTTACAAAATTAAAGAAATTAATAAAAGTGAGGTCTTTTTTGATACCCAAAAACTCATTGCGTACCAGATATTTTTCTTGATTTTTGAGCCCGGCTATTGCAATATTATTATGCTTCTCTTGCGTCGCACTCCTGTACATTCTGAACATCCTTGGTCAAATGCTATCACAAAATGTAATGTCGACTCACAATTCTTCAGCACAGGAGTGCGACGCAACAATGTACAATAGCATCAAAACAGTTGGGTACAAAAGGAAAAATATCAAACTTCTTATTACTTTCGAATCAATGGACTTTTTATCTGCACTTGAACAATTAAAAAAGATAATGTTTGCCATACACCCATTATCTGAGAACGAATGGGATGATTTTGCGCTTATCTGGCAGCCATATGAAGCAAAGCGCAAAACAATACTAACAAAAACCGGTGAAACAGAACGATACCTCTACTTTGTACTCGATGGCGTGCAACGCGGCTTTTTTTTACACGATGATGGACGCGAAGCAACCATTGTTTTTACTTACCCTTTTTCATTTTCCGGCATTGCAGATTCTTTTCTTACACAAACACCTTCAAAGTTTTTTCTTGAAACACTTACTACCAGTAGTTTTATACGTACTGAATACAAACAATTAAACGAATTGCTCTTGCGCCATCATAATTTTCAAACCTGCATTTTTAAAGCAATAAGCCACACTTTTGCTGGTGTGCTGGAGAGACAGATAGAAATTCAATGCTTTTCTGCAGAAGAAAAGTTCAAAGCATTACTTAAAAGAAGCCCACATGTTTTACACTTAATTCCACATAAATACCTTGCATCTTATCTAGGTATTGATGCAACAACTTTCAGTAAACTACTTGGAACTGTAAGGCTTTAAAATATAGTTAGAACTGTCAGGTCTTGAACACCGATCAGGTTTGCCGAAAATAAAATCTTGGTTTATACCAAGATTTTATTGCTGTTATACGTACAGCTTTGTGTTACTAAATAAACAAACATGAAAACACACAATTCTGCGCAATTATTACAGCAACTACACCAGCAAACAGAAAATATACTGAATTTAGCTGTTCAGCAATGGCAAATGATAAGCCCGGCAATTTTTAAACAGCCGCCTGCACCAGATGCATGGAGCGCCATGCAATGTCTTGGTCATTTAAATGCATATGGAGATTATTATTTACCAGCAATTGAAAAAGCGATCAGTGAAGTCAGGCAGCAAAACAAAACATCCATATCAACTTTTAAACCTGGCTGGCTGGGCAATTATTTTACCAACCTTATGATGCCAAATGAAAACGGTGTTCCTTCTAAAAAAATGAAAGCGCCTAAAAATTATACAACCAATAATGAAGGAGATACTGATTGCACCATTGCAAAATTTATAGATCAGCAGGAAAAATTATTATTGTTATTGGAAGAAGCAAAAAATATTGATCTTAATACGATAAGAATTCCTATATCTATTGCTAAGTTTATCAAACTAAAACTGGGAGATGTTTTTATGTTTTTAATAGCGCACAACCTGAGACATGTAAAGCAGGCTGAGCGGGCAATTTCGACAGCAACAATAAATAAAAATGATCGGTCTTTGTTAGTAGCTTAGGCAAACATATTGATGAGTTCACTATCAATTCTGCGGGGTCGTTGTGTTTTTCTGTCTAAAGGAATCCAAACACTTGCGGCTACAATAATCTTTTTATTATCAGCAGGACGGATGATCTCATAATGTCTTTTCCAGGTAACATTACTGTACTCCCCGGTCCAGGTGGTCATTAATAATTCATCATGTAAAAATGCCTGGTTGTAATAATCTATTTCGTGGCGTTTAATCATCCATAATACTTCATCTTTTAATTTGTCTGATGCATATGCATTCCAGTGCATAGAAGCAATGTCCTGCATCCATTGTACATAGATCACGTTATTTACATGATTAACATCGTCGAGATGTTGCTGTTCAACCTTTATTATAGTGGAAAATTTACTGTTCTTTAGTTCCATAGATCATAATGTTCAAAAAAGTTATGCAGTACAAGTGTGCGACGCAACGAAGATGCCGCATGTACAAAAGCTAAGTTCACAAAAATTATTGTTTACTAAATGCTGCTGCTGCCTTCTTTACAGAGCCATGCTGTTCCAGTAATTGCTTTGCTTTTGCATAATCACTGATGCCAATTTTTTGCATCAGCATGTGCACACCACGATCGCGAAGTTTTTCGTTGCTGAGTTGCATATTTACCATGCGGTTATCTTCTACCCTGCCCAGTTGTATCATGACAGTTGTAGATATCATATTTAACACCAGCTTCTGTGCGGTACCACTTTTCATACGGGTGCTTCCTGTCACAAACTCAGGACCAACCACTACTTCAACAGCATGATCCGCCGCTGCAGCAAGCGGACTACCCGCATTGCAGGTAATACAACCGGTAGCAATATTATGTTCCCTGCAATTATTCAGCGCACCAATAACATAAGGCGTTGTACCGCTTGCAGCAATGCCCACCACAAAATCGTTCTTACTTATTTTATGCAGCAGCAGATCTTTCCAACCTTGATCGGTATCATCTTCCGCATCTTCAACTGATTTTATAATAGCAACATTTCCACCGGCAATAATACCCGTTACAAGATCGGTTGGCACACCATAAGTTGGCGGGCATTCACTTGCATCAAGAATACCTAAACGTCCACTGGTGCCTGCGCCAATATAAAACAAGCGACCGCCTGCAAGCATTCTGTCGCTTATGGCAGTTATTAATTTTTCGACCTGGGGCAAAGCTTTCTCTACTGCATAAGGCACTGTTTTATCTTCGGTATTTATGTTTGTAATGATTTCCATTACAGACATTTTTTCCTGGTGCCTATATGGCGATGGTTGTTCTGTAACTCTTATAAATTCATCCATGTTATTCATTATTCGTTGTGATATGCAACAAGTCCATCCATGGGCTGCTTTAACACTTTTCCTAATTCAAGTTCATAGGTGTCGCAAAGATTCTTCAACACATCTTTAAATCCATACGCCACACTGCCAACAAAACTTATAGGATATAACCAGCTCTCACGGTACTTATATAAATGTGTAAAGAAAAAATCATTCAATCCATCTTCAATAATATTTTCTATCATATAGTGTCCACGATTCTCTGCAAGAAAAATGGCGAATGATGCAAGGTAACGATTGGGTTGTGGTTGTTTATACACATGCTCAAGAATTTCATTGGCACCAACATTGAACGCGTTAGTGAAACGCATCATCAGGTCTTCATCGAATGTGTTATATAAAAAATGTTGTACCACTTTTTTTCCAAGATAAGCTCCACTCCCTTCATCTCCCAGAACATAACCAAGTCCCGGACTATTCTTCATTATTTTTTTTCCGTTGTAATAACAACTGTTTGAGCCCGTACCTAAAATACAGGCAATACCTTTTTCATGACCGCATACAGCTCTTGCGGCCGCAAGCAGATCAATGTTTGCTTCAATTTTTTTTGCAACAGGAAAAACTTTCTTCAGCACTTTTTTCAAAAGCACCACATTTGCAGGATTACCAAGGCCTGTTCCATAATAATAAATTTCATCAATGTTTACGTCCTTTATTTTTTTCAGTAATTCTTTTTGCAGCAGTTCAATCATTTGCTCTGCAGAAAGAAAATAAGGGCTCATTCCTGTGGTAAATATTTTTTTCTTTTTGCCGTTAGCAAGTAAGCACCATTCACATTTGGTAGATCCACTATCCGCAATTAATTTAACAGGCATATAGAACGTTTATAGTTTGAAGATAGGTGTTATGCTCATTAGCAAAAAGATTTTTTTGAACCCGCCGGTCGAATAAGTATTTAGCTTTTGTTGCGTCGCACGCTTGTACGCTTTGTTAAATAATCATCGTGATTTAACGCAGCAGCATTTTTCTTATTTGTACCTTAACTTTATGCTCTTTTTCAGTAATATCTAACAAGTATTTTATGTCGAAACAACTTATTTCGTCAGGAACCATCTGGGAGAAAAAATTCGGATACAGCCGTGCGGTAAAGGTGGGCAAAAATGTTTTTGTTGCGGGAACTACGGCTGTTGATGAATTTGGAAATATTATCGGCGAGGATGATCCTTATGTGCAGGCATCTTTTGTATATAGAAAAATTGAGAAAGCATTGCAGGAAGCCGGAAGTTCGCTAAACGATGTAGTGCGTGTAAGAACTTTTGTAACAGATATTAAACGCTGGGAAGAAGTTGCAAGAGCACAGGGTGAAGTATTTGAGGAAATAAGACCAGCAGCAACATTGGTTGAAGTTACAGCATTGGTAAGACCGGAGCTGATGGTTGAAATTGAAGTGGATGCTGTCATACAGGGATAAAAAAGCTGCGGTTAACGTGCATTTGCAACAAAACATTAAGAAGATTGTTGTTACCATCCATGCACGTAAATTTGTTGCATTGAAAACAGGAAGTACAAGAGTGCGATGCAACAGTCGATGCACAAAGAACAGGAGTTGACTAACAAAAATTAATTATGAAAATACACGATATAAAAACCTTAGGCGAGTTAAAGAAAAGTGGCTACAAATCTTTACACATAAAAGATGAATTGCGCAAAAACCTTGTTGAAAAAATACGCAATAAAGAAAATACTTTTCCGGGCATTATTGGTTATGAAGATTCAGTAATTCCTGATACGGAAAGAGCAATATTAAGCCGTCATAATATTTTATTTCTTGGCTTGCGCGGACAGGCTAAAACAAGAATGGCGCGGCAAATGACCCAATTACTTGATGAATACATTCCGGTAATTCATGGCAGCGAAATAAATGATGATCCTTTTCATCCATTGAGCAAATATGCGAAAGACCAGATAGCACAACATGGTGATGATACACCGATAAGCTGGTTGCACCGCAGCGAACGTTACGGAGAAAAACTGGCAACACCAGATGTAAGTGTTGCTGATTTAATTGGCGATATTGATCCCATAAAAGCTGCAAATCTACGGTTGAGTTTTTCTGATGAGTTAGTGATTCATTACGGTATTATCCCACGTAGTAACCGCAGCATCTTTGTGATCAATGAGATCCCTGATCTGCAGGCACGTATACAGGTTGCGCTGTTCAACATTCTTGAAGAAGGCGATATACAGATACGCGGTTTTAAATTGCGCATGCCACTTGATATTATGTTTGTGTTCACTGCAAACCCCGAAGACTACACAAATCGCGGAAGTATTGTTACGCCGCTGAAAGATCGCATTCAAAGCCAGATATTAACGCATTATCCCAAAGACCTGGAAACATCCCTTGCCATTACAGAACAGGAAGCGCATATAAATGAAGAGCAGAAAAAAATAACTGTTAGTGATCTTGTTAAACGTTTGATAGAGCAGGTTGCATTTGAAGCACGCAGTAATGAATATGTTGATAAGAAAAGTGGTGTTAGTGCAAGGCTTACCATTGCTGCATTTGAGAATGCAGTAAGTAGCGCCGAGCGTCGTGCAATAATACATGGAGAGAAGGAAACACAGGTTTGGATAAGTGATCTGTCAGGCATTATACCATCAATAACAGGAAAGATAGAATTGGTTTATGAAGGCGAACAGGAAGGCCCATACCAGGTTGCCTTGAATCTTGTTGATAAAGCAATACGTTCACAGTTCATAACTTATTTTCCAAATCCTGAATCGCTGAAAAAGAGAAAGACGACAGGAAAACCTTCACAGGCACAAAAAGAAGACGATCCATATAAAGAGATCACTAAGTGGTTTGACAAAGGCAATCATCTAGATATGCTTGTTGACATGAAAGATGCAGATAAAATTGCGGCACTTTATAAAGTTGATGGTTTATATGGCATTGTAAAAAAATATTTTCCCCGTGCCAATGAAAAGGAAAGTGCATTGCTTATGGAGTTTGTGTTACATGGGCTTGCAGCACATTCACTCATCAGCAAGAAAACAATTGAAGGAAAGATACAGTTCAAAGATCTTATTGGCAGCATGATGAATCTTGGTCAGTTCAGCAGTGAAGAGGACGATGATGATACATTTAATGAAGATGATTATAAATAAAACAAAAGTGGCGGTTGTAAGACCGCCACTTTTATTTAAATAATATTCACTTCCTTTTCTAATTCTACTCCAAATTTTTCTTTTACACTGTTTACAATTTTTGTCGAAAGATCATATATCTCCTCACCTTTCGCATTGCCGTAATTGACCAGAACCAGCGCCTGCTTTGCATGACAGCCGGCATCACCTTTACGAAAACCTTTCCAGCCACACTGTTCTATTAACCAACCTGCTGCAAGTTTTGTTTCATTTTTACCGAATGGATAACCAACAATTTTTGGAAATTCATTTTGCAGCGAATGAAATTTTTCATTGGGTATTGTGGGATTTTTAAAAAAACTTCCTGCATTGCCAATCTCTTTTGGATCAGGCAATTTACTGCTGCGGATATTTATTACAGCTTGGGAAATAGTTTTTATAGAAAGTTCTTTTACATTCATCTTCTTTAACTCCTCTTCTATTGCACCGTAAGAAGTATTGAACAAAGGTTGTTTACGCAACTTGTAAGTAACATTTAATATCACAAACTGGTCTTTATATTTTCCTTTGAATACACTTTCGCGGTAACCAAATGCACAATCTTTCAAAGAAAATTTTTGCATTGCGTTATCATACACATGATAAGCTTCCACTTCATAAAAAACATCTTTTATTTCCACGCCATACGCACCAATATTCTGCATGGGCGAAGCCCCGACATTACCAGGAATCAGACTTAAATTTTCAATTCCTGCATAATTATGATCAATGCAATACAACACAAACTGATGCCAGTTTTCTCCTGCGTTTGCTTTTACATAAAAAAAATCTGCATCTTCTTTTACCAGTTCAATGCCTTTCAATTCATTTTTTAAAACCAACCCGTCAAAATTTTTGGTAAAAAGAATATTACTGCCACCGCCGAGAATAAGTTTGTGGTTTGTCGTTTGTGGCCTGTCGTTTGAAAGCAGTTCTTTTAATTCTTCTATAGATGTAAACGCTGCAAAATATTTCGCAGCAACATTTATTCCGAATGTATTGTATGATCTTAGCGAAACATTTTCCTGGATATGCATAGTTGCAAACCTACTTTAAAAAGCATGTATAATGTTCAATGAAGCTATAAAGTACAAGTGAGTGACACAACGAAAGCTCAATCCTGATTCAGCAGCTAAGTACAAAATCTTATAAAGCAATATTAAACTTCTCACCCACTTTTTTCAGATCAGCCACAACAGATTCAATAATTGGTATTCCTTCTTTTACGCGAATGGCTTCCATCTCTCTTTCCGGATCGCCGGGTATCAAAACCTTATCATGGCCTGTTGCCGGTTTTGCTTTTCTGAATCGTTGTATCCAGTTATCCATATGTTGTTTAAACTCGTCTGCAGGACGAAAAGCATCTAACCGCATTGCTCCAAAGAAATGCCCCAAACCTTTGCCTGGCTGATTTTCAGGCATGGCAATATATGCAGGAAATGGCGGCGCCCACGGGCCATAACTGGCACCACTTAACACTGCAGAAAAAATATCAACGATACTTCCCAGAGCATATCCTTTATGCGAACCATGTTCCCGGTCACTGCCAAGCGGCAACAATGCACCACCATGTTTTAACTCATTGGCATTTACTGATGCATTACCATCTTTGTCCTGCACCCAACCCAATGGCGTGTCTGCATTTTTTCGTTGCAGTATTTCAAGCTTTCCATTAGCCGCAGTAGTAGTAGCAAAGTCTGCAACAAAAGCAGGCTGCTCATTCGCTGGTATAGCAACTGCTATAGGATTTGTGCCCAACATTTTTTCTATGCTAAATGTGGGCGCAACCAATGCGCTGGCATTGGTCATAGCCATGCCGATCATATCATGATCCAATGCCATCATTGCATGATATCCTGCAATACCAAAATGATTGCTGTTGCGTACACTTACCCATCCTGTGCCTGCGTTTTTTGCTTTGTCAATTGCCACCTGCATAGCATACGGTGCAACCACTAAACCCAAACCACTATCCCCATCCACCACTGCTGTTGAAGGTGTTTCATGCACAATTTTTATTTCGGGTTTTGCATTAATACGTTTTGCTTCCCACAACCGTACATAACCACTTAATCTTGCCACACCATGACTGTCGATGCCTCTAACATCAGCTGCCAGCAAGGCTTTTGTAGCAGTAGTTGCATCAATATCGGAACAACCGATCGCTTTAAAAATATTGTATGTAAAACTTAAAAGTTGTGAATATGAAAATATTTTTTCCATGTGCGCAAGTTAAGAAAGAGATGATGATGCAAGCTGTAGTTTTTTTATGGCATCGCCTGTTGTGTTACTCACTTGTACATTCTCATCAGGTGTCAGCCATCAGGTATTAGCATTCAGTAAATCAACTACATTTAAACTAAAACTCATTACTGATTGCTGAAACGAATTTTATAGTACAAGAGTGCGACGCAACAAAAGCTAAATAGATATTCAACAGTTAAGTCAAAAAAATAAAAAAGAGCAGTATGCAACTGCTCTTTAAAAAATTTAAAACAATACAATCATTAGAACGGAAGATCATCGGCAACTTCAGCCATATCTGGCGTAGAAGCTGCGGGTGCAGGCGTTGCACTATTATATGATGATGCCTGTGTATTATTATAACTACTACCAGAAGCGCTGCCATCTTCATTATTCCTGCTGCCCAGCAACTGTACGTTTGTAATACGCAAACTTAATGCTGCACCCTGGCGGCCATCATTTGTTTGATAAGTGCGTACATCAGGCGTGCCTTCTACATACACCTGTGTTCCTTTTTTCAGATAGGGTGCAACAGCTGTTCTGTCTGTCCAGTAAGCACATTCAACCCATGTGGTTCTTTCTTTTTGGGTGCCTTGTGCATCGCGGTATTTTTCTGTGTGTGCAACGCTGAAGTTGATCACAGTTTTTCCATTAACGGTATTAACTACCGAATCTTTACCAAGGTTTCCGATAACTTGTAATTTGATCATAACACTGAATTTTAATTTAGCAATAAAGCAAGATACAAAAAGAATTATTGCTGTAAACCTGTTTATGGCGGGTATGGATAAGTTCTGCATAAATAGAAATTGCCCCGTAGGTTGCGGGGCAATTTCACATCGATATATTATGTATTACTTAAGTTCTTTCTGCAGCTTATCGTTCAAAGCCACATAATCATCACTTTTCGCTTTGATTGACAATTCTCTTGATTTATTAGATACCGCCAAAGCTTCTGTTTTTTTTCCAAGTTTTGCAAGCGCTCTTGCTTTTTGATAATACATGTAAAATGCATCAGGGTTCTGTGCAATGGCTTTATCAAGCCATGCTACAGCCTGATTAAGATCTTTACCATTTTCTATATAATAAAGCGCTGCCTGGAAATAAGGCTTGTTATCTCCATCCATAATTTCTTTTATTTGCGCAGACACTTTGCTGTCAATATCAGTGCTGATAGGGAGTTCTACATATACATTATCCCACATAATGCCAAGCGTAATGCTGGAAGATTTGATATTTCCAAATAACATCGTAAACGTTTCAACTGAAAATGGCAGCGTCTGTGGTGTAATTTTTATTCTTACGACATCCTGGTCTTGTTTGTACGCAGCAGGGCTGGTTACATCTAATTGTTTGGTAATAATAACCGTCCATTGTGAAGCATCGGGAATAGTCAGCAGACCATATTTACCGGCAGGAACTTTAGTATCTCCAATGGTTACGTCATCACCAAAAGTTAATGTAGTGGCGCTGTTAGCGCCTGTGCGCCAAACTTTACCGTAAGGAACAAGGTCTCCAAAAATAGTGCGGCCTTTCATTCCCGGCCTGGAATAAGAGAGTTCAATGCTCGATAATCCAAAATTCTGTTTTACTTCTTCTGTTGGAGAAGGTTGCGGTGTACGCAATTCCTGCGCATACACGTTAACAAAAAAAGCTGAAAGGGCAACAGCAAAGGCTAATTTCTTCTTCATGAATACGAGTTTTTAGTAGTGTGATTGTGTTTTGTAAGTAATGCTAATAGCAAGTTCAGTTGCAGTGCAAAGATATAAAGGTAAAGTTCTGCAACGCCGCTCCCAATAAATAAATTTTATACCCCACCGTTCTTCAATTTTAATATTACTTTCTCATTTCCGCCCGCACTAAAAAGTTTGTTCTGAAATTTTTTATGCTGAACTTCGTTCCATTAAAAAAATAAAAGCTATGAAAAAATTGCTTTCCGTTACATTATTTGCAAGTGTACTGTTTCTTAGTCTCTCTGCATGTGCACAAGGCGATAAAGGTGCAAGACCTAGTCCGCCTGCAACTGCCGTAGGCAAAAGCGCCAGCGGTGCAACTATTACAATCAATTACAGTCAACCTGCTTTAAAGGGAAGAACCATAGGTAAAGATGTAGAACCTAAAGAAGGCCAGGTATGGCGTGCAGGTGCCAATGAAGCCACTACTTTCCAGGTTGATAAAGATGTAAAAATAGAGGGGCAAACATTACCTGCCGGTAAATATGCTTTCTTTACTATCAACAAAGGAGATGAGTGGACATTGATCTTTAATAAAACATGGGATACCTGGGGTGCATTCGATTATCAAAAAAATAAAGCCAATGATGCTTTACAGGTAAAAGTAAAGGCAGGCAAAACAGATAAGCCGATGGAAAGGCTGACTTATCTTATTGACAAGTCTGGCAAAGTAAGTCTTGTATGGGGTACATTGAAAGTAGATTTTACTGTAATGTAACTGTGATAATCTTTTAAAGAAAAAGGGAGCCATCAATGGTTCCCTTTTTCTTTGGTAAAGGCCACATCACTTCAAAATGTTCAAAAGAAAAATGCTTATAACTTTGTCGTATGGAATCAACAACTAAATTATCTGTCAATATAAACAAATTTGCCACACTGCGAAACAGCCGTGGTGGCAATAATCCTGATGTTGTAAAAGCCGCCATAGATGCACAGCGTTTTGGTGCGGATGGTGTTACGGTGCATCCACGCCCCGATGAAAGACATATCCGTTATAATGATGTGCGGGAAATAAAAAAGATCATTACTACAGAATTCAATATTGAAGGCAATTGCTCAGAGCAAAAGTTTGTTGATCTTGTACTGGAAACAAAACCGCAACAGGTTACATTGGTACCGGATGCACTGGGACAGATAACCAGCAACCATGGATGGGATACCATTACACATAAAGCATACCTGCAACAAATGACTGCAATTTTTAAAGCCGCAGGCATACGTGTTTCTATTTTTGTTGATCCCGTTATTGAAATGGTGGAAGCTGCTGCAGAAACAGGTACAGACAGAATTGAATTATATACCGAAGCATACGCCATCAATTTTCTTAACGATAAAAACAGA
The DNA here is from genome assembly GCF_007971225.1 of Panacibacter ginsenosidivorans. Classification (NCBI taxonomy): domain Bacteria; kingdom Pseudomonadati; phylum Bacteroidota; class Chitinophagia; order Chitinophagales; family Chitinophagaceae; genus Panacibacter; species Panacibacter ginsenosidivorans. The sequence continues at coordinate 5,217,717 of NZ_CP042435.1, read as the reverse complement.
GCAGTAGCGCCTTATACAGCTGCTGCTCAAAAAGCAAAAGAACTGGGCCTTGGTGTAAATGCCGGTCACGATCTTGACCTGCATAATTTAAAATTTTTTAAACAGCAAATACCATGGCTCGATGAGGTGTCCATTGGTCACGCTATTGTTTGCGATGCCTTGTATTTAGGCTTTCAGAATACTATTCAAATGTATAAGCGACAACTTCAGTAGCATTTATTTTTTTACCAAACTGCAGCAATTCTATTAAACACCTGTTGCGTCGCACTCTTCAACGTTTATATAAATATTCGGCTGATGCAAAATGAATTTTATAATTCATACTTCCTCAAAGCTGAAAACAAAAAAGAAAGTACAAGTGTGCGACGCAACAAAAGTTTAATGCTTAACTAAAAGTCAGGCTCAAAAAAATTATTACAAAGAGAAGTAGTATAAATTATTTCAACACTTGCTTTAGTGTTTCGTTTAGTTGCGGTCCACGCAAATTCCTGGCAATAATAACGCCGTTGGGGTCTATAAGAAAATTCTGAGGTATAAGGTCTACATGATATAAACCGGATACTTTATTATCTGCATCCCACAAGTGTGTCCATGCAAGATGATCTGCTTTGATAGCTTGCAACCAGCTCTCTTTTTCTCTGTCAAGTGACACACCTAAGATGGTAAAGTTTTTATTTTTATAAGTATTGTACGCAGCTACTACATTTGGATTTTCTCTCCTGCACGGCCCGCACCAGCTTGCCCAAAAATCTACCAGTACATATTTGCCTTTGAACTGCGATAAAGAAACATCTTTATCAACTGTATCTTTTTGTGTAAAATCTATTGCAGTAGTTCCAACTGCACCAATTTTTGAAGTGGCAATTACCTGTTGTATATTTTGTGAAAAACGGCTTTTCAATGCCTCGCTGCCAAGTACCGAAAATCTGCGTTCCAGCAAATCAGCATCTTTGTTAGGATCCATATCATAACTATAAGCAAGCACCAACGCAGCAACAGGACTATTCTTTCGGCGGTTAACAAACCTGTCTATACTTGTTTGATAAATATTGTATGCTGTATTAAGCATAATACCGGCAGAATCCCTCCCACCTTGTGTTGCAGCGCCCTGTGCTTGCGAACGATAATAATTTACAAAATCTCCAAGTGGTTTAATTTCATTCATGAATTCTTCGTACTCAGACTGCGTGGAGGAACCGGTAATTGTAACATCGCTCAACGTGGTGTTCGATGCAATAAGATTGATGGTTTCATTGTCTATAAAAAGGTACAATCTTTTTGCAATAGAAGGCATTATCAGCATTACGCCATCGGCGTTATCAAATTTTCCGGAAAGTATAAACTTATTTTCTTTTACAATAGCTTTTGCAAGCGTATCATTCTCTCCATTTACCGCCAGGTAAACAAGGCTATTATCAGGTAATCCATTTATGGTACCATTAATAACAAAGCCCTCATTATGCTGTGCCATTACACAAAGCGGCACCAATCCCAACAACAACAATAATAAATTCCTCATATTATTTATTTGAATGACGGTTTTGTAAAATATACAAAACGTCCTGCAATTTATAGCCTTTGGCGTTAAGTAAAATCAAATAATGGAAGAGCAGATCGGCAGATTCATTCAGGAACAATTCATCATTTTTATCCTTTGCTTCTATTACCACTTCAACAGCTTCTTCTCCTACTTTCTGAGCTATCTTATTAATGCCTTTTGCAAAAAGGCTTGCCACATATGAATTTTCAGGCGCGGCTTTGCGGCGCAGGTTAATGATGTCTTCGAGGTAAGATAGAAAATCTTCGCTGTGATTTTTTTCACTCCAGCAGGTATCAGCTCCTGTATGGCAAACAGGCCCTAATGGATTTGCTTTTACCAGCAACGTATCATTATCACAATCTGATGTGATACTTTTCAGTTCCAGAAAATTGCCGCTTTCTTCCCCTTTTGTCCATAAACGTTTTTTGCTGCGGCTGTAAAAAGTAACCTTGCCTGTTGTCTCTGTTTTATGAAATGCTTCTTCATTCATAAAGCCAAGCATCAAAACTTTGTGCGTGGTATAATCCTGCACTATAGCGGGTACCAGCCCATCCGCATATTTTTTAAAATCAACTTTCATAATTGTTTCCCTGCAAAATGAAGAGCGAAGTTATAGTATTTTTTACGTTGCTGCTGAACAGTCATCCTGTTAAAGAGATTTTTGTACCAAGCCATAAATCATTGTTGAACCCCTGTTGCGTCGCACCCTTGTACTGTATAACTTTTGCAGAGCAGAACAACTTTACATACCCAAAATTTTCTTACTACAGGCAATCCTAATGATGCAATAATTTTCATACTGCTTTATTAATTGGAAATCTTTTTTCCCTATCTTACTCATCTTTCTTATTTCGCTCCTGTTCAATTATATTTTGTTGTACAAGTGAGTGACACAAGGGACGATGACCCATGCACTAAAAGCTGGCGTCATAATTACATTCTTACAAACCGGAAACTGTAAACTGAAAACATCTGCTATGAAAATTGAAGACATCAAAGTGCTTAAAGGCCCCAATTACTGGAGTGTGCGCCGTTTGAAATTAATTCAAATGCGTTTGAATCTGGAAGAGCTTGAACAATCTCCTACCAACAAGATCGATGGCTTTTTGGAGCGTTTGGAAATTATGTTTCCCACGATGTATGAACACCGTTGCAGCGAAGGTGTGCCCGGTGGATTTTTTAAACGTGTTCGTGAAGGCACCTGGATGGGGCATGTGATAGAACACATTGCACTCGAACTACAAACGCTGGCTGGTATGGATTGTGGTTTTGGCCGCACACGCACTACGGGTGAGGAAGGCATTTATTATGTAGTGTTTAGTTATATGGAAGAAGATGCGGGTGTTTATGCAGCAAAAGCATCCGTAAAAATTGCACAGGCATTGGTGGATGGAGTGCATTATGATCTTGCAGAAGATATACAACGTTTGCGTGAAATACGCGAAGACACAAGGCTTGGGCCTTCTACAGGTTGCATTGTAGAAGAAGCGTTGAAACGTGGTATTCCTTATATACGTCTGAATAAACAAAGTCTCGTACAACTTGGTTATGGTGTGCATCAAAAAAGAATTCGTGCAACCATTGCTAGCACAACAGGAAATATTGCCGTTGATATTGCCTGTGATAAAGAAGAAACAAAAGCACTATTAGAAGCTGCAGAAATTCCTGTACCACGTGGTACTGTTATCCGCAATGAAGAAGGATTAAAAGATGCCATTGTGAAATATGGTTACCCATTGGTGATAAAACCAATTGATGGTAATCACGGAAAAGGCAATACTACCAACATCACTACTTGGGAGCAGGCTACTAAAGCGTTGGAAGCTGCGCAAAAGTATGGCCGCAGTGTTATCTGTGAAAAGTTCATAACAGGTTTTGATTTTCGTATCCTCGTTATTAATTACAAATTCATCTGCGCTGCATTGCGCACTCCTGCTGCAATTACAGGAGATGGTGAACATACTATTCAATGGCTGATAGATGAAACGAATAAAGATCCACGCAGAGGATATGGTCATGAAAAAGTACTGACGCAAATAACCATTGACCAGTTTACACAAAAGATGCTGGATGAAGTGGGTTATACAGTAGAAACCATTCCGCCAAAAGGAGAATTGGTATTATTGAAGCCAACAGCCAACTTATCAACCGGAGGCACTTCAACAGATGTAACAGATGAAGTGCATCCTGCAAATATTGTAATGTGTGAGCGCATTGCCCGCATCATCGGTCTCGATATTTGCGGCATCGATATTATGGCAAAAGATCTGCGCACACCGGTAAGTGAAAATGGTGGCGCTATCCTGGAAGTCAATGCAGCGCCGGGTTTCCGCATGCACATAGAACCAAGTGAAGGTTTACCACGCAATGTGGCTGAGCCAGTAATTGACATGTTGTTCCCCAACAGAAGTGAAGGCCGTATTCCAATCATCGCCATAACCGGAACGAATGGTAAAACAACCACAACACGCTTAACAGCTCATATATGTAAAACTGCAGGAAAAAAAGTTGGTTACACTACCAGCGATGGTGTGTATATACAAAATCAACTGCTGATGAAAGGCGATTGTACCGGACCATTGAGTGCTCAATTTGTATTAAAAGACCCCACTGTAGATTTTGCAGTGCTCGAATGTGCAAGAGGTGGTTTGTTGAAAAGTGGTTTGGCATTTCAGAATTGCAACGTAAGTATTGTTACGAATGTTACAGCGGATCATCTAGGACTTGGTGGCATCGATACTTTAGAACAAATGGCTCGTGTAAAAGCTGTAATTCCTGAAACGACATTTAAAAGTGGCTTTGCTATTTTAAATGCAGATGATGATCTGGTATATAACATGCATAAAGGCCTTGAATGTAATGTTGCTTACTTCAGCATGGATGAAAATAATCCGCGTATCAAAGCACATTGTGCTGAAGGTGGTTATGCAGCAGTGTATGAAAATGGTTATGTAACAATCATGAAAGGCACCTGGAAGATTCGTGTGGCAAAGGTTACAGACATTCCTATTACTTATGGTGGCAAAGCATTGCATAATATTATGAATACATTACCTGCTGTGCTTGCCACATATCTATTTAAAGATATTTCCATTGAAGACATACGCAGTGCATTAAGCACATTTGTTCCTTCTGCTTCGCAAACACCGGGACGTTTGAATTTATTCGAGTTCCGCACATTCAAGTTCCTGGTTGACTTTGCACACAACCCTGCAGGTCTTGAACTACTTTGCGATTTTGTAAGTAAGATGGATGGCACACCAAAAGTGGGTATCATCAGCGGTACTGGTGACAGGCGTGATGAAGACATTAAAGATCTTGGCCGCATCTCTGCCACATGTTTTGATGAGATCATTATACGCCAGGATAAAAACCTGCGTGGCCGCACCGCAGAAGAGATTGTAAATTTATTGGTAGAAGGAATTAATGAAACAAGAGCAAAAGAAATTCCTATTACCATTATCTACAATGAGAAGGAAGCGATCATGCATGCCTACAATACCGCAAAGCCCGGTTCTCTTGTAACCATTATGTGCGATGTGGTTGCAGAAGCGCTTGATCTTATAAAAGCTTTGAAAGAAAAAGAGGATGCAGAAATATTAGCGGCTGTGTAGTGAATGATTTTTATAAGGCCGGTTATCATATACATTTTTTGATAGCCGGCTTTTGTATTTACAAATCTGGCTATTATTTTATTTTGGTATTTGTGAATGCCGCTTTATTTTTTTGTCACTAGCTGCGGCATTTTATGGCATCGATTGTTGTGTCACTCACTTGTGCGTTTTGAAGGGTATTAAACGTTTAATACAATAAAATAAAATTGGTAACTTATCGATTGCCGCTTCACATCCAAATTGCACAAGAGTGCGACGCAAGAAAAGCTCCTATGAAATACTGCAGCCGGTATCATAAGTATCTACATACCCGGCCGGCGAAACTTAATATAGCTATTTTTGATATCTTCTGCAATGGCTTTAATGATAGCGTCTTTACGAACCTGGTCAGCAAAAGATGGATCGAATAAAACTATTTTCCCTTCCTTAATAATATAAGAAAAGCCAAAAGCATTTTCTAAAAAAAGAATGCCTTTAAATAATTCTCCTTCTTTTGTATTTATACGGGTATATTTTAGTTTATACAGCAACCCGCGAATTTCACAACTTGTTTGTAACATAGGAATTTGTTTTTACTATAAATCAATTGCCCATTACGCAGCAATTTATTTTCTTACATTAAAGCTACGCTATAAAAGCGGTGGGTAACTTTAATTGCACATATATCTCAAAACCTTATGTTTATCTGCATATATAATTTAACAACGTAAAATTGTGTAAGATTGATATAAAATTTTGCTCAAAACTTATTGCGCTTTATAACGGCTTCTTATTTTGGAGCTCTTTTTGTCGGTATTTTTTCCATCGAATTAGAACAAAATATCATAAGGCAAAAAATAATTTATTCCTCTCTTTTATTTCTTTAACTTACGCAGTATTGGGCTTTTCTGTTTATCCTTTCAAACCGTACCGCTAACAAATCTATCACACCAGTTTAGTTAAGTAATACGCCAGTACTGTCTTTGACATGTTATGATCATTTAAAACAAATTGTATGAGAAAAATTATTGCCTTGTCGTTTATTGCAGCATGTATATTTTATTGCAACAGTGTAATTGCACAATCACATCAGGTATTAATCAAAGCACTTGATGGAACTACGCTATTAAACGGTGGCTCTGTTGTGCCCGGACACACCGGTGAAATTGATGGACTTTCTTTTTCTCAAGGAGAGAGTGGCTGTCCCAGCGGTACCACAGGCTGCCAAACATCCACCTCAGAGTTCAACTTTATGATGTCTATAAATCCTGCTTCCGTTTTATTTAAGAAACTACTTTATAATGGCACAAAACTTACCAGTGTGGATGTTTATATGATAAAACCAGGAACTACCGCTTTTACCTATTATAAGATTCGTATGGAAGATGTTACTATAACGTCAGTTCAGGAATCTGCCAGTTCTGAATATCCCACTTTTGCTATTTCGTTAAGTCCGTCAAGAATTGCGTGGCAGCAACGCAAACAAAGAGCAGATGGCAGCGGAGGGGACAAGACAACCTATGGCTGGGATGTTCAATCCAATGCAGAATGGAATTATGTTTTCCCATAACAGTTACCGTTGTAGCTAAGTGAATCATTCTATTGATGCACAGTCCATAGCTGAGGTGCACATTTTTATCTGTAATAAAAATTCATGCTGATGAAAAAATACCTGTTATTATGCATACTTACCGGCCTGATGCTTTCGCGAAACACTGAAGCACAGCTAACGGCATCTAAACTGCCTGTTCAAAAAAAAGCAGCAATGCCGTTTGCATTTACTCCCATACGGCCAGCTGAAAATATGATACAACCTGCTGAAAGAAAAATAAATTTCGTACATATTGATCTTTTAGAACCCAGTGTTATTACATTCAAAACGGCTGAATTTATAAATAAAGCAAAAGCAAATTGTTTATCTCTAAAAGATCAGAAGCCTGCACTTACCCTTAAAGCAGAGAGAGCAAACAATTTAACCATTGACCTGAATTGGGAAACAAAATATGCGTTCAAAGCATCGGGCTTTAATATTGAAAGATCACCTGCCGATACCTTTCATTTTGCCACTATTAATTTTGCATTGGCTTCAACAAAAACCAACTTCAAAAAGAATTATCATTTACCCGATTATAATGATTACAGCGGTGTTACTTTCTATCGTATCAGGCAACTCAACAGTGATACAACTTATGGCTATTCAAATATTGTTTCAGTAAAAGGACCCGATGCCGTGCCTTTCAGGATGTATCCAAATCCTGTATCAGACAGACTTTGGATAGAAATTATAGCGAAACAAAGTGGCAATGGCTCCATAATTGTTTTTGATGGCACAGGCAAAATACTACGTCAGCAATCCACATCTTTTACTGAAAATAAGCTTGTTATGGAAAGCATTGATGTAAGACAACTGGCAACCGGTCTTTATCTTGTGAGGATATTGATGCCAGATAAAACTTTATTTACCCAAAAGTTTATAAAAGAGTAGCCAGATAAACTTTACTTTTAATCTGCGAAAAAAATAATTTTAACGACAGCAAAAACTATACAGTCGTTTACATTCCCATTTATCTTATACAATCCTGTCCTGTTTACTTTGTTGCTTTATAAGTAAAACGTACAAGTGTGCGACGCAACAAAATCTTTATGCAGATTCTTAACCCTGGCTCAAAAAAATATTTCGCTTCTCTCTTACCATTCGTCAGCCATAAACTACTCTTTACATAAATTAACTGTTTACCGGTATCAATATCCTTGAATTTTGAATCTACGAAAAAACTAGTAGTGTAACATTTTGCACACTTATCCCGTTCAGCATAAAACCTTTATACAGGATCATGAAAACCAGCACTGCATTATTCATCTTTTTTCTGCTTGTTTCTTTTAGAAGCACGGCACAAACAAACAAACCCAGGGTGCTTGATGCAAAACGTACAGCAGGCATTTTAAAAATTGATGGAGTGTTAAATGAGGAAGCATGGAAAGATGCAGCTGTAATGACTGATTTGGTTTACTTCAGACCAAAGATGGGCGCTAAAGAAAATTTTGAAAACAGAACAATTGCCTATTTAATGTATAGTGACGAAGGGATTTATTTTGGGGGCTTTTGTTATGAAAGAAGCAAAGACAGTATTGCCACGCAACTTATGGGAGTGCGTGACGGCTATGGAACCAATGATTATATCGGGGTTATTTTTGACACATACAATGATAAGCTAAACGGCTTTGAATATTTTGTGACGCCATTAGGTGAACAATGGGATGCAAAAATGAACCCGCCAAGTATGGATGGAGACATGGAAGATTTTAGCTGGAACGGCGTATGGAAAAGCGGTGCCGTTATAACAGATAGTGGCTGGAGTTTTGAAATGTTCATCCCTTTTTCTGCTATTCGCTTTGGCAAAAAAGATGTGCAGGATTGGGGCGTTAACATAACACGCAGAAGAAGGAAAACAGAAGAACAAAATACGTGGAATCCAATTGATGTAAATGTAAATGGCTTTCTTACACAGGAAGGTATATGGAAAGGCTTATCGAATATAAAGCCACCATTGCGTTTGCAATTCTCACCTTATTTGTCAGTTTATGGCAATCATTACCCATATAATAATCCTGCTGAAAAAAACTGGACAAGCCAGGTTAATGGTGGCCTTGATGTAAAGTATGGCATTAACCAGGCATTTACTTTAGATGCTACGCTGATACCGGATTTCGGGCAGGTGCAAAGTGATAACCAGGTTCTGAATCTTACACCGTTTGAAGTAAAATATAATGAGTACCGGAATTTCTTTACAGAGGGAACTGAATTATTTAGTAAAGGAAATTTATTTTATTCAAGAAGAATAGGCGGCTCTCCTATTCACAGGTATGATGTGTATAATGAGATAGATAGTTCAGAAAGCATCATAAAAAATCCAACGGAATCTAAATTGATCAACGCTACAAAAATTTCAGGCCGTACACAAAGTGGCCTGGGCATTGGCTTTTTAAATGCGATCACTAAACCACAATATGCCACAATAGAAAACACTTCAACAAAAGAACAGAGCCAGTTACTCACCGATCCATTGACTAATTACAATGTATTTGTTCTTGATCAAACCCTGAAACACAATTCCAGTGTATCACTTATCAACACAAATGTATGGCGCAGCGGCAAAGATTATGATGCTAATGTAACAGCAGGCCTATTTGAATTAAATAATAAAAAGAACACTTATAACCTTGGTGGTAAACTTGCTGTAAGCAATCGTTTTGGCTATTTATCAGAAGGAAAAACAGAAACCGGTTTTAGTCATGAATTACATTTTGGTAAAACCAGTGGCCGTTTTAATTTCAATTTGTCACAGGAAAGAACAGATACCAAATATAGCAGTGATGATATGGGTTATTTTACCAATAACAATTATATCAATCATTATTTATGGATGGGCTATCATTTTAATGAACCAAAAGGTTGGTATAATCGCATCAATGTTAACTTCAACGTTAACAGCAGCATGCTTGCAAAGAAGATTGCACCGGTAGATGAAAAATATCAATCTGCAGGTTTTAATGTAAACGCTAACGTACAAACCAAAAAGCTTTGGTTCTTTGGAATATTTACAGGGTACAACTTTAAACAAAATGATTTTTATGAACCAAGACAAACCGGTTGGTTCTTTAAGCGTGGTAGTAATATAATGGTAGAAGCATGGGCCGAGAGTAACGACAGTAAAAAATATTCTTTCTTCATAGATGCGTTTACAAAAACAGGCATAAATTTTTACGGCCAGTTTAGTGCAAACATCTCTATGGGACAAAACTTTAGGATCAACAATAAATTAAGTCTTTCGCATAATTTAAATCTCTCCCCGCAGTTGAACAATATGGGCTATACTTATGTTGACGGAAGCAGTGATATCAATTTTGCAAAACGAAAAGTAAACACAGTTGAAAATACGCTAAGTGTAAAATATAGTTTCACCAACAAGATGGGAATTACTTTCAGAGCAAGGCATTATCTAAGTACGGTTGACAACAAAGATTTCTTTATACTTCAACACGATGGAACGCTAAAACCTAATCCAGACTTTCATCCTGACGCAAACCAAAATGTAAATTTCTTTAATATAGACATGGTTTACTCATGGCAGTTTGCGCCGGGAAGCTTCATCAATATTGTTTGGAAGAATGCAACGCAGTATTTCAGTAACGATGTAGAATCACGCTATTTTGAAAACTTCAAAAACACGATCAAATCAGACAACAATAATAATCTCTCTCTAAAGGTTATTTACTTTCTAGATTATTTAACGCTGAAGCAACATGTAGCAAAGCCGGATAAAAATTTGAAATAAAGACAAATTGTTTGTTTACCAGCAAAAGTTTTTCATAGCATCATCTGTTGCGTCGCACACTTGTACTGCAAAATAATTCAAAAGTCAAAATTCAAAAAAGTCTTCGTGCTTTTGAATTTTGACTTTTTACTTTGTTCAATAATGAATTGAACGTACAAGTGAGTGACACAACAGAAGCAACATTGCAGCTCTTCAGCCCGTCAAATAAAAATATTACAACAAAAATTTATTACTGCCAACTTTCAATGGATATGGTTTTCCTTTCCATACAAATCTTCCGGAAGTATTTGCAGGTAAAGTAATTTCAATATTCCATTTACCTCCATCCATTTTATAACTGGTAACAATTGTTCCGTTTGGATGCGGAACAGAACCTTCTGCATTTTTCAAATCGCCAAGATGTGGTTCAATTTTTATTTTACTAAAACCTGGTGCATCGGAATCAATACCGAGAATAGTTCTGTAAAATTCTATATTTGGACTTGCACCCCATGCATGACAATCAGAACGTGTTTCACTTATGTTTGAAATCTCTGCCCAAGTGGTCATGCCCATCTTAATATTGTCCCGCCATATATCAAGCCATTTCAAATAATCATTTCCAAGGCCCGCTTTGGTATAAGCCATGTGCAAATAATATTTGAAATAAATAGATGCTGGTGCCAACAAATTATCTGTCTGTATTTTCTTTGCCAATGCAGTTGCGTCGCTGCCTTCAATCGTGTTGGTAAGAATTGCCAACGCATTTGCATGTTGTGAGTAAATATCTTTATCATCTGTATCTGCAAAAAAACCTTTGGATGCATCCCAATATTTTGCACGAATCGTTTTCTGTAATTGCATTGCTTTATTTGTATAAGTGGCTGCATATTCTGCAGAACCTAAATGTTTCTCCATATCTGCGGCAACCTGTAATGCCCACAGCAATTGAAGATCAAGCACAGCAGAGCTTCCGTCTTTACTATAAGGTGCCGTGCCACCGCTCCAGCCTTTGCGGTCATCAACCCAATCGGTGAACATCCAGTAAGGCACGCCTTTTAATGCTCCATCTGTCTGCTGATATTTGCTGTAAAACCACAACACATTTCTTACACCCTGCAATTTGTCCTTTATAAAATTGCTGTCGCCACGATACATCCAGTAATCATGCAACATGCCAATATACCACAAAGAAAATGTTGGGATCTGTTGCGGAGAAAAAGATGGATGTCGGCTCAACGTTATTCCTTCTGCAATGCGTGAATGATCCATTTGATTGATGGCATTGCGCACCAAACGATCATCACCACTGTTGTACAATGTTACAAGCGCCTGTATGCGGCTGTCGCCAATATATTGCAACTGTTCATAATAAGGGCAATCCATGTATGTTTCCATAGCACATGATCTTGCAGTGCGCCAGCCTATTTCCAAAATTTTATTTAGTGTATCATTATCATCTGCAGAAAATTTTGCATTCAGTTTAAATGGATACCCCGTGAATGTTCCATAAAGATCATCCAAGGTTAACGGTTCATCTTTTGTTTGAACAGTTAATTGTATGTAACGAAATGTTCTGTACGATAAAGTAGTAAAGTCTTGTTTATCTTCTCCACTTGAAATAATGCTGTCTCTTCTGCCAACAAAATATTTTCCTTCTACCACATCACGGTTTCCTTTAGGTTGCATGCCTCTGCCTGTAGGATCTTTCTCAAACAAAGCTTCTGCATATTTCAATGTTATTGCTGCATCTTTGCCTTTTGAGAATTGCAATGTTACATATGCATTGGTTAAATAAGATTGATCCAGCAACAATATTGCATTTGTATTTGCAGGAATAGTGAAAGAAGTTTTTGTCGCAGGAAAACCTCCCGGTGCATTTATTCCTGTTGCTTTTCTTAACGCTTTCAACCGTTGTGTTGTTCTTTCCATTTGCGGCAATGGAGATGGCACCATCATCCAACCATTAATATCACCAATGCCTTTTGGTGAAGCTCCGGACCAGTTCTGCGATGCTTTCAACCATTGACTATCATCAAAATCATTTTTCATCCAGCCCTGCACGGATTGTTTCATATCAACCAACTCACCCGGACCTGCAACATAATAAGTATAATAGCCAACACCTGTTAACGGCTTATAAGCCACATCACGCATACATTTCCATGAATCGTTTGTATTTACTGCAGATTCATTTTGCGTGTCTCCCTGCATAACAAAACCAGTACGGTTTGATATCTGTCCTTCCGGTCTTTCATCGCCATCATTCCAGACAATTGCAGCCAATGTATTTTTTCCGGTAGTCAAATATGCAGCAATATCAACAGTTTCAAAATTCCAGTAATACAGGTCGCTGCGTGCCGGACCAAGCGAAACAAGATTTCCATTTACAAATAATTTATACCTGTTATCGCCGGAGACATGCACTACAAAAGAAGATGGTTTGCCGGTAACATCAATATTCTTTCTGAATAAATACACCCCATATTCTTTTGATGGTTCGCCGGGGACCGCGATCCACCTGGCTTTCCACTGTTCATGCAAAATAGATGGATCTATTTGTTGTGCAACCAGATTGCTAAAAAAAACAAAGCCAAGTAAAAAGCATTTTATTTTTTTATTCATAGCAAGAAGATTTTAAAAGAAATATTTATGACCCCAACTTTACAGCAACTACCAGACTTTTGTTGCGTCGCACACTTGTACACTATAGCGTTGTTCGGCAAATACATTGCATAACAAGTTTACGAGTAATTCAAATACAAATAGTGGAAACATGTAAACTTATTATTGCTGAAATATTTTCCTGCGTACAAGTGTGCGACGCAACAACAGCCCAATTGTTATTCAATTGCCTGGCTCAAAAAAACATTTGAATAAATTAAACACACATCAACTATTTTTACAAGTACGCTTTAAATTCTTTTCAATGAGATCTGCCATCACTATTCTTGCATCAATAATATGTATTGATGCAGCAAACGCACAAAGCATTCAGCATTTTGATCCTGTTGTTTTTTCAAGAGTAAATATTACAGATCATTTTTGGAAGCCTAAAATGGATCTCGTAGCAACTACTACACTTAATGCATGCATTTACCAAACGGAAGTGGCTACGCCACGCCTTAGAAATTTTGAAAAAGTGGCAAGAAAGAAAGGCGAGAAACATGAAGGGATTTTTTATGATGACAGCGATGTATTCAAGGCACTGGAAGCAATGTCTTATTCAATAGCCAATGATCATGATTCTGCGCTGGAAGCAAAAGCAGATGAATGGATAGATAAAATTGCTGCGGCACAATTACCGGATGGCTACCTGAATACCTATTTTACTTTGAATGATCTTAGCCTGCGATGGACGGACATGAGTATGCATGAAGATTATAATGCCGGTCATATGATTGAAGCTGCAGTTGCCTATTACAATGCAACCGGCAAAAGAAAATTTTTAGATATATGTATTAAATGGGCTGATTATTTTGATTCTGTTTTTGGTCCCGGTAAAAGGCATTGGGTTACCGGTCACGAAGAACTCGAACTGGCACTTGTGAAATTGTATCGTGTAACGGGTAATAAAAAATATTTAAACCTATCGCATTGGTTACTTGAAGAACGTGGGCATGGCTATGCGCATGGTTATACATGGACCGACTGGAAAGACACTGCTTATGCACAGGATGTGTTGCCGGTAAGTCAGCAAACAGAGATAACAGGGCACGCCGTAAGGGCAATGTATCTCTATACCGGTGCTGCCGATGTAGCCGCACAAACCGGCGACACCAGCTATATGAATGCGATGAAAAATGTATGGAATGATGTTGTAGGCCGGAACATGTACATCACCGGCGGTATTGGTTCATCGGGCGGTAATGAAGGTTTTAGTAAAGATTATGATCTTCCGAATGAATATGCTTATTGCGAAACCTGTGCATCCGTAGGCATGGTTTTCTGGAACCAGCGCATGAACGCATTGACAGGCGAAAGCAAATACATGGATGTGCTTGAAAGAAGTTTATACAATGGTGCACTTGATGGCATTTCTATTAGTGGCGATCATTTCTTTTATGGTAACCCACTTGCTTCAAATGGGCAGAATAGCAGGCGTGAGTGGTTTGGCACAGCGTGTTGTCCGGCTAATATTGCACGATTGATCGCTTCTCTCGGTAATTATATTTACGCGAATAATGAAAAAGATATCTGGGTGAATCTTTTTGTAGGCAGCAACACAAATATTGCATTAAAAAAGGGAAATGTTGGCATACGCATGGAAACAAATTATCCCTGGGATGGTAATATAAATATTACTGCGCAACCTGATAAGAAAATGCAATATGCATTACATATACGCATTCCAGGTTGGGCGGTAAATACGCCGGTGCCCGGGGATCTGTATGGATACACTGATCATTACAATGATTCAGTAACAATTCTTGTAAATGGGAAACCTGCTACTTACAATACAGAACTTGGCTATGCTGTAATTGACCGGGAATGGAAAAAAGGCGATGTTGTTACCATGCTGTTGCCAATGCAGGTAAGAAAGATTGTTGCCAGGTCAGAAGTTACCGCTGATGCAAACAGGATCGCATTACAACGTGGACCACTTGTTTACTGCGTAGAAATGAAAGATAATAATGAAGGTGTATGGAATTTGTTGCTGCCACAAAGCTCTACATTTATCATAGTAAATTCTAATGTATTGACTGAAAAGATAGTTGCACTGGAAGCAAAGGCATCTGTGATTGTTGCCGCCGCTGATGGCAATTCCGTAAATACTCAAACAACAACCATTAAAGCAATTCCTTATTACACATGGGCAAACCGCGGCAATAATGCCATGCAGGTATGGTTACCCACAAAAGTAACTGCCATAAAAATCAATTGACCTGAAAGTTTGTGAAGTAACACTTGTGTTGAACTTTATTTCTGCAGCACAAGCGTGCGACGCAAGTAAGCATAATAGCAGTAATGCAGTTGGGTAAATAAAATTATTGCTTCACACCTTCGAACGTCATACCCAGTGCATCCATTTTTATTTTTACAACTTTGCTAGTTGCATCTCTTGTAAATGTAACAGTAGAACCATCCGCACTGGTAAATTTATCTTTCGCATCTTTTACCGGCTGAAGTTCGCCGCTGTTGGTTCTTACTTTTGCAATCAGCTTTCCATTCTCTGCAACGATCTCAATCATATCAACCATGCCGCCACCCGTTTTATATTTTCCAATGTAGTCGTCAACGTTTATACTGCTTGCAAGTGTTGTAATTTTTGGCACTTCAAAATGATATTTACCGGAACCAACATTTATTACAACATAACCATCTTCAACACCATTTACCCTGATATCTGTACTCAATGCCTTGCCACTTTCCATTACTGAACCTGCAGTTGAAGCAGGTAAATAAATTGTTGCAGTTGTGTTTGCAGGAATAGTAACATCCATTAAAATTTTATCAGCATTAATTTTCCATCCGCTGCTAACAGTTCCATAATAAGTTTTAAGAGAAGCCGATGCATTTGTAAAATCTCCCCCGATATGTGGTTGAATTTTTATGTGCTTATAACCAACACCATCTTCGTATGTATCAAGACCAACCATCTTGCGATACATCCAATCGCCGATAGCACCATACGCATAGTGGTTGAATGAATTCATACCCGGTGTTTGAAAAGTACTGTCAGGTTTTTCGCCGTCCCATCTTTCCCAGATCGTTGTGGCACCCATCTTTACAGGATACAACCATGAAGGATAAGTATCCTGCAATAACAATTTATAAGCAACATCTGTAAACCCAAAACGCGTTAACACATGACAGAGATATGGCGTGCCAAGAAAACCCGTTGTAAGGTGATTACCATAACTTTTTACATTATCAGCCAAACGCTGCGCAGCCTGCCGGCGTTGGTTTTCAGGCAGCATATCAAAGTTGAGTGCAAGCACATAAGCAGTTTGCGTACTTGAAACGAGTCTTCCACTTTCTGTAACATATTCTTTATTGAATGCATCTTTTATATGCTGCAAAAGATTCGTATACTCATCAACATCTTTGGTGTTGCCCAATACTTTTGCAGCGTTGATCAACAACTGAGTTGAGTTTGCATAGAAACATTGCGCAATTAAATATTTATCGGTAACTGCAGCACGGCCATCATTGTCATCTTCGGGACGATAGAATAACCAATCGCCAAAATGAAAGCCCGTATTCCAGAGATCATTCTTTGCGATCTTGCGAATGCTTTCCACATAAGCTTTCATGCTGCTGTATTGGTTTTCTAAAATTCTTTTATCGCCATAAGCCAAATACATATTCCATGGAGCAATGGTGGCAACATCTGCCCAGCCTGCGCTGCTAATTGCTGCTCCTAATACATTTGGAATTACAAAAGGCACCACACCATTTTGCTGATCTGCTTCAAGGTCTTTCAACCATTTTGTAAAGAAGTTATTTACACGGAAATTAAAAGAGGCTGTTCTTGAAAATGCCTGCGCATCACCGGTCCAGCCAAGTCTTTCATCTCTTTGGGGACAATCAGTTGGCACATCAAGAAAGTTTCCTCTTTGGCCCCATTGAATATTATGTTGCAGTTGATTAATAAGTGCATTAGAAGAAGTGAAGGTGCCTGTTGGTGTCATATCGGAATACAACGTAACCGCTTCAAAATTATCTGCAGTAATTTCTCCGGGGTAATCTTCTACTTTGCAATAACGAAAACCCTGCCAGGTAAAATGCGGATGAAATGTTTCTTCTTCACCACCTTTTAAAATATAAGTGTCCTGTGCTTTTGCTTCACGGAGATTATCGAGATAAACATTACCTTCTTTATCTAGTACTTCGGCATGTGAAAGTGTTATCTTATCTCCTGCATTGCCTTTTACTTTTACCACTACCCAACCAACAAGGTTCTGCCCGAAGTCTATCACCTTCTCTCCTCTTGGTGTGGTAAATATTTTTACAGGCTTGAATGTTTCATGCATTTTTACAGGTTCATTATATTCTGCAAGCAACACATTCATTGAATAATCCATAACTTTTACATCATCCCAGTCTTTATCGTCATAACCGGGATTGCTCCAGCCTTTCTTTTCCATGCGTGCATCAATAGTTTCTCCGTTATATATTTCTGCATAACGGATAGCACCGGTTGATGATTTCCACGAATCATCTGAAACAATTATTTCTTTAGAGCCATCTGAATAGGTTATTTCAAGCTGCATTAATAATGCAATATCTTTTCCATAAACATTAATGCTATTCGTAAACCCAATAATGCCACGATACCAGCCGCTGCCAAGTGTTACGCCAATTGCATTGCTTCCGTTCTTTAATAGATTCGAAACATCATAGGTTTGATACTGCAAACGCTTTTTATAAGAAGTCCAGCCCGGCGTTAAATATGCATCACCGACACGAACGCCATTTATCTGCGCTTCATACATGCCATGAGCAGTGATGTACGCAACAGCAGCACTTATTTTTTTCTTTGTAGCAAATTCCTTCCTGAAATATGGACTTGGCCGCATTACAGAATCTTCTACATAACCTGGTGCAATCCATTTTGCTTTCCAGTCAGCAACATTTAATAATGCTGTCTGAAAAAATGCGGGCTCACTCCATGCTGAAGGCTTGCTTCCGCTGTTATCCCACACACGAACTTCCCATGTATATTTTGTGCCGCTTTGCAGAGGCACACCTTTATACATTACATGCACAGAAGAATCGCTCATTACTTTGCCACTCTTCCAAACATTTCCTTTGGGTGAAGACACCATGATCTCATAAGCCGATTGCATTACATTTCTTCTTGCACCGGCAACCAGTTGCCAGCTAAAACGAGGTTGTGTTACATCAAGACCAATGGGATTGGTAAGATTTTCCGTTAGCAGATATTGCACTTTTAATTGTGCAAAATTTACAAGAACAAATAACTGTAGAATTGCTGTTAATACAATTGCTTTCTTCATGGCAAGTTGGGTTATTGAAACACTAATATAAGCGTTCTAAAATACACCATAAACCTGAGCAACCGTCCTGCACTGTCCTGTAAACCGTATAAATCTCCGTAAATGGAGACTTCAAAATGATAGCGTGGTAAAGATGTGCATTAAGTTTGGATTCAATGGCTTTATGAACCCGGCTTTAAAATTTCTATTAAGCTTTCGTTGCGTCGCACTCTGCATCGTTCAGATCATTAATGAACAAAGCGTACAAGAGTGCGACGCAACGAAAGTTTAATGCTTATAAAAAGTTTGATACACAAAAAAGAAAAACCGCTTTATTAAAAGCGGGCTTTTTATAAGAGGCAATATATAGGAATTAATTGTTGAAACTTTCGCGCAGAAAAGTATATGGATCGATTGAGTAATACCTGTCGCTTGCAGCCGGCGTTTCACACAGTTCAATCTCCAGGAAAGATTTGCACGGCGTAACCTGCCAAAGCATTAGTGCTTTGCCATCTGCATCTTTATTTATTACATCGGGAAGTAATTCGTGGAGCAAACCGTTCCAGCATGCTTCTTCAATCTTTTCTTCCTGGGATAAATTTTTACTGTTGTCCTGTTCATTCTTTTCAAAGCATTGTTGCTGAAAAAAACCTGAGCCTGTCATCAGTAATATTTCCTGTTGTGTAGAGTTCCTTTCCATAGTAAGCGTTTTATACTTATTAGACGCAAATGCATGCCATTTTACATAAAGAGGATATAAAAAATTCCGTTAAAATACCAGTTAATACCCGGCAACATTTAAAGCAGTTTGCAACGGCACAGAATAAATAAATCGCTCCATTATTTTATTAGTAATACCTTGTGCGCATAAACCATCTGTAATGGCAAACAAATTTAAAGCAGGCGATAAAGTAGTCTTAAAAACCGGCAGCCCCCTAATGACCGTGAAAGGTCATGCTGAATCTCATACTTCTAATGGGAACATCGCCATTATAGACAGGTATGAATGTATTTGGAGCGACGGCAAAAAAGCACAACAGGCAGTATTTGTAGAAGATATTTTAAAAATGGTTGAAGCCGCCAAATAAATCGTAAAGGGCAAAGCAGAAAGGATGACTAATTATTTCAGCTAATGAATATTTCTTATTTACCTGCTACCACAGATTTTATTCCTTCACACATTTTCTTTACTCTTTCATATGCTTCATAAGAATTTTTTTCTTTGTCAAGTTTTATTTCCAATTCCCCGGGGTATGATCTTATATAAAATGTTGTTGCGTCCTGCAATGTAAGTGTAGCATCTATTTCACTGTTTACAAAAGAGACGTTATTTGGATAACCAAGTTTCTTATCCATGTATTCATGCACCTCTTTTGTTTTACTCCTGTTGAAATGTGCAGACATTTTATAAGTGCTTTTTGTTTCACTTACACTTATACTGATATTGTGGTCATCATAATGATAACAGGAGATACTAACCCATATCATAAGCATTAAAGTACCGGTCAGCAGAAATGACTTTCTCATAAAATTTCTTTTTTAGCAATAAATAAACCGGTTAAGATCTGGGAAAAGTGGTGAAGGCTGGAATACAAATATGTGTAATAGTAAGCACTGAAATAAAATTGTTTTATAAGTGGTTTAGGATATCATTGAATGGTAAAAAAAATGCACAGATCAAAAGACCTGTGCACGCATTATTCTTTAATAATATTTACTGTTACTTTAGCTTACTTACCTGGTCGTTATAATATTTTATTTCCTGCATTACAGAAGCTACATTGCCTGCCGGTTCTATCGAATCTCTTTCTATATAAATATGCCCGTTAAAATTTTGCCTCTTCAGTTCAGCAAATATTTCAGGAAATTTTACCACACCTGTTCCTGTAACCACATCTTTCAATTTTGGGTCATTGTATGCAGCAATATCTTTAAAATGTACCGCAATAATATGACCGCTTAATTTCTTAACAGCATCCAACGGATCTACTCCGCTCTTGGGCCAGTGCCCAAGATCTGCACATACATAAAAGTTTGGATGATCTTTTATTGCCATCAATGTTGTATCAGTATCCCAATAATGACTAAAGCCATTCCAATGCTCATGTATTGCTACTTTAATTCCGTAAGCACCCGCAAGACTATCAACCTGGTTCCACATATTCAATGGCGGCTCGGTAGTTACGAATTGTACGCCAAATTGTTTCGCAATATCGAATTGTTTTACCCATGATTTTAAAGTGGTGTCACCAGCTATGTAAATTGATTCGCACGTTAACCCTTTCTGCGCAATCAACGCTTTCAGTTTTTCTATTCCCGCAGGAGATAGCGACATAATAATAGAATCTTTTAATTCAGCACCGGCTCTTGTAAAAGTGTTGGGCTCAATATATTTTAAACCAACACTGTCAACCTTATCCAATGCCGGCGGGAAGTCCACATCATGAAATGTCCATAACGCCACACCAAATTTCCAGTCTTTCGAAGGATCAACAGTTGAGGCAGTTGTTGCAGTTGAATCTGAGGTTGCACTGGATTGTTGGCCACTGTTACAGGCAGCAAAAAAGAGGTTAAGTAATAATACAGGCAAGATCGCTTTTTTCATTTTCTTTTTATTTTAGGTTTTATATGCTTTTGCTTTGGAAATATTTATGCATCCATTGGCTCATAATCAGTTTCCATAAATTCTGCAACACAAGGTAGCCAGTATTCCTGTATAAAATTTACATGCAGCGGATGTTTATTGTACTCTTCATATAAAATTCTATTTGTAAACTCCATAGAGAATCCAAAATCGTAATTATTTTTCTTACTTGTTTGCCGCAGGCTTTCAAAATTTTGAACGCCGGAAATAGACGCCAGTTCTTTTGCTGACTTAAAAAAATTTTGCGCTTCAACAGAATCTTCGGGATACTTCAGTTTGAAAATAACGCTATGCTTAATCATGTTTATTTTTCTTGTTCTGAATCTGATAAAGTAAATATTTTTTTGAGCCCAACTGTAGTAATACTCTGGAGCACCTGTTGCGTCGCACACTTTAGGTTCCGGTTCATTGTTGAGCAAAGTACAAAGCGTAGAAGTGTGCGACGCAACGAAAGTTTAATGCATACACTGCAGCCGGGTACACAATATTCTTTTTATTATTTTATCAAATTATGCATCGCAAGCCAGTCTGCAAACCTGTCCATCCATGCATCAACAGGAAGGCCTTGCTTCTTTGTACCAAAACCATGTTTGCCTTGTTCATACATGTGCAGTTCCGCAGGCTGTTTTGCTTCAAGCCATTTTAAATAAATATGAACACTGTGTGTTGCAAGACCAAGATCATCATCGCTTGCGGCAGTAATAAAAATGGGCGTTTTTGCAGATGGCACTATTGAGCCAATGATAGCTTTTTCATACGCATAAATGGGCGCAACAAAATTCGGGCGGCTTTCATCTGTGGCGCTGTACACGACAGACATGGTTACAGTTCCACCGGCAGAGAAACCCATAAAGCCAATTTTATTTGGATCAATTTTATATTCGGCTGCATGCTCACGTACATATTTTACTGCAGTCAACCCATCCTGCATGGCTAGTGGCACAACAGGTGCATTGAGTGAATCGAGCTTTTTAAAATTTCCGCTTGACATTAATGCGCCAATACTGTTCTCAGGATGCGCAGGATCATTATGCACCACGCGATATTTTAAAACAAAAGCAATAATGCCTTTTGCATTTAAACGTTTTGCCACTTCAGTTCCTTCGAGATCAAAAGCAAGCACATGAAACGCACCACCTGGCGCAATGATCACGGCTGTGCCATTTGGATTTGCAGGCACGTAGGCTGTTATGGAAGGATGCGAAACATCCGATATAATAGTGCCGATATCAGCTTTGATCTGTGTCTCATCCCAGTTCCAGTTTTCAGAACCGGGTGCTGCACCATTGTATAATGGAATTACTGTTTGTGCATTTGAATAAAATGCAATAAATATAAATAAGACTGATAGTAGCTTTTTCATGAATTCATTTTAAATAATATAAATATAAACATTGCGTCGCACACTTTAATAGTTGTTCGTTGTTTGGCAAAGAACAAAACGTACAAGTGTGCGACGCAACGAAAGTTTCACGCTTATTCTAAAGCACGGCTCACAAAGACCTCTCCCTAAATCCCTTTCCAAAGGAGAGGGACTTTTGAATACTAATTACTTTCTGTCAACAGATATTATCTGCACCGGACCCAACAAACCTGATGACTGCAATTTTGAATTTGCCTGGTAGAAAGGCATGGTTGTGTAAGTAATTTTATTGGTAACATTTGGCTGTGCATCGCCGATCAGGCGGTTTACCCAAAGGTTGGTAACCTTTACCACCACAGTGTTTGCGCCGGGCTTCAATGCACTGGTGATATTAACACGGAAAGGTTTTTTCCAGAGAATGCCCAATGATTTACCGTTCACAATTACTTCTGCAAGATTCTTTACATCGCCAAGGTTCAACCACAGTTCAACATCTTTTTTAAACCAATCTGCAGATGCAGTAATTGTTTTTGTATAAGTGCCGGTACCAGAAAAATATTTTATACCAGCATCAGTATTATCAGACCATGAAGTGAGATCATTTACTTTAACAGAAGCAGGCGCACCGCGGTTCTTTTGAAAATCAATATTCCATTCGCTGCTTATTGTTGCAAGCTCTTTTACTTTAAGAGCAGGTAACTCAACAGAAGCTTTTGTTGCTTTGTCTTTGAACACGATGAAGAATGCATCGTTTGGTTCCATGTGCAGTTTAACTTTTGTAACACCATTTGCAATACTGTAAGAAAGTGGTTCTGTTTTTCCTGTTTCTGCAAACCATAACTCAGGCACTTTTCCATCAACACGGAATGTTGCTTCGAGATCCTGTACATCACTGGTTCTGCTGTTTATCCAATAAATATCACGGTCATTTGTTTTGCGGTGAACGTATAACAACTTTGTATTGTTCTGTGGTTTTGTATAAGTAAAATCAGGTGGTACATTCAGCACATCACTCAAAGATTTTCCTTCAGTAACTTTTGCATTGAATGAAGACCATATTTCATTAACGAGTTTATTGAATTCATTTTGGTCATCTGCCAGGCTTGGTGTTGATATTGGTTTAACGCCTGCAACAGTTGCACCTGCTTTTACCAATGCACTTATTTTACGCAGTACAGGCAACGACATTTTTGTTGCGTTGCTATCAAGCACCAGTACACGGTAACTCATACCACTTGGTGTAGTGAGTTTATCATCTTTAAATGTTAACACATTGATGAGTGCATCTGCGTTGATGTAATCGTAATTATATCCTTCAGGAATAACGGGAGGCTTCTTACCAAATAAAGAAGTTATGTTATTGTCTTCTCCATAATAGTAAACAATATCTGCAACAAATTTCCCTTGTTGTAACATGTAGCTGCTGCGTGATAAATAAGCATTCCATGCTACTGCCTGCTCAGCCCATGTTTCATGACGTGTGTACCACTGCCCGAATGGCCCAAGACCAAGCCCCGGAATTTTATCATCTACCGGTTGATGCGGGGAGCAGTGAATCACAAACCTGTTCAAGCCACTTGCCAATTCAAGGTCCACACTTGGTTTTAAGTTTTCAGGGTAATAAGACCATGCTGTACCTCCAATACCAAGCGCAGTAAGGCTTTCAGCGGCTACAAGATTTTGTCCGTAGATATGTGCAACAGATGCAGACTCACGGATATCAACAGTATGTTTTGTTTGATCGTTTCCATTTATAAAAGCATTGGGTGTCCACAGTGCAGACATAGGTATAGCAGCTGATCTTTTCACTTCCATACCATCCGCAATCAATGCACGACCATCTTCATGCGATTCTGAATAACGTTTCATGCCATGCGCTGCAAGAATTTTCGTCAAGCCATCGTAATGATATCCTGCAACAAGTTCACTGAGTGTATGCCTGAAATCAAACAGGAACTGTTCACTTGCCTGTGCACTTTTTATTACTTGCCCTGTTAAGACAGGCAACCATGGAATAATACTATAACCTCTGCGTTTCTGAAATTCTGCAGGGAGATTGGCTGTCCAGTTTTGTGCACCAGCTTCCCAGCTATCTGTGATCATATATTGCAAACCACCTTTGCTTCCCATCAAACCACCAGTTGCATCTTTATATTGATCAAGATAATTTTCAAAATAATTTTTGATAGCAACAGGATCTAATTTATCAACTTCCAAACCTGTTGCTTCGGGAGAAGCAGGGTGATTAGTGATGCCCATCAGCGAATAACCAAAGCGAACAATATTCCATTCTCCGGCAGGAGCAGTCCAGTTTAATGTTCCATCTGTATTCAGTTTATTGGTAAGATCAATGATATCATTCGTAGCAACAACATCATTTGCACTTGTAGTTGTTTTTTTATCCAAATCACCAACAGGAGCAAATGCATCTTTCTCTTCTATCATGTTTATGCGATCTGCAGTATGCAAAACAATTTCTGCTATTTCAGTACCACCAATATCTTTTACAGGTCCGCCAAAACCAAAGGCTGCGCCCGGGTTAGTAGCCATTGGAGGATTTTTTACCGTAACGCGAAAATATTTTGCAGTGGTTGGAGGTATGGTAATTGTTTGTTCTAATACTGCACCTGGCGGTATGATACAAATAAGTTTATAGTTAACACCATCGTCACTTGCTTCAAGTTTGCGGCTATCTTTCGCATCAGCACCCATTCCAAAAACACCGGGATTACCGCCGCCTACCATTGTTATTGCTTTAATGGTTTGCGGTTGTTGAAAAGCAAATTGTATCCAACCAAAACCGGCAACTGTATCTCTTGGTAAAAGATTAGTGGTACCAAGATCCCCATCTGTTAATTGTTGTAATATAAAATTCCCACCGCTTGATGTAACCACGGCATTTAATTCACTTAATGATTTGTCTGTTTCCGGTAATTTGTAAGCAACAACTGCAATGTCTTTATAAAATAAAGAAAGTTTTGAAGCATCAACAGTTTCGCCAAAACCCGGTTGCATAGGAATATTCTGAATGGGACCGGTAACACCTTTTTGCGAAGGTATTTTAATGTTAGACGTTCCGCCTGCAACACGTGTTTCTGTCCATACAATTTTTTTCATGCCATCTTCCGGTTTTACCCACGGACCACCACTTTCACTCCAGCCAGGTGAACCTGCAATTGCCATTTCAAGATGCAAAGAATCTGCAAGCTTTGCAGTAAACCTGAACGCATCTTTCCACTCAGGCGTCATGTATGTTAAACGCTTCTCTACGATCTGCGGTGTAGCCAATGCAGCGTCAAAATTCTGAAAACCGCCAATGCCAACACGATGCATCCATTCAAGATCTTTGCGAATGCCGTATTGAGTTATGTTGCCATTCATCCAATGCCACCACACACGTGGCTTTGCGCTGTTTGGTGGTGTTTTAAAGTTCGCATATACACTGTCTTTAGAAGTACTGTTTGTTTGAGAAAAAGCAACAACTGATAATAGTGTTGCAGCAGAAAAGAGAAAGATTTTTTTCATCATGACAAGTTTGATGCGATAAATGTAGAACACGATAATTATACAACCATCATGCGCCGTCATGGTTGAATTTTGGGTAGCCATCTTTGGCGCAGGTGGCATCGTTCCTTGCGTCGCACACTTATACGTTCCCTTCATTGATCTTCATTGCGAAGCCATTGTCATGGTTCGTGCCTCCCGAATCGTTTTCATTTGCTAAAATATTGGTGCGTGAGACACGCGCCTTGGCGGAGGTTACTCTAATTACAATTTCAAAACTTTTGCTTTTTTGTGTATTGCAAATATCATTATCGCTGAAACACAGCAATAAATTATTGACTCAACAATTGAAAAAATATTATTTATATAAGCACCTTCAACTATGGTAAAAATATTTACAAGAAACACTAATGACAGGGCGATTTTAAGAGTGGGAACACTTTGCTTAACCAGGGAATAAGCAATCAGGGCTCCAATAGAAAATTGTCTCATAGCCCACATGGTTGTAAAATGTCTTACATTTTTTGCTAAAAAATCAGTGTCGGGGAAAAATGTTTTTGGATAAACAACAAGATTTATAGAAAACGCTAAGATACTTAAGGTCATTAAGCTTGCAACAATTGTTACCCATAAAGGAATTACTCGTGTCATGTTAGTTTATTAAGATAGTTATATAATTACCGCCAGCGTTCACGCATTTGTGTTTGTGGCGGAATTTGAAACTCCATTGCCCTGGTTCGTGTCTCACGAACCATTTTTCATTTGATATTGGTGCGGAACACGCACCCTGGCGGAGAAAGATGCTTCCTTCGTCAGCATGACAAGCTAAGGAATAATTATTTTGCTGAGCATAAAATTTCAGCTTCGTTCAAGAACTTCAGCTTGTCATGCCGAAGAATGAGGCATCTGTTTCGCACTGCTCAGTAGCATTACCTTTAGTACAAGTGTGCGACGCAACGGCTGCTTAATGCATATTCTGTTGCCGGGTTCATAATTTACTCATCCGGCATTTGTGCAATAATGTTCATTGTTTCTACACTTACAGTGCATACTCTTCTTAAAAGATCAATTACATGTTCTTTGTAGTCTGCAAATTTGTAGGTGTTGAATTTTTCTGCAATGGTTGGGTCTGATGGTTTCTTTTCTTTGTATTGATCGAGCACCCATTCCAATGCGCTGCGGTTTCCGAGTTTATAATCCCACGCTGTTTTTGGAATGCCTGTTAAAGTAGTAGCTGCATCGAGTTCTATAATGCCGTTTGTTTTATCTGCTTTTAGTTTTGCTTTCTGTAGTTTCTCTGTATCTGTGGTTGAGCCTGCATTTACTTTTTCAATCAGTAAATTAAATGGCTGCACTGTTTCATAATTAATGTGCAGGTTCATTAACTGCTCTCCCCATTTCGCCCACCGCATAAAATTTTCGTAGAATGGTATGCGAGGAAATTCTCTTTTTAAATTAAGCTCGTATTTTTTGCGGTAGGCGGGATGATGGAGTACTGCGTAAACGTAATAAAAAATATCTTGTTTGGTTATGTTGCTTTCTTTGTACTGTTCTTTGAATTGTTGCAATGCCCAATCGGTTATGTTTTCTATACGTTGACCTTCTTTTGTGTAGCGGTACAGAGGGAGAACTTGACTATCTCCAGTGAAATGTAAATCAGGAATATTCTTAGTAGCGAGCGTCGCAAAATTATTTTTCTGATTTGAATCGAAAGTTATTACAGCATTTTCAAATCTATTTCCATCTATTCCGAAAATGTTTGGTATCTGATAAATCATTTCTATAAAGACTCTTTCAGAAAAGAAAGATTTTGATACATAGGGACGATAAGAAGCATCTGTTATATAATTACTATCGGCTTTTGAAAATACCCCTCGACATAGATATTTTTTTAATTCTCTTGCCCATTTTATCGAATAATCTATTTCATTGTCTATCTCATCATATTTTCTTCCTTTAAACTTAGGTACTTGTCTATTATAATTTTCAGAGAGAAATTTAACCTTCTTAAATAATTCATCGGAGTTGAAATCATAAACCCATTCATCTCTATTCGTTCTTATGCCTAGTGTATATAATCGAAATATTGAATTCTCAGAGTTACCCGATTTTACATTTTTATTTATCAAAGGGATAAGATTTTCGTAATCACTCTCCGAATTATTAATCCAGTTATTATTTTTATCCGGTATTAGATTTTCAAATTCAATTTTTTCAATAGGATTTTCAACTAACCATTGCAGTTTTTCTTCTTTCCTCCATTCATCTCTCATGCTCACATATTGAATTCGGCAATCGTTGTCTTTTATTTTTCCGCTACTTAATCTCAAAAGAAAAACAATTGCAACTCCAGTTTGTATTCCAAAAACATTATGCGTTGTTCCAGCGATCTTCGGATTTGTTCTGACGTCACTTTGTGTATCTATTATGTAGGCATAGTCATACTCAGTTTGTATTGTTTTACGAAATCCATCAAATGCTTTACTATCAATATAACTTCGATTTGAAACAAATGCGATTATTCCATTGCCATCTAATCTATCCATTGCCCATCGAAAAAATCTCGAATACATATCGAATATTTTATTCTTATTCTGAGCTTTTGAGACCTTTCCAAAAGTTTCTCGTATTCTCTTGTCGATTGTAGGATATTCGCGGTTTTTATTGTTGTCATTTTCATTTTGCTGATTAGCATTATAAGGCGGGTTGCCAATAAGAACGCTTATCTTTTTTTCATTTTGCTTTCGTACTCTTGCTGCGTTCTCTGCACTTACACCAAACAAATTGCCCTGTTTGCCAACCCAATGAAAGCCAGTATTGTCAAGCGTATCTACAAAACATAAATTCTCAAACTCTGCATAGTTGCCCATCTTTTGTTTGTAGGTGTATTCAATATTAAGGTTGGCAATATAGTAAGGCAGTATTGCCAGCTCATTTGCATGCAGTTCGTTTTTGTATTTGTATTCGAGTTTATTGCGGGGAAGAAAATCTATAATGTCGCAGATAAAAGTTCCTGTGCCTGTGGCAGGGTCAAGTATCTCTACATTTTTATCGGCCAGTGTTTTACTAAAATGTTTGTGCAGTAAATAATCTGTGCTTTTTATCATGAACTGCACAATCTCATTTGGTGTGTAAACAATGCCCAAACGGTCTGCGGCTTTTGGATTATAACCTTTATAAAAATTTTCATACACCACTTTTAAGAATTTTTGTTTCTCATGGTGGTCTGCAATACCTGCGGCGTTTGCATTAATGGTATCGTAATAATGTTTTATGCTGCCCAGTGTTTGCCTGCGTGCCGCACCGGTAAAAAAAGTTTCCACAACTTTATTCAGTTCCCGTGCTATATTATTTTCCTGGTGAAAATGCGGTTCATCAAAAATGGTGTTAAAGATGTCTGCACTAAGAATATGCTGCACGATCATTTCCTGCACATCAGCATCTGTTATATCAGGATTGATGGATTGTTTGCAGAGTTCATGAAAACTATGCAGGGCTTCTTTGTATGATGCATTATCGTTTTGCTTTTCTATTATTTCGCGGATGGCTGCTGTAACTTTTGGAATATCTTCTTTGAATTTTTCAATAGCCGCACGAAAGTCTTTTATTTCCTGGCGCTCAAAACTTATGTATTTGTTGAGGAGTTTATCCAATTGTTCTTCTTCCTGCATGGGCACACGCATTACTTCTGTGCCATGCTGGTAAAGAACAGCCGTATTGGTATCTTCAAAAAGAATATTATCGCTTGGGTAACCTTTGCCGAATTTCTTTTTTATTTCTTCGTTTATATCGTCTGCTTCATCCTTACTTTCCCAATAACCATGATCTAATCGCAGCTGGTCTTTTAAAGTTCCATCGGGTGTTACTGTTTTACCATTTTTTAGTTTTATAGAAACTTCCGGTACAAGACGCAGGTTTAAGGGCTTACCATATTCATCTAATAATTTCTGAAAAGCAAAACGAATAGCAGTTTCTTTTGTAGTGCCGCCGTAATGTTTTAGATCTTCAAGCTCCCTGTGGTATTGTTTAATAGCGTAAATGCTCATAGCCGAAGTGCGATTTAGGTTTTGCGTGTAAGATAAAGGATAGTTGGGAATTTTTGTTCCTGCTAAAATAAGAAACGGTCTTACACTTTTGAAGCGTAAGACCGCTATTGCTTTTTCATTGCTCAATTATGTTCAAACAGTACAAGTGTGCGACGCAACGAAAGTTTCATGCATGCTTAATTGCCGGGCTCATAAAATTATTCTTTCACTCCTTCAAACTTAAAGTTCATTGCTTCCATTTGAACCTTGTTTACCTTGTCCTTTTCGTCGCGTATAAATAAGAGCGTTGCTTTACCACCTGCATCAAATTTATCTGCTTCATCCATTTGTGTTATTTCTCCGCCCTGCTCTCCTGCCTTCATCATAAGCTTTCCATCCTGCACAGTTACTTCAATGTATGGAAACGGCAGGTTGGTCATTTTATATTTTCCAACATAATCATTGAGGTCTGCTTTTGGAACCGCTGCCTGAACATTTTGATTAGTGGTTGAATCAGCAGTTTTGAAACTTGTATTCAACACAACCATCAATGAAGCACCTTGTTTAGCATTTGGGTTTTTAAATACGAGGTAAATATCGTGCATGCCTTCTGTTGGCGCTACGGGAAGCGAAACAGGTTTACCGCCACCACCAAAACCGCCACCTGCATCTCCGATAAAAGGTGTTTTTCCTAACAGTTTTCCATTGGGTGCATCTGTGTGCAATTCAATGGTACCGCCTTCTGCATTCAATTGCGCTTTAGGCGCCATGGCAGTTATTTCTATACTGCTGATGCCTGTAAGATCTATTTGTTTAAGACTAATGTAGCTACCCGTTTTGGAAGGAATAACAAAATTATTGCCACCATAACTCATCTTGGTTGCATCAACTACTTCATCATATTTTGATGGGTTTATATTTGGGTTGCGGAGTGTGAATGTTTCTTCAGAAGCCACGCCTGGCAAGCCATTGGCACCATGATCTGTGTACGCTGCACGGAAGATGTAAACGCCCTGACCTTTATCGCCTGCTGGTTGCTTTGTTGTATAAGTTCCCTGTGCAGGCAATGATTTTACTTTTGGTTTTGGCTGCGAAAGACTCAAAATATATTTGATCATTTCTGCGGCATCTTCTGCAGAAAGATTGGGATGCGCAGCCATCGGCACATCGCCCCAGACACCTTTACCACCGGAAATAATTTTCTTCGTAAGTTTTTCTACTGCGGCGCTGCTTGCTTTATACTTTACTGATACTGCATAGTAGGCAGGGCCAATAGATTTTTTATAATCAGCATGACAAGACCTGCAATCGCTTGCTGTTATCAGTTTCAAACCTTTTGAAACATTTGGCGCTGCGGCTGCCTGTTCTGCTGTACGGTGCCCCTGTATGATCTCTGCCTTGTCAAAACCTTCGGCGAGGTAATCAATATTAACTATAACTGCAGATGGTTTTATTTTACCGTTTGCTGTGGACCCGTCTTCTTTGTCTTTTACATCTACTTTATAATTGTATGTTTTGTTTGGAACATAAAATGATTTGTTGCTCTTACCAATATCAAATGAAACGACAGGAGGTTCATTGCCTGCAGTTAATTCCATTGATTGTGTTGAAACACCACCTTTATTGTCTTTTACAGTAAGCGTTGCTTTATACACGCCTGCTTTAGCAAAGGTGAGTTTTGCATCCGGCTCATTGATGGTTTTTGAAAAACCATTTTTTGAAGTTACTTTCCATGAATACGTTAATGTATCGCCATCTGCATCTTTTGTACCTTTTGATGTAAGGCTTGCATTGAACGGAATAGAACCCGCCATTTTATCTTCAGCAATTTGTATAGATGGATTTCTATTACCACCGTTATATTCTATGCGAATTAAACGTGCATCATCATTTGCAGTGAACCAACCAGAACCATATTCAAGCATATAGAGATCACCATTAGCAGCAAACTCCATATCCATCGGATTACTGAATTTATAACTTGGCATAAAGCGTTCCATAGAAACATAATTGCTCTGTTTATCCATTGTTACCGCCATGATCCAGCCACGCATCCATTCATAGATCAATAGTTTGCCATCGTAATATTTTGGAAATGCACGTTGTGCAGTTTTAAATTCATCACTATGAAAAACAGGGCCAGCCATTGCAGTTCTGCCGCCAGTACCAACCAATGGAAACTCTTTTGATTCGGCATAAGGATACCATATGAATGCTTTTTGTGCAGGTGGCAATTCTTTCAGCCCTGAACTGTTTGGAGAATTGTTGATTGGTTTTTCAGGATCGAATTTTGGACCTGATGTATTGCTTGCAAAATCAAAATGATTGTATGCTTTGTTATCTCCAACAAAATAAGGCCAGCCGAAGTTGCCGGCTTTTCTTGCCTGGTTCATTTCATCCTGTGCTGCAGGGCCTTTCAATGAATCTGGATTGTTTGAATCGGGGCCAACTTCTCCCCAATAAAGAAAGCCGGATTCTTTATCAACAGAAATTCTGAAAGGATTCCTGTTGCCCATTACAAATATTTCAGGTCTTGTTTGCGCTTCGCCCTTTGGAAAAAGATTACCATCGGGAATAGTGTAGGTTCCATCAGGCTGTGGTTTTATGCGTAATATTTTTCCACGCAGATCATTGGTGTTTGCAGCAGATTTTTGTGCATCCCACGGAGACCTGCCTTCACGTTCATCAATAGGTGCATATACGGTTGCTCTCGGGCTTGTATTATCTCCGGTAGACAAATAAAGATTGCCTTGTGCGTCAAATGTAATGGAGCCGCCAGTGTGGCAGCATTGCTCACGTTGTGTAGCCACTTCGAGAATAACTTTCTTTGAACTAAGATCGAGTGCATCCCCTTTGAGCGTGTACCTTGTTAATATATTCCTTGATTTTGCCGGATCAGAATAATAGAGATATATCCAATGATTCATAGCAAAGTCTGGATCTTTATTCAAGCCAAGTAATCCATCTTCTGCTTCGGATGTTTTGCCATCTTTATCTGTGTACTTTGTGCTAACCGGGATTGTAGCGATCGTCTTTAATTGTTTTGTTTTGATGTTGTACAATTTTACAGCACCATGTCTTTCAATAAACAAAACACGCCCATCATTCAGTACACTTAATTCCATCGGTTCATTTAATTTTTCTTCCAGTACAACTTTTGAAAAACGATTCTCCTCGGGTTTAGCTTTTGAATAATCCAGTGCAGTTGGCGCATCACCACCCATTACATAATGCAAACCAGCCCAGAGATGATTTAGGAACAGTGGTTCCATAAATGTTTCATCGGTATGACCCATGTTGGTATAAAAAGCGCGGCCGCCATCAAAATCATGATACCAGCTCATGGGATGGTTATCGCCATTCTTTCCACCTTTGTAAGATGCTTCATCGATCTTCACCAATACATGAATGGATGGATCAATATTTTTGAAACTATAAAATTCATCTGTACGTTCAAATGTATCGGGCATTCCTGCTGTTGCCGCATTATTCTTATCAACTACATAATATTTTCCTTTCTGAATATTATTTGGCATCGGGTGATCGAGAAACCAGGCACCAACAAGTCTTCCATACCAGGGCCAATCATATTCACAATCTGCAGCGGCATGTATGCCCAGATAGCCGCCACCCGCCTGTATATATCTTTCAAATTCCTGTTGCTGATCATTGTTCAACACGTCTCCCGTAGTACTCAGGAAAACAACAGCATTGTATTTTTTCAGATTGTTTGTAGTGAATTGTGTGGCATCTTCTGTAAAGTCAATAGCAAACCCTTTCTCTGTAGCCATTTGCGTCAGCGCTTTTTTACCTGCATCGATAGATGCATGTCTAAAACCAGCTGTCTTGTAAAACACAAGCACACGCTGCGTTTGAGCACTCAGCGTATTCGTAAAACACATTGTCAACAAAGCAATAATAAATGTGTACACAGTTTTTATAACTGTATGTTTTGGTTGCATAATCGTTGATTTAAAAATTCTAACCTTTTATATAAATGAAATTTTATGAGCCATAAGCTATTGCTGCTATTAAGCTTTCGTTGCGTCGCACTCTTCAGCGCTTTGTTTACCAATCGTCAGATAATCTAATGCACTTAAAATCTTAATACTTTTTATTGCGTTATCGTTACGCAATATGTCGGCTAAAGTATATTATTTCCCTCAACCAAAACTTATTCTTTAATTATTATGCGACGAGCCTCAAAAAAACCGCGACATATTTCTTGTTGTGTCGCTCACTTGTACGCCTTGCTCATTACTGAACTGAACGATGAAGTGTGCGACGCAACAGGTGTCGCATAGTAGTAATGGAGCCTTGTACAAAATCGAATTCTAATTATAACTAGTTCTTCATTTCTTTGATACGCTCACCTTCGGCATCAAACATGCTCATCAGGCTGCCTGTTGTGTGATCATCGTCTTTCTTTGTCATTAACAGGTTAACATCATAACCCTGCGCAGTAAAATAAAGTGTTACTTCTGTATCCTTCAGTTCAACGCTTGTAATTTTTGCTATCTCCGTGCCTGTTGTATCCCGCACCACGCCTGCAATAGAATCGTTGTTATTTTCAAGAACGAAGATCATTTTTGCATCTCCGTTGGGTGTGCCCTTTATCAGCACACTCCATTTTCCTTTGAAATAATCGGCACCGGTTTTTGATTGCGCGTTTACGTTTACAGATACAATAAGACAAAGAATTCCCACAAGAACTGAAGTGAACTTTTTCATTTTTTTTGATTTTAAATTTTTGAGTATTGTTTATTTCAGTGATGTTAGAATGCCGGCTTTTTAGTCAGTTGTTCTTCTCCTGGCAGTTGTTTGACCTTACAGCAATCTTATTATTCTGTAAAGCCCGGCACATGCAATCACGAAATATATTTGACAAATATAACAGCTATTGTATCATTTTGATACAATAATGTGTAATTTTATTTTCTTAAAGGAAATTTACTAAGCGACCAGTTCGTTAAAGCAACATGAAGTCACCATAAATTGCGTTCAAAATGAGTACTATAGACTTTGTAAACGACTCAGCATTAAAGAAAGGAATAAAAGAGTTCCTGGAAACCGCACCCCATATTTATATGGCAGGTGTATCGGTTGACACCGTGATCTTTGGTTTTCACAATGACAAACTAAAAGCATTGATGCTACGCTTTGGCAATACGCCCTATTTCGTGCTGCCAGGAGGATATATCATGAAAGAAGAAAACCTTGATGATGCAGCTTTGCGCATATTGCAGGAAAGAACCGGGTTGAAAAATATTTACCTGGAACAATTTTATACATCAGGAAATACAAGTCGCTCTAAGGAAGAGGTTGCTATGGAACTAACGCAAAAAATGATCGGCACCCTACCGAACAGCAATTGGTTTGCGCAGCGTTTTGTTTCTGTATGTTATTATGCTTTGATAGATGATACAAAGGTGAACCCGGTGACAGAAGTATTCTTCACAGAGGTTAAATGGTTTGATGTAAGCAAACTTCCAAAAGTTTTATACGATCACGATGTTATCATTAACAAAGCATTGAAAAGATTACAAGCGGACCTTGACGAAAAACTTGTTGGTTTCAATTTAATGAGTGAAACATTTACGATGGGACAGTTACAAAAATTATATGAAGCCGTTTATCAAAAGAAATTCGTGCGCACCAATTTTCAGCGAAAGATGCTTAGTATGAATGTACTTGAACGATTGGAAAAGCAATACAATGGCAAGTCTCATAAAGCTCCTTATTTGTATAGATTTGCGGAAAGTAAAAAGTGAAAAATCGTTAATTGTTTTAGGTGCTGAATAATGTTTTGCAGTACAAGCGTGCGACGCAAGGAAAGTTTAATGGATGAACAAAAGCCTGGTTACACATTATTCTTCCACTATTATCAGCTGCTCTTGAATGTAAGAGTACTTATACCGACAATATTTACTTATATGTTTTTAATTCAGCGGTCTTAGCTTTGTAATATCATGGCATCGGAAAATATATACCGGCTTATATCTATTGATGAATATGCTGTAACGCCCAAGTATGTGCAGCTTACCAACTCTATTGTAAAAGCCATTGAAGAAAAAAAAATTGAGAAAGGTTATTTGCTGCCGTCAATAAATGATCTCAGTTTTGAACTCGATATATCAAGAGACACTGCAGAGAAAGCTTATAAACATTTAAAGAAGCTTGGTGTAATTGGCTCTGTGCCTGGCAAAGGATATTTTATTTCCAATACAGATGTAAAGCAACCAATAAAAATATTCCTGCTTTTTAATAAGCTGAGTACGCATAAAAAGATCATGTACGATGCTTTTGTAGCAAGCCTTGGCGAAGATGCAGTAATAGATTTTTACATTTACAATAACGACTTTTCTTTATTCAGAAAACTACTTACCAATAAAAGAGATGATTACACCAACTATGTTATTATACCGCATTTTTTAGAAGGTGGTGAAAATGCATACGAGA
Source organism: Panacibacter ginsenosidivorans (assembly GCF_007971225.1). Lineage (NCBI taxonomy): Bacteria > Pseudomonadati > Bacteroidota > Chitinophagia > Chitinophagales > Chitinophagaceae > Panacibacter > Panacibacter ginsenosidivorans. The sequence goes on along the minus strand of NZ_CP042435.1, from coordinate 5,181,331 downwards.
TCATTAACACCATTCCCAAAGAAAAATTGTTACTGTTTGATCAAATGCTTGCAGGCGTTGAGGGCAAATTTGCTGCAGTGTATGAAGATTTTGAAAAAGACATTTACAATGCATTGGAACAAGCAGTGCAACAGCTAAGCAGGTACCAGACCATCAGGATCATTTTTCCGGATTATACTTATCACCCAAAACAAATACTCGAAGGGTTTTACAGGTTCTGCAACCAGTACGCTTTTAATTATGATGTGGTAGCTGACATCAACAGCACTGCCATTAATGAGGGTGAAGTTTATATAAGCCTTATGGAAAATGACCTTGTTACACTTATAGAAAGGATCATTGAAACAAAACTGGAAGTGGGCAAACAGGTGGGTGTTATCTCTTACAACGAAACGCCATTGAAAAAAATAATTCTCAATGGCATTACTACAATCTCTACAGATTTTTATGCTATGGGGGCAAAAGCTGCTGAGCTGATCCGTAATAAATCAACGGAGCATTTTGCGGCGCCGTTTTATTTAACGCTTCGCGAGTCTTTATGATCTTATTTGTGTCTTAACTCTGTTGTGCGTATTGATAGAGGTTGTATTGCATTTAAATTATTTGTTGGTTTATCCAAATAAAAATAAGCAACAGCAGAAACATCATCTGAACGGTAAAAATTAGTCCAGCCCTTGTATGGAGAAGTGGCAAGTTGTACCACGCTGTCTTTTTTATAAAATGAATGAAACTGGCTTTCACTTGTAGAAACAGGAATGAGTTGTGCTCCTTCTTTTTGATATGCAGCAACACTATCTGTTGCATCCCCTCCTATTTGCTGCATAGCAACACGACAACCTGTTTTAAAGAAAACAGGATCAGGAATATGATAGCGATAAAAAGCCCATTGCAGTAAGGTATCATCTGCAACAGTGCAGCCACTATAGTTATTGATAAATTTTCCCTGTCCCCAACCGGTGCCTATATAATCTTCTGTCCCGGTACCATTGAGCGTTGGATAATCTTTATCATTATCTAAATAGATTTTCACTTCACCTTCTCCAAACCATGACTTACGATAGGCACGATTTGCAGCAACACTAATATTGGTTCCGAGAAACCTTCCTTTGCCTTCGATCTGAGGTAATATTTCAAAATCCTGTGCAAGTTTTGTTTCGGTGTCTCTGTGCCAGTATGCATGAAAATACATATAGTCATCATCCCACTCTTTTAATAAACTATAATCAACATCAAAGAAGAACAAGGGCAGTGTTTTCGACGATTCATTTACTACCTGGATCTTCGCTCCCGATTTAAAAGGCATCTCTATAAAACAGTTGAATGATCTGCCTTCTGCGTTTGCAAACAATGCATTTTGAAATGCGGTTGTTTGCCCGAGACCAATACCAAAGAAATCTCCGAAAGGCACACTCACTGCGGGTTTATCAGCACCATCCCAAAACATTTCGATCTTTAATGCACGTAGCATTTCAGGGCTGCGATCATTAATTGTAACCCACATTCTGTTGATAATGCCCATGTCTCTTATATCAAGCAATTTGTAAGTTGCGCCTGTTGCAATAGAATCAAATGCATGACCTTTGGCAGCATTGTTTTCTTTGCCACCGGCACCCTGCACGCCATTTATATTTTCAGGGCTACTCCATCTTGTACTTATGTTGTCATTGTATTCAAACAGTTCATTACCATTTTCATGTTCTTCATTTTCTTTGCACTGGGAGAAAATAATTACAACCGTAAAACCAAATAATAGTTTTTTGAATAATGAAAAATTGTGCAGCATAGAAATGTTTTATCGTTAGAAAATAAAATTATTGCTGAATAAAGAACAAAGCGTACAAGTGAGTGAGACAACAAAGCCCAATAGTGGCTATTCTGTTAGTAAACAAAACTTATTCACTCTTATAAACAACTCCTGCTTTCATTACAAACTTTACATTACCCATAGCATTTACATCTTTTGTTGGATCGCCATCAACAGCAATGATGTCTGCAAGCTTATCTTTTTCAATACTGCCGATATTATTAACGCCAATTAAATCAGACGCATTGACCGTAGCCGCTTTGATTGCTTCGAGAATGGGCATACCGGCTTCTGTCATGTAAATAAATTCTTTCCAGTTCTTGCCATGTGCGTAGACCCCGGCGTCTGTACCGAACGCGATCTTCACGCCAGCTTTATATGCTTTGCCGAATGTGCTTTGTATCTGTGCACCTATTACAATTGCTTTGCCGGCAATAACCGCAGGATAATAACCAGGCTTCTTTGCAGAGTCTGCAACAGACTTACCTGCAATGATCGTAGGCACATAATATGTTCCATATTGTTTCATCAACTGCATTCCCTCATCATCCATGTAAGTGCCGTGTTCAATAGATGCAACGCCTGCACGTACTGCACGTTTGATGGCTTCTGCACCATGAGCATGTGCGGCTACTTTCATTCCATAATCTTTTGCCGTTTGTACAATTGCTTTTATTTCTTCTTCACTGAACTGTGCACCGGTTCCATCTTTTTCCAAACTTAATACACCACCTGATGCAGTTATTTTTATAAGATCGCTCCCTTCTTTGTAACGTTTACGTACAGCTTTTATACATTCTTCTACGCCATCTGCAACGCCATCACCGGGACCAGGGTTGCCCATAAGATCTTCGCGAAGACCTGTTGTAGGATCTGCATGGCCACCGGTTGAACCAATAATTTTTCCTGCAGTATAAATTCCTGGTCCAACTACTTCTCCTTTGTTTATCGCATTACGTAAAGAAATATTTACACCTGAACCACCCACATCACGAACTGTTGTAAAGCCAGCCATTAATGTTGTCTTTGCAAACACTGTTGATTCAAATGCAATGTCAGCAGGGTTTTCAGTAAACTGTTTCGCAAAATCATCAGGGCTTGTTTCATTTTCAAGATGTACGTGACAATCTATAAGTCCCGGCATTACGGTTTTATTTTTAAGATCAATTGTTTTATCTGATGCGCCTGCCTGTATATAACCTTTTTGTACATCAACGATCTTATTACCTTCAACAATGATTGACATTTCGGTAAGCACCTGAAGGTTCTTTACATCAATTAATTTTCCGCAATAGATAATAGTTTTTTGTGCGAAAAGAAAGTTTGTTACCAATAAAGCAACAGCAAGAAATATTTGTCTCATAAGTGGTTATTAGATTATGAAATTAATGAAGTATGCAATACAATGCTGAATAGAATTAATTGAGTACAAGAGTGCGACGCAACCGTTGGTAAATAGCAGCACTAAAGTTTGGTGCATAAAAAACCCGGCAGAAAATTACCGGGCCTCATATAATATTTGCGCATCGTTTCTTTTGAGACGATTACTGAATTTAATCAATATTTGGTTGTGGTGTATAACGCAAGTAGGGCTTTATAACTTTTACGCCTTTAGGGAATTTCTTAATGGCATCTTCTGTGCTTACGGCAGGCACCACAATTACATCCTCGCCACCTTCCCAGTTTGCAGGAGTGGCTACGCTGTAATTAGCAGTTAACTGCAATGAATCTATCACACGCAATACTTCATGAAAATTTCTTCCTGTTGATGCAGGATACGTGATCATGAGTTTTACTTTTTTATCAGGACCAATTACAAATAAGGAGCGCACTGTTGCAGTTGCTGAAGCGTTTGGATGAATCATGTCATACAACGTTGCAACTTTTTTGTCTTCATCTGCAATGATGGGAAAGTTAACGGTACAATTTTGTGTTTCATTAATATCATTCACCCAGCCAAAATGTTTATCGAGCGGGTCAACACTTACTGCAAGCACTTTTACATTGCGCTTTGCAAACTCTTCGTTGAGTAATGCGGTACGGCCGAGTTCTGTTGTACAAACCGGCGTATAATCTGCAGGGTGAGAAAACAAAATACCCCAGCTATTTCCGAGGTACTCATAAAAATCAATATCGCCTGCAGTTGTTTTTGCCTGGAAATTTGGCGCATCATCGCCTAAACGTAAACTCATAATTCATGTTTTTAGGACTGCAAATATAAAACCTACTGGTTAAGTGGACTAATATTTTTTTCTCTTTCCCCGCAAAGACACGGAAGCGCGGAGATTTTTTATTGACAAACACCATTGCTACTATTGAGCTTCTGTTGTGTCACTCACTTGTGCGTTCAGAAATTCTCTTCAGCATTGTAGAATCATCTTTTATAATAAATTACTTCGCTCTGTCTCGTCTCTGCGGTAAATTGTTATTCCTTTTCTTTACGCACCGTTCTTCCCTTCTGCAAAAAAGTTTTGCCGAATTTATTTTTTACATCATCAATGGCTTTATACAAATTGTTTTTCTTTTCACCGTCGTCAAATAAACTGGCCTGCACCGCATGGTTCGTTAATTCGCTCAAACGCACACCAAGCAAACGAACGGGTTGACCTTTCTTATAGAGTTTATGAAACAGGTCCTTTGCTGCAAAGATCAATTCATCATCACGCAACGTATAATTAATCGTTGTCTGGCGGGATGTAGTATCAAAATTCGGATAACGAATTTTTACTGCTATGCAACCTGCAAGTTTTTCATCCTGCCGCAATTCGTAGCCAACACGTTCTGTCATACGCACCAATTCACTCAACAAAAACTCTACATCAGCAGTATTTGTTTCAAAAGTATTTTCAGTTGAGATCGATTTTGCTTCATGATATGAATGCACTTCTCCATGATGGATGCCATGCGCTTTTTGCCAAAGATCAGCGCCCCATTTGCCAAGCTTTTTTTCCATTTCATCAGCAGACTTTTTTGTAATGTCCCCGATATATTTAATGCCCATTTCTTTAAGTGTAATAAAAGTGCTTTCTCCTACTCCGGGGATTTTATTAACAGGCAGCGGCGCTAAAAAATCTCTTTCTCTTCCAGGCTGAATAAAAATGTATCCGTTGGGTTTAGCCTCATCCGTCGCAATTTTTGAAACCAGTTTATTAGATGACAGACCAAATGAAATTGGTAGTTGTGTTTTATCTATGATCTCCTGGCGCAGATCGATTGTCCATTGGTATGGATCGAAATATTTGTCCATGCCTGTAAGATCAATGTAGAATTCGTCTATACTTGCTTTTTCAAACAAGGGCGCTTTTGCAGCAATAATTTCTGTCACCCATCTCGAAAATCTACTATACTCACCACGTGTACCACGTACTAAAATTGCCTGCGGGCAAAGCTGCATTGCCTTCTTCATCGCCATTGCAGAATGAACGCCAAATTTTCTTGCCGCATAGCTGCAGGCCGCTACCACGCCACGTTCCCGGCTACCGCCAACGATCACAGGTTTATCTTTTAACGCAGGATTATTCAATACTTCAACACTTACAAAGAAAGAGTCCAGATCAAAATGGGCAATATAACGTTGCGGCTTATTCATGAACATTGTAAAGGTAGAGAAGATTTTTTGTTGACAGGCTGTTGTGCAGGTGGCATCAGTGGTTGTGTCACTCACTTATACATCCAAAACTTTTATGAACAAAAAAAATTGTACAGTAGAATTATTTAATCAACATTAGTGATGCCATTGTTTCTATTCCTTCAAATAAATTACCCAAACGGATATTCTCATTTTCGGCATGCTGGTTATTATCGTAATTAGCTATCGGAACTGTAACAGTTTTGGCCCCAAGGTATTTTTCAAATAAAAACAACGGAAGACTGCCACCCATTGTTGGCTGAAGTACTACCTGATCCCTGGTAGTAGTTTTAACCGCATCAATTACTTTTTTAATTATGGGCAGATCCATAGCGGTTCGCTGTGCATTATAACCATCATTTGCAGGTATCACTTTTATAATCTTTGCATATTCTTTTCTTTCTTCATCAGTAGGTTCATGATCTGTTACAAAGTATCCCTGTGCTTTAATATGATCGATCACTTTTTGTTGTTGCCTTCTCCAATAGTTACCCAATACCAGCCGCAGATCAATAACTGCTGTGGCATAAGTTGGTATCTGGTTCGAAGCAAGTTTACCAACATTACCGCTTTGCATACCATTGATGTTTAATGAGGGCTGGTTTATAGCTTCTGTTAGTGAGAGGCCTTTCATCTCTGTAACACTTATTCCCAGTTCCTTTTTCATTTGCTCATCAACTGATGGCACTTCTGCCAGTGCATTTTTTTCAGTGGCAGTTAAAGGTGTTACATCATCATAAAAACCTTTCACCATAACTCTGCCGTTTTCATCTTTCATGGAAGCTAATAATTTTGCCAGCATCATAGCGGGGTTAGGCGCCCAATTGCCGTAATGACCGCTATGCAGCGGCCTTTTTGATGCATATACTGTAAGATCAAGATGTGTATCACCACGAACACCAAATACAATTTGCTTTTTTCCTGATTGATGAACAGGCCCGTCACAAATGATCCATAAATCTGATTCAAGTAAAGCTTTATATTTTTCCAATATTTCGTTAAGATGTATGGAACCGGCTTCCTCCTCTCCCTCAAAGAAAAATTTTAGATTACAGCTAAGCGCAGATCCGCTAATTTTAATGGCGTCATATGCATTAAGGATAACATCAACACCTGCCTTATCATCAGAAGCGGCACGTGCATAAATTCTCCAGTCATTATTATACATGCCATCGGCAGGAAAAGAAATATTTGTTCCTCCTTTATCTATTGCACCTGTAAATAATCCAGGCTGAAACGGATCAAGCTCTTTTGCCCATTGCGCCGGGTTAACAGGCTGGCCATCATAATGCGCATAAAAAATTAGTGTTTGTTTGGCGCCGGGAACCATCACTTCTCCGTATACTGCAGGAGGTGCGCTCTGAACAGTTGTATTTAGTAATTGTATGTTTTGAATACCACGTTTGCTCATCATAGACATAATAAATGCCGTATTCTTTTGAAGGCCCGGCGTGTCTGCAGCAATATTTGGTATCGAAAGAAAACTTGTAAATTCATTAATAATATGACCGGTATTTTGCTTTACATATTTATTGATTGATTCAACTCCCACTGATTGAGCAAGGATGAATTTGCTTACCAAAACACTTAAACTAAGGAAGCAGAAAATTTTTCTCATGAACTAAGTTTTATAAAGTAAAATTAGCTGTGTACACGAATGAAACAATCAACAAATTGATTCTGCTGATTATAAATCATCAGTATAAGTGTGCGACGCAAGAGCCGATGCCATGAAAAGCTAGCGGCGGGTACAAAAAAACTACTTATGCGTTCTCAAATTTCTTTTTTAGATTCAAAAATCTTTTTTCGAAAAAGACATAAGAAAGGTAAGCCACCAGCATAGTGAAAAACACACATAGTAAATAACACATAATGGTTGCGGTTGTAACCGGAATGTCTAAAAAAAAACGTTTCATAATCCCTATAACCACGAAGCACGTCATTACATGATACATGTACATACCATAAGAAATATTTCCAAGTAATTCAAACGTTTTACCGCCGGTTTTAATAATACTTCTTTTATTGAGTGAAACACACAAAATAACGTACAGGAATACAATACCCATTGGCACACCGTTATAAATTCTGTTAGTTAAAACACTAAAAAGAGGACTTATAACAGGAATGCCTGCAGCGGGTAAAGTTTTGTTGAAAAATAATACCGCGAACAATATCCCGAAAAATAACAGCTGTAAAGGCAGGCCAAATAATTTATCTAACAAATATTTGTAACGGCTTCTTATAAATATTGCACCAAGGCAACCAATACATATAGCTTCAAATCGAAGGTCTAATATGATAATCGTTGCAGTAGTTGCCGGGGTTACCTGGCCGGCAAAAAAATTCAAAAACAACTTGACAATAATAACAGTTGCAAAGATGAGAGCAAGGCTTTTCTTTTTGTATTTTATAACCGGCGCTATTATCAGGTAGAATTGCTCTTCTACACCAATGGACCATAGCGGGAACAATAAAATACGTGGCCCAAAAATAAAAGTGAAATTGGGCAGCAATAAAATATACATAAGCAATTGAGGAACACTTAGACCAGGGTCTGGTCTTAAATGAAATATGTTGGCCAGTATGGGGAAAACAGCAAAAGCAATAAATACTATAAGATAATACAGTGGCCATATACGCAGCATTCTTCTGATGTAAAATCGTTTAACGCTGATGGTGCCTGATTCTTCGTGCTCTTTTAATAATAAAGAAGTGATAAGAAAACCGCTAAGCACAAAAAAGAAATCTACAGCCAGACCACCATTGCTGAAAAATGAGAACGGCCTGAAATCGTAAATATTTGGATTTGAAGTTTTAGTAATAAAAGTGGGCACATGCGCAAAAACTACCAGTAATGCTGCCATGAAACGAAGCCCGTTTAATCCTTTGAAATATAATGTAGATTTAGCCTGCATGTATTTATGCACGAAATGTACGTATACTATGGCTAATGATAAAGTGTAATTGCTGATAAAATTACCAGCAGTACAAGTGTGCGACGCAACAGAAGCTTACCATTAGTAATACAGACGGCAAAAAAAACAATTTCCTATTTTTCAAAAACCAAACTATCAGGATGTGCACCGGATTCTTTTAAAGCATTTAAAATATCGGCGGTAAAGGCATCGGGGCCGCACACATAAAAAGGCTGATTGAAATTGGTTATGTTCTGATGCAGGAAAGTCTTATCTATCCTGCCGTGCATGTATGCTTCAGAATTTTCTTCTGTAATGATATTAATAAAATTGATGCCAAGCATCTTTTCAAACTCTTCTTTAAGTATAATATCTTTCAATGTTCGGTTAGAAAAGAAAAGTTGGTTATTGCCGATTTTATTTTCGGCATGCAAATAACGCAGTATAGCAATGAACGGTGTAACTCCGGCGCCGCCTGCAATAAACACACCCTCGCCTTTGTATTCAATAGCACCCCAGGCATCGCTAATTTCGAGCATATCGCCTGCTTGTGCTTTTGAAAGCTGGTTGGTAACACCATCATGATCGGTATAGCATTTTATGGTAAATTCAAGATGATCACCGTTGGGCAAAGACGTAAAAGTAAATGGCCGTTTTTCTTTTTCCCAGCCTGGTTTTAAAACAGAAAGCTCGGTAGCCTGCCCGGGCTGATAAGTAAAGCCAGCGGGCTTTTCAACAGTAAAAGACCTTACATTATGTGTAACATTTCTTACAGCTATTATTTTTACAGAAGTGTTTTCCATAATCCACTATGTTTACCAAACTAAGTTACACCATGTTATTTAAAGGAGTTAGAATTTGATAAACAACCTTTATAATATTTATTATCATTCTGCTAGGAAGACGAACATACTTTTTATAAGATTTCTCAGCCACTTAAAAACTTTACTTACAAAGAAATACTTCGCACTTTTATGTTTTGTGTTGGCAATACGCTATATTCGGTTTAATTTTTGTACCAATATCGTAAACAAAAAATCAAAAAAAACTGATCAAATAAAAATACCGGACCTGATTGCTCCGTACTGTTAAGATTGCTATTTCCCTGCTGGCAAGAATTAAGATCAAGACTTATTTATTAAAGAAGTGGCCTCTGGTCTTAATACATTAAACTGTATCTTTTAAAACCAAAAAAAATAAAATGAAAACATCAATGAAAACCACTCTCGCAGCTATTATTTTGCTGTCGGTTGTTGCCTGTAAAAAAGAAAGTATTCATACCAATACCGGTCTTGCTGCTGCAGATGCAAGTAAATCAGTGCAGGCACTTGTGATCGGGCAGGATTACCAGGGTGGCATTATAATTTATATAGACACATCGGGTGCACACGGACTAATTGCAGCAAAAACAGATCAAAGCCTCGGTGCTACCTGGTACAATGGTGTGTACGGCATTACCGGTGCAACAGGAAAAATTATTGGAACAGGCCCGGCTAATACCCGAAAAATCGTAAAAGCACAAGGCACCACAGGTGTGTATGCAGCCAGGGTATGTGCACAACTAAAAGTTGATGTCTATAATGATTGGTACCTGCCTTCTAAAAATGAACTTGCTGAAGTATATAAACAAAAAGCGATTATTGGAGCAGGCAATTTTGTATATTGGAGCTCAACTGAAGTTGATGGAAATATTGCATGGGCGCAAAACTTTTCTACAGGCGGCCGCAAACAAAGTGACAAAAGTAAAATTTACCATGTGCGTGCTGTAAGAACTTTTTAGTGCATTTCTTTTGAAAAAGCCACCGATAGTTTATACTTCCGGTGGCCTTTTTATTTTTATGAGCCAGGCTGTATTGCTGCTATTAAGCAACTGTTGCGTCGCACACTTCAGGGTTCCGATTTTTAAATGATAAAAAATCAGGCCTTTTTAAAAAGAATGTTTAATATCCTTGGTATTGTATTTCTATCATTGTCATCAAAATATTCATTTATATCAACCAGTACCAGGCCATTTTGTTTAGCGGCCAGCATAAAATCTGATACATGGTGATCATAACATGGCACAATAGTAACACCATCTGATGTCTCAAACCTTGCTTTGCTGCCATTATATTGTTTGAAAGGATGTAATTCCCCAACATAAACATATCCACCTTCAGTTAATGTTGCTGCAACTTTTTCAAAGATCGCATCAAGGTTTTCGATATGCTCGAGTACAAGACTGAATGTTACCAGGTCATACTGTTGTTTTCCAAATGACCATTCAGCAGTGACATCTGCCTGTATAAATTCAACATTACTATTGTTGATCTTTGCTTTTGCTTTTGCCAGCATTTCCTCTGAGAGATCAACAGCTGTTATGTGCTTTGCTTTTGTTATCAACCATTCTGTATTCTTTCCTGTGCCACAACCAATCTCCAAACATTTATCAAAAGGAATTGCGCCAAGTGTTGTACGCAGCGCCTGTGCTTCAAGGTCTCTTGTTTTATTTATGTTCGTGTCGTATTGTTCTGCCCACGTGTTGTACGCTTCTCTTGTATTCATGATTAATTATTGATGCGCAAAAATAATAATTACCGCATTTTGCGTAATGAACAAAATGCACAAGAGTGCGACGCAAGGAACGATGAATGATGCTATACTGTTGGGTTAAACGATATTCATACAAACAAATAAGCAATTGCTATTCAGAATAACAATTGCTTTAATTATAGCGGGGTTTTCTTACAGGGAATTCAAAAACTTAATGATCTTATCTCTTTCTGTTTTTGTTAACTGCATAAATGCATTTTTACTTTTTTCTGCTTCGCCGCCATGCCAGAGAATGGCTTCTTCCAATGTTCTTGCACGGCCATCGTGTAAAAAATAAGGAATACCATTTGTCTTCTGAAACAATCCTATTCCCCATAAAGGAGTAGTACGCCACTCTTTACCATCGGCAAGAAAATCGGGCCGGTTATCTGCAAGGCCATCACCCATATCATGCAACAAAAGATCAGTGTAAGGATGTATGCGCTGATTGCTTAATTGCCTGATCGTTACATCAACACCGGTTTGCATTGTCTGCTTATGACAACCCGTACAATTTATCTGATTAAATAATTGTTCGCCTTCTTTTATGGTTACATCTGTAACATTTCTTCTTGCAGGAACTGCCAGTGTTTTTACATAAAATGCAACTTCATTTAAAATACTATCTGCCAATTCAGGATCATCTTTATATGCATCGGATTGCGCTTGTCCATAACTGCTTTCCTGCGGAAAAACATAACTCGTAATACCCATGTCCTGGTTATATGCACCCGCAACCTGAACCAATAAATTGGGATTGTTTGCTTTCAAACCAAACCTTCCCAATTCAGTTTCTTTTGTGTATGCATTGTACACATAATTTGGTTTACCGCTTATGCCATCACCATCTTTATCGTTCTCATCCGCAAAAGAAAGAATGGTGCTTTCAGGTATCAGTTCAAGCAAGCCCGTACCAAATACAGGCGGCGCCATACGTGGCGATAACATATGACCGGCAGGCAGTAATAAATAAGACTGCGTAATAGTATAAACCGGGTCACGCAACACAACACTGCTGCCATCAGGGTAATTAATTTCTTTATCATTATAGTTGATATCAACATGTACTTCGGGTTGTTTACCAAACACAGCCTGGTCCTGCAATTGACCACCATAACCAATTGCTGCTAACGGTCCACCATATTCATCTGCACCCGGGATGCTTATTCTAAACAACATAGACGAGGTGCTGAAACCCGCTGTGGGCGTACCTTTCCCATCGTTGTGGTGACAAGATATACAGGATACATTATTAAACACGGGGCCAAGTCCGCTGTTTACAGGCGCAGGTGCACTTACAAAAGTTTGTTCAAACGCAGCATCACCTAACTCATGCACTTCCATATCACGGTCACTCAATCCTTCCACTGCATGAGAAAAAGCTTTGGATGTTTCATCAAATACAGTAGCAAGCCCGGCGCTTAGCCTCTCATCATAACCGGCATCAGGAAATACATCGGCTTTATTGCACATAGTAAATCCACTAATGCTCACCACCACAATACCGATGACCCAAATTTTTTTCATGTTGTTTTTCTTACTGTATTTTATTTTATGAACCAAACTTCGGTACTACTATCATAGTCCCTTGCGTCGCACACTTGTACTTAAGAATTTATATCAACAACCGGGAAGAAATTTCACATCTTACTTTTCACCTTTCACAGTCTAATCCAATATATACTGCACAATAAAAGGCTTCAGATCATTCTCCAATGTTTCTTTTAATGTAGCCAGTACATCCATCGTTGCCTGGATCTTTACACGGCCATCAGTAGTAATGATCGCATCTTCATAATAACCAGAAATATTATCAAAAGAATTGATCGCTGCCGTTATCTCATTTTGAATAGTATTGTCTAATGATTTATTTTTTGCAGCAACAAGATCTTTCAAACCTTTGCCACCATTTAAACCAAGATATACATTCTGTATCCCGATGATATTATTCTTAAAATCTATTGTTGAGTTTCCTGAATAAGGAGATTCTACCAACTGCGCATCTTTTGCATCAAAAGGCTCCTTCATTTTGCCTTCGCCTACTTCTTCGCAAATACCGGTCAGGCCATCAACCAGTGCTATATACACTTCCTGTTTCTTTGCATACTTTGTGCTGCCAGTTCCCGCAGTAATAACCTGCTGTGCAAAGTTTTCAGGAGCAGAAGCCCAACTTAAGTACAGGTCATTACAGGTGTTGCTAAGATCAGTTGATAAACTCATCATATATTCTTTCTGTCGTGTTGTTATCTCAGCAGCAGTGCGGCTTCCATGGTTTCCAAAGATGATATATTCAATAGGATGATAACCACGCAGGGATAAAGTAAGACCTTGTATATCGCTTACTGTAAGCGAATTTGCACTTGCCAGCAATGCATCCATCTGCTGGTAATCTGTTGGCCATGTATCCATGTTGGGATCGTAGTCATTATCTTCAACAGGGCCAAACAAAAAACTTTCGCATTGTTCCCACACGGTACGCATATCTTTCCATGCCTGTCTTGCTGTGGCAAGATTTACTTCCGTAGTATTTGCATTAAGATTTTGCAATGCCGTATTTAACTGCATTGCTTTAACACTAAGATTTAAATAACCACTCAGCGCTATGTTATTGGTGAAGTCTGTTAGCACTGTTTGTTCAAGCGTAGCAAAATCATCTGTTTGCGGTATGGCTTGTGGTGCTTTATTACAGGCAGCAAAAATTACAGTTACTGCTATGCTTAATGCGAGAAATGTTTTCTTCATTTTAAATAGGCGCTTTTGGTATTTGAATGACGAGATTATTATTTTCAATACTTGTGTAATAACGTTCCAGCGGCTTTTCAGCAGGGCCTTTCCTTACATTACCAACCATATCAAACTGGCTGCCATGTAAACTGCATTGGTATCCATTCTTTCCATTTGGTGTTAGCTGGTTTTCCTGGTGTGTGCACTGCAGCAATAACGCCTGATAAGTATTGTCAGCGTTTTTTTGTACAGCAATATCAAAATACCAGCCTTTTGGCCTTACAAACTGCACGGCACTCTGATCAAACATGCTCAAAGGGATGCTGATCTTTTTATCAACAATGTCTGTTTTAAAAACACTGTATGCTGCCGGACTGCAACCCGTAAGTTTTGGTAAAAAATATCCGGCAGTCATTAGCATACATGCTTTACAGGAAGACGTTATAAATTCTTTTCTTTTCATAATGTTGATTGCTTTTGTTGCTGCATAAAGATGAATTAGCCTACGTGCTATTTGCAATTAATAAAACAACTTGTAAACGTTACCCGGTGAATTGCCGAAACTATCTCTTGTGTACAAGTGTGCGACGCAACAAAAGCTTCATTTGTATGCCACAGTTCGGTCCCAAAAAACTAAAAGGAATAACCAATACCAAGATTAAAAAACTGGTTGCTCTGCTGATAGGGTAATGCATTGGGTGCAGGATTGATAACAAGATCAGGATTCTGCGCACCGGTATGCAGCAAACGCACATCTGCTTTTATAACCACGTTTGGAATAGGCAAATAACTAAAACCCGCAATGATATGTGTTTGCTTTTCTGTGCCATCGTATATGGCTTTGGGCGGTGCCGGAATAGAAGCGTTCAGATCAAACATTTCTGCACGTGCAAAAGTGATGAGCTGCGCTTTCTTTTGTTTCCTATACAACCAGTCATAACCAAATTCTGCATACGCACCATACATACCTTTAGCAATATTTTTTGCGTATGCCGTATTTATTTTTTCCGCATCGGGATAAGCAATATAGGCACCTAATACCTTTGCGGAGAAACCATTATTCGCATATTGCATATTTGCTTCGCCAAGATAAAGAGGTGTACCAAACGCGCCGCTGTTAAGCCCCAGACTGTCTGCACTTGTTTTAGGAAGTCCAACCGTACCGCCCATGTAACCCGATACCTGGAATTTGAAATTGCTTACACTGTATTGCAGCGAAGCAGTTACCGCAAGATTATTGGCAGTAGCGTTGCGGCCTTCAGCACGGCCTTCGCGTATGCCGCTGCCATGTTCAAACCCCTCACTGTTTAAACCGTTCACCAGCGCAACACTATAGTTTAATGGTAACCTGTTTGCAGTTCCGTAAAATCCAATACCCAACTCTCTCCATGTTGCCGGAATGACCAGTTGTTCAACCAATGGTCTTTCTACTCCATTGAAATTTACGGGCAGATGATTTTCGTTGAGCAAACCAATACGCGGAATAATCAACCCGGCAATAAGATATTGCCTGGGATTGAGATTGAATTTTAAGAATGCCTGCTCTAATGCAATTTCACCGCCTGGCTCACCACCTTCAACTTTTGCATTTTCAATTTCCATTTCCGTAAAAACAGAAATTTTAGGATTGAACTGGTGACCAACAAAAAGTACTACTCTTTCTAATGTTGCAGTAGATTGTTTCAGGTTAAAATCCCGCTGGTAAGAAGCACTTCCGTAGCCGGAAAGAACCGTTTTATTTTTTGAAATACCCGCATTCAAAGAATCCTCATTCGTCATAATCAATTGCTGTGCATTAGTTCGGTATTGCGCATTAGATACAAACACCACAAACACAGAAATAAATAATAGTAAACGCTTTCTCATAATGCCGCGAAAGTAATTATATACAAAACAGGTGACTTACGCAATCAGGAAACCACTTTACGGAATCAGGAAACGTTTTGTATTTACTATTCATCTATTGCAGCATATTTTAATTATGAGAATAAAATAATTTATGCACCAAACTGGAGAATAAATATTAAAGATTGTTGCGTCGCACACTTGTACGTTCAGATCTTCAGGCAACAGGTTAGCACTACAGCATTTTTGAGTCCACTTGCGCAAATCGAAGAATATTATACGCAAAATACGAATGGAATATCTGCGGAATCTGCATAGCTTTATCCTCTCTTTACGAAAGCCACTATATGAATCCAAAAAGACAAACGCTGCTGGTAATACTTGTAATGGTCATATTTTTTGTGATCTCTTTTCTTACCAATATACTCGGGCCATTGGTGCCTGATATTATTGACAGCTTTCATCTAAGCCTTGGCCTTGCCGGCTTTCTGCCCTTTTCATTTTTTGTGGCTTATGGTGTAATGTCTATACCTGCCGGTATTTTAATTGAACAATACAGCGAGAAACTTGTGTTGATACTTGGCTTCCTGCTTGCACTGGCAGGCGCCATGCTTTTTGTATTTTTTACCAGTTTCACGGTAGCACTGCTTTCCTTGTTTTTAATTGGCCTTGGAATGGCGATGCTGCAAGTCGTAATAAATCCGCTGTTGCGTGCTGCAGGTGGTGAAGAACATTTTGCATTCAACTCAGTACTGGCGCAGGTGTTCTTTGGGCTTGCTTCTTTTATCAGCCCATGGTTGTATAGTTACTTAGTACAAAACGTACATACTGATACCAGCAACGTAATAGTTAATGTGCTGAATAAAATTGTACCGCAACATTTGGAGTGGGTCTCTTTATATTGGGTATTTGCACTCGTTACCTTATTAATGATATTAGTTATCTGGAGTATAAAATTTCCGAAAGTAGAATTGAAAGAAGATGAGAAGATAGGAACGCTGGATAACTTTAAAGAATTACTGAAAAACCGTTATACCATTCTTTTTTTCTTTGGTACATTTTGCTATGTAGGCACAGAGCAGGGCATCGCCAACTGGATCTCAAAATTCCTGCAACTCTATCATGGTCTTGACCCTGAAACAAAAGGTGCATCTGCTGTTGCATGGTTTTGGGGATTAATGACTGCAGGTTGTTTACTCGGCCTTGTATTACTAAAGTTATATGACAGCCGAAAATTACTGCAGGTATTTGTTGCAGGCGCTATGCTTAGTTTACTCGCAGCATTGTATGGCTCTGCAGGTATTGCTGTGATTGCATTTCCGGCTTGCGGCTTTTTTGCATCTGTTATGTGGAGCATTGTTATTTCACTTGGTTTAAATTCTGTTGCCAAACATCATGGCAGCTTTGCAGGCATCCTATGCACAGGCATTATTGGTGGTGCTGTTGTACCATTATTAATTGGGGGAATTTCTGACTATACAGGTTTAAGAACTGCTATGTTGTTTTTGCTTTTAACACTGGGGTACTTATTCAGCATGGGCATATGGGCAAAGCCTCTGGTAAATAATTCCAAAATATCATTGCGTGATCTGTTCAAATCAAAAGATGCATAGAAAATTTTTATTGGCCTGGCTGTAGTACAAATATTAAACTTCTGTTGCGTCGCACACTTTTGCTCCTTCAAGAGTTTCAACAGTTCACGAGTTTAAATGTTTACGGGTTGCTTGCACCTGTAAACGCGTGAATTGTTGAACATGTAAACGTTTGAACTTTTTATCATTGTTCTGAACGTACAAGTGTGCGACGCAACAGGCGATGCTACAAACACTGCGGCCGGGTACATAAAAATCATATCAAATATTTACATGAATAAAAATATATGCCTAAGATAATCCTGTTAACAGATTTAGCGGAAGAGTATGGCCGAGGCCTGATAAAAGGAATTATGGCGTATGCAAAAGAACATGGGCCATGGGTGTTTTGCCGTATGCCTGAAGCATTTAAAGATGCCCATGGTATAAAAAATTTTTGCAAATGGGCAAAAGATTGGGGTGCAGATGGAATTATAGGGCGCATACGCACAGAAGATGATGCAGAGCAAATAAAACGTGCAGGTATTCCTTTGATAGCACAGGATTTTAAAGAGCGGTTAAGCAATGCCGTAAACATTACGGGTGCATATAATGACACCGGTAAAATGGCTGCTGAATATTTTTTGAAAAATGGCTATACCAATTTCGCTTTCTATGGTTTTAAAAATATTGTATGGTCGAGAGAACGTGCAGAAGGTTATGAAGCAACCGTAAAAAAACACGGATATAAGGTTCATTATTTTGAACAACGCAGATCAAATACCTCTGAATTATGGTATTACAAACCTTCGCCGTTGAGTGAATGGCTCACATCTTTGCCTAAGCCTATGGCATTGATGGCATGTGATGATAATCTTGGTCAGCAGATAACAGAAGCATGTAAGTTAACCGGCATCAGAATCCCTGAAGAACTTGCTGCGCTTGGTGTTGACAATGATGAAATGATCTGTACCATTTCAAACCCTGCATTATCAAGTATTAGTCTGGATGTTATAAAAGGTGGTTATGATGCTGCTGCATTGATGGATAAAATGATCAAACAAAAAAGAAAACAACAATGGAACGATATTATTGTAAAGCCTATGCAAACTGTAACAAGGCAATCAACAGATATCTACGCAGCGAATGATCCTTACATACTTCCTGCATTGAAATACATTCATGAAAATATTCACCAGAATCTGCGGGTAACGCATGTATTAAAACATATTCCGCTTTCCAGAAGAGCTTTGGAAACACGTTTTCAAAAAGTTACCGGCTTTCCTTTATACAGGTATATCTATCATTTGCGCATTGAAAAATTTTCGCGCCTTTTACTCGAAACAGATAAAAGCATTTTTGAGATAGCTACCGAAACCGGGTTTGACAGCAGCAAAAATCTTTCCCGACTTTTTAAAGAAGTAAAAGGATGCACGCCGGGTGAATACAGAAAAAAACATTTAATAAAATAAGTTATTATAAATAGTATACAATGAAACACTTCATCACAATTCTTTTCCTGCTCTTACTTATCAATGCAGTTGCGCAGGATGAAAACAAAATAATATTAAGCGATGGATGGAAAATGCAATCTTCGCTAACAGATAAAGCAGGTGGTAAAGAAATATCGCAGGAAAATTTTACAGCAAATAATTGGTATAACGTTTCTGTGCCTACCACAATTATTGCAGGCCTTATTGCTAACAAAGAATTTGATTTTGATCCGTTCTATGGTAAGAACCTGGAGAAAATTTCAGGTGAAAGATTTGACCATTCGTGGTGGTTCAGAAAAACATTTGAATTACCTGTAGGTGAAAAAAATAAAACAGTGATACTTACACTGCATGGCATTAATTACAAAGCAAATCTTTGGGTAAATGGTGTGCTTGTAAAAGATTCTTCAGTAATCAAAGGGCCATTCAGAATTTTTGATCTTGATATTACAAAGTTCATCAATGAAGATGGCAAGAATGTTATAGCATTGGAGATATTAAGCCCATTCAATCCTAATAAAAAAGATGGTGACCTTGCAATAGATTATGCAGACTGGATACATTATCCTGCAGATTATAACGGAGGCATCGTAAATAATGTAAGCATCAGTACTTATGATAAAGTTGCCGTTCGTTATCCATTGGTTACAACAAAGTTTAATTCCAAAGCCCTTACGGTTGCACATTTAACGGTAGATGCGGAAGTAATAAATTATTCCGGCGAAGCGCAGGACGTAACAGTAAAAGGAAAGATCAATAACAACATCAATTTTGAACAGAAAATACATCTTCAACCAAATGAATCGAAAAGCATTACATTTAAGCCGACAGATTACAAACAATTAAACATAGAAAACCCACGCATCTGGTGGCCCTGGCAATATGGCAATCCTGACCTAAATACCATCACCCTGCAGTCTGTTGTTAAAGAAAATATAAGCAATACTATCAAAGAGAATTTTGGTATCAGAGAAATAACTTCTGTATTTATCAGTAATGATGCAAGAGAATTTATTGTTAATGGTAAACCAATCATGTTGCGTGGTGCAGCATGGTCGCCTGATATTTTTCAGCGTCGCTCACCAGAAAGACAGGAGCAGGAAATAAAACTGGTGCGGGATATGAACATGAACATCGTACGTTCAGAAGGAAAATTTGAAGATGACAATTTTTATGATCTCTGTGATAAATATGGTTTGCTGGTAATGACAGGATGGATGTGTTGCGGTTCATGGCAATATCCAAAAAGCTGGAGTGCAGAAGAAAGAAATGTTGCCATGGAATCTGACCGCAGTGTTATGTACTGGCTGCGCAATAAAGCCTGTATGCTTAGCTGGCTCAATGGAAGCGATATGCCGCCAACAGATACTTCTGTAGAAAGCGGTTACCTTGCTATAGAAAAAGAATTGAAATGGCCCAATCCTATACTTGCTACTGCAAACGAAGGTGTATCGAAAGTGTCTGGCAAAAGCGGCGTAAAAATGGCCGGGCCTTATGATTGGGTGCCGCCCATTTATTGGGAAACAGATCCGCACAAATATGGTGGTGCATGGAGTTTTGCAACAGAGATCTCACCGGGGCCTTCTATCCCACCTTATGAAAGTTTAATCAAGTTTATTCCGAAAGATTCTTTGTGGTATACAAACAGTGATTGGCTTTATCATTGTGGCACCATGGAATTTGGCGATACAAAAATATTTAATGAAGCATTGAATAACCGTTATGGCAAATCAACAACTATACAGGAGTTCCTTGATAAAGCACAGGCACAGAATTATGAAGCTCATCGTGCTATGATGGAAGCATATGGTTTAAATAAATACAACACAGCAACAGGCGTAGTGCAATGGATGCTCAGCAATCCATGGCCCGGCTTAATCTGGCATACCTATGATTATTTTCTCTATCCTGCAGGCACTTATTTTGGTATGAAGAAATCGATGGAACCTCTGCATGTTCAATATTCTTACAAATCAAATGAAGTGATTATAAATAATTCCTTGTTAAAAAGCTTTAATAATCTAACTGCCAAAGCAGCGATATATGATATTAATGGTGTCTTGAAGTTTAATCATTCGATTGTAACGTCAGTAAAAGAAGATGCAATAACAAAATGTTTTGTTCTTCCAGCGATCAAAGATTTAAGTGATGTTTATTTTTTACGACTTGAATTGACTGATGCAAATGGCAAAACAAAAAGCATCAACTGGTACTGGCTTTCACAAAAACAGGATGTGCTTAACTGGAATAAATCAACGTGGTTCTACACGCCGCAATCTGCTTATACAGATCTTAGTGGTTTGCAGCAACTACCAAAGACCTCGCTAAAAACCGATTACATAACAACTAAAAAGGAGTTATCAACAACACAACATATTACAATAACCAATACAGGCAAAGCTGTTGCATTTTTTGTGCACCTGCGTGCATTGAAAGGAAAAGATGGAGATGATATTTTGCCGGTAATTTTTGATGACAATTATTTTTCACTGGCGCCCGGCGAAAGCAGAACGATCAATTGCAGTTATGAAAATAAAAATGCCGGCAATGCAGATGCCTATATTTTAACAACCGCATGGAATGCGGCCGGTGAATAAAAAATAATAACCGGGATAACACCCTATCCCGTTGTAAGATTGACGAAGCACTTGTATAACCTCATATGTCGGCGATCCAAAGGAAATGGGACACTTTTGAATTGCGCTTTGAATACATACGAATGCATTTTCAGTCTTACAACGGGATATTTTTTTGCTCCCATCTGCAGAATAAGTATTAGACTTTCGTTGCGTCGCACTCTTCTGCATTAAGTTCAATACTGAGCAAAGCGTACAAGAGTGCGACGCAACAATGCTTAATAGCAGGAATACAGTTGGGTTTATAATATTTCTCTGCTTACTTTCATGGTGCTGAAAAATATAGAATGGCATCATTAAATAGAACAAAAGGCTTTCAAATTATAAAAGATTGGTTTACTGCCAAAAGCTTTGCCCCATTTAGCTTTCAGCAGGAAACGTGGCAGCATATTCTTGATGGCAAAAGCGGTTTGGTAAATGCCCCTACAGGCTGCGGAAAAACATTCTCCGTTTTTATTGGCAGTGTAATACAATTCATTAACGAACATCCGGACAACTACAAAACGAAATCAAAAAACGGTTTACAATTATTGTGGGTAACACCACTGCGTGCATTGGCAAAAGATATTGCACGTGCCATGGAAGAAGTAATTGCAGAATTAGGCATGCAATGGAAAGTTGGCATTCGTAATGGTGATACAGACACCAGTGAGCGGCAAAAACAAAAACGTAATATACCCGAGGTGTTGCTGATAACTCCGGAGAGTTTACATTTATTATTGGCGCAAAAAGGCTATCCTGAAACTTT
Source organism: Panacibacter ginsenosidivorans (assembly GCF_007971225.1). NCBI lineage: Bacteria > Pseudomonadati > Bacteroidota > Chitinophagia > Chitinophagales > Chitinophagaceae > Panacibacter > Panacibacter ginsenosidivorans. The sequence continues at coordinate 5,159,393 of NZ_CP042435.1, read as the reverse complement.
TAAAGACCTGCGCATTATTGCTGTTGATGAATGGCATGAATTGCTTGGCAGTAAACGTGGTGTACAAGTGGAATTGGCGGTGAGCAGGATTGTAAATGTCGTCAATGGGCAATTGGCAATAGACAACAGAGAAGGTGAAAAGTCAAAAGTTAAAAGTCAAAAAAAACAAATTTCTGTTTGGGGTATTAGCGCAACAATTGGAAATCTGGAAGAAGCAAGAGAAGTGTTGCTTGCGCCTGTAAATTTTGAAGAAAGTGTAATTGTAAAAGCAAACCTGCATAAGCGTACAGAAGTTTATTCCATTATACCAGACGAGATAGAAAAATACCCATGGGCGGGCCATCTTGGTATTAAGCTGGCTGCACAAATTATTCCCATCATTGAAGCAAGCAATACCACGCTCATTTTTATTAATACAAGAGGCATGAGTGAAAGATGGTATCAAACCATTCTTGATATTGCGCCACAGCTTGCCGGCGCCATTGCATTGCACCATGGCAGTATTGAACAAGAGCTGCGTTGGTGGGTTGAAGAAGCATTGCATACACAAAAATTGAAAGCAGTGGTGTGTACTGCAAGTCTTGATCTTGGTGTTGATTTTAGGCCCGTTGATACTGTAATACAGGTTGGTTCTCCTAAAGGTGTATCAAGGTTTTTACAACGTGCAGGCCGCAGTGGGCACAGGCCCGGTGATGTAAGTAAGATTTATTTTTTACCAACACATTCATTGGAATTGGTAGAAGCTGCAGCATTAAAAGAAGCCATCAAGGACAAAGTAATAGAAAGTCGTGAACCAATGTTGCTTTGCTTTGATGTATTGATACAATATCTCTGCACATTAGCTATTGGCGAGGGTTTCAGGCCAGAGGAAATTTTCGAAGAAGTAAGATCAACTTATTGTTTTGCTGATATAAAAGAAAGTGAGTGGCATGAAGTAATATATCATATCACCAGTGGCGGTAAAGCGCTGGAACATTATGATGAATATAAAAAAGTAGAAGTTATTGATGGCTTATACCGCATACGCAACAGGCGCATTGCCATGCGGCATCGAATGCATATTGGCACTATTGTTAGTGATGCGATGATGAAAGTAAAATTCATGAGTGGTGGCTATATTGGTGTGATTGAAGAATGGTTCATTAGTCGTTTGGAGCCTGGTGACGTGTTTGTGTTTGGTGGTTATAATCTTGAAATGGTTGCTATAAAAGATATGACAGTGCTTACACGTAAATCAAAATCGAAGAAAGCATTGGTGCCAAGCTGGATGGGTGGAAGAATGAGTCTTACTGCAAATCTGGGTCATGTGCTGCGTAACACATTTAATAAGATCGCAGCCAATGATCTTGATGAAATTGAATTAAAAAGTTTGCAGCCATTGTTTGAATTGCAAAAGGAATTATCACATATTCCACAATCAGATGAATTGCTGATAGAACATATCGAAGATAAAGATGGTTATCATTTAATGGTGTATCCGTTTGAAGGCAGGCAGGTGCATGAAGCCATGAGTTCATTGATGGCATACCGCATCAGCAAAGCAACAGCCATTACTTTTTCTATCGCTATGAATGATTACGGTTTTGAATTATTGAGTGATCGCCCCATTCCTGTGGATGACACCAACGTGCATGAATTATTTACAACTGAAAATCTTATTACAGACATTCAAAAGAGTGTAAACTCTGTTGAAATGGCAACACGTAAATTCCGTGATATTGCTGTGATTGGCGGATTGATCTTCCAGGGTTTTCCTGGTGAGCAAAAAAAGGCAAGACACCTGCAATCCTCTGCCGGACTGCTTTTCAAGGTGTTTAGCGAATATGACCCCCATAATATTTTATTGCGGCAGGCATACCAGGAAGTGTTTGATCAGCAGATGGAAGAAGTGCGTTTGCGCAATGCATTGCAGCGTATACAAAATAGTCGCATCGTGATTATGTTTCCACAGCAGTTTACACCGTTGTCTTTTCCTATTATCGTTGATGGATTAAGCAGGTATAATCTTTCATCTGAAAGACTGGAAGATCGCATAAGAAGAATGCAACAGCAACTTGAAAATTAAAATATAAATGATAGTAATTTTTATGAGCCAGACTATATTACTATTACGCATCTTCCTTGCGTCGCACGCTTGTACGTTCTTATCTTTATTCAGCAATTAGTAGCACCTGATAGAATATGCAATTAAGCGAGGCAATAAAATTAATTCAACATAAAGACATCCTGCACACAGCGCCACAAACGTGGGCTGATCTGGGTTGTGGTTCGGGTTTGTTTACACAAGCCTTAGCAAACTTGCTGAATAACAACAGTACAATTTATGCAGTAGATAAAACCATAGGCGGCTTTAGAAAATTCTCTACACCAATTACAATTGAATTTTTGCAACTTGATTTTATTAAAGACACTATACCTCTTAGTGATCTGAATGGTGTATTAATGGCTAACTCCCTTCATTACGTAAAAGATAAAATTTTATTCATAAATAAGTTGATGCACTTATTAAGGAAAGATGGTTATTTATTATTAGTAGAATATGATACAGATAAATCAAATCCCTGGGTTCCTTACCCATTGAGTTTTTCATCTTTAAATACATTATTCAAACAAATAAAACACAAAGAGATAATAAAATTACAAGAACATCCTTCAGTTTTTGGAAGAGCGAATATGTATGCAGCATTGATAAAACTATAAACTTTTTGCTCACTAAATAATAAGGTGTTGAAGAGTGCGACGCAACAGGCGATGCCATAAGATCAAAAGCCAGGTCCATAAAAAATTCATTGCAATCAACGGGCGATAAGATTCATTACTTTCTCTTTATAACTTATGCCAATAGGGATGGTTGCTTTACCCATTTCTATAGAGTTTCCGTAAATGCTTTTGATGTGCGCAACTGCAATAATATAAGATTTGTGTACACGGATAAATTGCTTTGAAGGTAGCAACTGTTCCATTTCCTGCATCGTCTGGTGTGTAACAAGTATGTTTTCCTGCGTATGAATTTTTAAATAATCTTTCATGCCTTCTATGTAAATAATATCAGGAAAGTCGATCTTAAAAAATTTGCTATTGCTTTTAATGAAGATATGATCACCGGTTACATCGCCGCTTTCAGTTTTGTTTTGTAAAACAAATTTGCCGTCAACAATTTTACTGATCGTTTTTGAAAAACGATCAAATGAAATGGGCTTTAGCAAATAATCAATAACATTGAATTCATAACTCTCTAATGCGTACTCTGCATAAGCTGTTGTGAGCACAACGAGTGGCGGATTGTTTAATGAACGCAGAAAATTCAGTCCAGTCATTCCGGGTAATTGAATATCAAGAAACATCAGGTCAACTTCATACTTATTCAACAATGCCTGCGCTTCCATCGCATTATTGCAAACACCTACCAGTTCAAATCTTTCTGCTTTTTGCAAATGGCTTTGAATAACCTGCTGTGCAAGTACTTCGTCTTCTACTATTATACACTTTATCAAGCAGCCTGTGGTTTTATAATTAATGAAACTGTGAATACATTGTTCTTTAAAATTACATCAAGCGTGTGAGCATCGGGATATAATGTTTCCAACCGGTCTTTTGCATTTTTGAGCCTTACTTTGCTTTCCTGTCTTTCATCTTTATCCGTTTGAATAATATCCAATGTGTAAGCAGCAGGATATAATAATTCAAGCAGGCTCTTACTTCCGCTGATACCTTTGCCATGAATTCTCTTTGCCTGTGTCTCAAGATCAATGTTTGTATTGTTGAGTACATTTAATACGATCTCACCTGGCTTTACTTTTATAGTAATATAAATAAATGGCTCAATCTCCGTATTATCCAATGCGTGTTTAAATCCGTTTTCAATAAAAGAAATAAAAAGAAAAGGTTCTATCATTATGCCTTCCGTATCTCCTTCCACAGTAAAACGTATATCTGCTTTAAACCTTATTTTTTCTATTTCAATATAGTTCCTGATGAAATCAATTTCTTTATTCAAAGAAATCCTGTCTTCATTGCATTCGTATATCAGGTAGCGCATTACATCTGCCAGTTTTACTACTGCTTCAGGCGCTTTATCAGATTTTTGCAGGCTAAGCGAATAAATACTATTCAACGTATTAAAAAGAAAATGAGGATTCAGTTGCGCACGCAGGTATCGAAGTTTATAAAAATTATTTTCCTTTTGAAGTATAGCCATCGAATCATCTTTTGTCATCGCTTCTCTTATAAAGCAAATTACCCCGGCAAAAAGCATGTTGATAATGATCCATAAACCTTCGCGAATGAACGTGCCATAGCTATGAGAAACATAATTGAATTCGGGAGGCGTAAGATCATGGATCGTTAAAACAATTGAGCAGATCGCAAAAAATAATGATTGTATCACCAGGAAGAAACCAATACTCAATAGTGCAAAAAGAATGTACCGTTTACGAAAAAGAAATTTAGAAACAATAAACCTGGCATATAATACATAAGCAGGAAGAAACAGCATATTAATGATAATAATAACTAAAAGGTCCAATACTATTGGAGTGGGATGAGCTTTTAAATATTCATGGAATATACTCCACCAATTAACGAGGGGATTCATAAGGCAAAGAATTATCCAACCCGTAATTTCGATCTTGTTGACCGGTCTTATTATTCTGTCATTATCAAATTCCATAGCAGTAGTGTTTCAATATAAAGCTACTCCTAATAATACAAGCTTATAATTGATTTCGACAAACTATCAAAAATATTCGATGAAGTTTAAAGCAGCGTTATTTTATCGCCTGCATGAAGCGTGCCGGTGTTATTATATAAAAGGTTTTGACCAAAGTAAACCTTGTTATCCCGCATGCGGTATGTGCTTAGTGTTTTAAGTGGCTCTTTATTTTTCTCACCGGTTTGCTGATCAATGGTTGTAATAACACAACGTGCACAAAGCTTTACACCATAAAAATTTATACCGTTAATTTCAAAGGCTTTCATATCATCTTCCTGGAAAGGATAACCACCCGTAAACACAATATTCGGTCTAAAACGGTTTATAGGTAAGGGTTCTGTAAGTTTTTCATTAAGATCATCAAGTGATGCCTGTCCAATAATCAGCAAAGGATAACCATCAGAAAAACTGGTGATTTCATTATGATGAGCATATTTCAAATCAACAAGTCGCCGCGTATCATCAGGCATATATACCAGCCTGCATTCCTGCGAAAGTATTTCAGAAAACCACGCATCTGCTTCTTTACTAATGTAAGTTGCTTCACAAACATCATCCCAAATATTTACTGTAACCGGCGCATCATTTTCATTGTGCAATGGAACAGATAATATATGCCCTTGTTTATGTAAATGGTGTATCAATAAATTTTCATCAGTAATAGAAACTCTTAATAACGACATTTCATTTACTTCACGTTGCGAAATAAATTTCCCTGCAGCATCGACCAGCATCCAGCGTCTGTCATGCTCAAACCCACGATCTGTAAGCTTTGCTTCATTTACAGCAACACCACCTAATGATTTAACCGGGTAAATATATAGTTCACTAATGCTAAGCATAAAATGTCTGTTGCAATAAAGATATATGATGTGATTAATATGGATATTTATTTTTGGTTGCAAGCTGTTGTACTTCTAGCAACCCAGTTGTGTCACTCACTTGTACGTTCTGATCGTGAATGGTCAATTGTGAATGGTTAATAAGTCCTTCACCATTGACCACTTATTATTCACCTGTACAAGAGTGCGACGCAACAGTAGCATCATAATTTTACTGCAGCTGGTTACATAATCCTGCTACATAAAAATCATTGCTTAATTTCATTTTACAAATATGAACATGAGACACAGAATTTTGTTATTAATTTTTATATCATTTTTACAATTACTTAGTTGTTCGCGCAATCCGTATGCAGCAACAAATAAATTGTATAAAAAACAAGCTAAAGCTTTTTCGAAAACAATTGCTACCTATCCATTGGAAGACTCCTTACAAAACGCACCATACTTTGTAGGAACTACCAACTTTAATTTGCGCAAACCAAACTTTGTTATCATACATCACACAGCACAAGACAGTTGCGGGCAAACACTGAAAACATTTACGCTGCAACGTACACAGGTAAGTGCACACTATGTTATTTGCAAAGACGGAACGATTCATCACATGCTAAATGATTATCTGCGTGCATGGCATGCTGGTGCAGGCAAATGGGGCAATGATGCAGATATTAACAGCAGCAGCATCGGCATTGAACTCGACAATAATGGTTTTGATTTTTTTCCTGATGCGCAAATGAAAAGCCTTTTGCAATTATTAACGTCGTTGAAGAAAACATATAATATTCCAACTGCAAATGTTATTGGTCATGCAGATATTGCACCAACAAGAAAAAATGATCCCAACATATTCTTTCCCTGGAAAGAGCTTGCAGGCAAAGGGTTTGGTAATTGGTACGATGATACAACGAATATAATAATGCCACCATTTTTTGATGATATAAAAGCATTACGCATTATCGGTTATGATACAAAGGATACTACTGCTGCAATACTAACTTTTAAAAGACATTGGCTGCAGGATACAACGAGAGTTTTAAGTGACGCCGATAAGAAAGTGTTGTACATGGTAGAAAAAAAGTTTGACTGATATTGCTAAAATATTTTACTCATGGAATTCGGACGTGTTGATGAAAGCGAATTAAATAATATAGATTTTTCTTTACCTGCAGAGCCTGTGTTTAACAAACAAGTGCTGAAAGGTAAGCCTGTAAAGAATCCCAAAGTTTATATAGGTTGTGCCAAATGGGGAAGATTGGAATGGGTAGGCAAAATATATCCGCCCAAAACAAAGGAAAAAGATTTTCTTGATCATTATGTACAACACTATAATTGCATTGAACTGAATGCAACACACTACAAAATTTATGGAGCAACAGGCATTGCAAAATGGGCTGCAAAAGCAAAAGGAAAAGATTTTTTATTCTGTCCGAAAATGTACCAGGGCGTTACACATCGTGGAAGTTTAAAAGGAAAAGATTTTCTTACTTCTGAATTCCTGCGAGGTATAGTTGCATTTGAAGAACATCTCGGGCCTATCTTTGTGCAGGTGAGTGATACATTTAGTCCAAATAGAAAAGATGAGTTGTTTACTTACTTAAGATCGTTGCCAACCGATCTGCAATTCTTTCTTGAAGTGCGTCATCATGATTGGTTTGGCAAACAACATATACGAGAAGAGTTATTTGGTACACTTAAAGAAATGAATATGGGTGCTGTTATAACAGATACAAGTGGCAGAAGAGATTGTGCACATATGCATCTTACTATTCCGAAAGTATTCATCCGTTATGTTGGCAACAGCCTGCACCCCACTGATTATACAAGAACAGATGTTTGGGTTGATCGCATGAAATACTGGCTGGACAAGGGTTTACAGGAACTCTATTTTTTCATGCACATGCATGATGAGGCATACTCACCTGAGTTAACTGTTTATCTTGTTGACAAACTTAATGCGGCTTGTGGTTTGCAATTACAAAAGCCCGTGTTTATAAAAGATACAACGCAACAAAAACCAAGACAGAAAGGCTTGTTTGATTGATGTTTTTTGTTGACAAGCTTTTGAATTATTATAAGCTTTTGTTGTGTCACTCACTTGTGCGTTCGCGGCAGTGCTGAGCTTTTATCGAAATATAATAAACATATTTCATCAACGTTATACTTGTAAAACAAATGCGTGCTTTTTTTCTGCTATTTATATATCTTCTAATTTCAGGAAATTGTTTAGCAAAAAACAATGTATATGAACCAGATACTTCTTTGTTAAGATGGATCGACAGCATTTATTTAAACCTTCTTAAGAATAAGCTTCCAAAACTTAAATACTGTAGAAATGAATATGAAACAGCGGCGATATTGATGTATTCGACCGAAGTCTAAAATCCATTTCAAGCAAAGCTGATCGGCACTTTATTATTAAATTAATAGAATATTCAAATAGCTTTTGCAATAATGCAATTCAATATTCTGATTCATTAAAAAACACAATAAACTTGCTGAAAGAAGAAAATTATTGGGTAGACTTTTATTAGCGTGAAACAGATGACAAGACTACTGATGTGTTGTGTATTATAAGAGGTTCGAATAGACAAATTATTCTATCAAATGGATTCAAAGACAATGATTAAAACAACACTAACAAATTAATCCTTACGTAAGCTAAGAGTAGCCATTTAATATTCTTGTTAAAAGCTCAATAAAGAATTACAGTACAAGAGTGCGACGCAAGTAAAGCTTCATAGAAGCAATACAGCTAATTACATAAAATAAAAAAAGGCTGTTCTTTCGAACAGCCTTGAATATGATGTAAGCGTTTTGCTTATTCAAATTTAAGATCGAGACCTAAGCCGCGTAACTCATGAACCAATACATTGAATGATTCCGGTACACCTGCTCTTGGAATATTATCACCTTTAACGATGGCTTCATAAGTCTTTGCACGACCGATGATATCATCTGATTTAAGCGTAAGCAATTCCTGCAGAATATTTGCTGCACCATAAGCTTCGAGTGCCCAAACTTCCATTTCACCAAAACGCTGACCACCGAACTGTGCTTTACCGCCGAGTGGCTGTTGTGTGATAAGAGAGTATGGTCCGATTGAACGGGCATGCATCTTATCATCAACCATGTGGTGCAGCTTAATGATGTAAATAACACCAACTGTTGCTTTTTGGTGGAAGCGTTCGCCGGTTTCACCATCGTACAGATAAGTGTGACCCATTGAAGGAATTCCTGCATCTGTGCAATACTGACCGATCTCATCTACTGTAGCACCATCAAAAATTGGTGTAGCAAATTTAACGCCCATCTTCTTACCTGCCCATCCAAGAATTGTTTCATAAATCTGACCGAGGTTCATACGTGATGGTACACCCAATGGATTCAATACAATATCAACCGGTGTTCCATCTTCCATGAACGGCATATCTTCTGCACGAACGATCTTGGCAACGATACCTTTGTTTCCGTGACGACCCGCCATTTTATCACCCACTTTCAACTTACGTTTTACAGCGAGGTAAACTTTAGCAAGTTTCAAAACACCTGCAGGTAATTCATCACCGATAGAGATATTGAATTTCTCTCTCTTGTAACGACCAAGTTCTTCGTTGTATTTGATGTTGAAGTTGTGTAACAAAGTATTGATCTGGTCATCAACAACTGCATCACCAGTCCAGTTCAAAGGATTAACGTTCTGGTAATCGATTGCCGCAAGATTCTTAACATTGAACTTAGCAGTTTTACCAATCAGCATTTCGCCAAAGTTGTTGGTAACACCTGCAGAGGATTTGTCACGAAGTAATGTTTGCAATTTGCTTAGCAATACTTCTTTCAGATCTTCTTCATTTTTATCGTGAACCTTCTCTACTTTTTCAAGTTGTGCTTTCTCACGGATCTTTGCATTCTTATCTTTCTTTGCACGCTGGAAAAGCTTCTTATCAATTACAACACCTTCAGTTCCGTTAGGTGCTTTTAAAGAAGCATCTTTTGCGTCACCTGCTTTATCACCGAAGATGGCACGTAATAATTTTTCTTCCGGTGTAGGATCGCTTTCACCTTTTGGTGTGATCTTACCGATAAGAATATCGCCTTCGCGAACCTGAGCACCAATACGGATGATACCATTTTCGTCAAGGTCTTTGGTAGCTTCTTCAGAAACGTTTGGAATATCAGGCGTTAATTCTTCTTCACCAAGTTTTGTATCACGAACTTCCAATTCATATTCATCAATATGGATAGAAGTAAACAGATCTTCACGAACTACTTTCTCGCTGATAACGATAGCATCTTCAAAGTTGTAACCTTTCCATGGCATGAATGCAACCTGCAGGTTACGGCCCAGAGCCAATTCACCATTCTGTGTTGCATAACCTTCTGTAAGGAAATCACCTTTCAAAACCTTCTGGCCTTTCTTAACAGCCGGGCGAAGAATGATACAAGTTGATTGGTTTGTTTTGATGAATTTAGTGAGTTTGTAAATTCTCAGATCTTCTTCAAAACTTACCAAACGATCCTGATCGTTCCTGCTGTAGCGAACATGTATTTCTTTTGAGTCAACATATTCAACTACGCCATCACCTTCTGCATGGATTTGGATACGTGCATCACGTGCAGCTTTACCCTCCAGCCCTGTACCAACAATTGGTGATTCAGGACGGATAAGCGGAACTGCCTGGCGTTGCATGTTTGATCCCATCAATGCACGGTTGGCATCATCATGTTCAAGGAATGGAATTAATGAAGCACTCAAACCAACGATTTGGTTAGGTGCAACATCCATATATTCAACATCAGCTTTATCAAGAATAGGGAAATCACCAGTTTCGCGGCTTACAATCTTATCTTCAACAAAGTTTCCTTTTTCATCTACTATAGAATTAGACTGTGCGATCTTTGCCGTATCTTCTTCTTCTGCGCTCAGATAAGTAAGCTCTTTCATATTCACCTTACCATCGTTAACCTTACGATAAGGTGTTTCAATAAAGCCCATATCATTGATCTTGGCGTGTACACAAAGTGTAGAGATCAAACCAATGTTTGGACCTTCCGGTGTTTCAATCGTACAAAGACGACCATAGTGTGAATAGTGTACGTCACGAACCTCAAAACCAGCTCTTTCACGGCTAAGACCACCGGGGCCTAAAGCTGAGATACGACGTTTGTGTGTGATCTCGGATAAAGGATTGGTTTGGTCAAGAAACTGTGATAACTGTGATGTACCAAAGAATGAATTAATCACTGATGAAAGTGTTCTTGCATTGATCAAATCAACAGGAGTGAACACTTCATTATCGCGTACGTTCATTCTTTCACGAATAGTACGTGCCATACGTGCAAGGCCTACACCAAACTGTGCATATAATTGCTCGCCCACGGTACGAACGCGACGGTTACTCAAATGATCGATATCATCAATTTCCGCTTTAGCATTTGTTAAGCGCACCAGGTATTTAATGATTTCAATAATATCCTCTTTAGTAAGAACCTTATTAGTAAGCTTTTGAGTAACGCCTAATTTACGGTTGATCTTATAACGACCAACTTCACCAAGATCATAACGCTTATCGCTAAAGAATAATTTATCGATGATACCACGTGCAGTTTCATTATCAGGAGCATCAGCACCACGCAATTGGCGATAGATATGTTGAACTGCTTCTAATTCACTATTAGAGGTATCTTTATTTAATGTATTATAGATAATAGCATAATCACCACCAACGTCTTCACGCTGAACGAAAACACTTTTGACATCTATATCTGCAATAGTTTCAATTGCTGCCTCATCAAGGATTGTATCACGTTCCATAACGATTTCGTTACGTTCGATAGATACAACCTCGCCGGTATCTTCATCCACAAAATCTTCTACCCAGGTACGCAATACACGTGCAGCCAATTTTTTACCAAGATGATTTTTTAAAGATTTTTTATCGGCGGGAACTTCTGTAGCCATGCCAAAAAGTTCCAGGATATCTTTATCTGTTTCGAAACCGATAGAACGCAATAAAGTAGTTACCGGGAATTTTTTCTTACGATCGATGTAAGCATACATTACATTATTAATGTCTGTAGCAAATTCCATCCACGCCCCTTTGAAAGGAATTACTCTTGCTGAGTATATCTTAGTTCCGTTAGGATGAATAGACTGACCAAAGAATACACCTGGTGAACGATGCAATTGAGATACCACTACACGTTCAGCACCATTGATAACAAATGTGCCACGTGGAGTCATGTACGGAATATTTCCAAGAAATACATCCTGAACAATTGTCTGAAAATCTACGTGCTCCTCATCATTACAACTTAAACGCAATTTAGCCTTAAGCGGAACCGCGTAAGTTAAGCCACGCTCCATACATTCTTCAATTGTGTAGCGGGGAGGATCAATAAAATAATCCAGGAACTCCAAAACGAAGATGTTACGGGTGTCGGTAATAGGAAAATTTTCCTTAAATACCTTAAACAAGCCTTCGTTGTTACGTTTGTCAGGAGTAGTTTCTAACTGGAAAAAGTCTCTGAAAGATTCTAACTGAATGTCTAAAAGATCAGGAGTTTCAGCCAGGTTCTTTGTTTTACCGAAACTAACCCTGCTTTGCATTGTAGTTGATGACATATCTATAATTAACCGGTTTTACTGTACAATAAAGAGAACAACTTGATTCTCAACTGTTTGATATGTTGTGCTACGGATTATCTGGCCAGCCGCAGCAAACATCGCTAATTAGCCCTAAATTAAAGGAGGGCAAAGGTAATGATAGTGCGCGAAACTCAAAAACAAATTTTATTCCGTATGTTAATACTACCAAATAAGACATTATTCTTTTTAAACCTTTTTGTTTATTGATAATCATACTGATAAATCATTATTCATTATGAAAAAACATATACTGATTATTGTCATACTTTGTACGGCTTTTGCGATAGAGTCTGAAGCTCAATTCCGATATCATTACTATTATGGAAGGCCAAGGGTAAGGAGCAGAGTAAGAGTTGCACCGGCACCAAGACGACCACAGACAAGGCAAACAGCACCGAAGAAAGCACCATTCGAACCAACATTGAATTTGAGCATTGGGTATGGGTTTCCCAATTTAGATAAAGATCATCTGTATAATTTTTACAATAGCTACAGAGGAAATTCCTCTCAAACAGGCCCTATAACAGGCGCGATAGACTACCAGTTTAACCGCAATATGAGCATTGGAGTTATAGGAACTTATGGAAAAGTTTCTGCTCCATATTATAATTATAGTAATAGTACTAACATTCCGGATTTTACAGGCAAATTAGAAAACTGGAGTGTAATGCTGAATATCATGACTTATTTTCCAACATATAACAGAAAAGTAGAACCATATTTAAGAACAGCCATAGGTGTTAATAACTGGAAACAGGATTATATAGACGAAACTGGTGCAAAAGTTTATGACCTTGAAAATCCTACCATCCTCGCATACCAGGCATCTCTTGGTGCAAGATTTAATATTTCTAAAAATGCAGGGCTTTATATTGAAGGTGGCTATGGAAAATATATTCTTAATGGCGGCCTTACCCTTAAATTTTAAATAATCAATTTGGTTGATGTTTAGTAAAACGATGAAGTGATTGCGACGCAACGATGCTTAACCGGAGTTGCAAAAGCTTGTATTCAAATAAATAAGAAAAGCCCGGAACATTTTTATGATCCGGGCTTTTGTATTTCAATTAATCTTATGTTGCGTCGCACTCTTGTACTACGACAAATAATGCAGCAATTAAATGCTGAAAGCTGTTTGTATAATTTCTTCCTGCTCCTGTTTATGAACTTTAGCATAGCCTGTAGCTGTTGCCGCGCTTGGGTTACGGCTGATTACGCCGTAATTGATACTCTTTAAATTCATTTGTAAAAATGATGCGGCGCCCATGTTCAAAGGCTCTTCCTGTACCCAAAACCAAACGGCTTTATTGTATTTTTTATAAAGATCATCAAGTTGTTTAAAAGGCAATGGGTATATCTGTTCGAGACGAATGATCGCTACATCATTGCGATTGTCTTTTTGTTTTCTTTCAGCAAGATCGAAATATAATTTACCGGAACAGAACAATACTTTTTTGATCTGTGCAACATCAGTTACATTTTCATCATCTATCACTTCTTTAAAACCACCACTTATAAACTCTGAGAGATGACTATAACTTCCCGGGTGACGAAGATTTGCTTTTGGCGAAAAATTGATCAATGGTTTTCTGAACGGCCAGGCAACCTGTCTTCTCAAAGCGTGGAATAAATTTGCAGCGGTAGTAATATTTGTAATTACCATGTTCAATTCGGCACAAGCCTGTAAGTAACGCTCCATTCTTGCGCTGCTATGTTCAGGGCCCTGACCTTCATAACCATGAGGCAGCAACATAGTAACGCCATTCATACGATTCCATTTTTGCTCACCAGCACTTATAAATTGATCAATCATGGTTTGTGCGCCGTTACTAAAATCACCAAACTGAGCTTCCCAAAGAACCAAAGCGTGTGGATTTGCCATAGCATAACCATATTCAAAACCTAATACACCATACTCACTAAGTAAGGAATTATAAATTCTGAATTTTCCTTTTGCTCCATCAAGCCTGCTTAAACGGCTATATTCTTTATCAGTATTTTCATCTCTTAATACTGCATGACGATGAGAGAATGTACCACGTTTAACATCCTGCCCGCTCATGCGCACATCATTGCCATCAAGCAGAATACTTGCATAAGCCATTAATTCGCCGGTTGCCCAATCAACTTTATTTTCAGCCTGAAAAAGCTTGACCTTATCCTGAATAATTTTCTCCACTTTTTTAAGTGGCGTAAAATCTTCAGGCCATGACATTAAGGCGTCAAATATTTTTTTGAAATCTGAATTGGAAATTGCAGTTGTTGGTGACTTCACAAAATCATCAGATGTTGCTTTGCGCAAACTCTTCCACCACAACTCCGGTTGTTGATAATTATAAGGAAGCGGATTCTGTTTTACTTCATCTAATCGTTCTTGCAGATCTCCCCAGAATTTCTTCTCCATTTCTTTGGCAAGATCTTTTGCATCAGCTTCACCTTTTTCCAAAAGGTAGTTTGTGTATAGCTCACGCGGGTTTTGGTGTTTCTCAATCAATGCGTACATATGCGGCTGTGTAAACTTTGGATCATCACCTTCATTATGACCATGACGACGATAACAAACCATATCTACAAAAATATCAGCATTGAACTGCTGACGGTAACGCGTTGCGATCTCAACACATTTTACTACTGCTTCAGCATCGTCACCATTTACATGTAGCACGGGTGCTTGAATAGCACCAGCAAGCGAAGTACAGTAATCAGAGCTCCGGGCATCGTCGAAGTCTGTAGTAAAGCCAATCTGGTTATTAATTACAAAATGAATAGTACCTCCGGTATAATAACCTTTCAGATCGCTCATTTGCAATATTTCATATACTACACCCTGACCAGCAATTGAAGCATCTCCATGTATAAGTATTGGAAGAATTTTGTCGTATTCACTTTCATACATCACATCTGCCTTTGCCCTTGAAAAACCTACCACCACCGGATCCACTGCTTCAAGATGTGAAGGGTTTGGCATTAGTTTCAGGTGGACAGTTTTATTACCGGGTGTAGTAACCTCACTTCCATACCCCATGTGGTATTTAACATCGCCGCTACCCATTGTCTGGTCAAGTTTAGCAGTACCTTCAAATTCACTGAATATTTGTTCATAGGTTTTACCCATGATATTAGCGAGCACATTTAATCTTCCTCTATGCGCCATGCCAATCACCACTTCCTGTACGTCATTATCTGCCGCAGTATTAATGATTGCATCTAAAGCCGCAATGGTGGTCTCCCCTCCTTCCAATGAAAATCTTTTCTGGCCGATATATTTGGTATGTAAAAATTTCTCAAACATTACACCCTGGTTCAATTTTTCCAGTATGCGTTTTCTTTTTTCAAGAGGCAAAGGGTCATTGAATTTTCTTTCCATTTCATTGTATAACCAATCTACCCTGTCCTGCTCACTTATATATTTAAATTCAACACCAACATGTGTTGCATAAGCTTTTTGTAAATAATCAATAATATTTCTAAGCTTGGTTTTGCCAAGACCAATTAATTGACCTGCCTGGAATTCTTTATCAAGATCAGCTTCCGTAAACCCAAAAAAACCAAGATCAAGGTTAGCGCCTCGATCTTTTCTTTCACGAATAGGATTTGTTTTAGCAATTAAATGCCCCTTGTTCCTGTAACCAAGAATAATACGATAAACACGAATTTCACGCATCCAGTCAATTGCTTCGCCAGTGCTAACTGCTGCAGGCGTCGCAGCCCCATTACCGTTTTTTGAGCCGTTATTTACAGCAAAATCAAAACCTTCGAAGAATTTCCGGAATTCCGGATCAACACTTTCGGGGTTTTTACTAAAATCCTGGTATAAGCTTTCAACGAATTGGGGATGTGAGCTGGTTATATACGAAAAGTCTTTCATCTCGATTGCTTTTAAAAATCATTATGGCGGATGCAAATATCGTTCATTGATGCCATATTGCAATTGCCCTGGAAAATTCGCAAGATCAAAATTTTAGATTTATTCTGAATTTTTTTTCTTTTTTTCGTTCAGATGCCTACCTTTGCCGTCCGAAAAAATAAATAATGGCAAATCATAAAGCTACAAAGAAGGATACTCGCCAGGCAGCGAAACGCAGGGACAGAAACCGTTATTACGGTAAAACTACACGTAATGCAATACGTGACCTGAAAGAGGTAAAAGAAGAGAAAGCTTATACTGATGAACTTCCTTCTGTTATTTCTATGATTGATAAACTGGCTAAAAAAGGTATCATTCACAAAAACAAAGCAAGCAATCTTAAGAGTAAACTCTCTAAGAAAGCTGCGCTTCCCAAAGCATAATTAATTTTAGTTGTTGAATTATAATTAAAGCTGTGTTAGTCATAACACGGCTTTTTTATTTTGTTCCGGGCTTCTGTTCTTTTGGCATCGCCGGTTGTGTCACTCACTTGAGCGTTTGGAAAAATGGTCGACAGTTAACGATTGACTGTCGATAGAAGAGCAGAACGTACAAGAGTGCGACGCAACAAAAGATTAATATATATTCATCAGCCTGGCTCATAAAAACTAATTCCATTTTACTGATAGGTTACTTACACAATCATCTTACTGTTTTCTTATCATTGCATTTTAAATAAGTGCATGCATTATTTTTTTATTTTCTGGATAGGCTGGTTGGTAAGTTTCTTAGGACAATTACCATTAGGCACCATGAGTATTACCTCTACACAGATCGCTGTGCAGGAAAATTTTAAACATGCATGGCGCTATGCAATTGGTGTAGCAATCGTAGAAATTATTTATCTGCGGCTTACGCTTTTCAGTGTCAACTGGATTATGCAGCACAAACTTTTATTCCAGGTTTTAGGATGGCTTACAGTTGCGGTTTTTCTGACGCTTGGTATTATTAGTTTTGTTTCAGCGTGGAAACAAGAAACTGAAAAAAAAGCGCTATTACTTGATAACAATCTTCACCGCTTTTTGCTGGGTGTAAGTATGAGTGCATTGAACCCTGCACAAATACCTTTTTGGTTTATATGGAGTACATATTTGCTAGACAATAAAGTACTCCTGTCAAATTTTACCGAGTTTAATTTTTTCACTTTTGGTTGTGGTGCAGGAACCATCAGCGGTCTGGCACTTTACATGTATGGCGGCAACTGGCTTATTACCAAAATGAACACCAGTACAAAAACACTTAATTCTGTAATGGGCGGCATTTTTATAATAGCCGCACTGGCACAGCTTTACAGGATGATATGGGGAAAATTTATTTAGTTATTTATTACTTACTTCAACGATCAAAAATTTCAAGTAATTCGTATTCTCCATCCCCCAAACAATCGGATGATCACTTGCCTGTGCACGAAATGTAACCTGCTTTATTTTCTTTCTTGCATCTCTCGCAGCCATATCAATGACCTGCAAAAACAATTCAGGTTGCACAAGATTGGTACAACTTGATGTTACGAGAAACCCTCCATCACGCAGCAACTTCATACCACGTAAATTAATTTCCTTATAACCGGTTATTGCCTTCTGAATGGTTTCCCTGCTCTTGGTAAACGCAGGCGGATCAAGCATTACAACATCATATTGCCTGCCTTCTTTTCCCCAATTCTTCAACGCATCAAAAGCATTGATCGTTTCAAACTTGCAGATATGATCCAGTTTATTTAACTGAGCATTTTTTGTAGCTTGTGCAACCGCATTTTCTGAAATATCCAAACCATGTACACTCTTTGCACCATAATGCGCTGCATGAATTTCAAATGTGCCCGTATAAGTAAATGCACCAAGAACATCTGCACCTTTTACTATGTGTTGTATCTGTCTCCTGTTATCTCTCTGATCTAAAAAGTACCCGGTCTTTTGTCCATTTTCAATATCCACATGAAACTGCAAACCATTTTCATTGATGATGATATTTGTATCAAAAGGCTCAGATAAAAAACCCTTTTGTTGTTGCAACCCTTCCAGTTCACGAACAGGCACATCGTTTCTTTCATAGATTCCTTTGGGAGAAAATATTTTCTGCAAAGCCTTTACTATGGCAGGTTTCCACACATCAATACCCAGCGCCATTGTTTGAATTACAAAATAATCGTTGAACTTATCAATGATCAATGCAGGCATTTCATCTGCTTCACCAAATATCAGCCGACAATTTTCTGTATAACCAATTTTCTGTCGGTATTTCCAGGCTTCATTAATGCGCCTGAAAAAAAATTGTTCATCAATTTCTTCTTTCCTGCGTGTAAGCAAGCGCACCATTATCTGAGATTGCGGGTTCACATATCCCCTGCCCGCAAATTTGCCGTCGTGAAAAAAAACATCTGCAATACCACCTGCATCCACAGCGCCTTCCGTCTTTTCAATTTCATTGGCAAATATCCACGGGTGCCCGTTGGCAATACGCATTGCAATCTTTCGCTTTAGAATAACCTTTGTCATGTGGCAAAGATAATTGGCGGGTTGCAGTATTTGATTTTGATATTTAGGAACCCAACTAAAGTGCAGAAATTGGACATCGTTGCGTCGCACTTTTGTAATCCATGAACAAAGGCAAGGAGGCAATAGGCAGTGAAATTGTTCATTAAAGTTCCGAACGCACAAGTGAGTGACACAACCGGCGATGCCATAAAAACCCAAAAGCCGGCCCCAGAATTCATTTATCGCCTGCCAATATTTCCACTTAAGTATCCTTGGCAAAAAATTTGACCAATTGAATAACAATATTTAAAGTATGGAAGACAATCAAAAGCAAACCTTTGAACAGGATAATACTGTAGAAACGGCTGATTTTTCAATTAATGCTGACGAAAATGCAGCGGGCACCACGCATCTTAACGAGCCTGTAGGCAATGAGTCTGAATTAGAAAAACTAAAAGCTGATTTACAGGAACAAAAAGATAAATATGTGCGCCTATACGCAGAGTTTGACAACTTTCGCCGCCGCACAGCTAAAGAAAGAATAGAGCTGATACAAACAGCAGGCAGAGATGTTATCACGTCTTTACTGGATGTATTGGACGACTGCGACCGTGCAGAAAAACAGTTGCAGCAAACAGAAGATGTTGCCTTAATAAAAGAAGGTATACAACTGGTTTTTAACAAGCTGCGCAATAACCTGCAATCAAAAGGTGTAAAGGCAATGGAAAGTATTGGTTCTGAGTTTGACGTAGAAAAACATGAAGCCATTACGGAAATTCCGGCACCCACCCCTGCATTATCAGGTAAAGTAGTGGATGAAGTTCAAAAAGGTTATTACCTTAATGATAAGATCATACGCTTTGCAAAAGTAGTTGTGGGTAAATAATTTGAAAATTTAAAATGTGGAGATGTGAAAATGAAAAAGCGGATAACCACATAAATTCATCGACACATTAGCGCATTTAAACATTATGAAGCAAGACTATTACGAGATTTTAGGTGTCAGTAAAACAGCTACTGCCGAAGAGTTAAAGAAAGCTTATCGCAAGGTGGCTATGCAATATCACCCTGACCGCAACCCCGGAGACAAAACAGCTGAAGAAAAATTCAAACAAGCAGCGGAAGCCTATGAAGTATTAAGCGATGCTGATAAAAGGGCTAAATATGACCGCTACGGTCACCAGGCATTTGCACCAGGGCAAGGTGGTTTTGGCGGCGGCCATGCAAGCAATATGGAAGATATTTTTAGCCAATTCGGAGATATTTTTGGCGATGATATTTTCGGCAGCTTCTTTGGTGGAGGACAACGAAGAAGTGGTGGCGGTGGAAGGCCCAGAGGGATAAGAGGAAGCAACCTTCGTGTGAAATTGAAACTCACTTTTGAAGAAGCTGCAAAGGGTGTAACAAAAACCATCAAGGTTAAAAAATATGTAGGCTGTAATACGTGTGGTGGCAGCGGTGCAAAAGATAAAGGCAGTGTGCAAACCTGCAGCACCTGCGGCGGTAGCGGGCAGGTGAGAAAAGTAACTAATACTTTTCTTGGTCAGATGCAAACAGTAACAACATGCTCAACCTGTAACGGAGAAGGAACAACCATCACTGCAAAATGCGGCAACTGTAAAGGAGAAGGCCGTGTGTACGGTGAAGAAATGGTTACCGTTGATATTCCTGCAGGTGTGCAGGAGGGCATGCAGTTAAGTATGAGTGGAAAAGGTAATGCAGGTGAAAGAGGCGGTGCACCAGGTGATCTGATTATTCTTATAGAAGAAGAAGCGCATAAAGAATTGCAGCGTGATGGATTGAATGTAGCATTTGAATTGCACATCTCTTTTCCTGATGCAACATTTGGCACACAGGTAGAAGTTCCAACGATTGATGGAAGAGCTAAAATAAAAATACCGGCAGGTACACAGAGTGGAAAGATCTTTCGATTAAAAGGCAAAGGCTTTCCTGATGTAAACGGATATTCCAAAGGAGATCAGTTGGTGCATGTAAATGTGTGGACACCACAACATGTAACAACTGAAGAAAAAGAAATGCTCGATAAATTAAACAACAGCCCGAACTTTAAACCGCAACCAGGAAAAAGTGAGAAAAGTTTTTTTGACAGAGTGAAGGAAGTATTTAGTTAAATAGTTTTTTTATTTATGATACCAGCGATAGTACATGTAGCAGCTTCGTTGCGTCGCAATCTCTTCATCAGCAAAAGATAAATTGAGCAAACCAGAACAAAAGATTTAAAATAAGAAATCCCAACCATCTTTGCAGACAATTGGGATTTACAACTTTACCTTTTCCTGTAGAGCGTACGGGAATCGAACCCGTGATTCCTCCGTGAAAGGGAGGTGTCTTAACCCCTTGACCAACGCTCCATGTCCCTCATTTTTTGGGAGTGCAAAAATAGGCGCGTTTTCTATTTCGGCAAAATTTTTTTAAGCCTTATAAGTATTTTATCAATCACAAAAATAACATGCGAGCTGCAACTCAATGCTCATAAGGATTACAGAACGATGAACGTAATGCGACGCAACAGAAGCTTAATGCTTGTACTAACGTCTGTAAACAAAAAATATCATGTTTTTTCACTTCAATACTTGTAAATTCGCATCGCTTTTAATAAAATATAAACAATAAAACATGAGCACAGTAAAAGTTGCAATCAACGGATTCGGAAGAATCGGCCGTTTGGTATACAGACAGATATTTAACATGGAGGGGATTGATGTTGTTGCGATAAATGATCTTACTAGTCCAAAAGTATTAGCACATCTTTTAAAATATGATAGCGCACAGGGCCGCTTTAATGAAGAGGTTTCTGCTACAGAAAATTCAATCATTGTAAAGGGTAACGAAGTAAAAATATATGCACAAAAAAATCCTGCTGAAATTCCATGGGGCCAGCATGATGTAGATGTTGTTTTGGAATGTACAGGTTTCTTCACAGATAAAGCAAAAGCAGAATTACATCTTACTGCAGGCGCAAAACGCGTTGTTATTTCTGCACCTGCTACAGGAGATCTGAAAACAATTGTATTCAATGTAAACCATAGTATTCTTGATGGCAGCGAAACCGTGATCAGTTGTGCATCCTGCACTACCAATTGTCTTGCACCAATGGCCAAAGTGCTTGAAGATACATTTGGTATTGTTAATGGTTTAATGACTACTATTCACGCTTACACAAACGATCAGAATACACAGGATGCGCCGCATCCCAAAGGTGATCTTCGCCGTGCACGTGCAGCAGCACAGAACATTGTACCAAACAGCACCGGGGCTGCAAAAGCAATTGGTCTTGTACTGCCTTCATTGAAAGGCAAACTGGATGGTTCTGCTCAGCGTGTTCCAACTATCACAGGCTCTTTAACTGAATTGACTGCGGTTCTTGGTAAGAAAACAACCGTTGAAGAAGTAAATGCAGCAATGAAAGCAGCAGCAAATGAAAGCTTTGGTTATACCACAGATGAAATTGTAAGCACAGATGTTATCGGCATCACCTATGGTTCTTTGTATGATGCAACACAAACACGTGTGCAAATAGTTGGCGATGTTCAATTAGTACGCACAGTTAGCTGGTACGATAATGAAATGAGCTATGTAAGCCAGTTAGTACGCACAGTACATTATTTTGCAGGTTTAATAAGCAAGTAATTTTTGTTGCACAACAGTTGTGCTTATGGCATCGCCTGTTGTGTCACTCACTTGAAGGTTCAGATCTTTATTCAACATAAACCGCGGAGACGCAGAGACGCTGAGAGTTTTTAATTTTATTATTTCTCTGCGCCTTTAAGTCTTTGCGGTTTTTATTTACAAATAATAAATCATAATCATGAGCAAATTCTCTGATCATAATTTTGCAAATGAAAAAGCATTGATCCGCGTAGATTTCAATGTGCCTTTAGATAAACAAACTTTTGCTATTACAGATGACAGCAGGATGCGTGCAGCAGTACCCACTATAAAAAAAATACTGGGGGATGGCGGCAGCGTAATTCTTATGAGTCATCTTGGCCGCCCCAAGGAAGGACCAGAAGATAAATATTCATTGAAACATATTGTAGCACACTTAAGCGATTTACTAGGTGGCGTTGCTGTTGAATTTGCCGATGATTGCATTGGTCAGCAGGCTACAGATAAATCTGCAGCATTAAAACCAGGACAAGTATTGTTGCTGGAAAATCTCCGTTTTTATAAACAGGAAGAAAAAGGTGATGAAGCATTTGCAGAAAAATTATCAAAGCTTGGTGATGTTTATGTGAATGATGCATTTGGCACAGCTCACCGTGCACATGCATCTACAGCAGTAATTGCAAAATTCTTTCCCGGCGATAAAAAAATGTTTGGCTTATTAATGGAAAGTGAAGTGATCAGTGCAGAGAAAGTATTGCACCAATCAGAAAAGCCATTTACAGCTATTATTGGTGGCGCAAAGGTTTCAGATAAGATTCTCATTATTGAAAATTTATTAGAACGAGCAACGGATATCATCATCGGTGGTGGCATGGCTTACACATTTATGAAAGCAAGAGGTGGAAAGATTGGTAATTCATTATGCGAAGAAGATCGCCTGGATACAGCAAGTGAGCTTCTGAAAAAAGCAATAGTAAAAAATGTAAGCATCCATCTACCTGAAGATTCTGTAATTGCAGACAAGTTTGCGGCAGATGCAAATACCAAAACATGCATGAGTGATGCAATACCAGATGGATGGATGGGTTTAGATATTGGTCCTAAAGCATGCGGTGTATTTTCTGAAGTGATCAGGAACTCTAAGACCATTTTATGGAACGGACCAATGGGTGTTTTTGAAATGGAAAAATTCCAGGCTGGCACCAAAGCAATTGCAGATGCGGTAGCTGAATCAACACAAAACGGTGCTTTCTCTTTAGTAGGCGGTGGTGATAGTGTTGCTGCTGTTAACCAGTTTGGTTATACTGACAAGGTAAGTTATGTAAGCACCGGTGGTGGCGCAATGCTTGAATATTTTGAAGGCAAGGTATTGCCAGGCATTGCAGCTATTAATGAATAACAGGTGGGTACAAAAGATTCTGCGACTAGATTTTTAAAAATCTATTCGCAGTTTTATTTATAAGCTATAATGTATTTACTAAATATGCCTAGATTAAAACGGCTCATGTAAACATATATTCAATTCAATCTTCTTTTGATACAGTTCATTCAGATACATTTTTTGAAAGGCATATTATGAATATATCTTTACGCAAGAAATAAAACACCGAAGAATTCATAGTTAAGAAATTAAGTTGGATTTGGATAATGGAAAGCAACCTATGGAACAAAAGAAAAGAAAGTGGCTCCGTAAAGCCACTTTATTTTTATTATTTTATTGCTCATGCTTTTCAGAAAGTTGAAGTGAGTGACGCAACGGAAGTTTAATAGTAGTGCTATAGCTAAGTACATAAACAGTATAAAAAACCCGTTCTATCAATGAACGGGTTTTTTAATTTAATAATTATATAAGATTACTTATCAGCACCACCATCTGAACTACTTAAGTTGAGTGGATAACCATAGGTGCCTTCATAACCAGGGTAAATACCTTCGAGTCTTACAGTGCCGCCCTGTGCATTATTTAAAATTGCTTTTAAGTCCTCAACAGTTTTTACTTCCTGTCCGTCTACACTAGTAATTACAAAACCTTCCTGCATGCGTGTATTTTTCAAAATACCATCGCCCAGTTTCTTTACAAGTACACCGCCAGCTATGTCATTTTTCTGAGCAGTAGCTTTATCCAGATTTACCAACTCAGCACCACCAAGATTATCAAGAGCTGATTCTTGTTTTACTGCCTCATAATTACCAGCCTTGTTTTTAAGTGTAATTGCAGCTGTATTCTCTTTACCATTTCTTACGAAAGTAATGGTTACTTTATCGCCTGGTTTATAACGGGCAACCTGCTCCTGCAATTCAGGGCCACTGTTCACTGCACTTCCATTAATCTTTGTAATAAAATCACCCTTCTGAATACCAGCCTGTTTAGCAGCACCATCATCGGCTACACCATTTATAAAAACTCCTTCACCGTCTTTAATACCCATTTCTTTTTTCTTTTCTTCGGGAAGATCATCTGGTGGATAAGAAATACCGATATAAGCTCTTTGTACAGCACCAAATTTCATAAGATCTCCAACTATCTTTTTTACAATATTTACAGGTATTGCATAAGAATAGCCAGCATAAGAACCTGTTGGTGAAGCAATGGCAGAGTTAATACCGATCAATTCACCATTTGTGTTTATCAAAGCCCCGCCGCTATTACCCGGGTTAACTGCCGCATCTGTTTGTATGAATGATTCTATTGGACGATCGCCTTTATTTATACCAATAGAACGCGATTTGGCACTCACAATACCGGCAGTTACGGTAACATCAAGATTTAATGGATAACCAACAGCTAATACCCACTGACCAAGTTTTACATCATCACTATTACCCCAAACCATATAAGGAAGGTTGCCTGCGCCATCTATTTTAATAACAGCAAGATCTGTGTTAACGTCTGTGCCAATTACTGTTCCCTTGTATGTTTTTCTGTTAGTTGTGGTTACCGTAATTTCATCAGCTCCTTCAACTACATGGTTATTGGTAACGATGTACCCGTCATTGCTAACAATTACACCACTGCCGCTTGCGCGTTGTTCAGGTATTACCATGTTACGCGGGCCTCCAAAAAAATCAGAGAAAGGATCATCATCGCCAAAAAGGTCAGAGAAAGGATTTTTACGTTTGTTATTATTGGCAACCTGCTTTTCTTTTGTATGTGTTTTTATGTGTACTACTGCAGGGGTAGATGCTGTTGCAGCTGCGGTAAAATCAACCGGACCAACAGGAGCATTATCCTTATCAAAAAAACCGGCATAGTTTACGGGAAGTTTTCCGTTGTCCTGCTGTATTCCGGAAGAGCTATTATGATCTGCAAACTTAGCATAGCCCCAAACACTCAAAATAGCGGTAGTAGCACTAATAAAAACTACCAATAAAATGTTTTTGAGTTTCATTGTCATTTAGATTTTGTTTTATCGTTTAGTGTCAAATTTTATTCCTGTTCTGATAACAAAGTAACAAAGCGGTTTAATCGTCAGTTGTTAAGCTATCCCTTTTAACATAAAATTGACGAAAGCTATCGTAGTTCTGTCATTCTTTCTTTTATTTAAAAGGATAAATTTCTGTTTGATGACAAAATATGTCATGCTTACAAACAATCTCTGATAAATCCATCTGTAAAATTAAATAAAGAAAGTATGTTCAAAGAGATTAAAGTTTGCTCAAAAAAAGCAAAGTATCTTTCCCATCTGCATAATCAGTTAATGATGGGAATTGTGCCCTGCCAAAAGGGATAAACCCATGCCCTGTTATACATTGAATATCCGCAATTTTACTGAGGCTTCTTTTTAGTACCATGGCATCCTCAAAAAAACTGTAGTTAACCTGGCTTACCGGTGCAAATAAGGAATCATTTTCAGTAAGAAGGAGAGACCCATCCGTCATATAAAATTTGTTATTCATTATAAGTAATGCTAACTGGTAATCATAATTGTGTTTATACTTGTAAAACTCCATAAACCTGTCGTACTTTTTTATGGTACTTAATAACGGCACAAAATCATAATTCCTGGGGATATACAACTTGGTGATGTTTCTGCAACCAAGACCAAAATACAATTGCATATCGTCGGTTAGTAATTCAAGTTCTTCAGGTGATTCGCTCCCATCAAGTATTGCAACAGATGTTTTATTTTTTCTGATGATAGAAGGATATTTTCCAAAGTAATATTCGAAATACCTGCCGGAATTATTACTGCCGGTAGCTATATAAGCATCGCAATCTTTCAGTGTTTCTGCCAGTGATATTAATTGGTGAATGCTTCCTTCCCATTCATTCATCTTATTAATGAGGTGTTTTATTAAAATAACGTCCTTTGAAGAAGGCTTAATAACTGCGGTATGACCACTTATAAATACACTCAGCAGATCATGAAAACCCACCAACGGAATATTGCCTGCCATTACAATCCCAACAGTTTTAGGAGATTTATTTTCTGCAGGGATATTATAATAATCTACCCAGGCTTTTAGTTTATCTTCCTGCAAAAAATCATTTGCAATATTTGCTACTGCCAGATCAATAAATTCGGGAATAAACCACGGGTTTTCGCGGTATGCATTTTCTTTTACCAATTCAAATTCATTATTTCCATTTTGCATATATTCGCCAAGGTGAACCAATAAATCTATTCTTTGTGATAACTGCATGTAAAATATTTAAGCTGCTTAACTATATTTGAATTACAAACACTATTTAAAACTTCAAAATTAAATATACTATGGCTATAAAAATTACTGAAGAATGTATTAACTGTGGTGCCTGCGAACCAGAATGTCCAAACAATGCAATTTACGAAGGCGGTGTTGAATGGGCCATTTCAGATGGTACTACTATTAAAGGCCCATTTACATTGATGGACGGAACTGTTGTAGACTCAGATCAACGCTTTGAACCAATAAGTGTGGATACATATTTTATTGTTCCCAATAAATGTACAGAATGCCAGGGTTTTCATGAAGAACCACAATGTGCTTCTGTATGTCCTGTAGATTGTTGTGTGCCCGATGAAATGTACAAGGAAACAGTTGAAGAGTTACTGGCAAAAAAAGACAGGATGCATATATAATTGTGCATAACTAATGTCAAAATTTTAAGGTAGATTTTCTTGGTTTATTCAATGAAATTTCTACCTTTCCTATACAAAGAACTGTTGCGAAAGCAGCAATTAACAAGCGGGTGATATTTCCCGTAGTAGAGGTGAAGGGTCAGTAGTCCTTCACCTTTTATTTTTTTGTAATTAATTAATTTTATCTGGAGGTCCGGGCAAAAACCTATTAATCAAACTTTGTGCGTCGCACACTTCAGCACCTTTATATCTTTCATCTTATTTATACAGAAGTTGTAATTTTTATGTATTTAGCATTTATTATTTCATTCAAATCATAATGTTTTTACTGCAGCGTCAAGTACAAATTGTACAAGAGTACGACGCAACTAAGTTTAATAGCAGTATATAGCCGGGCCCCAAGTATAGTTCTTCATTAATTTTATTTGAATGATTGTTAAATATTCATAAAACAACATCCTGCAAAGGTTACTAAACGGCCGGGATGTCATTAATAAGATGGACTATTGTTATATTTATACTTGAATGCGATTGACTAAAAGAATATTATCCTTATTAACAATCTTTTTTATATTTTTCTGTGTACCCAAAACCTCAAATGCACAGAATGGCACCGGTATATATGATACGATAAGAGTTGATGCGTGCATAGAGGCAAATGGAGATACTATCCCCTGCTCATGGCTTGATCCTGCTTATGTGTATGCCAAACTAACCGGCAAATGGAAAAAGAAATATGCCGAATGGACGCGTTTGCGTAATGCAGTTTATGTTACTTATCCCTACGCAATCGAAGCTTCAAAGGTTATGAACAACATCAACGCACGATTAGAAGGTGTAAGTGATAGAAGCAAACGTAAAGCAATTATTAAATCGCAGGAAAAAGAACTCAAATCAAAATTTGCAGATAAGCTTACACAACTTTCAGTTTACCAGGGAAAGGTTTTAATGAAACTAATCTACCGTCAAACCGGCAATAACTGCTATGAAATTATTGAAGAATACAAAGGCAGTTTCAATGCAAGTTTCTGGCAGACCATTGCGTTGATCTTTGGGAGTAACCTTCGCCAGAATTATGAACCAGCAGGGAAAGATGAGGTTATGGAAATGATAGTAAA
Source organism: Panacibacter ginsenosidivorans (assembly GCF_007971225.1). Taxonomy (NCBI): domain Bacteria; kingdom Pseudomonadati; phylum Bacteroidota; class Chitinophagia; order Chitinophagales; family Chitinophagaceae; genus Panacibacter; species Panacibacter ginsenosidivorans. The sequence continues at coordinate 5,130,999 of NZ_CP042435.1, read as the reverse complement.
AGATGTTGAGAAGATGTATGGTGTAAAAGGATAATAATAATTCCCCTTTGATTCTTTCCTGGATAAGCATGTTTCTGGTTCTCTCCTTTCGACTTTATCAACTTATCTTGCATTCCGAAAAAATTTTCTTTTATATGAAAGTGGACATACTTGCTTTTGGTGTTCATCCAGATGATGTTGAATTAGGCTGCTCGGGAACATTGATTGCTTCTGCAGCTGCAGGAAAAAAAGTGGCGGTTATTGATCTTACCGGTGGTGAACTTGGTACAAGGGGAACCATTGAAACAAGAAAAACAGAAGCTGCTGATGCAGCTAAAATAATGCGGCTTTCTGCCAGAGAAAATCTTTTTATGGCAGATGGTTTTTTTCAAAACGATGAAACAAATATTCGTAAAGTAATTACTGTTATAAGAAAATATAAACCTGAAATAGTTTTATGTAATGCACCTGAAGACCGGCACCCGGATCATGGGCGCAGTTCAAAACTTGTTGCCGATGCAGCCTTTCTTTCTGGTCTTAGAAAAATTGAAACAAGTATAAACGATATTCAACAAGAGCATTGGCGGCCATCTTATGTTTTTCATTATATACAGGACAGGTATCTGAAACCTGATTTTGTATTTGACATTTCAGCTTACTTTGAGGAAAAGATCAAATCAATTCTTTGCTACAAGACGCAATTTAATACTACTGATACAAGCGAACCAGAAACATACATTTCAAATCCGGATTTTCTTGAAACAATCAAAGGAAGAGCACTGATGTTTGGCAAAAGAATAGGGGTAAAATACGCAGAAGGATATTTATCGGCTAAAACACCCGGGGTTTCAAACTTTGATGCTTTTATTCAACAAGTAACATAAGCAATAAGAATATAATATCATACATTAACTAAACATAATTCGGATAACTGACGAAATAAGTGCACCTTTGCAACCGAATCATTTTAGTCAGTAATTTTATTTTGATCATGCAAGCTCCAAAATTCGCGCACACATCCCAATCTTTCCACGTAGAACTGAAAAACCGCATCAACGATTATTTTGCAAATACAGGTAAACCAACAACAGGAGGTATAAGATTATTTGGTAAAGCAGCTTTTTTGCTGATTACTTTTTGTTACCTCTACATTCAATTAGTTTTCTTTACTCCATCTGCTCCATGGGCCATATTATTAAGTATTTTATTAGGCGCATGCACAGCAGCTATTGGCTTTAACGTTATGCACGATGGTGGCCATGGTAGTTTTAGTAAATATCCATTTGTAAATAAATTTGCCGCTATAACTGCGGAAGTTTTAGGTGCAAGTCATTTTATGTGGAACATGAAGCACAATGTTATACATCATGCATATACAAATGTTGATGGTGTGGATGATGATATAGATGCTAAACCTGTACTTCGAATGGCTTCAACGCAGAAACGTTACAAATTGCATAAATTTCAACATTTATATTTTTGGATATTTTATTGTTTTCTTCATCTCTATTGGGTTATGATGAGTGACTACAGGAAATATTTTGCCGGAAAGATTGGCGATATTCCTTTGAAAAAAATGAGTGTAAAAGATCATATCACTTTCTGGGGTTTTAAAATATTGCACTACTCATTGTTCATTGTTATACCAATAGTAAAACTGGGCTTTACAGATTGGCTGATAGGCTATCTTTCTTTCACTGTTGTTGCAGGTTTTATTCTAAGTATTGTTTTCCAGCTTGCACATACTGTAGAACATACCGAATTTCCCGTGCCTGATGCAGCTACAAACAGGCTGGAAGATGAATGGGCTATTCACCAGTTGAAAACAACTGCCAATTTCGCTACAAAAAGTCGTTTTGTATCGTGGTTTGTTGGCGGGCTTAATTTCCAGATTGAACATCATTTGTTTCCTAAAATTTCGCATATACATTATCCGCAGATCAGCCGCATTGTGAAACAGGCATGTCATGAGTACGGTGTAGTGTACGTAGAATATCCAAGACTTGACCAGGCGGTGGCTTCCCATGTTGCATTTCTGAAACAAATGGGCAGGGCATAACTTCTAAATAATATTTCTTTTGTGTAAAAGCCGTTCATTTAATGAACGGCTTTTACTTTTTCTAAATAGACCCATAATATTATAATTGCAAAAGAGTGCGACGCAACAGAAGCCTGATAGCAGTATTAAAGATCGGCTCCCTACAGAAATCAAAAGATTTATTATCAGGAGTGCAATATTTTAACGGCTTCTTACTTTTATTTACACAAAGCTTATATAACTTACATAAAACGTTGAGCAAACATTTTATCCATTAAAGATGATACATTTTAAATACACAAGCATTTTACTTTTAATACCAGTATTAATTACATCACTTTTTAGTTGTAATAATGCAACTCAGAAACAAAAGGAAGATGCCTCTGTTATTATTGAGCACACAAAAGTTGCAGGCGCGATATCATGTGCATACGGGCTCTCACCAAACGATAGTGCAGTATTTATGAATGGTGGTGGCGCAGATTTCAAAGAAACTGTTGCAAATACTACTACACCAACTGAAACCGCACCTGAAGGAATGGTTTGGATACCAGGTGGCGAATTTAGCATGGGTGGCGTAAACCCTGTAGGCATACAAGACGGTGGCTTTGAAACCATGAACGATGCAAGACCTGTTCACCGTGTATATGTCGACGGTTTTTACATGGATGCATCTGAAGTAACCAATGCAGAATTCGCAGCCTTTGTAAAAGCTACTAACTATATTACAGTTGCAGAAAGAAAACCAACTAAAGAAGAATTCCCAGATGCTCCTGAAGATAAATTGATTGCAGGTTCTGTGGTATTTTCTCCACCTGCAGGAAAAGTAAGTCTTACTGATTATTTACAATGGTGGAGCTATAAGGATGGTGCCGACTGGCAACACCCGCTTGGCAAAGGCAGCTCCATAAAAGGAAAAGAAAATTACCCTGTTGTACATATTAGTTATGAAGATGCTGAAGCTTATGCAAAATGGGCAGGTAAACGATTGCCAACAGAAGCTGAATGGGAATTTGCTGCACGTGGTGGCAAATCAGGCAACCTATATGCATGGGGCAATGAACTAAAACCTGGAGGCAAATGGCCCGCTAATATTTTTGAAGGTTCTTTTCCGGATAAAGATGCAGCAGACGATGGTTATGCGGGCATTGCACCTGTAAAACAATTTGCACCAAATGGGTATGGCTTATATGATGTAGCCGGGAATGTTTGGGAATGGTGCAGCGACTGGTACACACCCGATTATTATCAACAATTATCAACAACCGGCGTTGCAAGGAATCCTCAGGGCCCCGCAAATTCTTATGATCCGGCGGAGCCGGGTTTAAAGAAGAAGGTTCAACGCGGTGGTTCATTCTTGTGTACCGATCAATATTGCACACGCTACATGGTAGGCACAAGAGGCAAAGGGGAATACAGGTCTGCCACCAATCATATTGGTTTTCGCTGCGTGCAGGACTATGTAAAGAAATAATTGAAACAATTCAAGAAAGTCCTTGTAACCAGCTTTTGTACTACTATTAAGCGCCGGTTGTGTCACTCACTTGTACGTTCAGAAATATAGTGAGCATTTAAAAATTATTTTTTGCGTAAAGATCAAATGCACACGAGTGCGACGCAACAGGTGACGCCACACAATACAAAAGTTTGGCTCATAAAAAAAGGAAACCATTTTAGTTTCCTTAATCTATTTTATGCCGTGCTTGCTGTTGTTTATTTCTTCTCTACAGAACCTGCTGCTTTATTGGCATTCTGGCTCCACTCAAGACTGATAGCAGATTTTTCGATCTTAATATAGCTACCCGGGCTTGTTTCAAGATCTATAGTTCCATCTTCATTTACTTTGTTGATCTTGCCATGTATACCTGCAATGGTTACGATCTTATCCCCTTTCTGCATGTTCTCGATATATTTTTTCTGATCCTTTGCTTTCTTGGCCTGTGGACGTATCATAAACAACCAGAAAACAAGAATAATGGCGCCCATCATAAGAAAGGTAGGTAACGGACTTTGGTCTGCTCCGGTTCCTGTTTGAGGAGCCATTAGTAATACTGTGTTCAAAAGATTCATCGTTGCTTTTTTATATGTTATTGTGTTAAGAACTTTTCTTAGTGCTGTCTTTGCTTTCCGCAGGAGGATTTACGGTTCCTGTAAAGGTTAAACGTGGCGAAGCATTCAGCGTATTTGTTTGCACGGCAATTGATTTGTGTACTTCACCAGGATTGCCATGATTACTGTCAAATTCTGCATTTACTTCCCCGGTTTTACCCGGCATAATAGCAGCCTTGGTATAGTCAGCTACGGTGCAACCACAGCCAGGGCGTACAGAATAAATAAATAAAGGTTTATTGCCCGTGTTAGTGCAGGTATATTTTATATGCACTTTCTCCCCTTTAACAACAGTGCCGAAATTAACCGCAGTATCATTCCATTTTACCGTAGTAAAATTGGCAGAATCTGTGGCGACATCTGCAGGTGCTTCTTTGGCTGCAGCATCGCCTGAATTACAGGAATAAAAAATTATCAGCAGCAACAAGGGAAGAATAAAAAAAAGAACCCTTTTCATTTGTTTAATTTTTTTTGTTTTGGTCAAACAGAATTCGCTAAATAATCTTTCCGGCTTCGGATAAGCATTATCATAGCTCATTTCATAATTAATTATTTTGAGCGCAAATGTAAGCGATTCCTTACATCAGGCTTTTTGTTTAAAATCAATTTTATGAATTTTATCCTGGCTTAGCAGTTCCTTATGTATGCTGTCGAGAATACCATTTACAAACTGCCCACTTTGCGGTGTGCTGTATTCTTTTGCCAGGTCTATATATTCATTGATGGTAACCTTTGGTGGTATCGTTTCAAAATAAAGAAACTCACATACACCCATTTGCATAAGTATCATATCAAGCGCGGCTATTCTTTCTGAATCCCAGTTTTTGAGTTTGGGTTTTATAAGTTCCAAGGCGTAATCTTTTTTATTAAATGTTGTTACCAGCAGGTCTTTTGCAAATTTCCATTTCTCCTCTCCCACCATTTGCTGCAGGCTGTAAGATCCAGGCTTTTGGAGGTAATTTAGCATTAGCTGGTCCATCATTTCAGCATCGTCATCCCAGTTGGTGAAATGTTCTTCTATATGCTGAATAAAATCTTCGTTGGGCAACATAAGATTCGTAAAAATAAAAATAAGCATGTCTTTTTCTGCTTTCTTATCACGCCCTTGTGCAAGAATGTATTGCTTGTAATTATCAGTAGCAGCCAGCTCATTGTAGGTTTTTTTTACCTGGTCTTCCGTATCAGGAAAAGCTAATGTACGGGTAGCTTTTTCTTTTTTAAAAGACTCATTTTCCAGGATACGCCAAAGTAATTCATTTCCCGAAATCTTGGTATTTACATTTTTGTCTGCTGCCGATGGCAGGTTTCTTAATGCACGCTGTTTTGCATCTTTTTCTGCATAGCGTGCCACTTCGGTAATAAAGTACAACAGGTAAACAAAAAGGCCCGTGGTAAGATCAAGACTCTTTTTTAAATTATCTACGGGATTAATTTTATCCTGCGCACCATCTATTGCTTGAAGCGCGTACAGTTCCTGCATTACTTTAACACGTATATTTCTTCTGCTGATCATTCAGGAAAGAGCTTTTTTTGAGGCTGCGAAGATAGGGATTTCATCCTAAACAGGATATCGGGAAATCTTGATAGTGAGATATTGATTTGGGTACAGGCTTTGGTAATGCTATTGAACTTCGTTGTGTCACTCACTTGTACGTTCGGAAGAAAAGGCAACAAGGCAATGAGGCAATAGGCAAAGAGTCTTCTATTGCTATCTGTTCATTTGTATTCAATAGCACAAGAGTGCGACGCAAGGAACGATGCACATTGAATTAATAGTTGGGATCAAAAAAACTATTACACTTTTTTTACCAATACAATGTAAGTAGGAAAGTGATCACTATAACCGCCGCGATACGTATTGCCATCCCATGTGCGCATAGGATAACCGCGATACTTACCATTATTCTCGATCATGTATTGTTTATTAAAAATATGCTGATGAAAATAAAAATAACCATCCTGGTTTTTGTTTAGCCATGAATAACCGATGATGATCTGGTCAAACAATCCCCATGCATCCTGGTAGGCAAGTGTGCCATAACCTTTCTTATACATCTCCACCCATGGATTAAAGAGGCCGCCAGGTTGCACCTCATTAATTTTTCCTTTTGCATGCAACACTTGTGTAAGGCTTGGACTGATAGGATCGTCATTTAAATCGCCCATGATAATGATCTTTGCACTGGCATCAGTTTTTTGTATAGAGTCTGCGAAATCTTTACAAACCTGCGCTGCTGCTGCGCGGCCAGGAGCACTGCGTTCTTCTCCACCCAACCGACTTGGCCAGTGGTTAACAAAAACATGAACAGTTTCGCCATTCAGTTTTCCTTTAACCCATAATACATCTCTGGTAAAAATATTTTCTTTTGCACCGGCTGGCAAGCGCACAAAAAGTTTTTTACTGTCTTCTACTTTAAAATATTTTGGATTATAAATCAGTGCCACATCTACACCACGCAGGTCTTTAGAATCGTAATGAACAAATTTATATTGACGGCCACTGAGCAATGGCTCTCTTATAAGATCATTTAACACAGTATCATTTTCAATTTCAGCAGCACCGAGAATCGCAGGCCCATCAGGATTCATATCTGTTCCTATTTGAGAGATAACTGTAGCAAGGTGATGAACTTTGCTGTTGTAAATAGTACTGTTGTAATTTTTTTCTCCTTTTGGTGTAAACTCATTATCATTAATGACAGGGTTGTCTATAGTATCAAAAAAGTTTTCGAGGTTATAAAACGCAATCACCTCAGCTTTATAGTTTTGTTTCTGCGCCTGAACTGTATAAAAAAAGATAAGGGATAAAATTAGCGTTGATACTATTTTCATGCGGGTGAAATGTGTACGCAAACATACAACAGTGTTGCTTTTGCGGAATTAAGAAATAATTATAAATAGCTGAGCTCTTTGTACAAATAATATACATGTATAGTTTTGTTGAGATACCAAAAACTCTGTATGCGAAAACTAATCCTAATCCCATTGTGCTGTATCTTTTTTGTATCCTTTGCCCAAAATAAAGATTCAACATCAGTGGCAGACAGTTCACTTTACGAACTAAAAGATAATGCACTGGATAACCTGCCTGTGATCTCTTTAGACGACAATGATTTTTCAGATGCAGGGCCACAAAATGTTTCTTCTGTTTTAAATGCAGGAAGAAATCCTTTCTTTTCAGCGGCAGCTTATAATTTCAGTGCGCTTCGTTTTAAGATCCGCGGATATGATGCAGATCTTTCTGCAACATTTATGAATGGTATTCCAATAACGAACCTTGATAATGGTTTTACACCTTTTGGTTTATGGGGCGGATTAAATGATGTAATGCGCAACCGCGATATGGCTATTGGGTTAAGACCGGGCACGTTTGCTTTTGGTGCACCAGGTACCAGTACAAGCATTGATGCAAGAGCAAGTAAGCAACGCAAACAAACCAGTTTTAGTTATGCATACTCTAACCGCAGCTATAATCACAGATGGATGCTTACACACAGCACAGGCATTAATAAAAAAGGATGGGCATTTTCTTTTTCAGGCAGTCGCCGCTGGGCCGATGAAGGTTATGTACCCGGCACTTATTATGATGGGTGGAGTTATTTTTTTGCTGTAGATAAAAGGGTGGGGCAAAGAAATATGCTTTCACTTGCAGCGTTTGGAGCGCCTACAGAGAATGGAAGGCAAGGTGCTGCTGTTACCGAAATGCAGGAACTGGCGGGCACGCATTTTTACAATCCTTATTGGGGATACCAAAATGGCAAAAAAAGAAATGCAAGTGTGGGTAAAACTAACCAACCTGTATTTATACTTACACATGAGTTCAGGATAAACGACCATACTTCACTACTGACAGCAGCAGGGTATTCATTTGGTAAAAGAAGCATAAGTGGTGTTGACTGGTATAATGCACCGGACCCAAGACCTGATTATTATCGTTATTTGCCAAGCTTTCAAACAGATCCTGCAATAAAAGATATAGTAACAGGTCTTTTAAAGAATAATGAAGCCAACAGGCAAATAAACTGGCAAAATTTTTATGATGTAAACAGGGATAACAACGAAACAATTTACAATGCTGATGGTATTGCCGGAAATAATGTTACCGGGCATCGTGCATTGTATATTTTATCCGACAGAGTTACTGATACAAAAAAATTTAATTTTAATTCAACACTTAATTCCAGCTTTAGCGATCATCTTGATTTTACTGCCGGGCTAACAGTGCAATCTCAAAAAAATATTTATTACCAGCAAATAGATGACCTGTTGGGTGGTGAATTTTATGTTGACCTTAACCAGTTTGCAGAAAGAAGTTTTCCGGGTAACAACAACGCAGCGCAAAATAACCTGGATCACCCCAACGGGCTTGTAAAGGTGGGAGAAAAGTATGGATATAATTACGACATCGATGTTATAAGAACTGCAGCATGGGCACAAACATCTTTTAAATACAATAAATTAGATTTCTTTCTTGCAGGTGAAGTTTCACAGAATGTTTTCTGGCGAAAAGGAAATGTAAGGAATGGATTATTTCCTGATGATTCTTATGGCAAATCAGACATAAACTATTTTGTAAACTTTTCTTTTAAAGGGGGCTTTACCTATAAGCTTAATGGCAGAAATTATTTATATGTCAACGCCGCTTATAGCACCAGAGCTCCATTCTTTGAGAATGCCTATATAGCACCCAGAACAAGAAATATTGAACAGGATGATCTTACTTCAGAAATAATACAAACAGCAGAAGCAGGCTATATACTTAATGCACCAAAACTTAAGATAAGGCTGAATGGTTATTATACATCATTCAGGCATGGGTTTAACGTGCTCACATTCTATCATGAAACTTATCAGAATTTTGTCAACTATGCATTAAGCAATATTGATAAACTTCATTTCGGTGGCGAATTTGGTTTTGAAGCCAAAGTTGCCCGCAACCTTACCGTAAATGCCGCAGCAGCTGTTGGCCGCTACTATTACAACAGCAGGCAAAACGCAGTTGTATCGCTAGATAATACCGCAGAGATACTGGATAAACAAACAGTGTATTCTGAAAACTACAGGATTGCTGCAACGCCACAGGAAGCTTATAGCTTAGGCTTTACTTACCGTTCACCAAAATTTTGGTTCTTAAGTTTAACGGGCAATTATTTTGACCAGATGTGGCTCGACTTTAATCCCATACGAAGAACCGCAGCAGCAGTGGAGGGTGTTGATCCAAAAAGCACGCAATGGCAGGAAATCATAGACCAAACGAGACTAAAAGCTGCATATACAGTCGATTTCTTTGGTGGTTATTCCTACAAGATCAGCAGAACAACACAAAAACTTAAACCCATGTACCTGGTATTTAATGTTGGTATCAATAACCTGCTAAATAATAAAAATATAGTTACCGGTGGTTATGAACAACTGCGTTTTGATTTTGATACAAAAGATCCTAACCAGTTCCCGGCCAAATTATATTATGCGTATGGTTTAAATTATTTCGCCAGTGTTACATTAAGATTTTAGTGTTATTCAAATTCAGGAAATAAAAAAGGCAGGTTGGATTTTTTGGGAGCAAGACTGCATTACTGCTATAAAGCCTTACTTGCGTCGGACTCTTCAGGGTTTTGTTCTTTGTTAAGCAATGTTCCGAACGTATAAGTGAGTGACACAACCGGCGATGCCCAGAGACATAAAGCCGATATTCAAATTAACCTTTAAAAAAATTATTCAATGCAAATTCATTTTATGAAAAATAGATTAAAGTGTTTCTTATCGTTTACGAGCCTTGCAATTGTTGCAGTATGCATCACAGTTTCCTGTAATAAAAAATTTGATGAACCCCCTGTTTATACAGCACCTGATATAATACCGGATCTAACCATCAGCGATCTTAAAGCCATGCATGTAAGCGGAAAATTTGAACAAATAACAACAGATAAAACAATTGGCGGAATAGTAGTTGCCGATGACCGTACTGGTGAGTTTTATAAAACAATTGTAATAGAGGATGAAACAGGTGGCATAAGTGTAAAACTTGATGCGTATGATCTTTATACAAAATATCCTGTTGGCAGAAAAGTATATATAAAAGTAAAGGATCTTTATCTCGGCGATTATAACAAACTTATTGAAATAGGCGGTGGCGTTGACAATACAGGTTCTTCACCAAGATTGGATGAGATACCTTCTGTGCTAATAGATAAATATGTAATAAAAGGAACGCTTGATAATGCAGTAACACCAAAGGTGGTAACAGTAGATGAATTAGATGACTCTTACCAAAACATGCTGATACAACTCGACAACTATGAATTTGCTGTAGCGGATACTTCAAAAACTTATGCAAAGCAAGACCTTAGTTCCAGCGCAGTAAATTTTACGTTACAAAGTTGTTCGGATAAGTCTATTATACTTCGCAACAGCAGCTATGCAGATTTTGCAGGATACAAAGTGCCCGGTGGCAATGGTTCTATTATTGCCATTTATACAGTATTTGGTACTACCAAACAATTAAACATACGCGATACATCAGATGTAAAATTTTATGGTGCCAGATGTGGCAGCGGTGGTACCGGCGCTGTGGTTGACATTGCAACCATCAAATCATTTTATAATGGCAGTGATGTTACACTTGGTTCTTATAAAATAGGAGGTGTGGTTATTTCAGATGCTGTTGCTAAAAATATTTCTTCGGGTAATATTGTTTTACAGGATAAAGATGCGGGTATTAAATTATATTTCGGAAGCAGTGCAGCAACTGCAAACTTTAGCATTGGAGATTCACTGGTAGTAGATGTTACAGGCGGCACATTGCAGGATTATAATGGTTCCAAGGAAATATCATTGTCTTCTTCTGCACTACCATCGGTTGCAATAGCTACAGGCAAAACAATAACACCAAAAGCGTTAACAATTGCAGAGATCGCCACACAATTACCCGACATAGAATACACACTCGTTACAATAAAAGATGCAACAGCAACCAGTGGCATTTACAGTGGCAATAAAACATTAACCGATGCAAGTGGTTCTATGACACTCTACACTTCTTCAACTGCAACATTTGCAGGCGATGCATTACCCACAACAGCAAAAACATTTACCGGTTACTGCACACTTTTTGGCAGTACAAAGGAGATGATGTTGCGTAACACAAATGATGTAACTGATGGTGAAGCCCCACCACCAACAGGCGATACACTTATCATCTCAGAATATGTGGAAGGTTCTTCTAACAATAAGTATTTGGAAATTTATAATTCAGGAAGCGGCGCAGCAGATCTTTCTAAATACACAGTCAAAATGTACACCAATGGTGCAATCACTGCTTCATCAACTGCAGTACTGGATGCAGTTACAGGCCTCGGTACATTACCCGCAGGCGCAGCCATTATATTAAAAAATTCCGGCGCTGCATTAACATTACCTGCTGCTGTTACAGCTTACAATTCCGGGGTATGTGGGTTCAATGGCGATGATGCTGTTACATTAGAAAAAGATGGAGTGGTAGTAGATGTATTCGGTCTTGTTGGTATAGACCCGGGAGATAGCTGGACCATCAACAGTGATGCCGCTGCCACAAAAGATAAAACAGTGAGAAGACAGGCAGGCATTACACATGGCAACACAGACTGGGCAAGTTCTGCTGCTACAGAGTGGGATGTAATATCAACAACAGATGATGTAAGCAATCTCGGTACACGTTAACCGAATATTCAAATATTTTGAAAACTTCACTAAAATTTAGTGAGTTTTCATTTTTTATGTACCCAACTGCCGAATAAAACGGCATCACCTGTTGCGTCGCACTCTTGTACAGTTAATGCTATAAGCAGCTTTATTGAAGCGGAACATGGCAGTAGTAAAAAAACGAAAGTTGCCGATTTTCAAATGCAACATAATTTGTATTAATTCTCAATATTTTTTTATAGATTTATTTTGCTAATACAAAATTTAGCTGTGATTATTGACAAATCATGAACGCAGAAATTCAGGCATATAATAACGACCAAACAACAGTTAACAAAGAAATCTGTAACCTTCTCGCAGTTACAATAGACAACGAACTGACTAAAGCAGAAAGCAAAATCTGGCACGCTCACCCTGTTTGGTTTTTAGACGGTAATCCAATTGTTGGCTACAGTAAACAGAAAGCAGGAATGCGTTTGATGTTTTGGAGTGGCGCAGGTTTTGAGGAAGAAAATTTAAATGTGGCAGGTGGGAAATTTAAAGACGCTTCTATTTTCTATACTGTTCCTGAACAAATCAATACAAAGGATCTTAAACGCTGGCTGAAAAAATCAAAAGAAATTCAGTGGGACTATAAAAACATAGTGAAAAGAAAAGGTAAATTAGAAAGATTGAAATAACTTGAAGTTGTAAGTTAAATATAAGATATGAACACCACAGAAAAACACGATGAGCGTATTGCGAAAATGACATTCGCTTCTGTGTATCCTATGTACATCGCAAAAGTGGAGAAGAAAGGCAGAACGAAAGAAGAATTGCATCAAATAATTAAGTGGCTGACTGGCTACGATGAAAAAAAACTACATGACCTGATCGAAAAAAAAGTAACTTTTGAAACATTCTTTCAGCATGCAAAATTAAACGCAAATGCGCACCTGATTACTGGTTTAATTTGTGGCTACCGGGTGGAAGAAATAGAAAATACTTTAACACAACAGGTAAGATATCTGGATAAGTTGGTAGATGAATTGGCTAAAGGTCGTAAGATGGAAAAGATCCTGCGTGTTGCATAGTTTGTTTTATCTTTTGAAAAGTTTAGTCTATTAGCAACTTCACAAACACCTTGCTCCGCAAATTTAAGTTGCAGGCAAAGAATATGTTTTCCTGTGGCACCATTTTGGGAGCAATTACTGTAAACACTAACTTATGGAACAAAACAAAAAAATATCTTCAGACCTGCAGGATTCAAAAAGAGATAAACAATATCTTAAGAAAGAAGAAACGACAATAGATATTCCCGACGTAAAAGATATACCCGGGCAGGAACATATACATGTGCCCAAAATGAAAGAAATGATTGATACAACAATTTCTTCTGATGATGAAGAAGGTAAAGGTTTATTTGAGGAAGATGAATTAGATGCAGAAACCAATGTATCAGCCGAAGAAAAAGAGCTATTACAAAGCAGCAGCGAAAGTATGGCAGGCGAAGATGATGAAGCAAGAAAAAATATTGTACTTGATAATACTGATGAAGACGGTGAATTATTAAATGTACAAAATGATATATCCGGAGATGATCTTGATGTTCCTGGTGCGGAACTTGACGATGCTGATGAAGCAACAGGCAATGAAGATGAGGAAAATAATACTTACAGTTGGGGACAATAATCCATAAAGTCTGGTTTCAATAAAAAAGTTCCGTATGCGGAACTTTTTTATTTTATTCAGGTGAACCGGCCAATGTTTTTCATGGCATCGGCTGTGGTGTCACTCACTTGTGCGGTTGGGGTTGTAATTGGGCAGTTGCCGGTGAAAAAGTTTTGTATATTTTTGAGTTAGCGGCAAGCTTAAATGACCACATGGACAATCAACTTAAACTTTTAATTTCCTTGTACGAAGAAGAAAAGGTTCAACTCCAAAAACTGATTCACGAGTGTTTAGGTGAAACTGAATATTTACTGGCTCATTATCATTCACAAGCTTTATATCAATTAAACGGCAGGCTTCAGACTTTAAAGAATATTGACGACAAACTCTTTGACCAGAAAGATTTTAGACAAAGAAGAATTGACAGCCTACAAAAACGAATTGAGGTCGAAAGTTCAGATTATATGAAGGAGCATTATGTGAAAGACCTTCAACGGGCTAATGAAGAATTAGAAAAACTAAATCAAATTCCCAAACCGGCGACATCATCAGGCAACGAAACTTTATTTGACGAAACTCTAAAAAAGCTTGTAGACAAGAAAATTAAAAACCTAAAGCTAATTCTAAAAAAAGCAGACAATTTATTCTTAGGATTTAGGTATTCAAAGAAAATACTAAAAGTAACATTGCCGTATGTTAAACAGCATACAAAAAAGTGGATACTTTATGACGACAATATAAACTCTTTTAAAAATTTAGGGTTCAACTTAACAGAAAGTGAAACAAAACTTATCTTGACACTTACTGGCGACAAAGACGAAATCCTGAACAGATTGAAATTAGTTTTATCAAAAGTAGTTTTTGAAATTTTTTATTTTAAAGAGTTTGACAATGAAAGCTTCATTGAATTCACGGACAAAGCCAGCCGCTAACGTGGGCTTTGCCCTCTCAGCCTATTCAGGGCAAATGAACGGATGTGCTGTATATCATCCGTTCTTGACTTTTTTGTTACTTTTTGTGTTAAGACAAAAAGTAAATAAACAAGAATGATGCAAAGAGAACAGCACGCACAAGTGAGTGACACAACCGCCGATGCCATGCAAAACAAAAGCCTGCAAACAAAAATTATTTTAGCACTTATCTAATGCCTGTGTAATATCATAAATGATATCATCCACAAATTCCAAACCAACGGAGATGCGCACAAGACCCGGCGTAATGCCAACGCTCAAACGCTCTTCTTCGCTAAGCTTTGAATGTGTAGTGCTGCTGGGGTGAGATGCAATGCTGCGTGTATCGCCAAGATTAGCGGTCATAGAAAGCATCTGCAAACTGTTGAGGAATTTTCTGCCGCTTTCAACGCCACCTTTTACTTCAAAGCAAACAATACCACCACCGCTTTTCATTTGTTTGATAGCAATATCGTATTGCGGGTGACTTTTTAAGAAAGGATATTTAACCCATGAAACTTTTGGATGATTTTCCAATGCCTGAGCAACCTTCATCGCATTCTCGCAATGACGCTGCATGCGCACATCAAGTGTCTCAAGACTCTTGCTTAGTATCCACGCATTGAATGGAGATAATGATGGACCTGTATTTCTGCAGAACAAATAAATTTCTCTTATCAATGCTTTATCGCCAACAACAACACCACCTAATACACGACCCTGTCCATCTATCCACTTAGTTGCAGAATGCACACTAAGATGCGCACCATACTGCAAAGGTTGTTGTAATAATGGCGTAGCAAAACAATTATCAACGTTAAGAATAAGGTTATGCTTTTTTGCAAGCTGCCCCGCCCATTCAAGATCTATCAATTCCAGTTGTGGATTTGTCGGCGTTTCCAAATAGATCATTTTAGTATTTGGCTTTATTGCTTTTTCCCACGCCTCTTTATCGTTGGCAGCAACCAATGTACATTCAATGCCATACTTGGGAAGAAACTTTGTAACGATCGTAAATGTGCTGCCAAAAACAGAACTGCAGCAAAGCAAATGATCGCCTTGTTTCAGCAATGCGAAGATGGAGCCAAACACAGCAGCCATACCGCTTGCAGTGGCAAAGCCTGCTTCAGCATTTTCCAATGCACACATCTTTGCAACAAACTCATCAACGGTGGGGTTACTAAACCGGCTGTAAATATTTTCTTCATTCTCTTCTGCAAATGCGCCACGCATTTCTTCTGCTGAATCAAATGTAAAACTGCTGGTAAGATACATGGGAGAAGAATGCTCCATCTGCCAGGTTTGATCACCTCTTACACGCACCGCTTTTGATAAAGGGTGCAGTTCATGTTGTTGTTCGCTCATCAAAAATATAATTATGATTTGCGGTCAGGCCGGGACGGTCAGACCGATGCTTACTTAAGGATGTACAAATACATTCCATTTAAGATCCGCACCTGCAGCCTTCAATGTTGCAGATACAGAACAATATTTATCCATTGATAATTCCACTGCACGTTTTGCTTTGTCTTCATCAACATTGCCATAGATGTGAAAATCTATAGAAATATCTTTCCACAAAGAAGGTTCTTTACCGGCTTCACGTTCACCATTCACGGTCATCTTATAATCGCGAACTTCCTGGCGTTGCTTTTTCAAAATGCTTATCACATCAATAGCACTGCAACCAGCCACACCCATCAGTAACATTTGCATGGGCCGCACACCAAAATTATGCCCGCCACTTTCGGGGCTTGTATCCATCTGCACTTTATGCCCGTACGCGTCTGTGGCTTCAAAGCCATAGTCATTCTGTACACGTGCAAGTTCTATTTTAACCATACAACTAATTTTCGGGAGGCGAAGTTATTTCATTTTGCAATAACAGGTGTTAGCGAAATAAGAAATGATTTGGAGCCGGGCAATAGAATATGCATTAAGTTTTCGTTGCGTCGCACTCTTGTGCTGCAATTGCATGTAGCAGCAGGTGAAAAGTCAAAAGTAAAAGTGAAAGTACAGGGTTGACTTTTCATCTTTCACTTTTACAGTACAATACAGCTTCGAACCCTGAAGTGAGTGATACAACCAGCGATGCCAGATGCCCTACAGCTTGTTACAAAAAAATTTTATACTTCACTGTGATTTTTCTGACCTTTCTGCGAATAATTATTCAGACACGAACAATCACATGAATAGCGAGGCAGATAAACAGGCATTTACGCAACTAATACAGGACAACAAGGGAATTATTTTCAAGGTTTGTAATGCCTATTGTGCTAATATTCATGATCGCGAAGATCTTGCACAGGAAATTATTTACAACGTTTGGAAATCCTGGAGTGGTTTTGATAACAGCCATAAATTTTCTACATGGATGTATCGCATAGCGTTGAATGTTGCTATTAGTTCTTATAGAAAGCAAAGCAGGAATACTTCAACGATTTCTATCGATGCAAATGAAAAAGAGATAGCAGATACAACTGAGCGACATGATGCAGCAACAGAAAACACTTTATTGCTGGAGCAATTTATCAACGAACTCAACACACTAGACAGGGCATTAATGCTGCTTTATATAGATGGCAAGAGTTATGCCGAAATAGCCGTTATTCTTGGCATTACAGAAACAAACACTGCTACAAAAATTAATCGCATTAAAAACAACCTGAAACAAAAAGTATCAGGGTTAAACAAATAATTATGGAAGACAAATCTTTTGAAAACATGTTACAATCTTTTAAAGAAAAAGATAATGATACATGGCTCATGAATGTAATGCAATTAAATATGGATTGTATTATTACTATACAAACACAAAAAGCAAAATCAAAACTTACTTCAGTTGCTATTATTAAAGTGCTTGGTATATTGCTTGGCTTGCTTTGGGTGTGGTTGCTCGGATCACTTGGCTTTGCTGCATATACTGTTGGTAATATTTTCTTTGCTTTATCAGCATATGCTGTGATGTTTATTTCCATTATTGCCATTATTGTTTATATCAAACATCTTGTGCTGATAGCACAGATAAAAGAAAGTGATAGTATTACTTACACACAAAGAAAACTTGCAGAGCTGCAAACATCGACTTTGAAAATAACACGTATTCTTTTTCTGCAGATGCCATTTTATTCTACATGGTTTATTACACCAACACTCTTAGCAAATGCAGGTACGGGTTGGCTGATAGTACAGGCAGCAGCAACAGTATTACTTACATTTCTTTCCGTATGGCTCTACATGAATATTTCTTTTAAAAATGTAAATAAAAGATGGTTTAGAATATTATTTGGCAATAGTGAATGGACCGGCGTTACACAAGCCATTGCTTTTATGAAAGAGATAGATGAATTTAAAAGTGCTAAATAATATACTCAAGACTTAAAAGCATTTACAAAACTTTTCATGCGCATTGTTGTAATAAAAGTTACTTTGCTCGTATAACCACTGCTGCATGCTAAGACTTTTTTGCCGTTTCATTTTTTGGGTCACCGGATGGAAACTCGACACTAACGTGCCCCCGCAGATTAAGCGATGCATTGTAATAGCGGCACCACATACCAGTAACTGGGATTATTGGTATGCGATGGCAGCATTTATAATTTACCGGCTAAAGATCCGCTATGCTATAAAAAAGGAATGGGTTCGTTTTCCATTCAGCTTAATTACTAAACCGCTTGGTGGTATTGGCATTGACCGTTCTGCCAAAAAAGAAGGTGAGCCACGTTTAAGCCAGACAGAAGCGTTAATGGCGCTCTTCAAAGAAAATGATGAACTGATTTTATTGCTTACACCTGAAGGTACCCGTAGCAAAAACGAACATTGGCGAACCGGTTTTTATCATGTAGCTAAAGAGTGTAATGTGCCGATATTACTTGGTTATGTAGATTATCTAAAAAAGATTGCCGGCATTGGCAAAATTATTTACCCATCTGATATGGATAAAGACATGAAAGAGATTATGCAGTTTTATAAACAGTTTCATGCAAAATATCCTGACAATTTCAGTGTGGATATTGACTATCTATAAAGTACAGTTTATTTTTTATACTAAACCGGATCGATGCTGTCAGGCTTGGTTGAGCAACCTGCGTGATGAAGCAGCAGATAGAAACACTATATATGAGTTCTTTATGCAGCAAAAAGGTTGCTGCATAAAGAGCAGGGGAAATTAAAAATCGGAATAATTTGTTGGTCTTAAAAAAGTGATATCTATATGCTGTACATTATTTTGATATTCTGGCATAGAAGATAATTTTTTCCACTCTTCATCTGCACCAAAGGCCTTCCAATGGGCTTCACGGTCCTGCATATTTTCAAATGTGGTCATGTACATCAGGTTAGGCATTTTAGGGCCTGCAATTACTTCACTGTAAAAAACAGCATTGAAATTAAGTCGTTTAAAGAGCGGCACTTCCCCACCCTCATTAAACATTCTTACTTTGTTTGCAAACACTTTTTCCGTGGCACTTTCATAACTGCGCAACTCATACACTCTTTCATTTGCGGCTGATTTTAACTGTGGTAATTGCATTTTAGGAGCCATTGGAAATGCATACAAAATAATTGTTTCCTTTCTTGTATAAGGTGGTTTATTATAAGCGGCATCGATGTAATTACTGCCGGCTGCCTGATATGCTTTGTCTTTGTCGATATCTTCTTCCATATTCTTCATATCTTTTAGAGATTTGAATGGCATGAACACATACAATAATTTATCTGTAACCGTGTCATTGGAAAGACTTTTGAACACACCTACATCTGAAACCTTTTGCCTGTGCAGTGCAGGTAAAAGTGCATGCTCAAGATAGGTATCCAGTATATCCTCCTGAACGGCATCTTTATAATGATACACTATTAGTTTATAATATTCTCTTTCGGGAGTTTTTTGAGCAAAAGCAAGTGTGCTTATCAAAACGAAAGAGGAAAGACAGGCAATAATTAAAGATTGTTTCATTTTCATACTTATGATCGTTATATAAATTTATAAGACGCACCGAAATTAGTACAAGTAAATTATATACTGCAAACATTCTGCGGAACCCCGCAATAAAAAATCAAATTAATTTTCAAATAGTATGCCCGCTGATGCTGAATAAAGAAACAAACAGTACAAGAGTGCGACGCAACAAAAGCTTAATATTAATTCTAAAGTTGGGTGCATAAAAAATTTTATTCTCCTTATCTTGTATACTTAATAAAAATCTGTTTATGAGAAAACGTGTTTATTTATTCTTGCTATTGTTATGTTTTACAAGTATTGGATACACGCAAACGCCGCCGGCAATTAATGATACTACGCCTATACCGGCACCTGTAAAATCTGTAACGAAGCACAGCATTACTATTAATGGTAAGCTTATTAATTACACTGCTACCGCCGGTGCCATCATTTTAAAAAATGAGAAAGATGAACAGGTGGCATTGTATGGTTATACAGCTTATACAAAAGATGGAGAGGCAGATGCGGCAAAAAGACCGATTACCTTTTCATACAACGGAGGGCCGGGTTCTTCTTCTATGTGGTTACACCTTGGTGTAATGGGCCCAAGGAAAGTGGTGGTAAATGATCCATATGACAATCCGCCACCGCCATATAAAATGGAAGACAACATGAACTCAATTCTTGATGTAAGTGATATTGTGATGATAGACCCTGTGGGCACGGGTTTGAGCCATGCAGTAGGTAAAGCAAAGAATAAAGATTTCTGGGGAGTAGACCAGGATATAAAAAGTGTAAGCTGGTTCATTAAACAATATGTTACAGATAACGACCGCTGGAACTCTCCCAAATTTCTATTGGGAGAAAGTTATGGCACCATGCGCAGTGCAGGTGTTGCCAATTATTTGCAGGAAAATCTGGGGTTAGCAGTAAATGGCATTGTGCTTGTTTCTGTGGTGCTTGATCTGCGTACACTTACTTTTCAGCAAGGCGATGACATTTCTTATCCGCTGCATTTACCAACTTATGCAGCAACTGCCTGGTACCATAATAAACTTGCAAACAAACCTGCAGACCTCAATGCTTTTCTAAAAGAAGTAAGAACATTTGCAAGTGGCGAATATCTTGCTGCGCTTACAAAAGGCGATCAGTTAACAGACGCAGAAAAAGATAATATTGCAACCAAACTTGCATCTTATACCGGCTTAAGTAAAGATTACTTACTAAAAGCAAATCTTCGTGTAAACGAACCACAGTTTACACAGGAATTATTACGCAACGAACATATGACTGTTGGCAGGCTTGACTCAAGATATAAAGGTATTAACCAGGATCTGCTGAGCGAGTATTCTGTTTTCGATCCACAGAGCAGTGCAGTAAGTCCACCATTTGTTGCCTCTTTTATGAATTATTATTATGGCGATCTTAAAGTTGATAAAAGCAACGTATACCATGTTAATGCTTACAGTGCAGAAGGTTTTGACTGGGATTGGAAACACGCTAAAAATGGTGGAGGCGGAGATCCTGTAACGCCTAATACAGGAACTGATCTTGCAGAAGCCATGAGCCATAATCCAAACCTGAGGGTGCTTGTGTTAAACGGATTGTATGATCTTGCCACGCCTTTCTTTGCAACTGAATACACTTTCGATCATTTGAGTCTGGAAAAGAAATTAAAACAGAATGTAACTTTCAAATATTATAATGCAGGCCACATGATGTATGTAGAACCAGCGTCTGCAGCGGCTTTCAAAAAAGATGTTGCAGATTTTATCACAGGTAAATAAATATTTTATTGAAAATAAAAAAGAGGCATACGCAATGCCTCTTTTTTTATTTCAATAACCAGGCTGCAGTAGAACTATTAAGCTTTACTTGCGTCGCACTCTTGTACTGCATAACATTATGCAGCAATAAAGCCTGCTAAATATTATTAGTATTCACTTTCTGTTGAACAGCAGGATTCATTTGATAAGTAATGATCTCTCCACTTTTTAAAATCTCAACAATCCTGTATCCACGATACTCTGTTCCCCAGTTACCTGCAATATGCGAATCGAAGAAATAATATTTTCCTTCGTTTTCTTTTACATTATCCTCGTCATGATCATGCCCATGAAATATAGCTTTCAGGTTTGACTGTTTGTTAAAGATGTCAACAAGTTCAGGGCAAGGCAATCCTGCTTTCGTCCAGTTAAATGGCGTTATATGCATAAACACGAATAACTGTTTTTTATTTTGGTGTTTATCCAGTTGTTCTTTTGTCCATGCAAGGTCGGGACATATGTACGTGCCTTTGTCATCAGCTGAATTTAAAACAAGAAACGTTGCATCCTTTTGTTCGAAAGTATAATGCCACCGGGTATTCCATGTTTGTTCCCATGCATCTTCATGTATCATGTCATGATTGCCATGTGAAACATAATAAGGCATTTGCAAACCATCGAGTTTCATTTTTATTTTTGGCAAAAAAGTTACATCGTTATGAAAAAGATCACCATTGATCATTGTAAAATCAATACCACGATCTTTCTTTTCTGCATTTAGCCAGGCAATCATTTCATCATGCAGTATATCATACTTTGTATCAGGCTGGCCATAATGCCCGTCTGATGCAACAGCAAAACGCAAACGGATTTTGTCTTTTGAAGGCAATATAAAATCTGAAGCTGCAAATGATTGCAGTGTATTACCTGCTCCAATTACAACAGCAGCTTTAAATGTTAGCTGTAAAAACTTTCTCCTGTTAACATTCATGGTTTTGCGTTTACACTGCTAAGTAACAATATTTACATGAAGTAAATATTAAGTATTACAGCGAAAGAAAAGTCCTGCCCTACAGGCAGAACTTTTACTTTTCGAAACCTCAAACCAATTATTACCTTATTACCACATAATTATTGCGATGATTTCTGAAAGGCGCATACCTTGCATCGCGACTGTTTAAAATCACTACCTGCCTGTTACGATAGTTCCTGAATTTCCTGTAGTGATTTCTGTCATAATCGTGATACATGAAAGGGCGATCACGGTTAACTACAACTTTGTAACCGCCATACAGATCATAGTTGCGATAGTTAACAGGTAATGCAGTTGCATACACCCAGCGGCCACGATCAAGATAAACGAATCGTCTTGCCTGTACATCATAGTACATATCAAGATCAGGTAAGTAGTAAAATTGTGCGTAGTCATAACCTGCAGGCCCCCACTGTGGCTGGTTGCCAATGTTTGCATGCAAACTAACTCTTACCTGTGCATCTGCCGAAGTATAGATCATACTTCCGATGAATAATGTTGTTGCGAGTAAAATTCTTTTCATAATTTTTATTTTTTGTTGTTTGATTACTATATGCCAAAGCAGGTGCCAACGATTGTTATTAAAAACAGAAACATTCCCTATTAAAAATATAAATGTTCATTCCTCATTAAACCTTTGAAAACAACAATTTTTTGGGCCCATCAATTAATGCTTTGGGCATCGCCTGTTGCGTCGCACTCTTGTACTGCAACACAGGTATCAGCCACCAGCAGTCAGGCTTCAGCAATACACTTTACTTTCTGAATGCTGATAACTGTTCTGAATGTACAAGTGAGTGACACAACCAAAGCTTAATAGTATTGTTGTAGCTCACAAACAAAAACTATTTATCATAAATAGTATTATAAATGCGTTGTACATTCGAACGGAAGAATTTTCTATGCGTGTATTTTCAATAGCAATGATTTTATGTTTGTGCAGCACACAGTTGGTTGCGCAATATTCAAAGTGGATCATTCAATTCACCGATAAAAATAATTCTCCATATAGTTTAAATGATCCAACAGCTTATCTCTCACAGAAAGCAATCGACAGAAGAACAAAACAACATATTGTTATTGATAGCAGCGACCTGCCGGTTAATCCGATTTATATAGAACAGGTTCTTGCAAAGGGAAATGTTACTTATTTAAGCCAGGCAAAATGGCTTAACCAGATATTGATCTATTGCAAGGACAATAACACAATCACTGCCATCAATCAATTACCATTTGTAAAAAAATCGCAGGCTATTGGTTTGTTTAAAACAACAGAACCCATAAAAGAAAAGACAGAAGATGAAATAAAAGAATTGGACGTTAGTTCATTCACTGCATCCACTATGCAGGATACATTAGATTATGGGAATGCCTATAACCAGGTGCATATACATAATGGAGAATTCCTGCACAATAAAGGTTATACAGGTGATGGAATTACCATTGCAATACTTGATGGAGGATTTTATCAATACGATAACCTGCAGGCCTTTGACAGTGCACGATTACAAAACCGCATACTTGGTGTAGAAGATTTTGTTGATTTTGATAACAGTGTAACCGAAGATAATTCGCATGGTATGTTTTGCTTAAGCACTATTGCAGCGAATGTGCCAGGCAAAATGGTGGGTACTGCGCCGCATGCTTCTTTCTGGTTAATGCGCACAGAAAATGTTTTTAGTGAATACCCTATAGAAGAACATAACTGGGTTGCAGCAGCAGCATTTGCAGACAGTGCAGGTGCAGACATCATCAGTTCATCACTCGGTTATTATCTTTTCGATGATCCAACTTTCAATCACAGCTATGCAGATTTTTATAAGAATTCAACCGTTGTAAGTAAGGGGGCAACTATGGCTGCACAAAAAGGTATGATCGTAACCAACAGTGCAGGCAATGAAGGCAACAACAGTTGGAAATATTTAATATTTCCCGCCGATGCTGATAGTGTTTGCACAGTAGGCGCTGTTGATAATAATGGTATCATTGCATCTTTCAGCAGTTATGGCTATCCTGGAAAAGTAAAACCCAATATTGTTTCTGTAGGATCCGGCACTGTTATTTGGGGTACGAATAATGTACCTGCAACAGGTAGCGGCACTTCGTTTTCGAATCCTAATATAAATGGCCTGATAGCATGTTTATGGCAGGCATTTCCGGCAGATGATAATATGACTATTTTAAATGCAGTTTATGAAAGTGCTGATAAATATAATAATCCTGACAATCGCTATGGCTTTGGTATACCAAATATGAAAGAGGCTTATGTCATCCTGAAAAAGAAACAGAACATTGAATTGTATGGCAACGAATGGTTATTCGCAAGCCCTGATCCTTTCACCAGCAGAATTGATGTAAAAGTGATTGCACAACAGGAAGGAACAATAACATTATCATTAATTGATAAAGACGGTAATACTATTCAATCACTTGCACTGAATGCAGAAGCGCAGGAAATATATGACACTTCATTTACAGGACTTGATAATTTACCTCCGGGAAATTATAACGTTCAATATAAAGACAATGAAAACACAAGAACAGTTGTATTAAAGAAAAATGGCATTATCATGAAAGACTGGCTGGTTGTGGCACCAGTGCCATTTAATAACCAACTTACAGTTTATTTAAAAGCGCCGGAAACAGGAAAAGCCAACATAAGGCTTATTGATGTGGCAGGAAGAATAATAACTTCAACGACTATGAATGTGCAGTTAAATTACTATTACACCATTCCATTTAATAATATAGCCATACTTCCTGAAGGCGTTTATTTTGTACAATATATAGGCGCTACAAAGAAGACAGTAAAAGTTTTGAAATAACATTGTCTAACAAATCTTTATAAAAAACCAGCCATCTATTCTTTCCTTTTTTATAACAACAGGCATTATTATAAAAGACTTAAAAAGTTTTTTCTTATTCTTCTCAAGTAGGTTTTGTTTAGTTATATCCGTGTAATGTACCATACAGACTTTAACGCTGAAGAGTGCGACGCAACAAGCGATGCCATGAAATATTATCGTTGGGTTTATAAAAAAATACCTCATCACTACATCATCATTTTTGTAATTAATAGATGCTTAAACACATTATTTCCGAATCGCACATTTACTATTTCGCCTACTTTTGTGTTTCCGTACCTGGTTAGTATTCTTACCCTAAATACTAATCATTCTTTTTATGAAAACTCAACCCGATGAAGAAAACTTTAATCCATTTTTCCCTGCTTGCCTTGTTTATCAGTGGATGTCAGAAAAGTGATTTAAGGACAAATACAAGGAATAGTATTCCCAGCAAAAATGATCCTGATAATGTAAAAACAACGGCCGTTGCACTGGCAGCATACCGCTTACCGGACAGCGATGATTTTGCATCCATTCCACAAGATCCAAAAAATCCTCTTACAGCTGAAAAAGTGGAATTGGGAAAATTACTATTTCACGAATCCAGGTTAGGTATCAACAATTTATCTCCGCAAGGGTTACAAACTTATTCCTGCGCAACCTGTCATCATGCAGAAGCCGGTTTTCAATCAGGTCTTGCCCAGGGCATTGGTGAAGGTGGAATTGGATTTGGAACTTATGGTGAAACAAGAGTTGCAGATCCTCTATATGATATAGGTCTTATAGATGTGGGTCCTATACGTACACCAAGCGTATTAAACACTGCTTACAGTGAAGTAATGATGTGGAATGGTCAGTTTGGCGGTACAGGAGTTAATATTGGCACCGAGGCCGGATGGACTCCGGGAACAACAAAATACAATAACTATTTAGGCTACCAGGGCCTGGAAACAACAGGACTTGGCGCAGAAGTAAGACATAGATTACAGCCTGATACAGCATGGCTCGCCTCTGTTCCTGAATACAAGAATCTATTTGATCTTGCGTTCCCCGATCTGCCGGATACTGCGCGAATTACCGATCTTACCGTAAGCCTTGCCCTGGCTGCATACCAGCGTACACTACTACCTAACCAATCACCTTTTCAGCTTTGGTTGCGCGGCGACGAAAAAGCTATGACAAAAGATGAGAAAGACGGTAAAACATTATTCTTTAGTAAAGCCAAATGCGCCACATGTCATACTTCGCCTGGTCTTAATGCTGCAACATTTTATAGCCTTGGTATGAATAATCTTACAAATGGCATCTCAAATGTGTTGAATGTTTCGTCCGGTGCAGTTGAGCATAAAGGAAGAGGTGGGTTTACGGGCAAGAATAAGGACCTCTATAAATTTAAAACACCGCAGTTATACAATCTTAAAGATGTAAAATTCTTTGGACACGGCTCTTCGTTTAGTTCGGTGTCAGATGTTATACATTATTTAAACAATGCAGTGCCGCAAAATCCGAATGTACCGGTATCACAATTAGCCAAACAGTTTCAACCGCTTTATTTAACAGAGGATGAAATGAGTAAACTTACAAAATTTGTTGAGGATGCTTTATACGACCCAAATCTTTCAAGGTATGTGCCTGCAAGTTTACCGTCGGCAAGCTGTATTCCAAATAATGATGCACAATCAAAAACAGACCGGGGATGTAATTAATATTTTTTTGAGCCGGGCAGCAGTGCTGCTATATGACCATGTTGCGTCGCACGCTTGTACGTCTTATACTTAACGGTGCATTTAATAACATAAAGATTGACCTCCATTTCCTCATAGCAAGCAGTACATAGTGTTTAAACAAAAACTCCACCGGCAACGGTGGAGCTTTTTTATTTGCATAGCAATCGAAGAGGCTCAGTTTGATGTACAGATTAAAATACTTTTGAATATTTTATAAATATAAATACAAAATTTCTTAATTACCCAAAGGCGCAGCAGATAATATTTCTTTGCTTACACAGTTTGCATACTTTTCAAAGTTTTTTACAAACATAGCAGCAAGCTCGTTTGCCTGTTTATCATATGCTTCTTTGTTTGTCCATGTAGCACGAGGGTCGAGTAACGCTGAAGGCACATCAGCACAGCTTTTAGGAACCGCCACACCAAATACAGGATGTGTTTCATAATCCACATTATTTAAGCTTCCGTTCAATGCTGCGGCTATTATTGCTCTTGTATAACGCAGTTTTATACGGGCACCAACACCA
Organism: Panacibacter ginsenosidivorans; assembly: GCF_007971225.1. Classification (NCBI taxonomy): domain Bacteria; kingdom Pseudomonadati; phylum Bacteroidota; class Chitinophagia; order Chitinophagales; family Chitinophagaceae; genus Panacibacter; species Panacibacter ginsenosidivorans. The sequence goes on along the minus strand of NZ_CP042435.1, from coordinate 5,103,755 downwards.
TATCTGCCACCTATCCATCCGGTGTTTACCATCCAGACATTTACATGCTGCTCTTTCATTTTTTTTCCCAGCATCTCTGCATAAAAATCAGGGCGTAAAGGCAGAAAAGGCGCTCCAAAACATGCACTGAACGTTGCCTTCGGCTCTGTTATACCTGTTTCTGTTCCGGCAACTTTTGCGGTATAACCACTTATGAACTGATACATAGCTTGCCCGGGTGTAAGCTTACTTATTGGTGGTAACACGCCATAGGCATCACAGGTAAGAAAGAAAATATTTTTTGGCAAGCCGCCAATACTTGGTTCAATTGCATTCTTTATATAACCGAGCGGATAACTTACTCTTGTATTCTCTGTAATTTTTTTTGAAGTAAAATCTATTTCGTCAGTATCATCGATAAAAGTTACATTTTCAACCAATGCACCTTGTTTTATTGCCTTGAATATTGCAGGTTCTTTATCTTCATTAAGGTCAATACATTTTGCGTAACAGCCACCTTCGAAATTAAAAACTCCATGATCATTCCAACCATGTTCATCATCGCCGATAAGTTTGCGGCATGGGTCTGCACTTAACGTCGTTTTACCGGTACCACTTAAGCCAAAAAATATTGCAACATCACCGTTACTGCCCATATTAGCGCTGCAATGCATGCTCAACACATTTTTATCATTCGGCAATATGTAATTGAGTACCGTAAAAATGCCTTTCTTTATTTCACCGGTATAACCTGTACCTCCAATCAATATTGTCTTATGCGTAAATGAAATAATAGCAAAATTTTCCTGTCGTGTTCCATCAACTTTTGGATCTGCTTTAAAACCCGGCGCCTGCATTACTGTCCATTCCGGTTCAAAACTTTCAAGCTCTTCTTCTTTTGGACGCAGGAACATGTTGTAGGCAAACAAATTACTCCATGGATTTTCATTGATCACACGAATATTAACCCTGTAAGCAAGGTCTGCACAGGCATAACAATCACGCACCCAAACATTTTCTGCTTTATTTAAATAGGTTAGCAACTTTTCTTTTAGTTGTAAAAAATATTTTTCGTCTATCGGTAAGTTGAAATTATTCCAGTAAGCGCTGCTCTCTGTTATGGCATCTTTAACTATGAATTTATCCTGCGGACTTCTTCCTGTATACGCTCCTGTACTGATACAAAGGGCTCCTGTATTGTTTAAAACACCTTCTCCTCTGTTGATCGTTTGTTCTGTAAGGTCGTCAGGATTTAGCTGGTAATGAATGTTGGTGTTTGTCAAACCAAGTTGCTTCAGATGCTTTTCAGGTATTGTCATTAGCGATACAGACATAATCATAGATTTTTTTAGAACGACAAAAATATAATTTATAAACTAACGATAGTAAGTTTTTATTACCGAAACTTAGAAAAGGTCTTGTTGAATACAAGTTTATTTAGATAGTGTCGAAATTTCTATGACTGTAATTAACAGTGGTCTATAATTTTTGCCATGCTATTGGATAGCTACGAATACTTTAAATATCAAATCCGGCTAAAAATTAGTATTGAAGATGCAACAATGATCTGAACGATGAAAGGATTGCGACGCAACGGCTGATGCTATGAAAAATTGCTGCTGGTATCACAACTTTTCAACATAACAGCAATGAAAAACGATTAACTAAAAACGGCAAACGTTTACCCGCTATCTTTGCGGCAAATTTTAGAACCTCATGCAAAGAGATAATTTGGTTTTCGACCTCATACGCAAAGAACTGGAACGCCAGCGCCATGGTATTGAACTGATTGCATCGGAGAATTTTACAAGTTTGCAGGTGATGCAGGCGATGGGGAATGTGATGACGAATAAGTACGCTGAAGGCTATCCTGGCCGCCGTTATTATGGTGGTTGCGAAATCGTTGACCAGACAGAAAATCTTGCGATTGACCGTTTAAAACAAATCTTCAATCTTGAATATGCTAACGTGCAGCCACATAGCGGTGCGCAGGCAAACGCTGCAGTAGCGCTTGCTTGTTTGCAACCCGGTGATGATATTCTTGGACTTGACCTTAGCATGGGCGGACACCTTACTCATGGCTCGGCTGTTAACTACAGTGGTAAGTTATATAAGCCACATTTTTATGGTGTGGTAAAAGAAACCGGTCGCGTTGATTATGAAATGCTCGAAGCAAAAGCAAGAGAAGTAAAACCAAAACTGATCATTTGTGGCGCCAGTGCCTATAGCCGGGATTGGGATTATGAGCGCATTCGCAAAGTGGCCGATGAAGTTGGCGCTTTGGTGATGGCTGATATTGCACATCCGGCGGGTTTGATCGCTAAAGGTTTGCTGGCTGATCCTTTTGATCATTGTCATATTGTTACTTCAACTACACATAAAACTTTGCGTGGACCACGTGGCGGCATCATTATGATCCGCAAAGATTTTGAAAACCCGTGGGGGCATAAAGATCCTAAGGGCAACATTCGCATGATGAGCAGCCTGATCGATCTTGCTGTTTTTCCGGGTATCCAGGGTGGACCGCTTGAACACGTAATTGCTGCAAAAGCAATTGCATTTGGTGAAATTCTTTCTGATGATTTTACTGTATATGCAAAACAGGTTGTTGAAAATGCGCAGGCAATGGCAAAAGCTTTTCGCGACAAAGGTTACAACATCATCAGCGACGGTACAGACAATCATTTATTGTTGATAGATCTTCGTAATAAAAACATCAGCGGTAAAAAAGCAGAGCAGGTTTTGGTGCAGGCAGATATTACTGCTAACAAGAACATGGTGCCTTTTGATGACAAGAGTGCATTCGTTACAAGCGGTATCCGCGTTGGTGTTCCGGCGATCACCACACGTGGTATGAAAGCAGAGCACATGCAGTTCGTGGTAAATTCTCTCGACAATGTATTGATGAATGCAGACGATGCAAATGTTATTTCAACTGTTAGGAAACAGGTAAATGAATTTATGAGCCAGTTTGAATTGTATCCTGAGATGGGTTAGGAATTTTTTGAACCAGAGTGTTGAATAAGTATTAGGCTTTCGTTGCGTCGCACTCTTGTACGTTTGTACAAAAGATGTGCTTTTCAAAATGCGTCTATTTCACAGAATAGTTGTCAGAGTTTAATAGTTCAACGGAAATTTCTTTTTCCCATTCCAGTTGCTTTTGCCTGTCCAGTCCATAATTAGTTTCTCTTTCATAGGCTTCCTGTCGGGTAAGGTAAGATGAAGAAACATCTTTGTAAATACGATCTGTGGCTGCAGATGAGTTGAAACTATTAATTTTTTCCTGGCTTAATCTTTTAGATAAAAGTCTTCTGTATATTTCTGACAAATCGAAATGTCCTTGTTCATGTTCCAGTAAATCAGCCCGACCTTTTTCTTCAGGCTTTACCCAACTTAACCTGCAATCAAACGTTGCCTTTGTAAAAGATCTTGCAGAAGAAATCATACTACTGGTACTTGACCTATAAGCAAAGCCACAATAGGTTTGAGCAGCTGTGTTAATATTGGTCAGCACTTTTGGAGTTCCTTTAAAATCATCCCAGGTTAATTTTCTGTTTTTGCTCCATTCGATTTCTTTTTCGTAGTCGAAAACATTGTGGACTTTATAAATGTCCGCTTTAATACGATGGCACGAACTCCATACATCCGGATATTTATGTTCAGTTATTTTTAAAACATTAGCTCCCTTTGTTAAAGCAAGGCTTTTCAATAATTCAACTGTTTTTTCATAAGAGCAATTAACAGAGAACCCATTGTCAGATGAGCGTAATGTACCAAGAACATTACCACGAATACTACTGGTATCGTCCTCCTCTAAAATAATAAATGGTGTATTTACCGGCAAAGAAGGCTGTATGGTGGTAATTTTTGAACTGAGTTTTGGTGCACAGGAAAATAATATAAAAAAGGTTACTGCAAGAATGAAATATTTCATTTGGTTGAATTATTACTACTGTAAACAAATATAAAAATCAATTTAATTCAAAGAACAATAATGCGATCACTAAAGAACTATTTAAGGTTGTACAATTCGAAGCATTAAATTTGCCGAGATAAATATTGACTACTATTTTAATGACTGAAGATATTTTATATCGGGATAATTTTGATCAACTGAAAGTGTGTGTTATTATTCCTACCTACAATAATGCAAAAACACTTGGTTCAGTAATCAATGATGTATCGGCTTATACAAAAAACATTATAGTAGTTAATGACGGCTCGCTTGATGAAACAGAAAAAATTCTTAGTGAGCTCCCTTTTCTAAATATTATCAGTTACAAAAAAAATGTTGGCAAAGGATGGGCACTAAGGCAAGGTTTGAAACGTGCAACAGAACTTGGCTATTTATATGCCATAACAATAGATTCAGATGGGCAACATTTTGCAAAAGATCTTGCTGCATTCTTAGAAAAACTGGAAACGGAAAAGAATGCTATCATTATTGGTTCAAGAAATATGAACCAGGAATCAGTACCCGGTAAGAGTAGCTTTGGACACAAGTTTTCTAATTTTTGGTTCAAGGTAGAAACGGGGATTAATGCCCCGGATACGCAATCTGGTTATCGCTTGTATCCATTACAACCATTGAACAAGATAAAATTCCTTACCCGCAAATATGAATTTGAAATAGAAGTATTGGTGCGTGCAGCATGGCGTAGTGTAAAGATTGAATCCGTTCCTGTTTCTGTTTATTATGCGCCAAAAGCAACAAGGGTTTCTCATTTCAGGCCGTTTAAAGATTTTACAAGAATAAGCATATTGAATACTGTGCTTGTTCTTATAACTTTTTTATATATAAAGCCAAGAAATTTTTTAAGCAGCATTTTTAAGAAAGAAACCTGGCGCACTATATGGCACAATCATTTATTACATCCCGGCGAGCCTGACGTCGTAAAAGCTGCATCTGTAGCTTTTGGCGTTTTTATGGGTATTGTTCCAATTTGGGGTTTTCAACTGGTTGTGGCTATTTTTCTGGCTATTCTATTTAAACTGAATAAACCCATTGTAATAATTGCTGCCAACATAAGTATACCACCAATGATACCACTGATTATTTTTCTAAGTTTCATGATGGGTAGTTTTTGGATCGGCGATAAAGCAATTGATTTTTCATTGACAAATAATATAACACTTGATTCAATCAAACAAAACCTTCAGCAATACATTTATGGAAGCATAACATTGGCTATTGCTGCAGGTATTACCTTAGGCTTACTAACTTTAATACTTCTGAAAGTTTTTAAAAGGAAACATACCATTACAGTACAGAATTAACAATGGAAAAATTCTTCTTACGGATATATAATTATTTCAGCAATCATAAGACGGCTTTGTATGTTTCATTTGTTGCCAGCTTTCTGGTAATTGGCTTTTTTGCATCCCGGGTGGTTTTTGAAGAAGACATTTCCAGGATTCTTCCAAATGATAAAAAGATTGAAAAGCTGAACAGTGTTTTTCAGAATTCAAAGTTTGCTGATAAACTCGCCATTACTATTTCACTAAAAGATTCACTTGCGGGGCCACAGCCCGATAGCCTTGTAAACTTTACGGACAGCTTTGTAAGTCAAATACAAAATAACCTTTCTCCCTTCATAGCAAAACTGAATTATAAAGTTGATGATAATACGGCGCTGGAATTATTCAGTACGATCAACGATCACTTGCCAGTGTTTCTTACGGAAAAAGAATATGCAACAATAGATAGCCTCATAAAGCCTGAAACGGTAAAACAAACTTTGGAGTCTGATTTCAGAACGCTTATATCGCCTTCAGGTTTTGCATTAAAGCAGATGATCAGCAAAGATCCTGTTGGTATCTCATTTATTGGCTTAAGGAAGATCCGGCAACTGCAGTATGACGATAATTTTGAATTATACGATAGCTATATCGTTACAAAAGATCAAAAGCATTTATTAATATTTATTACGCCCGCATTTCCTGCAAACAATACAGGAAAGAATGCGGAACTAATTCATGGACTTGATAATATCATTGATAGTTTTACTTCTATCAGCTATAAGAATATTTCTGTTGATTATTTTGGCGCCGCCGCAGTTTCTTTAGGCAACGCAGAGCAATTGCGAAATGATACTTTACTTACTCAAGGCATCACTGTTATATTCCTTATTTTATTTATAGGTTTTTATTTTAAAAAGAAAAGAGCACCCTTTCTGATTTTAATTCCAGTTGTCTTTGGGGCTTTATTTTCACTTGCTGCCATTTATTTTATTAAAGGAACGATTTCTGTTATTGCATTGGGAACAGGCTCCGTAATACTTGGTATTGCTATTAATTACTCTTTGCATGTATTTAACCATTACCGTCATACACATAGCAGCGAAAAAACAATTGAAGACCTTTCCTTTCCTTTAACGATTGGAAGTTTTACTACCATTGGTGGGTTTCTATGTCTTGAGTTTGTGCAATCCGAATTATTGAAAGATCTGGGTTTGTTTGCTGCATTCAGTCTTATTGGTGCAGCACTCTGTAGTCTGATCTATTTACCGCATTTCATTCATACTAAAGAAGAAGATAATCATGGCGCACATGATCTTTCATTTATAGATAAACTTGCAGCATACAATCCTCATTACAATAAAATATTGATTGCAGCTATAATTGCACTTACTATATTCTTCTCATTCTATGTAAGCAATGTTGGCTTTGATTCAGACATGATGCACATGAACTACATGTCAGATAATTTGAAAAAATCTGAATCAAACCTAAATGCATTAAACCAGGCTGCTCTAAAATCTGTGTATGCAGTCTCAGAAGGAAACACTTTGGATGAAGCTCTAAAAAACAGCGAACATCTTTCTTCAACAATTGATTCATTGAAACAGCAGAATATTGTTACTAAATATTCAGGGGTCTCATCACTTATCCTCTCTGACTCTTTGCAGCGGGAAAGAATTAACCGCTGGAATAATTACTGGACTGTAGAAAAAAAGCAAGCCCTGATGGCAACATTGAAAAAAGAAGGTGCACCACTAAAATTCTCTTCATCTGCATTTAATAATTTCAACAACTTATTAAATACAAAATACGAACCTATCTCTTTAACAGAAATGACGGATGTAAGGAAAAAGTTTCTTGATGATTATATTTCAGAAACACCCACGGGTGTAAATGTTGTAACACTCATAAAAGTTTCAGATAAAAATAAGCCTGCTGTTTATAAAAGTTTTGCACATAATAATACTGTTACTGTTCTCGATAAACAATACCTGGCAGACCGTATGGCTGAAATCATCAATACTGATTTTACCAGCATTGCATATATGTCTTCTATATTGGTGTTCATCGTTCTGTTAATCACTTACGGAAGAATTGAGTTGGCACTTGTTTCATTCATTCCAATGTTCATTACCTGGATATGGATCCTTGGCATCATGTCTTTATTCAACATTCAGTTCAATATCATAAACATCATCATCTCTGCATTAATATTTGGCTTGGGTGATGATTACAGCTTGTTCATCATGGACGGTTTATTACAGGAATATAAAACAGGAAAGAAAAATTTATCGTCTTTTAAATCATCTATTTTCCTTTCGGCAATTACAACAGTTGCAGGTCTTGGTGTATTGATCTTTGCCAAACATCCTGCATTAAAATCAATTGCATTTATTTCCATTACAGGCATTCTTTGTGTTGTATTGATTGCGCAGGTAATGATCCCGTTCTTGTTCAATTTTCTTATTACAAACCGTGTTAAGAAAAACAAATTCCCATGGACAGCACTTGGTTTGTTCAAATCATTTTTTTCTTTTGCATACTTTGTTATTGGCAGCATATTATTAACCATTGCAGGTTTTTTTCTTGTGATTATCTTTCCGTTTGGCAAAGAGCGAGGTAAACTTATCTACCATACACTGCTCTCAAAATACACGTGGTCATTAGTGTATATAATGAGTAACCTTACAAAGAGAATAGTAAATCCACATGAAGAAAATTTTAAAACGCCTGCGGTTATTATATGCAATCATCAATCCTTCCTTGATATTCTGGTAACGACAATGCTTTATCCAAAGCTTATTCTTTTAACCAATCAATGGGTCTGGAAATCGCCGGTTTTTGGATGGGTTATAAGAATGGCTGATTATTACCCGGTCGCAGATGGTATTGAAAACAGCATTGAATTATTAGAAGATCGTGTTAAGAATGGTTATTCGATAGTAATCTTTCCTGAAGGCACAAGAACAGTTGATGGAGCGATGAAACGTTTTCATAAAGGAGCATTCTATCTTGCAGAAAAATTAAATCTCGACATTTTGCCTGTCATTATTCATGGTACTGGCTACACTATGACGAAACATGATTTTCTTTTAAAAGATGGAACCATAACATTAACCATTGAAGAAAGAATAAAACCAGGCGCCACAAAATTTGGTGATGATTATACTACGAAAGCAAAAACAATAAGTAAAAATTTCAAACAACGTTTTGCGGAAATTAGCAACAATATTCAGCAACCTGCTTACTACAAAGAGCAACTCAAATACAATTATCTTTATAAAGGTCCTGTTCTTGAGTGGTACATGAGAATAAAGACAAAACTGGAAAAATATTATCAGCCGATTCATAACCTGATCCCCGGAAGCGGCAAAATGCTGGATATCGGTTGTGGTTATGGTTTCATGAGTTACATGCTTCACTTTGCAGCGCCACAAAGAATTATAACGGGCATAGATTATGATGATGAAAAAATAACACTTGCCAATCATTGCTTCAGCAAAGACGAAAATATAAATTTCCTGCATGCTGATGCAACAAATTTTGAAACCGGAGATTACGACGTAATTATAATGGCAGATATGTTGCACTATCTTGAATCTGCACAACAAAAAGAGCTGATTGAAAAATGTATCAGGCATCTGAATCCGGGCGGAACAATTTTGATAAGGGATGGCAATACAGATTTAAAAGAGCGGCACAAAAAGACAAAGCTTACAGAATTTTTTTCAACAAGATTGATCGGTTTTAATAAAACATCCGGAAAGGGTCTTACGTTTTTTTCCGGTCAGCTTGTAAAAGATATAGCAGCAGCGCACAACATGCAATGCAAAGAAGTTGACAACACAAAATATACTTCTAACATTATTTATTTGCTTCAACATGCTGAGTAGAATTGTTGCAGCAAAAGTGTGCGACGCAAGAGAAGCATCATAGCAGCAATATTGTTGGGGGCATAAAAGAAATAAATTTTGTGAGCCAAACTTTAGAATAAATATTGAACATCGTTGCGTCGCACGCTTATACGCTTTGTTCTTTATTGAACTTTTAAAACATGAATGGATACGACGTTATAATAATTGGTAGTGGCATGGGCGGTTTGGTTTGCGGAGACATTCTTAGCCGCGAAGGTTATAGCGTGTGCATTATAGAGAAGAATAAACAAATTGGCGGGTGCCTGCAGATTTATGCAAGAGACAAAGTGGTATTCGATTCAGGTGTGCATTATGTGGGAGGGCTTGATAAAGGGCAAAATCTTTACCAGCTTTTCAAATATCTTGGATTGATGGACAAACTGAAGCTGGAAAGAATGGATGAAAATGCGTTTGATAAAATCATTATCAGTGGTGATGAAAAAGAATATGCATTGGCACAGGGCTATGAAAACTTCATTGCAACACTTGTACAGGATTTTCCCGAAGAAGCAACTGCTATAAGAGCGTACTGTGATAAAATAAAGGACATCTGTAAAAAATTCCCTTTGTACAATCTTGATACAAGAGATGGCTACGAAGAAAAAACAAGCATACTTGATATAGATACCAAAGGTTTTATTGAATCACTTACAGGTAATAATAAACTGCAGGCAGTACTTGCAGGCAATAATGAATTATATGCAGGTGTAGGCAACGAAACACCATTTTATGTGCATGCACTAATTACCAATAGCTATATAGAAAGTTCATGGAAATGTGTTGATGGCGGCTCGCAGATTGCAAAATATATGGCCAAAAATATAAGAACCAATGGCGGTACAATCTTTCGAAACACAAAAGCAGTAAGCATTGTAGAAGATAAAGGAAAAGTTGATCATGTTATCCTGGAAGATGGTTCAAAATTGTATGCGGAACATTTTATATCAAACCTGCATCCTGTAAAAACACTTCAACTTACAGAGACAACTGTTTTTAAGCAGGCTTATAAAAACAGGATGCATAGTTTAAAAGATACGATCTCCTGCTTTATTGTAAACATAGTTTTGAAAAAAGATTCTTACAAATATCATACACATAATTATTACTGGCACAGAGAAGGGCATTTATGGTCGCAGACAGCATACACGGAACAGGATTGGCCATTAGGTTATGCCATTTTTATTTCAGCAACATCAAGATCAAAAGAATATGCAGAAGGATTTACCATATTTACTTACATGCGCTATGAAGAAGTGAAAGAATGGGAAAATACTTTTAATACTGTCTCAGCAGAAAGCAGCCGTGGAGAAAGCTATGAAGCTTTCAAGAAAAGAAAAGCGGAGAAATTGATAGATGTTGTTTCTGAAAAATTTCCGATGCTTAGAAGCTGCATAAAATCTTACTACACTTCAACACCACTTTCTTTCCGTGATTATATCGGAACAGACAATGGTTCTCTTTATGGAATAGCCAAAGATTATAAAGAACCTTTAAAAACTTTTATTTCTCCACGCACTAAATTGCCAAATCTTTATTTTACAGGTCAGAACCTGAATTTGCATGGTGTACTTGGCGCAGCAATAAGTGGCCTGGTAACCTGTACGGCAGTAATGAACAGCAATGAATTCATAAAAAAAATCAAGAATGCTTAGAAGAAAGAAGTTTTGGAAAAGGGTAGCATATGTGTTTGGAAGCTTTATAGCATTGCTCCTTATTTTGTTTTTATATCTGGCATGGATTGCAAAAATTGATCCGCCGGAAATAAAAGATAAAAGCAGTTTACAATTAACACGCACAGAAGTAAGCCCTGATTTTTATACACTAAAAAATGATTGGTTTCATAAAAGCAATACAGGTCTTTACGAATTATATACAGAAGGCCAACCTTTTGAACGTGGTGTTATTAATGGAAAACTTACCAAAGAATTGATCTGGCGACAGGAAGATAATTTTAGTGCGCAAATAAAAAAGATGATTCCGTCTGATTTTTATTTGCACTTTCTAAAATATTTTATTGGATGGTTCAACAGGGATCTTGCAAAAAATATTACAGAAGAAGACAAGGAAGAGATTTTTGGTGTGTCTCAATCTGCATCTGATAAATACGATTACATTGGTGATAATTATTCACGCATTTTAAATTATCATGCGGCGCACGATATTGGTCACGCATTGCAAAGCATGGCATTAGTTGGTTGCACTTCATTTGGTACATGGGGTGCTATGTCTCAGGACAGTACGATGATCATTGGTCGCAATTTTGATTTTTATGTAAGCGATGATTTTGCAAAAGAAAAGATCATTTCATTCTGCAAACCCTCACAAGGTTACAAGTTCATGTATGTAACATGGGGAGGTTTCACAGGCGTTGTTTCCGGCATGAACGAAAAAGGGCTAACAGTAACTATCAACGCCGCAAAATCAGATATACCAGGCGGCTCCGCAACGCCGGTATCTCTTGTTGCAAAAGAAATTGTGCAGTATGCAAAGAATATAGATGAAGCAATCGCCATAGCGAAGAAGAGAAAAATGTTTGTATCAGAATCTTTCCTCGTGGGTTCTGCAGCAGATAAAAAAGCGGTCGTTATTGAGAAGACCCCGGACTCTCTTGATGTGTACGATCCAAATAAAAATTTCATTACATGCGCTAATCATTTCCAGGGACCGCAGTTAAGCAAATTAAAATCAAATCTGGAACAGATGGATCAAAGTGCATCAATTTACAGATACAATCGCTTGTCTCAATTGCTGCAGCAAAATGGAAAAAACACTGTTGAAAAAACAATTGCAATTCTAAGAGATCATGAGGGTATAAATAATGCAGACATTGGTCTGGGGAACGAAAAAGCGTTGAACCAATTTATCGCACATCACTCCATTGTATTTGAACCGGAAAAATTAAAAGTGTGGATATCTACATCGCCCTGGCAATTGGGTCAGTTTGTTTGTTATGATCTTACTAAAGTATTTGCGATGGCTGGCTCAAAAAAAGACCAGGAAATTTATGATACGGCACTGACTGTACCTGCAGACCCGTTCATGCAAACACAACAGTTCAAAAATTTTCTTGATTACAGGAATTATGCACATGAAATAACTGACGGCAAGACGATTAACGCAGACAACATCATTGCAAAGAATCCAAACTATTATCATGCGTATGTTTTGGCAGGAGATTATTCTTATAAGAAAGAAGAATACAAAAAAGCGTTGAGCTATTATAAAACCGCATTAACAAAAGTTATTGCAACAAAAAAAGAGGAAGATCATATAAAAGCGCAAATAGAAGCCTGTAATAAAAAGTTAGCCGATTGATCATGATAAAAGGCATAGGAACAGATATTATAGAAGTGGAGCGGATTGCTTCAAAAATTCAAAAAGAAAATGGATTTCGTGAACTCGTGTTCTCTGCTGAAGAAATAAAATATTGCGAAGCAAAAACAAACAAATACGAACATTACGCAGCACGCTTTGCTGCGAAAGAAGCGCTGGGAAAGGCTTTGGGCTTAGGTTGGGCAGAAGGAACAACCATAAACGAAGTGGAAATTCGCAACAACGCCGAAGGTAAACCATACATCAATTTTTTAGGAGAAACAGCAAAAAAAATTGCTTCATTGAATTTAGGAAACATTCATGTTTCTTTGTCTCACATAAAAACATTTGCAACTGCCATTGTAATTATTGAACAACAGCATGGATCATAAAAACAATATTGCATTTCAATCTGCAGCAGAAATAAAAAAAATACAGGAAACAAAACTGAAGGAATTGCTTGTTTACCTGCAAAACAATTCTCCCTATTACAAACAACTTTTTGCGGAGAACAATATTGATGTTTCAAAGATCAATACGCTTGAAGATCTTGCAGCTTTACCAACAACTGGCAAAGAAGAATTACAAACAAGCAATGATGATTTTTTATGCGTCCCCAAAAACAGGATCATTGAATACACTTCTACATCAGGCACTATTGGCAAACCTGTTACCATTGCATTAAGTGATAATGATCTCAATCGTCTTGCGCTCAATGAATATTCATCTTTTTTATGCGCTGATGGTTCTGCATCTGATATATATCAACTCATGCTTACGCTTGACCGCCAGTTTATGGCAGGCATGGCATATTATACAGGCATACGAAAAATGGGTGCGGGTATTATTCGTGTTGGTCCGGGCGTTCCATCATTGCAGTGGGAAACAATTGCAAGATTGCAACCAACTGCGATCGTAGCCGTTCCTTCATTTATTGTAAAACTTATTCAATTTGCAGAAGAACATAAAATTGACCTCAATAATTCTTCTGTGAAAAAAGCAATTTGCATTGGCGAGAATATCCGCAATACAGATTTCTCTTTGAATGTGCTGGGTAAAAAAATTACGAATGCCTGGAATATTAAATTGTATTCTACCTATGCATCTACAGAGATGCAGACTGCATTCACGGAATGTACTACACAACATGGCGGACATTTGCAACCAGATCTTCTTATAGCTGAACTATTAGATGATGATGGAAACCCTGTTGCAGCAGGCAATCCCGGCGAAGTAACAATTACAACACTCGGGCTGGAAGCTATGCCACTACTACGTTACAAGACCGGTGATATCTGCATTGCTCATCACGAATCGTGTAGCTGCGGTAGAAATACTTTGCGCCTCTCTCCCGTTATCGGCCGTAAAAAACAAATGATCAAATACAAAGGCACCACGCTTTTCCTTCCTGCACTTTCAGATATTTTAAATGAGATGGCAGACATACAGGATTATGTTGTGGAAGTTTATGCAAACGATCTGGGTACAGATGAAATTTTATTACACCTTGTTCGCACAAACGAAACTGAAGAAACAGATCATAAAATACGTGCTTATTTGCAGGCAAGACTGCGTGTTAGCCCGCACGTTAAATATGTTGCCAAAGATCAAATGATGCAGTTGCAATTCCCCGATGCAGGCAGAAAACCAAGAAAATTTATTGACAAGAGATAATATATTTTTTTGCAGGCTGCAGCTCTTGGTGTCATCGCCTCTTGTGTCACTCACTTGTACGTCCGGAACATTAATCCTCAATAGTCAATCATGAAAGGTCAATAAATTTTGAACAGTTATTTTATTCACCATTGACGACTAACCATTCACCAGTACAAGAGTGCGACGCAAGTAAAGCTGAATTGCAACCAAAAGCCGGGAACAAAATACTTGAATAATTAATTTTAGCTTTCTCTTTCCCCATGTAACAACATATTCACTGCATGATCGAAGGAACCAGCACGGATGACTTCACCGGCATTTACAAAAAATATTTCATCTGCATTTTGTATAGTGTTTAAGCGATGCGCAATAATTACACGGGTAGTGCTTTCGGGAAGTTTGTTTAGAATGTCTTGCAAAATTTGTTCGGTGATGGTATCTATATTGGCAGTGGCTTCATCTAAAATAAGCAATGCAGGATTGCGCAATACAGCACGCATAAAGGCAATGAGCTGTTTTTGACCAAGACTTATGCTTTCTCCGCCTGAGGTTATTTCAGTATCAAGACCTTTTTCAAAAATATTGAGCAGGCTTTGCAAACCAGCAGATTGAATGGTTGCTTCAAGTTGCTCATTGCTGAAATTTTTATATGCTTCGTTGCTATACAAAATATTTTCCCGCACAGTACCCGTAAAGAGAAATGGTTCCTGTAATATAAAACCAATCCTGTCACTTCGTTCATCAGGTTGGTAACTACGAATGTCTTTACCATTGAGCAATACCATGCCTTTTACAGGATCATACAATCTTGCGATCAATGATGCAGTGGTTGTTTTACCGCCACCTGTTGGGCCAACCAATGCATACGTTCTGCCGCGTTCCAATGTAAAATTAATGTGGTGCAAAATTTCTTTGTCTTTATTATACCCAAATGAAACATCACGAAATTCCATGATTGCACCATTCATATTCTCTTTAGTATTGCTTGCTATTACAGGCAGGTTTGTTTCCAGATTTAAAATATAGGATATCCTGTCCCACCCTGCCATTGCCACCTGGAAGCCCGTCCATAATGCAGCAAGTTGTCGCAATGGGTTATAGAAATTTGTAGCATAGGCAAGATAGCTTACCAGCAACCCAATAGAAAAATGCCCGGTAGCAATAAGATATATACCAAACGTAAGTACAATTAGTTGTGCGAGTCCTGCAAAAAAGCCATATACAGGTATAAATACATTATTTGCAATACCGGCAGCAATGGCACTTGTATAATTTTGCTGATTGGCTTCGTTAAAACGGTTGCGAAAATAATCTCTTCGATTAAATGCGATGATGACTTTAAAATTATGCAGGCTCTCCTGTATCTCTGCACTGAGGCCACCTGTACGCTGCATGCTGAGTGCATTTCTTTTTTTAATCCATGGCGAAGCAAATTTGGTAAAAAGAAATATCAGTAATCCTGGTATGAGCGTAGCAACACCCAGTTCAAAATTAATAGCCAGCAAAAAGATGCCGGCACCAGTCATAGTAACAATTGTTCCTATAAACTGCATCAGCGATTGTGAAAAGAATTGATTGATCTTATCTGAATCATTATTAACCCTTGAAATAAGGTCACCTGCTTTATTTTGATTAAAAAAATCAACGGGTAATTGCTGCAGTTTTGTAAAAATGGAATTACGCAGTTTAAATAACATACGTTGCCCCACACCGCCCATGCCTCTTGATTGCAGGTAACTGGCTACGGCTGCCACAATATACATGGCAAGTAATATACCTGCCCACATTAATACACCAGCATAATCTTTGTGCACTATGTAAGTATCTATTACATAGCCAATGATAAAAGGACCAAGCAGGTTTAGCCCCGAGTTAGTAAGTATGGCAACCAACGCCAGAAAAAGGTTGCGGCGCTCTTCCTTTATCAGCTGCAACAATCTTTTCAACGCATTGAGTGTTGATGTTTTCTGTTGTGCCGTTCCAATATCATTGAGGTTGTAATTCATAATTGCTTGTGCTCTGCTGTGAATTAAAAATCTGTATGTATTCCGGGCTTTGCTTCATTAATTCGGAATGTATACCGGTAGCTACAATTTCGCCTTCCATTAATACGATGATCTGGTCAAAGTTCTCTGCCGTAGCTATTTTTTGTGTAACAGAAACTAATGTAATATCAGGATAGTTCTGCCGCAGGTTTTTCAGGATTTTCGTTTCGGTATTGGTATCTACACGTGCTGTAAAATCATCGAGTAATAATATTTTCGGATTAATAGCCAATGCTCTTGCCAGCATCATACGTTGCTTTTGACCACCTGATAAACTGGTGCCTCTTTCTGAAATAACTGAATCCAATTTATCAGGAAGCGAATCAATAAACTCTTTCAATTCAGCAGTGGCAATGGCTTTGGCAAGTGATTCATCTGTAACAGTGTTGCTGAATGCAATATTCTCTCGTATACTCATATTGAACAGAATGCTATCCTGAAAAACAAAACCTACCTGGCTGTAAAAGTTCTCTTTGTTGTAATCCTGAAGATTTACTCCGTCGAATGTAATACTGCCTTCAGTTGGTTTTATTAAACCAGTTAACAGGTGCAGCAATTGTGTTTTGCCTGCAGCAGTTGGTCCAATTACCGCTAAAGTAGAACCACCCCTAACTGAAAAGCTAATATGCTGCAAGGCTGGTTTCTGTCCATAGAAAACAGACACGTCCCTTAATTCAATATTGCCTTTTAAATATGCTCTGTTGGTTCCCTTATCCGGCACCTCCGGCACATCGATGACCGCTTTTATACGCTGATAACTCGCACTTGCCTGTGCTATCACATTGCTCATAAAGCCAATAACCAGTATAGGAAAAATAAGCAATGAAAGATAACTGCTAAAGGCTGCATAATCGCCAAGTGACATGCTACCACTTATTACAAATTTGCCACCGATAGTAAGTATAGCTAATCCCGCTAAATTGGATGTAAAAATGATTACAGGAATAAGACCTGCAAATAATTTTAAAATACTTAATCCAAGATCTTTTGCTTTTGTATTGGCAGCAAGAAATTTATCGTATTCCAGTTGTTGTGAATTGATGACCCTAATGATTGCCGCGCCAAGAATGCTCTCATTAATCACTTTATTTAATCTGTCCACCACCTGTCTGCTTTGTAAAAATATTGCCCTGACTTTTTTTAACACAAAAAAGAATGCTCCACCAATAATTGGAATAATTGCTACTATAGCGAATGCAAGTTTCCAGTTAATGGAGAACAACATTATGCAGGCTCCAATAATAATGATGACAGAAGATACAATAGACACGATCGCCTGTGACACAAACATCTTAATAGAATCAACATCTGCAGTTAAGTTGGTTAATAATTTTGCCGGATTAGATTCTTCTATATATGCATAACTCTGTGTAGATATTTTATAGGAAAGTTGGGAGCGCAAATCTCTGGCTACTTTCTCAGAAGTATATACCTGCACAACACCCTGCAGATAAGTGAAAATAAAAATAATCAGAGAGGCGCCAAAAAACTCGATCAATATCTTTTGTAATACATAATTTTTTGGCCAGGCATCAATACCATTGGCTATTATTTTAGGTAACATCAGGTTTATGCCGTTACTTAATAATGTAAAACTTATAAGCAGGAAAACCATACCATTGTAAGGCTTAAGGATACTGAATATACCCGGACCTTTGGTGGCTGCAGATTTGAAACGTGCCATTGTATTGCTATGCGTTATTGGTAGATATACCTGCGAAAATTAATTAAAAATAATGGCAAATAAGTTATTTACTTCTTTAAGGCATTTGTTTGGTGCATAAAAAAAATCTTGAAAAGAGGTGTTGTGTCCAGAACAGGAATCGAACCTGCACTACGTTGCGATAACCAGATTTTGAGTATCTTTTTTTTGAACATCCATCTTTTTAGAAAAGGATTTGTAATAATAAATATACTATACTAAAAATGTATTTCTTAAATTCCCGGTTATTGACAACATCAGTAGCTATTTTAGCAATCAGCTACTGTAATAGCTAAAGCAATAATTTAAATAATCATGGAGCTTTTTGTTTTATTTTCCGCTTTAATTTCCCTGGCTGCTTTTTTTTCATACATTAACGTAAGATTTTTAAAACTACCATCCGGTATAAGTTTAATGCTAATGGGCACAATCGCAGCTATTGCTGTAATTATTGCCGGATCCTTTTCCAGTGGGTTTAGTGCGCTTGTAGAAGAGAAATTGCTGTTAATAGATTTTTCAGAATTTTTACTTGGCATTTTATTAAGTTTTCTGCTTTTTGCAGGGTCATTGCATGTTCAGTTAGATGATTTGAAAACTGCAGCAAAAAGTATTATTAGTTTTGCTACATTAGGCACCCTCATTTCCACCTTTGTTATTGCTACAGGATTATTCTACCTTGTTCAGTTATTTAATGAACAAATTCCTTTTATCTATTGTCTTCTCTTTGGGGCATTAATCTCACCTACCGACCCTATTGCTGTTATGGGCATTTTAAAAAGTGCAAGACTGTCTAAAACTATTGAAACTAATATCATTGGTGAATCATTATTTAATGATGGTATTGGCGTTGTGGTCTTTACTACGGTATTAAAAATCGCAACTTCGTCAGAAGATAATTTTGGAGTTCCTGAAATCAGCATGCTGTTTTTACGGGAATCAGGCGGTGGCATTATAGCAGGCCTTGTAATCGGAATAACAGGTTACTTATTGATGAAATCTATCGATCATTTTCAAACTGAAATTTTAATTTCATTAGCCATGGTAATGGGCGGCTACAGTCTTTGTCATTACCTGCACGTATCCGGCCCATTAGCAATGGTTGTTGCAGGTATAATGACAGGAAACAAAGGCAAAGCACTTGCAATGAGTGATATAACCAGAGATTATCTTGGTAAATTCTGGGAGATCACTGATGAAATATTGAATGCGGTTTTATTCCTGCTGATTGGACTGGAGTTAGTTATAGTTGATTTTAAATTTCAATACTTTTTTATTGGCTTAATCACCGCTTTACTATTAGTTGTAGCCAGGTACATTTCTTTGTTTTTCCCCGCCTGGCTATTGGGTTTTAAAAAAGCCCTTGGTAATAACACCCTGACAATAATGACATGGGGAGGTTTACGCGGAGGCATATCCATTGCTCTTGCCTTGTCATTACCGGCCGGGTCTTACAAATACCAGTTAGTTTCAGTCACTTTCGTTATTGTCTTGTTTACTATATTAGTGCAGGGTTTTACCATTGAAAAGCTAATCAAAAGATTAAACAGGTAATTACAAGACTGTAGAAATTTTCCCTTTACGCCGAACCATTGATTATCTATTATGGCTTCGCTCTTAATTTTATTATTTTATCATTAGAACTGATATACATGAGATTTTTGCACAAAACTTTTAGCATTTATGAAGGTACTGATAAGGAGCAAACCATTGATGCTATCAGCAAAGGTGTAACGTTGCAAGGCTATAATATCTGGATATTGATTTGCTCGGCCATGCTAGCTTCCATAGGCTTGGATACAAATTCTACCGCGGTAATTATTGGCGCAATGCTTATCTCTCCTTTAATGTCTCCTATACTTGGTGTGGGGTTATCCATTGCTATACACGATAAAGAACTTCTATTCAGATCTGTTCGCAATCTAAGTATTGCAGTTATATTAAGCCTTGCAACTGCAGTACTCTTTTTTTTACTTACGCCATTAAGAGATGTTACTTCAGAAATTCAGGCAAGAACATACCCAACTTTGCTTGATGTACTTATAGCATTATTTGGTGGTGTTGCAGGTATTGTTTCAGCTTCCAGAAGTGAAAAAACCACTGCTATTCCCGGAGTAGCTATTGCAACCGCTTTAATGCCACCTTTGTGTACCGCTGGTTATGGTATAGCAACCGCACAATGGAATTATTTTTTTGGAGCATTTTATTTATTTTTTATTAACGCAGTTTTTATAAGTCTTGCCACATTTATAATTGCCAAGTATTTAAAATTTCATGAAAAAGAATATGTAGATGAGCGAATGCAAAAGTTGTATTCAAGATGGTTTACTGTGCTTGCCATAATTGTTATTTTACCAAGTATTTATTTTCTGTACACAGTGTATAAAAAAGAATCTACCAAAAAACAATTGCAATCATTCGTGTTAGATAAAATTCAAAGTGGCGGCAACGAAATACTTAAATGGGAATTACAGCCCACGGATTCTGCTACGCTCATAAAAGTATATCATTCGGGAAACCCCATCAGAAAAGATGAAGTTTCTTCTATTGATAGTGTACTGCGACAAAATGGCTTAAGTAATTACAGGCTAAAAGTGTTTCGTGTTAATCTTACAAAAGAAGAGATCAGCAGTCTTACGGCCGAAGCTGCAAGGCAGGCAATTAACGAAATTCAGTTGCAGTCCATTAAAGAAACTCTTCCTGTAGTATTAAAAGATTCTATAAAATTTTATAACAACATTGCCGGCCCTGAAACCAAAATAGCTTTTCCTTTTATTGATACGGTTAAGAGCGGAATGTTCATTTCAATTTCAGATAAAAATACCGTAGATACATTACCTGTATTCTTTTACAAAAGTAAACGTAACCTCAGCAATAGTCAAAAAGCGCAGTTATATCAATACCTGCTGCTGCGTTCAAATAAAGATACAGTGGCGTTACTGCCATTTTAAACCATTAGTAATATTATTCAAAAAATAAGTTATTAGCTTTTTGTACCCTGCAGCAGGTATCTGTTTAGCTTTGGTTGCGTCGCACTCTTGTACGTGCAGATCATACTTCGTCAGATGCCGCTTGAAATTATAATGCACAAGAGTGCGACGCAACAGAAGTAGCTTTCTTATTCTTTAGCAGATAACAAAACTGTATTTTATTGAATTCAAAGAAAATGAGGAGTGTAAATAAAAAACATCCCTTTAAAAAGAGATGTTTAACCAAACTGCCTGCGTAAAAGCTGGTAAAGCTTTTCATAGTATTGCATCAGATTACTTATAATTAACAAATAGACCCTTTATGTTTTTAAAAAAGCAAAATGAGATCATTTAGGTTTTTTGCTTTTTTCTGCAAAACCTTTGTGTAATATTAATTATTCAACATGTTCTTCAACTAATTCTCCGTTTACTATACACATAGAGGTTGAATTATCTGACAAAAGATTTTGCAGAAAATCATCTGACCAAAAATCAATATCATAATATTCCACTTGTTCATACAACCGTTGGATCCGCATTTGTTTATCCTCATCAGCAAGCGTTAGTGCATGCAATAAACTTTCTTTCAGTGAGCGCAGATCATAAGGGTTGGTGAGAATTGCATACGGTAATTCAACTGCTGCACCTGCAAATTCAGAGAGTATCAACACGCCTTTTGGATTTGATAATTGGCCTTGTGCTGCCACAAATTCTTTTGCCACCAGGTTTAGTCCGTCCCGGAGAGGAGTGATCCATGCAATATCTGCCGCAGCATAATAGGTAACAATTTCTTCAAAGGGTAATGAGCGGGAAAATAATCTTATGGGAATCCAGTTCATGCTTGCATACTTACCATTGATCCTACCGATGGCATGTTCAAGATCA
This sequence comes from Panacibacter ginsenosidivorans, assembly GCF_007971225.1. Classification (NCBI taxonomy): domain Bacteria; kingdom Pseudomonadati; phylum Bacteroidota; class Chitinophagia; order Chitinophagales; family Chitinophagaceae; genus Panacibacter; species Panacibacter ginsenosidivorans. The sequence continues at coordinate 5,082,055 of NZ_CP042435.1, read as the reverse complement.
TGCTTTATTTTATCATAGATCTTCATACCGGAAGCAGGTGGCGTACAAATATTTACCAGCTCAACTTTACCTCGGAATTCTGCATATTCATCGAGGAATTGTTCAAATGCCAGTACTTTTTCAAGCGGCCCTTTTACATAATCCAACCGCTCCACACTGAGAATAAGTTTCTTGCCATGCATTGATTTCTTTATGCCGTTTATTTTATCAAGCATAACCTCCTGTTGCAGCAATTCTTTAATGTAATTGACATTAATTCCAACAGGGTTAGCACCAAGTTTTACCTTCCGCTGCCCTGTATCAATTCGGGTTGTCATTTGTTGAACTCCTAAAGCGGTACTATAGGTTAAATATCTGGGTGCACAATTCACCTTTTCCAATACAGTTATTGGGAAAAGGCTTTTTACTACATCAACAAAATTTTCTACATATCGTGGTATATGAAAACCTACATAATCACATTGCAGGAGGCTGCTGATAATTTCTCTTCTCCACGGAAGTATATTGAAAGTATTGGCTGCAGGGAATGCGGTATGATGGAAGAAACCAATTTTTAAATCGGGCCTTAATTGTCTTAATAATCCCGGCACCAGCCAGAGATTGTAATCATGGATCCAGATAATAGCACCAAAGTCTGCCTGCTCAGCAGCTTTTTCCGCAAACAACCTGTTAATATCTACAAAATGATCCCAGTGATGATGATTGAATTTTACTTTTTCTATAAATGCAAATATGGTTGGCCAGAATGCTTCCTTTGCAAATGTTTTATAAAATATCTCCACTTCTTTTTTTGTAAGCCCGATCCTTGAAGCCATCAGATTTGGGTATTGTTCTTTTTCAATGTAAACATTACGAAGCAATTCTCCTTTCTTACTTACTTCTTCCCAGGCAATCCATACACCCGGGCGGCCATTGGCAAAGTAACCCTGCAACGTTGGCAATATTCCGTTGGGGCTTTTGGGCGGCACATTTTTTATAACCCCGTTGATCTCCTTTTTTTCGTAAGGAAAACGATGATACATCATTACCAGTTGTTGTGCGTCGTTGGTTTCAACAGGCGTCTCGTGTTCGATAAAACTTTTTATATAAGCCCCGAAAACGTCAATCGTGGACATGGCTTCTAAAATACCTCCTGCGCCATCTTCTTTTGCATGATATACTTCCGGTATAGACAACGTTGCGTCAACCAGTCTTTTCTCAGCATTACCTACTACAACACCTTTATAACCGCATTCATACATTTGAAGATCGTTCAATGTGTCTCCGGCAACAAGCACCGTTTCTCCATCAGCTTTAAGGAATTCAATAAGATTAATAAGCGTAGTTCCTTTATTGACATCTTTAGGTAATATATCCAGAAATTTATTTGCAGAGAATATGACATCACAGTCAAGTTCAACAACTCGCTTAGTTACTTCATGAATAAGATCAGGGTCATTGGTAAAAAAGGAACACCTGCGTTGCTGCGGCACTTCCTGGTATTGTAATCTTTCCAGATCTGCAAGGCACTTTATAATTTTTCGCCTGCCCGGCCATTTTTTTTCTATTTCATTTTGTAATAATTCGACAGGCTCTAGTGTATGACCATTTACAATGGTTGCCCCGACATCGCATATTATGTAGTCAGGATTAGGTATAATTGGATCGTTCAATATGGGAATTACTGATTCCAGGCCGCGGCCTGTTACAAATACAAGACTTATATTCTTGTTCTTTCTGATTAGCCTGTATAGTTTTTGTTTATCTAAGCTTTTCCCTCCCAGGAAAGTCCCATCCAGATCTGTTGCCAATATCATAAATTACTTTTTTAAATTAACATAATTGCTGTTCAAGCAATTTAAATTCATGAAAAGGATTTGCATGCTGATGCAGTATCCTATACACGCTATTAATAACCGGTAAAGAAATATTCAGGTCACTTAACATCGGGGCCAGCTCTTTTGATGCATTATAACCTTCTGCTACCATTTCCATTGCCTGCAATGCATGGCTTACATGAATACCGCGGCCAATTAATTTTCCCAGTGTTCTGTTCCTGCTAAACCCAGAATAAGCCGTAACAAGCAGGTCTCCAAAATATACAGAGTCATAAACGCTTCTGTTTGCATGTATACATGATAAGAAACTGTCTACTTCACGCATTGAATTACTGGTAAGAACAGCCTGGAAATTTTCGCCATAATGCAAGCCCGACGCAATACCTGTTGCAATGCCGATGATGTTTTTAAGTATAGAAACATATTCAACACCCACCGGATCATTGTTGGTAACAGTGCGTATATAGGGCACAGAAATACTATCTGCAATTTTTTTAACCCATACCGGGTCTTCGCCGGAAATGGTTACGTAGGTATTTCTTTTCATGCCAATTTCTTCTGCATGACAAGGGCCACCGATAATCAATACGGGCTCGCGCAAATCAAAATATTTTCTGATATATAAACCTGGTGTACTACCTGAAGATGGAATAATTCCCTTTATAGAAACAGCTACTGCTTTGTTATGTATCCAATCTTTGTTTATAGATTGTATAATTTCCTTTAAATAGATGGAGGGGACAGCAAGAACAATGAGTTGTGCATGTAATATAGCTTCTTCCATACTAGTCGTTGGCCTGATAAAATTAAGATCAAGTTCTGCATAGCTCAGGTATCGGGGATTACGTTTATTCAACCTTATATACTCAGCCTGATCTCTATTACGAACCAGCCACGATATGTATATTCCACTTTCAGAAAAAATTTTTGCAAGTGCAGTTGCCCAGCTACCACTACCTATTATTGCGATATTTTTTAACATGAAAAGTAAAGGTATCAACGTAGTATTAGGGTATAATTAGAGATGCATTAGAATTGTATTAGAAGCTTAACACAATTTTTAAAATATAATTTGCCAGGCATTATTACAAATATTAAGCTGTACTTGCGTCGCACACTTATACGCTTAGTTCATTGCGGTTTTCAAATCAAACTCAGTAAAGTGGCACGCCGCCTGGATGCCAAAATCCAGCGTTCGTCTTGGAAATGGAGTATAGGCATAATCGCTTCATTCATATCATAGAGTTACCTCTTTGAGAGAACTTAATTAACAACCATAGGGTCAAAAATTGTTTGTTGAGAGTACAACCTGCTCGCCGGGGTATTGAATATTAGTATTATTTTCTGCTGTAATGAAAACCTTTTTTGGTTTAAAAGAAGTAACAGTTTCTAAAGAACCTTTTAAAGCATTTGAAAAGAGGCTGCTGGAACTTTTTAACTGACCAATATTTTTTATGCCATTATTCTCAGTTTCTATCCATACTACGTAATACTCTCTTGCAGGTTGCAGCCTTGAAGCATCAGCTAAACGCTCTATATTTATAGATATGGCGTAATTACTATTCTTATCCTTTTTTACTTTAACTGAACCTTCGGCCGCAGGTACTACTGAAGAATTGTTAAAAGATACTTTTCTTGAACAGGAATTTAATACTATAAAAGAAAGGCCTAACAGAATCGTAAATAATACTCCGGAGCTGAATTTATTTTTAAGCATCATATGTGTTTTCTTGTTGTGTAAATTCACAACACTTGTATAGATACAATATACGAGCCTGTTATTAGTACCTCGTTAATGCATCATTAGAATCTCCTAAGAAAAAAGTTTATTACCTAAATAATTAATCTGACACCATGCAGATCTGAAATACGATGGGAAAATTTATCGCCAGGGGAACTGATAAACATAAAATTGGTTGGTATATTCCACTTTTTACTTAATTCATCTATAAGCTGCGGACCGAAAATTCCATTCATTTGCAGAAACTCAATATCTATTTCCGGGTAAGCACGGTCAAGTACTTTCAGGTCTGTAAGAAAAGAAGGAACAATTTCCTGGCCATCTTTTAATACTGTAACAATTTTTAGTTTAGTGGTTATTTCATTTTCCTGGACATAGATCATCACCTTGTTTAAAATAGATATATCATCGCCTTTAGTGAAATAGACAAATTGTTGCTGAGACAGTCTGCGGATATATTTATTTATGTGTAACCTGCTAAAAGCTGCCCATTTTTTTATTACATCAAAAAAACTGGTAACGATAATAAGCATGTACTGTAAGATCTGTATTCTATTCAGCAATATGTACAGCAACAGAATGGATGGTATAAAATACTGTAGAAATACAATCAGGTATTCGGGATTTAATTTCACATTTACATAAATTGCTATCAGTACAGCAAGTACCGCTATTGCAACCAGGAAAGACGGTGCATACTCCGGTCTGGGCAGCTTTGATCTTTTAATCTTAAGCAAAAAATTTCCATACCCAAAATAAGCCATCACCAAGAGAAATGAAATGGTGTATACACCTGCCAGCGGGCCCAGTTGGCCTTTCGTAATAAACAATACAGAAAGACACAGTAAATAGAACAATATAAATATGCGTGAAGAACTGCCACGTTTATTTTCTTTTAGCAATCCTTGTGGTAATATCCTGTCAAGCGTCATACGCTTCATTAAACCTCCTACACCAACATAAGAAGTTAATACTGCACCACTCAAAACCAAAGTAGCATCAATAGAAATAAATGATGCCAGTGCCTCTCCACCTGTTTTATTACCAAGGTAGGATAGTAAGGCTTCTTTATGAAGAACTGCGTCACCTACCGGTAATACTAATATTGCTGTCAGCGCCATTAAAGGATTTATAATTGAAACAGCCATCCACATGTTGCGCAATGTTTTACGAAATACACCAGGAGCCTGCTCTTCTACAAAATTGGCTGAGCTTTCAAAGCCTGAAATACCCAGCATTGCAGTGCTAAAACCCAATATGAGTGCGGTAAAAATGCCGCCTTCTACAGGTAACTGAAAATTTTCATGCGCTATATTTAACCCATTATTAAATACAAACCAGAACCCGCTTACTATAAGTAATAGCATCGCAAACAAATGCGTAATAAAGATAATCGTTGCTACAATTGCAGATTCACTGGTACCCATAATTACCAGTACAAGAAAAAGGCTCAGCAATATTATTGTAGAGATAAAAACATTTACCTGCATAAATAAACTATGCAGGTAATGCATTGCTTCACTTGCTGAAATAACAGCGGTAACCATGTATGATAATATAGTAAGGCAGGCTGCAACAGATGCATTGCTTTTACTGGTTGTATTAAGCAAAACATTGTATGCTCCACCGTTTAAAGGCAGTGCGCCTACTACTTCACCATAAATTCTCCTGAATAAAAATAAAACGGCTGCTACCAGCAATAAAGCCAGCCATGCATACTGCCCTGCATATACTATGGTAAGTGCTGAAACATATAAACAGGAAGATGTAATATCATTTCCACAAATGGCAGTTGCGGGCAGTTGCGAAAGTTTTTTTGTGGAGCTCATCTTTTTAAATTGTAATACCAATTACAGAAGCAATCTTCTGTAAAATTATATTTTTTTGAACCAGGCCTCATAGTGTATATTAAGCTTTTGTTGCGTCGCACTCTTGTACTATATAACTTTCAGCAACATACTAATTGCTGCTTTTACGTACACATATTACAGATAACATATGGCAAACAAAAAATTATCTGGCAGGGACATCTGAAAACAAGACTGCCGGAATTATTTGCTCACCTGTTTTTATAATAATTTCTACTTATCCAAATAATTTTACTTTTTTTCGATTCTTTCAAGCATAGCTTTCATCTTAGCTATCTCTTCTTCCTGTGATTTTATGATCTGTTCAGATAACTGCTTTACTTCAGGATCCTGGATATCCGCATTTTTGCTTGTCATTATTGCAGATGAATGATGCGGTATCATTGCTTTCATGTACTGTATATCGCCAATAGGAGTCTGGGTTCTCAATGCGACAATAAAAACACCAATTAAAACAAAGCTTGAAATAATGATGATAGTATTTAATTTCTTCCTGGGATACATTTTCCCCATCATGAGTAACATTAAGATGCTCATTGGTAATATCATCAACATTGTCATATAAGTTCTGGTGGTGCTTAGATATATATGGTCTACTTCATCTACGTTTAAAAACATAACGCTGTACATAATTATAAATGAAACAACCAGCATTAGTAAAAATTTTCTGTAATTCATTATCGCGTATTTAAAATTAAAAATCCAGGTTGGCCTGGCTTATATTCTTGTATAACAAAAGCCATGCAATGAAATAGTTGATAGTTTTTTCCTGCTGAAAAGGCTAAATTGTTGAAGTGAGTGACACAACAGGCGATGCCACTGTGTTACAGCAGCTGGTAAATAAAAATCTTTAGTCGGCACTATCAATTCCGTCCGTTTCAAAATCTGCAGTATTATTTCTTCTTTTGAATAGGTCAAAGTTTGCACTGCCGAATTTATATGTGAATGTTATGCGGAAAGTTCTTACGCTCCACCTCCGATAAGAATCCTGGTAAAAGTTTTCAGTTTCATAAATATTACCAAACCTGCGTGTATTTAAAATGTCGTTGATGCTAAAAGAAAGAGAGGCAGCTTTCTTTTTTAGAAATTCTTTACGCATAGCAAAATCAGCAACAAACTGCTGTTTTGTTCTGCCTTGCGGTATTACACGTGGCCCCTGGTAATTAGCTACAAACTGAAACCCGAGATTATTGAAAAATTTGTTTGCTTGTGTGATAAACTTATAATTGGCAATCAATTTTGTTCCAAAATTAAAACCCTTATTATTTAAATCAAGTTTGTTTACGCTTGCTTTTGTAACGCGGTATTGCATATCTGCATTATAAATAAGATTTAAACCCTTACCGAGTTTTTTTTGCACAGTAAATTCTGCACCCATTCTATTGGTATAACCGGCATTAATGTATGTATTTAAAATAGCATCAGGTGAGATGGCGGCATTGCTTAACTGCTGATAAAATGCTGTTGAAATGGTGTCACTATACTGTGTAACGTCACCAACATTATTTTTGAAATACAACACTGCGAGAAATGTACCTGCGTTTTTATTAAACCTGTTGAAATAGTTTAATTCAAATGAGTTTGTGTATTCAGGTCTTAATGCGGGGTTTCCTTGCCGGATATTTAAAGGATCATTAATGTCAACAAAAGGATTTATTTCCCAAAACCTTGGCCTGCGTATTCTTTTGGAAAAATTGAATTGAATGTCTTCATTTTCACTTAAAGGTTTAGTGAGAAAAAAGCTGGGGAATAACGCATAACCCAGGTTATTAAATCCATCAGGAAAAGCATATCCAAAATTAAAATTGCTATCTACAAGAAAGCCATCTAGCTTTGAAAATTCTACACGTAATCCCAACTGGTAAGTAATAGATTTCCATTTATTGGCATAATTAAGGTAGCCTGCGTTTACCATTTCAGTATATTCATAATTGTTGCTAAGTGGCAACTTGGTTTCATGATCGGACTGGTCAATTGAGTACGTTCCGAAATTGGTAGAAGTTTTATTATAGAAACTGCGTATACCAAATTCTATTCTTTTATCATCACTCATTTTATTGCTATAATCTGCCTGTACAGTAAACTGGTGATCATTTCCTGACCCAGCATTTCGCACCATATTAGCAGGTGCATAATCAGTTCCATCAATTGCGTAAAAATCATTAGTGATGAATGATTCGTTATTCCTGCCGCCATTATTATAGGTTATATCTGCTGTAAGCTTTTTATCAGGGCGATCAAACTTTTTTTCAAAGCTTAAACGGCTGCTGTTTCTGTTGAAAGCGTTAACACCGTTTGCTGTACGTAAACCCGTATAATTTAAAGATTCATTTTTGTCAAGATAATCCTGGTCCTGGATTTCATTATTTAGAACATTGCCATTATTAAAACTTTGAGTTAGGGAAAGGGTGCTGTTGTTATCAATATAATAATCCATTCCAAACCGGATTGTTTCAAATTTTCGTATTCGCTCATTTGTTGAAGATTGATAAAAATAATCAGTTATCTGCCCATCGCTTTTATTTTGCCTGCCTGTTTCTTCGATGGCTTGTCCACCTGATCTGTTATAATTTCCGCTTACAAAAAAATTGAATTTTTCTTCCCGCAAATTCAGGTTAATATTCCCGTTTAGTAAACCGGGCGTCCCGGCACCCACGGATGCAATGCCGTTTATACCTGTCCTTTTATTCTTCTTCATAATAATGTCAATGATACCTCCGGCGCTGGATGCATCATATTTAGCGGATGGATTGGTAACTAATTCAACCCTTTCTATGTCGTCTGCGGGTATCTGGTCGAGTGTTAATATAGTAGGCCGGCCATCAATAAGTATTTGCGGACTGCTGTTTCGCATTTGTACATTACCATCTACATCAACAGAAAGCGAAGGAATATTTTTCATTACGTCAACAGCGGTACCGCCTTGAGCAGTAATATTCTTTTCAACATCAAAAATCTTACGGTCTATGTCAAACCGCATAGAAGGCGCTGCGGTTGAAGTAACTATTACATTGCCAAGCATTTTTTGACTTTGTAGTAATTTGATAGTGCCTATATTTCTGATTTCCTGTGCACCATCCCTCCGAGCTGATTGAGGTACAAATATCTCTTTGAATTTAGTGTCATATCCGATTGAAGAAACAACGAGCGTATATTTTTCACATACCGGTATGTTGCCAATAATAAACTTACCATTAGCAGTTGTAAGAGACATTTTTTTTACAATATCATTTGTGGTATTAGCATCTTTGGTTAACGCAACCCAACTTAATTCAATAGTAGCACCATTAATGCCAAGAGAAGTAGTACTATCTGCAATTACACCGGTTATTGTTATTTGTGCTGTAGTAGAATCAATTTTATTTTTTTCAACCTGTGCCGATAGAAACAGATTTATTAAAACTAATTGTATGGTTATTAAATATCTTTTCATTTGCATTTTTTTGTATTCATCCTGGATGATTTTATGGTTGTTAGTTCTAAAAGCTGTAACGTTTAAAAATAATATCGTATCAACAAATCAATTGGCGCTGATTTGTTTCTCCAGCAGTTCCAGTTCAATTTCTTTTGATTGGGGAATAGTTTCCGGTTTAATTACCAACACAGGAATATTAGCCTGGTGTATAATCTGTTGCGCATAAGGTGATAGATAAAAAGTATTTGCAGGTATATTATGTTCAGCTGAAATAATTAAAAGATCATGTTTAGTCGTAGCCTCCTGTACTGTCTTCAATATTTTTTCAGCGAATTTATCATCCCGGAAATAGTAAGATATCTTAGTCTTGATATTATCTTCTTCGAATTTTCTTTTCAGGAGATCAACCAATTTAGAAATGATATGCAGTTCATTGATGTAATCAGGGTTGCGCAAATTCATTATATGCAATGTTGCATCATTTTTATTAATTATCTCCTTCACCGTCGTATACTTTTCAAGCATACTTACTGAAGGGCGCACAGGGAAAAGTATATTTTTAAATTGCGACCAGGATTTTCCGGCAGGCACAAGCAAAACAGGGCAAAGCGCTTTTTTAGACACGTCATAGGCACAAGAACCCGCATACAGTTCTCTTTTGCCTGCATTTCCGTTCTTTCCCATAACTATAAGGTCTATTGATTCGTCGGCAATGTCCTGTAATATGCAACTTGTTATAGAGCCTGAAAAGAATGAAAAACTGCATTCAATATTGCCATCATCTTTTACGCACCTGGCAAGGGTTCCCAGCGTTCTCATTGCATCATGTGCACCATTTGAATGCAGGTGCGGGTAAAATTTATTATCATTATCATTAACGTAAACCAATTTTACAGAAGCGTCATGCCTTTTGGCTATAGATGTGGCGGTTTCCAGGGCGTTCATAGAATTGTCGCTGAAATCAATAGGAACCAATATTCTTTTTAAATGTAGCATTTGCATGTATTGTATTTTTTTATTTTTTGAAATTGCAGTTGTGAAAAAACTCTCTTAAAGTGTCATTGCTTTACTATATTGCTTACGTGCATTATAAATTCTTCCCGCAAGTTTATAATTCTGATAATCGGGGTAAATGCTTTCATAATCTGCACAATATCCTTTTTGACAATTAGCAGGTAATTAATATAAGATTAGAAAACCATTAGAATAGAAAAAAGCAGAGACATTTTTATTTGTGTAGCCCGGCAATGGTAACATTATTAAGCTTTTGTTGCGTCGCACACTTGTACTGTTGAGTAATTATGCGGCTTTATAGCGACGCAACATAAACAGAACAGCAATTGTGAAAAATATAGAATTATGCCTTTAAATTTTTATTAACTGATTCACTATGTTAAAAAGTTGCATAAAATTCAGAACGCACAAGTGAGTGACACAACAGCAGACGATAGTAGTAATGCCGTTGGCAAAAAAAATATGTAAACTTATTTGGTGCCTGCAACAGGAAGGTAAATGGTGAAAGTTGTTCCAGTATTTATAACAGAATCTACTTTTATATGGCCGCGATGAAGTTTTATAATGCGGCTTGTTAGCGAAAGCCCAAGGCCAAAACCTGTCTCAGTTTTATGATCTCCTGCACGAAAAAATGGTTGAAAAATATTTTGTAATTCATCCTTGGCTATTCCCCGCCCTTCATCGATTACTTCAATAATAATCTCATATTGTTTTACTGATAAATTAATATTTGCTGTATGGTTAGATGAATATTTGCAGGCATTAAGCACAATATTTTTTATCGCACTAAACAACAGGTCCTCATTGCCAAAGATGAGCAGTTTTTCTTCTTCTTCCGGAAGGTCGTTAAAACTAAGCTTTACAATATATTCATTATTAAGTTTAATCATATCCCGCGGCATACGCAACAATATTTCATCTATGCGAACAAGGTCTATTTCCAGGCCACTTGAAGTGCCGGAAGCCTTTGCAAATTGCAGCAATGCCTGTGTAAGTTTATTTAAATGCCTTACATCCTGCAGTACAGAATGCATGACTGTTTTATAATCATTTGCGTTTCTTTCTTTTTGTAGTGATACTTCCAGCTGGCTGGAAACGGAAGTAAGCGGTGTAGATAATTCATGCGACGCATTGGCAATAAACCTGCGCTGCGTGTCAAAACTTTCCTCCAGTCTGTCAAGCAATTCATTAAGCGTATTAGTTAAATAATCCCATTCATCTTTGCTATTCCTTGAAACTATTCTACGTGTTAGATTTTGTGCCGAAATATCGTTTAATTCATCAGCAATCTTGCGAACAGGCCGTAAAAGGCCCGAAGTAAAGAAATAACCACCGGCTAATGCAATTAATATACCACCCACAAAACAAGACCATAAAATATATTGCAGTTGCTGAAGGTTCTTTTTACCTTCTGCATCATAGGCAGCTATAATAATGATTACATGGTTATTCTTATCAGTAAAATGATAACCTGCAGCATCTTTATTGTTTGCGGTAAAATAAACGTATTGGTTTTGTTTGGCCTCTTCGAGTATTTTTTTATCAACACTTATGGTATCACCCGGCTTATCGGCATATGCATATATTCTTTTATCATAAAAATCGTATGCCTGTACAGTCTTATTGGTCATAGCAAGTGCCGTGGAAGCATCGATCTTATGTATCAGTTCCTGGTTAAATGTTTCTGACTGTGCTAATAAACGGGCAGTTGTAACGGCACGGTTGGTAAGACGGTTATTAAAATTTTTTTGCCTGTTTATATACGAGAAATAATAAACAGCGCTGCAGAGCAACGATAGAATAACAAATACTATCAATGTAAAGAAAAGGGTAATTTTTATTCTTACAGGCATCAGCTCGTTGTTTCTTTAAGTATATAACCAAGACCTACCTGGGTTTGTATCAACTTATAAGGAAATGGCTTGTCTATTTTATTGCGCAGGTAATTAATATAGACATCTATCACATTGGTATTTGTATCAAAAGACATATCCCAAACATTCACTGAAATATCCGCTCTTGAAACTACACGGTTTTTATTTCTCATCATATATTCCAGTAACTGAAGCTCTTTTGCAGTGAGATTAATTATTTTATTTCCCCTCCTTACTTCCATGTTGTCAAGATTTAATTCCAGTTCATCAGCCCTTAAAATATTGCCGGAAGGTAATTGCTGTTCCATAGTTCTTTTCAGCAGCACACGTATCTTCAAAAGCAGTTCCTTAAATTCAAAAGGCTTCACCATATAATCATCTGCCCCTGCGTCGTAACCTTCCACCTTGTCATCTAAAGTACCCATTGAAGTAAGCATTATAACAGGAATGGCTGCATTTTGCCTCCGTATATGTCTGCACAAATCATAACCGTTCATACCCGGCAGGTTAATATCAAGTATTACCAGGTTAAAATCATGAGCATCAAATATCCTCTTTCCGATCTTACCATCATAAGCAACCTCAACATGATATCCATGTTCTGATAAACCAAATTTTAATGTATCGGCAATCTTTTGTTCGTCTTCAACTATTAGTACTTTTCGCTCCTCCATAGCTAAGGTTTTTTACAAGGAAAATTCAAAATTAACTATTGCATGGCTTCTAAGTTAATCCTGATTCTAATAGAATTCTAATCTTCATTTAAGACCCCGCTAATACTCTGCCTATAATTTAGTACATATTCAACTTATAAAGTTTAAACCATGCATGCATGAACACTCATTTTTCTAATATATTAATACCCGTTGATTTTTCTATCAATACTGAAATAGCAGTTCAGAAAGCGCTATGGCTTTCCGGGAAAGAAGTTACTGTAATTCACCTTTTGCATGTTATACATACAACTTTCAAGGCAGTCGGTTATTATGTATCAGGTTTTATTATGCCTCCACCTTTGACAATACCTTCAATTAAAACTACAGTAGAAAACAAACTGGAAGAAATAAAATGCCGCATACTGAATTTCGGTTCAAACATTGAAGTGAGAACCCACATAATTAAAGATAATTCTATACAGGATTCTATAATAAGCGCTGCCAATGAGTTGCAAACTGATCTGATTATAATTGGCAGAAGCAACAACCATAACTGGTTTCCTTTTCTAAAAACCGTTAATGCAAATGTGATAAACAGGGAAACAAAATGCGCTGTATTAACAGTAAAGCCGGGTAGTATTTCCAGGAAAATGCAGTCAGTAGTAATGCCAATTGACAACAATAAAACTGAAAGAAAAATCGAACTGCTGAGCGCATTAACAGGCACTAACCGGCCAAAGATCTATTTAGTTGCTATATTCAAAAAAGATGATCCTGATAAGTGGCCCAGTGTATTTCTTGAAACCTATCGCACTCTGTCACATTATCTCCATTACCCGGTGGAATATGAAATACTAACAGGAAATAACACCGCAAAAGCAATTTACGCTTATGCAAGGTCTGTAAGAGCCGACATGCTTATTCTTAACTCGAATGAAGAATCTAAAATCAATTCAATTTCCGGCATGCAGACAACCGATCTCATCAGGCCTAACTCAAAGCTTAATGTATTAACCGCGTGAATAATTCGTAATTAATTTATCAAATAAAAAAAGGGCATTTATGAAAAGTATTTTTATTATCATTATCTGTTTAATTTTTTCAACAGCAGTTTTTCCTCAAAGCATACAGGAAGTAAAGGCACTTATTTATCATCAACGTTACAATTCTGCAGAAAAAATGTTACATACTATTTTGCAGGCTGGTGCTGATAACGAAGAAGCTTGGTATCTTCTAATTAAAACAAACCTTGAACAGGATAAAGTAACACAAATAAAAGATAGCCTTCAAAAAGCCCCGCAGACAGTATTAAATGCACCCTTAATAAAAGCTGCATATGGTCATATTTTATTAAGAGAAAATGACGCAGCAAGTGCACAGCAAAATTTTGAAGCGGCTTTAAAGCAAACAAAATATAAAGATGCTGCTGTATTGATAGAGATTGCACAAGCTTATATAGATATTAAAGAGGCAGATGCAAACTATTCTATAGAATTATTAACAAAGGCAATTAAAAGAGATAAAAAGAATCCAGAAATTTATGCGCTTATGGGCGACGCATACAGTAAACTATCCAACGGTTCTGATGCCTATAGCGCTTATCAAAAAGCATTGCAGGTTGATCCTTCTTATGCCAGGGCGTTCTACAGATTAGGTAAAATATTCACCTCGCAAAAGAACCCTGTCTATATGCAGTATTTTAATGATGCCCTGACAACTGATTCATTGTATGCACCCGCCCTTTATGAAGTATATTATCATTACTATTACCGCGATGCAGCACTGGCGATGACATACCTGAAAAAGTATATTGCAGCATCTGATTACAGTATAGAGAATGATTACATGCTTACTGATATGTTACTTGTGCAGAAAGATTATAAAGCTGCTGTGCATAGCGGGCAGGAACTAATCAAGAAAGAGGGTAAAAATGTTTCTCCAAGGATCTATAAGCTTGTTGCCAATAGTTATAAAAATCTGAATGATAATGAAAATGCGTTTGAATACATGCAAAAGTATTTCAGCAAAAATACAGATACAACTTTCCTGGTATCAGATTATGAAACAATGGGTGATATATATGCAGAAACGGGAAAGAATACAGATTCAGCAGCATATTATTATGCTATGGCAGCCAAACTAAACGAAAAGGAGGCAGAGCGATTTAGGTTGTATAAAACAATTGCAACATTATATGGAAAAGAAAAAAATTATGAGCAACAGGCTTTATGGCTAAAAAAATATTATGATGGTAACGTAAAAGCCACAAATGTTGATTTGTTTAACTGTGGTCTTGCATATTACTATGCCACTGAATATAATAATGCCGATTCTGTCTTTGGTATCTATACAAAAAAATATCCTGATCAGAAATACGGTTATTATTGGAGAGCAAAGGCTAATGTGGCAATAGATACAGCAATGGAAAAGGGTTTGGCAATACCTCACTATCTTAAAGTAATTGAGATTGCGGAAAAAGATACCGCGGATGATCAAAACAGGAAAAGGTTAATAGAAAGCTATGGCTACCTGGCAAGTTATAAGGCTAATCACGAAAAAGATTATAACGGTTCGTTGCTATATTTTGAAAAGATATTGGATCTGCAGCCAGAAAACGAAGATGCAAAAAAATATATAGCAATATTGAAAAAGTATGTTAATGATGGCATCAATTAAAAAGCCGGGAAAATATATCGGGTAGCATTATCTGGATTATCTTTTATTAAAGAAATTATTTAACAGTATAATACGATAAATATATCCTGTGCGGCTTTGCCAACCTTTGTACTGAAAAGTATCCGGCGATGGTTTTCAATCCCACTTTTTACTAATGAATAATAGATTATGAATAACCTTTGGGGCCATACATATTTGGGAAATGATATAAAGACGTGGTTAATTGTATCAGGCATTATCATTGGTGGATTTTTGACTACCAGATTTTTTAAAGGTACTTTGTTAAAAAAATTTAAACGGTGGTCAAAAAATACGAAAAGCTCTTTTGATGATTTTATCGTAGTATCTTTTGAAAAATATGTTATTCCGTTTCTTTATTTCCTCATCGTTTATGCAGCCCTATCTTACCTTCATATGCCTCAGGTAACAGAGCAACCCATCCATACAGCTATGCTGCTGATTTGTACTTATTTTATTTTACAAATTATCAATTCAGCATTACAGTATTTTTTACTTAGCGTTTTAAAAAATCAGGATGGTGGTGAAACAAAACAAAAACAAGCCAGGGGTTTGATCATCATCATCAAAGCAATTGTCTGGATCATGGGGGTTGTATTCGTTTTGGATAACCTTGGATACAATGTAAGTACCATCATTGCCGGGTTGGGAATTGGGGGTATCGCGATAGCTCTTGCGGCGCAAACAATATTGGGAGACCTGTTCAGTTATTTTGTAATTCTATTTGACCGCCCTTTTGAAATCGGTGACTTTATTATTGTAGATGATAAAATGGGCGCTGTTGAATATATTGGAATCAAAACCACAAGATTGCGCACTTTAGGTGGGGAGCAATTGGTCTGTTCCAATAAAGATCTTACAGACTCACGTGTGCACAATTATAAAAGAATGGAAAAAAGAAGAGTAGTTTTTAACATTGGTGTAACCTATCAAACAACATCAGAGAAATTAAAAGCTATACCAGTTGTAGTAAAAAATATCATTTCAAAAACCAATGATGTACTTTTTGACCGTGGGCATTTTTCGGCATTTGGAGATTCAAGCCTCAATTTTGAATTTGTGTATTTCATACTCAGCTCAGATTACGCTTTATATATGGATAAGCAACAGGCAGTAAATTTTGAAATCTTTGAAACGTTTGAAAAAATGAATATCGATTTTGCATATCCTACAAGTACTGTATTTATTAATAAGGAGCAGCCAGTATTTGAATAAAAAATATAGTTATTGATATGAGTTTGCCGAAATAATGAACCAGACTACATAATTATCTGGCATTTTGATGCATCACTGTAACTACAATTATAAATTTTAGTAAGGATAATAACGAAGTGTAACAATTAAAAGAAAGATGAGAAAAGATAGAGAAAGCGAATACAAACATACATGGGTAATGTCAATCATTCCAAAAACCAATTAAGCCTTTAACGCATTCAGGAAACAGTTCTTTTACTTTTCCGATAAAGCCTGAAGGAAGTAATAAGAGAGTTAGTTTTTATTTTATTTGCAAATTAAAAAAGGCCGCAAATTGCGACCTTTATATTAATTAATAATCACGTGCCCAGAACAGGAATCGAACCTGCACTACCTTGCGATAACCAGATTTTGAGTTCCCTTTAATACTTAATCTAAGTTAACTAAGCTTATCTTAGTTTAATTTAATAAATTGATTGTCAAATATTTAGAGTAATTTTTTAATTTTACTTACTCTTATTAATAAGACGTTTAACTGGCGATTGTTTGCAAATTTGTTTGCAAATTTTTGAGGAAAAGATATTGTGAAAGTGAAATTATTCAGTTATGTCCATATCATTATCTATTATTCTCGATACACGAAGAATAAAGCAGAAAACAAACAAATACCCTGTCAAAGTTAGGGTAACATTTAAAAGGGTTAGTAGGGATTATCAAACTATCTATGATCTGTCCAAGGAAGAGTATGACAAGCTCACTGCGCCACGCATAAATGCGGATCTGCAAATTGTAAGGGAAGGACTTAAGGAAATTCAAAGAACTGCAGAAAATGCTACGAAAGATTTTCTTGACTTTACCTTTCATGAATTTGAAAAAAAATATATCGTTGATAATCGGTTTTTCCGTCCAAGGAAGTTTAGAAATGTAGAAGCTCCAATAACTAATTATCAATTTGACTTTTCTTCTTATGAACAAAAGTTTTCAATCTTAAAAGAAGACCAATCCAAACCCGATTTTATTTCTACTGTTTATATTTCATACATAAAAAAGTTATTACAGGAAGGTCGTATCGGAAGTGCATTCAATTACCAGGATAGCTATTATTCCTTAAAGAAATTTAGAAGCAACCTTCCTTTTGCTGAGATTACTGTTAGTTACCTAATTCAATACGAGCAATGGATGCGTAATAAAGATTGCAGCAAATCTACAGTTGGAATTAAACTCAGGCCATTGCGTGCAATCTTCAACGAAGCGATAGAAGCTGGTATAATTGACAGAAAAAGATGCTACCCGTTTGGCAGAAGAAAATATCAGATTCCTACTTCCAGGAATATAAAAAAAGCGCTTCTGTTAAATGATATAGCCCTTATCTACTATCACAAACCTATTTGCGTAGATGAACAGAAGGCAAAAGATTTTTGGCTGTTTTGCTATTTAGCCAATGGCATCAACCCAAAAGATGTGGCGTATCTAAAGTTTAAAAATATTGAAGGTGAGTATTTAGTTTTTGAACGGGCTAAAACAGAGAACACTACAAGAAATGATCCCAAACCTGTTACAGTTTTTTTAACTGAAGACATATTGGGCATCATTGATAAATGGGGAAACAAAAACCGTAAGCCAGGCAATTATATTTTCCCTGTTTTAGAAGAAGGGTTGACTTTGCTTGAACAACATTTTGCTGTAAGAGCATTTGTAAAATTCATTAATGATAGAATGGCGAGGATCGGAATGGAATTAGGTATTGAAAAAAAGCTTACAACGATTGTATCTCGCCATTCATTTTCTACACAGTTAAAGAGATCAGGTGCAAGTACTGAATACATCCAGGAAGCTCTAGGTCATGCTGATAAAAAAACTACAGAAAACTACCTTGATAGTTTTGAGAAAGAAGTAAAGAAAGAATTTGCCGCAAAACTCACCGCATTCAAACATAACGATCTGAAAACCGCCTGACTTACGTGCTAAATTCAAACAAATGAAACCATCAAAACAATATCTCCATTTGATAACTGAATTAAAGCAAAGTATTATCAACAGTCGCTACCAGGCTGCAAGGTTGGCAAACCGTGAACAATTAATGCTGTACTTTAAAACGGGTAAGATGCTTACAGAAAAGATTGATGCGGAGAAATGGGGCGCCAAAGTGGTTGACCAAATATCAATAGACCTTCAAAAATTATTGCCCGGGCTAAAAGGTTTCTCCCGCAGAAACTTAATGAAAATGAAACAATTTTATTTGGAATATCATCAGTTGGTAATTGTGCCGTCGGTAACGGCACAATTGGAAAAATCAACGGAAAGCTTATTTGTGCCGTCAGCGGCGGCACAAATGAATGCAGAGATGTTAAGCGCATTTGCGTCAATAAGTTTCAGCCACCATATTGTTATTTTAAGCAAATGCAAATCCTTTGAAGAAAGAATGTTTTACATTCTTGAAACTGCTGCACAATTCTGGCCGGTCAGCGTAACGGAGCACCAAATAGATGCAGGTCTTTTTCAAAAACAGGGAAAGCTACCCAATAATTTTTCTAAAACCTTAAGCGAAGATTTAAAGCCATCAGCCCTGCAGGTTTTCAAAGATGAATATTTGTTTGACTTTATTTATATACAGGACGGTGATGATGAAAGAAATATAGAAAGTAAAGTGGTAGCAGAAATCCGCGATTTCATTCTTCGTATGGGCAAAGGCTTTTCTTTTATTGGCAATCAATACAGGGTAGAATTAGATGGCGAAGAATTTTTTATCGATCTGTTATTCTTCAACCGTAACCTGCAGTGCCTTGTGGCATTTGAATTAAAGAAAGGAAAGTTTAAACCGGAATATGCAGGGCAGTTAAATTTTTATCTGAATGTACTGGATGAAAAAATAAAACTGTCTCATGAAAATTCCAGTATTGGAATTGTATTGTGTAAAGAAAAAAATAATACAGTGGTTGAGTTTTCAGTAAAGAGTATAGACAAAGCGATGGGCGTAGCTACTTATAAAACATCAAAGCAAACCCCAATTCAAATGAAAGGTATATTACCTGACGCTAATGAGTTGTGTAAGCTGTTAGAATAATTTTTATGATACCAGCTTAAGTTTTTCATGGCATCATCGTTGCGTCGCAATCCGTTCATCGGTTGGAAGGAATGGCATCTTTTTTATATGAGAGGTAAACTATGTTAGTTATTTTTTATGAACATGACGCTTATATACAAAAACTTTAAAGTTTTCAAGATCTTTTTTGCTTAGCACTTGTGCACATACTCCATGAATAACCTTCTGTAAATATATTTTGCCCTCCTCACTTTTTAGCCTGTTATATACCGCTTCCCTAAACTCCTCTGAAATTGACACCTTGTAAACGCAGTCAGTTACTGCAATTTTACCGCTTTTTACAAAAGTTATTTTGTCAATACAATTTCTTCCAACCCTACCAATCAGAATATCTCCCTTCTTAGCAATCACAGGTTCTTTATTAAGTTTATAATGAGTATTTCGCAACGATAGGCCGTTAATGCTCCAATTACTGGTAGTGTGAAAGTATATTTGTTTTGCTTTTTCAAGTTCATTTTTAGAATAATTACCCCTTCGAATCGTAACTCCCAATTCTTTTAGGGTTTTCCCTTTAATATTTTTATTTGCAGAGGCATGGTATTTATAATCCATACGTTCTATCAAATCAGTTTTTTGTATCTTAATTCGTTTTTCAATTTTCCCATTAAGGTCGGCTTTGCATAATTGTACTGTTCTGGTCCTGGTTTGACCTTTGTCTAAAATAAGTATGTAAGTTTTTGCTTCAGTTTTATTGAAAATTTTTGGCTCTAACTGAATTACCATTTTCAGGTCATGCCTTTCAAGCAGATCCTTCCTTAGTAAATTAAAATTATGTCCGCAAACAATGCCTTCCGGAACGATAATTCCTAATGTCCCTTTATCTCTTAACAGGTTAATATTTTGCGCCAAAAAAATTAGGTCAGATGTATAACAGGGTATATTAACAGAATTGTTTAATCCCGCATTTCTCAATATTGTTTTGTACTTCGATCTTTTTTTAAGATTCAAATAGGGGGGGTTACATATGGCGATATCCACAGTACCCATTTTTATTTTAATACTCTTTCCTAGAGATATATCCAGCGAATTAATATTGTGTAACCTTACATTTGGTAGTCTTTCATTTAAGCTATCAAGCCGTTCCTTGTCTACATCAACACCATAGTACTTAGCATGTCTCCACTTCTTAATAGCTGCCACTGTCAAAGCCCCGTCACCTATCCCTAAGTCCACGATTACTTTCGGCCCCCTGAAATCAATATTTTGAATGAGCAGGTTTGAAAAGTGATCTTTTGTAAAATATTGTGCTAGATATGCCATTATTCTATTCTATATAAGTAGTTAAGTTATAAATATCCGCTTTTAATATCTCTTCGCTCCTGAATAGTTTTTCTACAGGGAAATCGTAAATTAAATGACATTGCTTATGCTTTGTTGCAAATAAAGCAGCACCTAAAGAATGCGGCCTGGTGCCCAAAGGTGCAATTAGTAGTTTGTAATCACTTCCATAGAGATCATAAAGTTCTTTCAATAACCTGTATAGGCCAAAGGGGCTGGATGCTTCACAAAATCTGATCTGCTGTTCAGATTCAGCATCAGAAATCACTTTATAGTTCATATAAAGGGCTGTCAAATTCCAACCAGGCACAAACGATGGGAAACCTAATATTGGAATAAGGCCACCCTTAGGTTCAACACTTTCAAAAATTGAAATCAAACGTTGTCGTTCAAACCCAAAAGGAGCTATAAGCATTTCTTTTTCCTCACGGTTAATCTTGGCAAACCCCGGTACAGAATAGTTACACCCAATAATTTTTTCATACAGTTCAAACTCCTCATCTTCAGTAATAAGATGGTGATTCTTTTTATACTTTTTAGGTTCAGTATATGCAGCAAACAGTTTTTTGGGCTTGATTTCTGTAAGAAATATTTTGATAAGTAGAAACAAGATAGGCTGTGCTAGGCAGGTAATATCAATACACACACTGTTTGCATCAAACTTATTTTGTTTTAAAAATTTTCTTAAGTCGGGAATTAAGTTCAATCCGTCTTGTTTGTCAATTATATCACCATTATCTTTTCTGATTTCATAGTTTAAGGTATTTGCATCTTCATCAGTACTAAAATAAATCACCTTGCCCTTAAAATCTTTCAAGCTTCGTTTTACATGATTATAGCGGTCGTCTTTTTCACTATCTGCCCTTAATCCACATATAAGTACATCAACTTGCTGGGAAAAATACGGAGCGCTGCTATGATCGAGATTAAATTTCTCCTGATAAATCATCTCCATAAAAGTTTAATTTTCCCTGGATACTTTCAGTGTTTTTATTGACAATTGATCTGACAACCTTTTCTACTTCACCTGTAGTGCCAATTAATAAAGTTTTTAACTCAGCGGGTTCAAGAAATATCTTCCTTTTTCTCCTATGTGATATTTTAAAATAAGGGCAATAAATGTGATTTATATGGTAATCTGTTGTTTCAATAGCCTCTGTGTTTTTTTCCTTCGTAGGTAAATCAAACTGAAGCACATTGTGCAGTATGGCATTTTCCAAAATCCGTAATGCCTCTGGCGAAAGTGCTTTTAATTCCAGAGGTTTTGTATAAAAATGATTGGGCTCTGGCTCTCCCAAAGTTGCATCGGGGTCAGTATGTTTTAAATAAAATATTTTTCCAATTGCTAACATAAAACGTTTTAAGTGCATGCCATCTGGAACAAAGCCCTCTATTTTTGATACTTTGGATTGACTTACATAGTGTGCAGCATTTGTTTGCTCGTCAATAGTTAGACTCCTTGGATTGTCAAATGTAAAGCCCTCGCTGAATGCATAATCGAAGGCGCTTTCACAAATCTCAAGAAAGCTCCTTATCACTCCAGACGACAACATTGAAAAGGTCGACAGGCCGTGATATTTTTTTATAATATCCAGTTCCTTACAAAGGAGAAAATAAGTAGCGAATCCGGTATTATGCTTCCAGCTTTGATAAACTTTTGTGTTGCTCTTTGCATTTTCAAAGAGTTCCTTAATTGAAACTTTATTACGGCGATTCAAGATGGAAATATGCATTCTTACCAGGTCAGGTGTACAGTTCACAAGAACGTTGTAAACCTCCTTCATTTCATCTTTGTCAAAGTAATGTCGGTGTGCATTATCTTCTTCTATTAATCGTTTTAATCTTGTTCGTATAGAAGGCATTTTAGAAGATTGCTCAAATTCCTTCAGCTCTATTTCTTTGCCATAATCTTTCAGATAAAATCTTATATCAAGGAAATCGTCATTAGAAACTAATGCTTCAGGTAAATAGTCCTTAATTCGCTTTGAGCAAATAGAAACTAATAATCTCTCGTATTCCTCTTTTCTTTCATAACTATCAATTTCGGGGTAGTAGTGTAAATAATCATCAGGCTCTTGAATTATTTCTCCCGATATTGTTTCTTCGGTATGCCTTCCTTTGGTCTTTACTCCAAAATCATATACAAGCCAATACTTGCTCTGTTTTAGCAAAGTATTCAATTGCTTTTGTTGAGCTTCATTCAACTCTTCAAATTCATCAATAAAAACATGGAACCTTGCTTCATTAAATAACTGAATTTTTCGGATTTCCTCAATAGCTGTTGCAATGAGGGTGCCTGCATGTAATCCAAGTGGTTTCTTTTTCTCAGGGTCATTGGAGAAACCTTCGATCTCATCCAATACAACATCAAAATGATTATATGTCTTTTCCAGGCTTTCTACGTCACAGTTAAATTCCAGCTTGCCGTTTATTCTTTTAACTAGGGTTGAAATTTCATCTTTTGCGATATACCCTCTATCGATACAATGGCTTAAAAAATTAAGGACATCTTTACAAATAATAATATTAAAATAGGTATTGAATACAGATTGCCATTCCCATTCTTCAACGCCTTTTTTTGATAAATTTTTCCCAACAAACTTACCGTCAACCTTATAGTAAAACCCAATTAAACCAGTTTTGGAAAATATTTCTGTAACGTTAATTCCTTGGGTCTCGTATTCAGCGAACTTTTCTTTCCAGGAGTTGCACAAAAAAAACATCGTTTTCCCACACCCTCGGCTTCCTTCAAAAATCAGTGGCTTTTCAGACAACAGATCTGTAAATGGTTCTTTCACAAAATACCGCCAGGTATCTTCTCCCATCTGCTCGGCTCTGTTTCTGTTAAATGGGTTCTTTGCTCGCATTATGAATTTGAGTTTTTTCGTTTCAATAAAGGCTTCCAGTCATAATTTTCTGTCCAGAATATAGGCAGAGTCCAGTCTGGTACGGAATTATGCATGAATAAAGAAAAATCCAGTCCGGCATAACCCACTCGTGGCACACCATATTTGCTACCAATGTCATCAAAATAAGTAATTGCGAAGTTCATTTCTTCATCACTGTTCCAAATGATATTCTGACTTGAATATATCTTGTTACGTTCCTCAAGTTTGTCACATATTACTACTCTCAAGCCAACCAAATCTCCAGTGAGTTGTAAATCCAGGACTTGATTTTCATAACCAATCAAAGCCAGGTAGTAAATGTCTACCCCTTTCGCTAACGCTTTATTTTTTACATCAAGGAATGTTGTGTTCCAGAAAGTATTCAACTGATCCCCGCTGCCAATACAATCATCAACAATGATTATTTTTTCAATATTATCAAGATCACTATCCTTAATATTAAAATGAAAAATTGTATTTGATGGGCTGATAGAAAGTTTTGTAGTTAGATATCTTATAATAGCATTGCCGCTTTCATTAGGCCTGTTCTTATCCAAAAGTGGAACAAATAAAATTTTATCAACCTTCTGCCGTACCTCAGCTTCAGTAACTGATTGAGGTACAAAAATATTGTTACTTGCAATCAGGTTGCTTTTTATTTCCTCGCCAATTATTTCATGATAAATGCCATGTCGTAATAGTTCAATTAGATTTTCTTCACTGTAGTAAAGACTATGCAATAGAATTTTAACAGCCAGATATTTGCCTTCAGGGTCTTTAAAATTTCCCTGCAGCCAGTCAGTTAAATTTGATTCTTTTAACCCACTCCATTGATTTGTTCGGCATATTACTCTTATTAATGTGCTTTTATTAGAGTAATATAACTTCATATCCGGTATGCTTGGAACACTCATTATACTGCAATTGGTGCTTTTATCGAGGAATGAGGGTTATATCCCTCTAGTTTAAAATCCTCATACTTAAAATCAAATATATTTTTTATTTCTTTATTAATAACCATTTTAGGGTAAGGCCGTGGTTCCCTTTCCAATTGAAGTTTCACTTGTTCTATATGATTGTTGTAAATATGGGTATCTCCAAAAGAATGCACCAATTCACCTACTTCCAAATCACAAACCTGTGCAGTCATCATGGTTAGCAATGCAAAGGATGCAATATTAAAAGGCACACCAAGAAAAAGATCAGCACTTCTCTGATACATGTGACATGATAATTTTCCTTCAGCAACATAAAATTGAAAAAAAGCATGGCAAGCAGGTAGCGACATTTTTTCTATATCTGCTACATTCCAGGCGCTGACTATAATCCTTCTTGAATCTGGATTGGTTTTAATTAAATGTATTGCATTACTTATTTGATCGATATGTCTTCCATCTGGGGCAGGCCATTTACGCCATTGGTACCCATAAATAGGACCCAATTCTCCATTCTCATCGGCCCATTCATCCCAAATCGTCACCCCGTGCTCCTTCAAATACTTAATGTTAGTTTCACCTTTTAGAAACCAAAGAAGTTCGTAGATTATTGATTTTAGATGAAGTTTTTTTGTTGTTATTAGTGGAAAACCTTCTTGCAAATCAAATCGCATTTGATAGCCAAAAATACTAAGGGTACCCACCCCAGTTCGATCTGTTTTCTTATTTCCTTTTTCTAAAACGAATTGGAGAAGGTCTTCATATTGGTTCATAAAAATTGCTTGTGTTGATTACCAGATTTTAACCAAATATTGTTCTGCGGTTTTTGAGTAAAAACAAATATAGTCAATGAGTACTTAACTTCAACCTCTCCACCTCTTCCCCAATCAACCGCTTCACTTCCATCTTCACCTGGTAATAATTATCCATCACCTGTTGTCGCGTAACATTTGATACAACAGGTATCTCTTTATATCTGCCTACTTCATCGTTCAGCTTATCAGTATCATTAATAATCTCTGCATTAAACATTTTAAGTTTAATCTTTTCATGCGGATCATCAGCAACCATTCCCACAAATTCACCCGATGATAAGGCTGCGATCTTAGATGCCGGTATAGCGGCATCTAATTGTGTGGAGCGACTGATGGACGTATCATTGCGGTTAATAGAAACACTTTCCCTGTCCTGCATAATTTTACCAAAACGTTCAGATAAAAGTTTAGATGTTTCACCCATCACCTGACCACTGATAATATTACCAGTAATGTTTACAATCACATCTGCCTGTTCTTTGCCATAATCTTTTTTTAACTGGCTAAAATCCTGCATCGCTAAAGTGGTAGCAACTTTATTGCTTCTCGCCGTTGCTATCAATGAATCAATATGATTAAAAAAGATAGTCGGAAATTCATCAAACACCAGGCTGCATTTTTGCTTTCCTTTTTTGTTCACCATTCTTACCAATCTTGAAACATACAACGATAACACTGCGCCATAGATCTGTTGCTTCTCCGGATTGTTACCCATACAAACTATTTTAGGATGCGCAGGGTTATTTATATCAAGTGTAAAATCATTGCCCGATAATACCCAATACAATTGTGGCGAAGCAAGCCTTGCCATACCAATTTTTGCAGATGCAACCTGGCCTTCCAGTTGTTCCATTGCATCATTTTGATATGCCGTAACAAAGGGGTTTACCAACACTTCGATTTCAGGTTGCGTGTTTAGTACGGGAAAGAGTTCATCATAATCTGCCTGCATTAACTCTATTACATGTGGCAGCGTACAATATTTTCCATCATTATACTTTCGCAAAAACCAAATGACGGCGGTAACAAAATTGATAGGTGATTCTACAAAGAAATCCCCTTGCTTGTTGATCCACTCCCTGTTAAGCCCTAATAAAATTGTTCTGGCAGATTCTGTCGCATCTGTTATATCATGCATCGCAGAGGGCTCTAATGGGTTGCAGCGATGGGTTACAGAAAGGTTATCAAAATTGATCACATAAAATGACGGCACAACCGCATACTTGTCTTTATACAATTGCAAACAGTTGTAAGCAATCTTGGATAGGTCATCATATTTAAAATCGTAAATGAACATAGCAAAGCCTTTCTCAATATGCTGCTTCATCACATGCTGTATCACAAACCAACTCTTACCTGCACCCGGACTTCCAATCACTAACAAGCCACGAAATGGATTGATAATATTGATCCAGCTTCTTTTTACTTTTTCTTTCAGTTTATAGCGAGCCGGAAGATTAATGGAATACTCATTATTGATCAGCCTTTCTTCCTGCGGAAATGTTTCATTCAGGTCATTAAAAATATCTTTTGACAAACTCACCTTTATCAACCTGCTCAACATAGTGCCATTACTCAATACCAATAAAAATCCCAAACCACTACCTGTCATGTAAGCAACAGCAATTGTTGTGTTATCAACAGTAAGGCTAAAAAACAAATTGCTTGCGAAATAAAAAAGTAACCCAATAGCTATCCATGAGAGAATGCTTTTCAAACGCAGCTTTTCATCCTTTTTACCCATTGCACCGATTAGCGAAATAACCAACAACCCCAATGCAATTATTTTTGAAGTAACCCAGTGATTGAATAAACCAGTATTCGCTATATTCATCATCAGCCGGTCGCTGATGCTTGCTGTAAAATTCCATTCTCTAAAAGCTGCATAACAGTAGTAGTAAAAATGCAGTATCAAAATAGCGATAGCCGCAAGCCTTGTAAAATCAAGTATTTTCCTCAGCCCCATTTCATTTTCACCTGTACCCGACATAACAATATTTTAAAGATTGTAAATTTTTATGAACCCAAGTTTTGCTTTTCAATTAAGCATTCGTTGCGTCGCACTCTTAAACGTTCTTCTCATTGCTCAATAAAATTCCGGATGTATAAGTGTGCGACGCAACAGGCGGTGATAAAAGTGATAAAGCCTGGTACAAAAGATTTTTATAATTTTCATACACCTCACATTCTATGAATTAAAATTCTTCTTCTTTTTTCTTTTCTTTTTGAGTAACTGAAAGGGAGTATTTCCGAATTCTTGTTTGGGAGAAATCAAAACATTCAACAGGCCATAAGTTTTTGCAGACTGATCTTGTTGTGCATTTGTACTCAAATCATTTTTCAAATTGTCAATTGATTTATCAGTTTTACCAACATTTTGCATAGCCTCATTTTTTGAATGTCCATTACGTGAAGAAACTACGCGGATTTGCAATGCAGCAGCACTATATCCTTTGCCTATATCACTGCCATTAAAAACACATCTATTTTGATTGTTCACAAATGTTATCCCATACAACCTGCCTTCTGCATTTTGTCTTAACACGGTATAGATTTGCTTTTGTTGCAGAGAGGCCATCAGATTTTTCATACTGCCGGGTGACATTTGCAAACATTCATCAATCTCTTTTTTCATTCTTTGTTTCAATGGCTCTTTTGCAGTTTCATTTACGATAAATTTCTTTTCAAGATTATCCAATGTGGGCTTACAACCAATACTGCTTGCTTTAATGGGAACACCAACTTTATTTCCATCTGCATCTAATATCCGGTACACCAATCCTCTACTCTTATAAATTCTTCCTTCTTCTTTTCCTCTGTCGGCAACTACATTAAATTGTTTTAGTGCCGCATTAAATTCAGGTAACGATGAGAATTTATATTGACTAAAAACTGCAGCCACAACATTTGAAATACTTCTTTTGGTTTCAGTCTTTCCATAGATCGCTTTTTCAGGATCTACCGGCTTGATGCCAGGCTTCATTATCTGTTGCTGCCGTTCTGCTCTTACCAATCCATACATTCCTTCAATTTCTTTTCTCGCCTTTTCCGACTGATTTCTGCCAATGTTATGCGTATTAATTCTGCTGCCACCTTCCTTGATAGTTGTACTTACAATGTGAATATGCGGATGCCCGGCGTCTTCGTGTTTGTAAACAAGAAAAGGTTGTTCGCCAAAACCAATCTTATTCATATATACATTTGCAACCTCAACTAACTTTTCATTGGACAACTTTTCAGATGGATCAAAATTGAGCGACACATGCAGTGTTTTTGTAAATGCTCTTTCATTCAAACTGTTCAAACTTTCAAAGCCATTTAATTTTTGATAGAAATTCATTTGCTGTACATCACTTAAATAGTTGGCTGCATGTAAACATTCAGCGTTGCCTTTCTGTACTTTTTTTTCGTTATAGTTTAGTGCAGCTTCAATGCTTTTTGGTATCGTTATTTTTGCAACCATTCTTCGTAGAGTTTACTCACTTTTAATTTTATTTCTTCTACCTTGCTCACTAAAGATTGCTGAACACTTTCATAATGGTTAAGCCAAACCCTGAACTCAGGTATCTTATCCAGCAAGTGCAGTTTATGTACTGCCTGGTTGAAATTATTACCGATGGCATTCAGTTCCTTCTTAAGCCCCAGCATCTCTTTTAAAAAATCATCTGCAGACTGGTTGCGGTATTTGATCGTAATAGGCTTTTGCATGGATACTTTTCGCATATACTCACTCAGGCTCCTTTCTGTTGTTTGACTCTTGTATTTTTTCACCATTTTTATCTCTGCATCATTCATGCGTATTTTGATAAATGTTCTTCGCACTTCGCTTTCTTTCTTCTTCACGATCTTACCATTTTGTATTTGGAACAATATTCAAATCATCTTCTGTAATTCCCCCGAACGACTTCGGAGTGGAGAGGCAAGATTCAAACGTGGCCACGTTTGTACATCTTGCCATGTGCAAGACCGGGCACATTAATCCCTTGCAGATATTAAATAATCGCGAACCTTGATAATGCTGAAGTAATCGTAAATCATAACAAAATGCGGAATATATTTGAACGAAGAAAGAAAGCTAATAAAGCTTTGAATAATGCTGTTGTAAACTGCGTATTTGCAGCAAAGATTTTTACCTTTCATAACCTTTCATTTTCACTTAAAAATCTGATAGCATTATAAAGGTAGACCGAACGAAATTCCGTAACAATACATGGCTAAATTTTAGCCATGCTAAATTAAAAATGAGTTTTACGGGATCACATAAGCTTTTTAGCATAAACACTCTGTTTACTGCGTAGAACTACACATAAATTTTCAGGTGTTTATACGCTTGCAAAGAAACTTATGCTTGCTTACATTTACAGGTGTGATAGGAATAACTGTTGCAATAAAAAATTGATCATGTAAACGGTCTTATTAAAATAAAATTTCGGCCCTTAAACTTTTCTATTTCCACGCAGCAATAACACAAATCTATTTCCTATAAAAACATTACAGAGTTCAATCAGGAAGAAAGGGATGTTTTGATCTGCTTATTCATTAACACTCCTTAAATAGCTAACATAAATAACAGCTTGCCGGGTATTCTTTAAAACTTATCCGAATAAACCATTTCATGTCTTTTTTAACTTATAAAAACAATCAATTATGGCACTCGGTGATGGAATCCGCAGAAACATTGCGCATGTCGATCCAAGCGAAAGAGCTTTGCTGATCGACGCGATCAAACAATTAAATCAACGTTATTTTCCGGGAAGTAGGAACGACCCCAATCCCGGTGGTGTTTCCTGGTGGTTTAAACAGGATGAAATACACCAGGCAACACATGTACATGGTGGTCCGGAATTTATTCCATGGCATAGGGAGATAGTAAACAGGTTTGAGGCGATGCTTCGTGAGATTAATCCTCAGTTATCATTGCATTACTGGGATTGGACGCAAGACCCAAGAAATATTCCCAATGCGAACCTCGGTGGAGGAACAACAGGCAATCTTAATTTATTTACATCGTCGTTAATGGGCTCTTCTAACGGCTCAATTGGTGAGCCATGGTTAAGCGCAGGTTATTATGTTCCCGGAACATCAAATGACAGGGATGTAACAGGCAATCCTGCTGATGCACCAGCGGACGTTTTCAGGATTGTTGGAGGTTTAGGAAGTGGCCCTGAATCAATAACAAATGACAATAACAATATTGTTAACGGCGGAGATTATCCAACTATGCGTCTTGCAATGGAAAGCGCCCATAACAGGGCACATGGCTTTGTGAACATGGGTGGCGCCCATATTTCTTTCAGAGATCCTTTTGTCTTTTTACTTCATTCAAATGTGGATCGCTTATTTGCAAGATGGCAAACTGATCCTGCACATCCTGGACGACTGGATCCTGACCAGATATACGGGGCAGAATCAAATCTTGACGTTCCGGTTTTAGACCATATTCAAAATGTAAATCACAACATAGAGCCATGGTCTTCAGGCTTCTCAGAGGATGAATTTGGTGTGACCCATTTCACGAGACCTTGGTCTGCCCCTGAAAACGAGGGAATTCCTCATACCTATAAACATCCTTCTATTATTTTCCCTCCTTGTTATGATACAAATTTCAATAACATTCCGATTGTTGAAGTTAAGAATGCGGGTACACCACCTGTAATAAACTTTAATGATATACCATCTGGCGATACAGCAGTAAGAGCAGCAAGTTTCAAGGTTTACAGTTGTGTAGGTACAACCATTCGGGTGCAGCCAGGGGGTAACCCTGCAGCTCCTTTTTCCATTCTTCAACCTTTATCCGGTACAGTAAATGTTTCTCACGTTTTAGAGCCTTATGTGGAAGCGCGTATCTGGCTTGCTTTTACTGCTGGTGCAGCGAATGTGGC
Source organism: Panacibacter ginsenosidivorans (assembly GCF_007971225.1). Classification (NCBI taxonomy): domain Bacteria; kingdom Pseudomonadati; phylum Bacteroidota; class Chitinophagia; order Chitinophagales; family Chitinophagaceae; genus Panacibacter; species Panacibacter ginsenosidivorans. Next base: position 5,050,881 of record NZ_CP042435.1, on the reverse strand, counting down.
AGTACCTGATGGTTCAGTTACTTTTGAATGCGTGGAAAGCGGACAGACTTTTACTTTTATTTTAAGAGCAAATGCTATTGTCCGACCAAGGGTGGCTGTTATGCTTGCATTGGATCAGTCCGGCAGTATGGATGATCCTGCAGGCACTTCTGGTGCACATAGAATAGATGTATTGAAAGATGCAGCCGATGCTTTCATGGAAGTAATTCCGGCTAACAGTGGAGTTGGGTTAATTAGATTTGATACAGATGCTTATCCGGTAAATGACGCAACTTTTCCTGGATTCCCTGTTACAAGAATCACAACCAATAGCCAATTTGATCCAAACAGGATTGCGGCAAAAAATGCAGTATCCGCTCATCATACCAATATTAACGGTGCAACTTCAGTAGGTGATGGCTTGCAAATGGCGAGAACGGTGATCAACGCTGTGCCAATTGCGGACTATGAGCAAAAAGCAATTATTGTTTTTACTGATGGCTTGGAAAATCAACCACTTTCTATTGCTGATGTAGCCGGGTCGATAGACAACAGAACTTTTGCAATTGGTCTTGGTAATGAAACACAGGTTAACACCGGGGCACTTAAAGCACTAACTAATGGCACTGGCGGCTATCTTTTACTTTCGGGTATTTTAAGTTCAAGTATTGATGATTTTTTCAGGCTAAGCAAATATTTTCTTCAAATACTTGCTGGTGTTACAAATAATAATATAGTGCTTGATCCCAATGGATATATTGCACCCGGTAACAAAATAAAAATTCCCTTCCAGCTTAATGAAGCAGATATTGATGGGACTGCGATACTTATTACAGATGCACCTGTAGTAGATATGTTTATAGAAACACCGGGAGGATTGTGGATTGATCCGGTAAATGCTGCTGGTCATGGTATTGATTTTGCTGCCGGACAAAAAACAAAAAACTATAAATTCAATCTTCCTGTTGCTGCTGCTAGTGGAAACCATGCAGGTACCTGGAATGTTGTGCTGTGCGTAAATGATGATGATTATAAAAAGTATCTTTCTAAAATAAGAGAGACGCAAAAACGGAGTCAGTCCTTTGCCACACATGGAGCAAGATATTCTGTTGTAGTGAATACTTATTCCAATTTAAAAATGAATGTCTCAATACATCAAAACAGTCTTGAACCTGGAGCAACCTTAACCTTACGTGCCATTCTTACTGAATACGGTTTGCCGGTAGAAAAAAGAAGTTCAGTTCAGGTAGAAATCAGAAGACCAGATAACACTTCATTTTCGCTTTGGTTATATGAAGTTGAACCAGGCGTTTTTGAAAATTCTTTTACTGCTGGCATAAGCGGGATTTATATATGCAGATTTTTGGCAAAAGGTGTAACCCTGAGAGGAACTCCATTTACAAGAGAACAAACCTTAAATGGTACAGTTTTTAACGGCGGAGATAAACCCGATAACCCTATTCCATCAACACATAATGATTGTTGCTCTTTAATAAAATGCTTCCTTTATGATAAAGGTGTGCAGAATTATCTAAAAGAAAGAAAAATCGATTTCAAAAGTATATTGGAGTGTAATGAAAAACATTCCAAAAGGAGTCGGTTATTTCAGTAAATAAATTTTGACATTCAAAAGCCTGTAATGACTCTCTTACAGGCTTTTTTCATAAATAATCTCAGCTATTATATACATCCTTCATCGGCAAATGAATAATAACCTTCATTGCAGATAATAAGATGATCCATTACATTAATATCAAGCAGCTTTCCTCCTTCTTTTATTTTTTGTGTAAGCGTTGTATCTGCATTGCTTGGTTTAAGACTGGCGCTTGGGTGATTGTGTGCAAGAATAAGTGCTACAGCGTTTGCTTTTAAAGCGGCAGTAAATATGAGGCGCGGATCTGCAACTGTTCCGGTAATACCACCTGTTGAGACTTCATAAATACCTACTACTTTATTGCCTCTATTAAGTAAGAGAATTTTAAACTGCTCCTGCAGTTCCATTTTATCTTCATCCCACGTTTGAAGCAATATTTTATAAGCATCTTTTGAAGTAATGATTTTAGGACGTTCTGAAGCTTTTACTTTTGATTTATATACCAATTCTATTTCCGCAACCTGGTACAATGTTTCCATACTGAATGTCTGTTCCATAACATAAGATTTAATGATTTAAAAATTAATGATGGAACCATCGCTGCTTTCAGGCAATACAGGCCATGAAGCAACGGAATAAATAGCGCAGCGGTTTATGCCGGAATTTCATGGCCGCTTCAGCAGCCTGAAAGCGAAATTTGTGAAGGGATTAATAGAGAATAAAAAATAATCAGAGCATTTCTTTATTGATGATCTTGTTAGCTTTTTCTGATTCATCAATCGCCATTTTTATCATTGTTCTTAGCAATGGATTAATAGGTGTATTGCCTGGCATATCATACCAGTTTCCTTCTTTTGTTTTGTAGAGTTTACCAATTAGTAATTCTGTTTCAGCAATCTTATAAAGCGTATATTCTTTGAGTGTAGCTTTTATAATACCTAAAGGGTTTTCAGCATTGATAAATGCAGTAGCGTAAACATACCTGTTCCCGTCCTGTACAAAGATTTCAGTTTTTTCCATATTGCCGTATTCGCATTACAATAATACAAATTAGCCTGACAATTCAATATGATTAATTGTACACATCTGCCACAGTAAACACAACGCCCAAGCCCTTAAAGGCTTGGGCGTTTCCGGGCATTTATTAATGTGATGTTATGGTGGTGAAACCAACTGATCACATATAGCTACCCTGTTACCCGCTTTTACCAGTTTGTTTAAACAGATATCTAACTCAGCAACAGGAAAACAACATTGCATTTCTACATGTTCGCATTCACTTAAGATAATACCTGTAATACTGCTTACAATGTATGCATCATTATCAAAAGTAAAATAGCATTCTTCAATTCTTAGTAACACAATAGTATTACTGTATTTTGCTTTAAGAGATTGCCACGCCTTAATATGCATAATGTCGGGTTGAACGATTGCTTTATTATTACGCTTCATTTGTTTTTCCATAACTGATATTTTTTTGTTAGAAAATAAAAAGAACAGGGCAGCCATAGCTGCCCTGCCTTATTAATTTAGTAATAAAATAGCATCACCCTTATTTGCATAATCCGTACAAAGATTAAATGCTGCCTGTGTTCTTAATTGTGCTGTGCCGCCCAGCAAAACAGATTTTAATTTTGCTTCATCATTTTTATAGTTGCGTATATTTTGAAAATATCCTGTTACTGCATTGTAGGCTCCAAACAAAGTGCCTCTGGTAGTTGCATGCTGTTGCGTGGGGCTTGTTAATGCATATTCATACACATTATCACACATATTTTTAAAACAGGTAGAAAGCACATCATCTTTGCCAGCCTGTACATTGTGCAATACTTCTTTGTTTGGAATCATGGCAAGTTGTATCAGTTTTTTTATTGCGGAGTCGGCAATGCGCACTTTAGCCCAATGGTTAAAAATAGTTTCCATTTGTTCTGTTAGTTTATTGGCAATGCCCATCACTTTATGTGCCTGCTCCAGTCTTTGTTTTGCGTTGGCGGTGTGCCGTATTTTAATACTGTTGGAATAGTTACGAAGTGCTGCGTTTAAAGTATTGGCGCAAACAATACGCACAGGTGTAAAAGCTGCAAGAATACTTCCATAGCCATCATGGGAAGTGGTAAGGAATAAATACTTTTCTATTAAATCATCATTACCGACTTTAATATAACCCGGTAGTTTCGCAGTAATAAAAATGCGTTCGCCTTTACCCAATGCACCTGCTGTTTCATATTGAATGCCATCACCACCAACAATTGCATCAAAGAAACTGAATGCATCTGTATTTTGTACTACTTCATAATCCTTGCCCACTACGCCTAAGACCTGTTCTGTATCTGTACGCATGGTAGCAAAAAAATCAGGTACATCAATTTCAGGAATTTTAATATCTGTGTCTTCATCCGCTGCATTGTTTTCATTGTCATAAGTAAACAATGGTCTTTTTTCTACGGTGTAATCCAGCCCTGCATGTTTAATTGCTTCTGCACTGGTTGGATAGTCCTGCACAATTTGTCCCAACCCATGCCATGCTTTTTCCTTCACTGAAAAGAAACTGTGCTTTTCTGTTTGCTCATTGTAATTAAGATTGTGTGCCATGATCAAATTTTTAAATGATTAAATAATTGGTAAGGGTTAGGGTTAAAAAATCAAAACGGTAAATCATCTGTCTGCTCTGCCCCTGCTTCTGTTGCAACAGGTGCGGCTGTTTCTGTGTTGTTGCTTTCATACTTTGGCTTGCCATGCAGTTTAATATTGTTTACATGAAAGGTTAATGCAGCTTTCGCTTCACCCTGCATATTGTTGTAAGCGTTTACACCAATGCGCCCCTGCAACTCAACCAGTGTGCCTTTGGTGAGGTATTGGGCTATGTTGCTGTTTACCCAATAAGCGCATTGCACATAGGTTACCAGCTTTGTAACTTCGCTGCTGCCTTTAGGTTTGTAACTGTCGTTAATAGCTACATTGAAGTTTACCACCTGCCTTTCATCCTTCAAGGTTTTTACTTCTGCGTTTGCTGTTAATCTTGCTGTGATTTCCATAATGCTGATTTTAAAATATGAATAGATAATTGTTTACTGCTTAGTGTGAATTGAATAAAGTCAAATGTTGTGCTTCCACTTTGTTCGGTGCATTTTTATTGCTGTGCCGTTTAACGAGATAATAAATAGTGATGTCCTCGTTTAATGTAATTGCCCATGCAGCCTGTAATGATTTGCTGCGGTTGTGTTTCTTCTTGCGCTGAATTTCCCATGACAACTGCATGAGGTAAGAAAGTTTAGTATTGCGTTCCATGATGTTGCATTTTGCCTGTTGATGAAAAAAATATTTTGTAAAAGAAAAAATGGAAAAAAGAAAGCATTAAGAACTGCGGCTGTATTTAAGCCAAAAGGAAACGGAATAAATGATGGCTTTGTGCGTAAGGAGTTGTGTTTATGCCGTAGTCTTTTGGCAGCTTTTATTTAATCATACAACAATGACAGCCGCAAGCTTCGCTGCCTTTTTATCCATTGATTTTACAAAAGACAATACAGCCTGATATATCTGTGATTGCAATTCAGGTTTGCAATAATCTATTGCAATAATTTTTAAACATCCTGGTATTGGGCTTCATGAGAGAGCGACGGAATGGAAGTATGGAATGAAGGAGCGAATGAATGAAGTGGAATACCACAATAATTTTGCAGCAATCTTTTATGTTTTTCAAAATAATTTGCGGTTGTTGCACAGCAAGTACCGCAACAGTTAAATTTTAGCAGTCATTAAGAATTGAATTTTTTGTACCGAACATCTGTAACACTATTTAGCTTTCGTTGCGTCGCACTCTTGTACTGGATATAGAGGATGAGCAATGCAAAAGAATTGACTTCAGTACTTTTCAGTTGGCCCAAGATCGCTTTATACACGAATTTTTTTATATACATTCGTAAATACAAACCACAAAACTCAATCTTTTTGGGATTTCACTCCTAACTGGTTTGATTGGTTTTCTGTGCTTATAAGTATTATAAGCATATTTGGTGGCTATTTGATTGCCACAAAGATTTATTCAAAAGAAAGACGAGATAAAGACAATGAAGAAAAAGAAGTTCTTTCATCAGAAATTAAACTTTTTAAGAACAGCTTGACGCAGTTAAGTTCATCAGCTTCAAATCAAATACAATTGCATTGAAAAAAAGGGTGAGCAATCATCCATTTTACCACCAAGCGGATTGGATGGGTGCGTAGCTTGTACGGAAGTGCTTTTATTTGAATGCGCAGCATCAGTATCGGAGCAGGGCATACAGCTCAGCACCAAAACAAGAACAGCCATTATAAATCCCAATAAACGCATGGCGGCAAAGGTAACAGACAAATAGTACAGCGCAAAACAGTAAAAGTTTTACGTTGTTGCAAAAAAAGATGCATGAGGAGTATCTGCCAAAAAATACCTTATGCCCTTTCAAATATCCTGTCGCTATAATTATTTTACTTTCAACATGCTTGCATTAATCGCAACCACTATGGTACTCAAACTCATCAAAACCGCACCCGCAGCAGGGCTTAAGAGAATTCCCCAATTATATAAAACTCCTGCTGCCAATGGTAATGCCACAACATTATACCCGGTTGCCCACACTAAGTTTTGAATCATTTTACGGTAAGTAGCTTTGCCAAATAATATCAGGTTTGTAATATCCTGCGGGTTGCTGTTTACTAAAACAATTCCTGCTGTTTCTGCAGCAATATCACTTCCGCTGCCAACTGCAATTCCTACATCCGCCTGTGCCAAAGCAGGTGCATCGTTAACACCATCACCGGTCATTGCAACGAACTCGCCCTTGTTTTGCAATTCTTTTATCTTTTCTAATTTCTGGTGCGGTAGCACTTCTGCTATGTAACTGTCTATTCCTATTTTTTTGCTTACGCTTTCGGCTACCTGTTTGTTATCGCCGGTGAGTAAAACTGATTTAATATGGTTTGCATGTAATGTTTGTATTGCTCCTGCTGATTCCGGACGAATGGAATCTGATAATGCAATGTATCCTGCCAAAGCATTATTGATTATTACAAAAACAACTGTTTCTGCCAGATCTGTTTTAAAATCTCCTGGTACTGTTATGTTGTTTTCTTTGAGGTATCCCGGACTAACTACTTTTACATCCTTCCCTTCAACCTTAGCTTCAACGCCTTTACCTGTAATGGCATTAAAATTTTCTGTTGCAGGAACTGATAGCTTTAAATCTTTTACTTTCTGCATAATGCCTGTGGCAATAGGATGTTCAGAGTTTTGTTCCAACGCAGAAGCAATCTGCAACAATTCATTTTCTGAAATTTCCTTTTGCAAGGAAACTATTTTTGAGACTTCAAATTTTCCTATGGTTAATGTTCCCGTTTTATCAAATACAATTGTTGTTATCTTTCTTGCGTTTTCAAAAGCTGTTCTGTTCTTAATCAATAACCCGCTCTTTGCCGCTATAGCGGTTGACTTCGCTACTACCAAAGGAACAGCAAGCCCTAAAGCATGCGGGCAGCAAATCACAATTACTGTTACCATTCTTTCAATAGCAAATGCAAGGGTTTGCCCGTTGAAATACCAGTACAAAAATGTAGCAGCACCTGCCGCCAATGCAATAATAGTAAGCCATTGCGCTGCGCGGTCTGCTAATAATTGAGTGTTTGATTTTGAATTTTGCGCATCCTGCACCAGCTTAATCACCTGCGACAGATAAGAATCCTTTGTACCATGCGATACCTGAACTTTTAAAGAACCGTTTCCATTTAATGAACCTGCAATCACTTTATCACCTTTCACTTTTTGTACAGGTTTTGATTCACCCGTGAGCATTGATTCATTCAGATAACTTTCGCCTTCTGATATAATTCCGTCTGCTGCAATTTTTTCTCCCGGTTTAATTAATATAAGATCATTTTCTTTTAATGAATTTGTTTTTACATCATTAGTATTTTCACCCTGAATTAAATGCGCATCGGCGGGCATTAATTGTACCAGTAATTCCAGTTCTCTTGAAGCTCCTGCAATAGATTTCATTTCAATCCAGTGCCCTAACAGCATCACTAAAATCAAAGTGGTCAATTCCCAGAAAAAATCCATTCCCTTCAAACCAAATACAGTTGCAACACTGTACACATACGCCACAGTAATAGCAAAGCCAATCAGCGTCATCATACCTGGTTTCCAGCTTCGCATTTCATCAAGCCACCCTTTCAAGAAAGGCAAGCCCCCATAAAAGAAAACGATGCTTGAAAGACCGAATAATAAATACATAGAACCTGTAAATTGCCAGCTAACACTTAACCAGTGCTGTATCATGGGTGATAATAAAATAATAGGCAGCGTTAATACCAGGACAACAAAAAATCTTTTTTTGAAATCAGAAATCATCGCTCCATGATCATGACCACCATGACTGCCCGGCATTTTGCTGTGATCCATCTTGCTATGACCTGTCCCATGATCATCCCCGCCTAAGGGACGGGCAGGCATTTTCATTTTACTGTGATTCATTTCGGAATGATCCATTTTTTCATGCTCCTGTTTCTCTTTAACAGGAACCAGCGTCATTTCGCATTTTGGGCAATTCCCAGGTTTATCTGAAACTATTTCAGGATGCATTGGGCATGTGTACTTTGTATTTTCACCCTGCGCAATATTTTCACCGTCTTTATGATCTTGAGGTTGTTTCATAAATGATTATTTAATGAATGAATAGAATACACAATGCACAAGAGTGCGACGCAACGATGCTTAATAGTAATTAGGAGCCCGGCTCAAAAAACATTTTCTCTTACTAAGCTTCTTCAGTATTTTTTTTCTCTTCAATTTTTAAGTCCTTAATTTCTGCAAGCAATTCTTCAACCTGCTCTATGCTGATTGTTTCATCTGCATTAATTTCTACATCGCCTGTAGCTACTGATATTTGAACGGAATGAAAGATGCCGCTTTGCTCCAAAGCAAACAATACCTTACCTGCGTAAGCGGCATCTATTTTTTTACTTATTTTAAAAGCTTGTTTCATTGCAGTTGGTTAAAATGATTGGTACTTTAATAAGTAAATGTTACTCCTGCGCCTAAGCCCATGTCGCTGTCGTAATGAGATGAAAGGGAAATATATTTTGTGGCTATGTATCTAAGACCCACAGTATATTCCTTATCTGTGTTGATCATCCAACTAAAGCGCAGGCGTGGCGTAACTGCAAGATCTTCTCTTGATAATTGGAAGCGTAATTTTCCATCGCCATCTACACGAAAATCTGCAATGGTTAATGTAGGCAACGTAAATGCAATGCCCGCAACAGCAGTATGTCTGTCATTTTTATTACTTGTTTGTCCAAACAGGTTTTTTTCATCTGCATTGTTTCCAAAAATATTTTTAGGGCTGTGCTGCCAGTCGAAAATACCTTTTGCATTCGGACCTTCTGTTTTGTAGTGATAATCGAAACCTACATAAGGATATATCCATTGCATTTTGCCAAGGTATCTTCCAAACATAGTTTCACTTTCAAAGCCATGTTCTGAGTGATAACCTAAATGCCATAGTGTGCTTAATTTCCATCTTGTATTTGCAAACATTGCAGAACCATCGCTGCCATTTGTTTCCAAACCAGCCTTTGCCATAAAATGAAACATTCGATCATCTGCAAATAATTTGCGCTGCGCAAGTTTGGCATCTGTAATCGAAGGTGCAGTAGCAGTATCAACATTTGTATAACTGAAAACTCTACCCATTCCACTCATCATGTGGTATAGAATATGGCAATGGAAGAACCAGTCTCCGCTTGTGTTTGCTGCAAATTCTATTGTGTCTCTTTCCATTGGCATAATGTCTAAAACATTTTTTAGAGGCGCATAATCACCTTGCCCATTAAGCACCCGAAAGTCATGTCCATGTAGATGCATCGGGTGGCGCATCATGCTGTTGTTGTACATGATGATCCTTACATTTTCACCTTTTTTAATTAGAATTTTATCTGCTTCAGAAACTACTTTGTTATCAATACTCCACACATAGCGGTTCATGTTTCCGGTTAAATTAAAGTGCAATTCTTTTACAGGACCATCGGGCAAAGTTGTTTTATGAGTAGCTCGTAACATACCGTAGTTGAGCGTAACAATGTCGCCACTTCCACCCATATCCATGCCCGGCATGCTGTTGTTGTCAGGCATTTGCATGGAGTGATTGTTATGTTCATTGTGCTGCTGCATAGTATCTCCGCCTGACGAACGGACAGGCATTTTCATTTTTTTATGACTTTCTTCTTCACCGGTAATTTCAGGATACATTACTGCATTCATATCCATTGTTTGATTGCTCATTTGCATGTCGCCCATAGAAGAAGGGTCAAGATCTCCATTCATTTTCATCATCTGGTTCATCATTTTCATGCCTTCAAAATATTTTAGTTTCGGCAATCTTGAAGCGGGCATTTTCATACCACTGCCCAGCCAAAGCGATGCAGACTTTGTGCGGTCTTCCGGCGTTGCCAAAAATTCATAACTCATGTTATCGGGAATGGTAACAACAACATCATAAGTTTCAGAAACTCCAATAATCAACCTGTCCACCTCCACAGGTTCTACATCATTGCCATCGTTGGCAACAACTGCAATTTTCCCGCCTGAATATGTAAGCCAGAAATAACTTGATGCGCCGCCGTTTGCAATTCTTAGTCTTACTTTATCTCCTGCTTTGAATTGTGGTTGGTCATACTGATTTTTTCCATTGATTAAAAATTTGTCATAAGCTATATCACTTACGTCCATTGCATTCATGCGTTTCCATTCATTGGTAAGTTTTGTTTTTAAGTTGCCGCTTCCAATAGCCTCACTGTAAGATTGTGTTGTTCCCTTTTGAATGGCAAACCAGTCTGTTTGATAATGCAAACTGCGTTGTGCTTCTTCGGGTTTCATATTCAGCCATTCGCTTAATACAATTGGAATGGTTGGCAAATCATCAATGCCTTCGCGGAATGTGCTGTCATCACTTTTTTTATTTAAGATCAAAGAACCATACATACCAATCTGCTCCTGTAATTCAGTGTGACTGTGATACCAGTGCGTACCATTTTGTATAATGGGAAATCTGTACAGGTAAGTTGAATGCGGTTTTATAGGCATTTGCGTAATGTATGGAACGCCATCTTCTTTATTGGGCAACATCAAACCATGCCAGTGCAGCGATGTTTCTTCATCCATTTCGTTATGCACAAGTATTTCCGCAGTATCACCCTCCGTGAAAGTGAGTGTGGGCATGGGAATTTGCCCGTTTACTGCGATGGCTCTTTTATTTTTTCCTGCAAAGTTTACAGTAGTGTCTTTAACGTATAAATCATAATGCACCGTTTTAGGTGGCGCTGATTTTATTACACGCTTCGCTGTTGCTGTTTTAATCACAGGCATATTCATATTACCCATATCATTATTGTTATGAGTAGTGTCATTCCCGCCTTCGGAACGGGCAGGCATCTTCATGTCGCCCATTTCTTTCGCGGTATCGGTCCTCGAATCCATGTGCATTGAAGTATCTGTATGTGTATTGTTTGGAGTATCTGTTTTTGATTTCGTTACAGGAACTTTTACTGTTACGGTTTTTTTATACAATGTCATTCCGCACTTGGGGCAATTGCCCGGTTTGGACGCATGAATTTCAGGATGCATTACACAGGTATAGTAACTGGTGGTTTTTGTTTTTACTGTATCTTCTTTATTCATGTTCATGCCCGGCATATTTTGCGCATGCACAAAAGAATAAGCCATAAGCATAACCACAATCATCATTATTTTTTTCATCATCAAATAATTTTATTTGCAACAATCTTTTTTTCTAATGAAGATTGCTTTGAAAATTTTTATCAGTATTTGTTTTATTTTTTGCATTAACTATTAATTGTTTGCAGATAAACTGTCCTCTAGGATTTGCGCCCAGTTCATTATTAATTTTTTTTCATCATCAGATAAGTTTGCGTCTTTGTGCATCAATTCATACGACCACAATGGCATTGCATCATCTTTAACCTGGTCTGCAATACTTTTAAATTTGCTCGTTTGCCTGCGAATGCTGTAACCACCAAACTCGCTAAAATTAAGTTCTTCTTTTCCGTTGCTGATGTGGTTTGCCATCATCCATGCCATTGGTTGAATATTTGAGTACCACGGGTATCTTGTGTTATTGCTGTGGCAATCATAACAAGCGGTTTTTAAAATCCTAAACACGCTATCAGGAACTTTGTAATTTGTTGCAATATCTGTTGGCAGTTGTTGCAAACTTTCATTACGTGCAGGATGTAAAAACTGAATTGCAATAAGCAAGACCAATAAGACCAGTGATATTTTTTTTATGCGTTTCATGTATTCATCATCAAATTTTTTTCACTTTTTTTGCTCCCGGCTAAAGTTCGTTGTGGCATCGCCTGTTGCGTCGCACTTCTGTACGTCCTGAACTCTTTGCTGCAACAAGTATTTAAACTTGCTTAATTATTAATCCGAACGATGAACGGAATGCGACGCAACAAAGCTTAATCAGGGCGATGCAGCTTGCACCAAAAAAATCTATGTGATTTATTATTGGCACTTACTATTACTTATTGTTTTATTTCTTCTTTCATTACACCGCACGCAGGCATTGCTTTACCGAGGTACGGATTTTTTATTTCCTTTGTTTCACTAAGCCAGTATGCACCTTTCTTATTGTTATACATGGGGCAAAAATCTTTGTAGAGCGTTTGCCCGCCTGTACCCAAAGTTTTTACCAGGTCTGCCATGTCTTTGCTCAGCAGATCAAAATGTTCTCTTTGATGTGCAATGTTTCCACCATTTGCACCAATATGTTCTGCGTGTTCTTTTGCATCGTCGGTTATATCATTAATAGTTTTTTGCTGGTCTGCCGACAAAGTTTTTGTATCTAAATTGATAAATGCAGCCTGCAAATTTTTTCCCGCTGTGGCGGCATCGTTTGTATTATCATTGGTAAAAGCATTTTTCATTTGAAGGTAAGCAGCAATTACATCCTTAACAGAAACAGTTGTTGTATTGTTCATGTTCATGCCTGCAGGCATTGTGTCTTGCGTTTGATGCACTGCTGCTGTGGTATCTTTATTTGCATCGGTTTGGCTGGCTGTTGAATTATTATTACTGCTGTTACAGGCTGCCAATGCTACTACAGCAATTGCTAATGTTATCGCAAAATACTTTTTCATAATTTTTACTTTTGATTTAATAATAAATAAATGCAGCAGGATGCAGGGCAAGAATGCCCAACACCTGTTTTTTGAAATGATTACTGATTGAGTGTTTCAGTTATGCTTCCACAACTAAGCATGGCACTGCCGAAATATGGGTTTTTGACTGTCCTATCACTGCTTAGCCAATAAGACTTTTTCATAGGACAATATAATGCATACACCGGTTGTGCTGAAAGCTTCGCTGACTTTGCCACGGCAAGCATGTTTGCTGATAAGCCTGCAAAATGTTCGCGCTGATGTTTGATATCTTTCATCTGCTCGATTGCACCCGCATCTTTTTGTAAGGCTGCAAGTTTGTCCTGAGCGATTACTTTACTATCGACGCTATTAATAGCTTTTAAAAAGGCTGTTGCGCTTGCTGAAGCAGCATCAGCATTACCGGCAGTTAAAGCGTCTTTAATACCGTAATATGAAGTGAGTAATTGAGAGGGCTGTGATTGATTATCCTGCGCGAATGTTTTTTGTATAAATAAAGTAGAGAATATGACAACTGCAAAAAATATCTTTTTGCAAATGGTAAAAATTGATGAGCTTTTGTGCCTGTGAATCTTCGATTTCATTTTAATTGATTAATGTTTTGAATAAAATAATTAATAGCATGACGATATTCGTCATGAAAGAAATAATTCAAAACATTAAATCAAATCAGGAAACTCTGAATTGCTATGCGAATGTCCGGTATGGTAGGCGGGGAACTTCGGACGAAGTACTTAATACTTGTGTCTTTTGAATAAAGAGAAAAAATATTGGTTTGATAAAATACAGAAACGAACGAAGTAAAAAACGCCGGGTTAATATCGGCACTATAACCCTGCGGTACTGATTTATCTAATTGGGCAAACTTGGTTACTTTATCATTACAGCAATTGTCTTTGCCTTCTTTTGAACTATTGCGACTATCGGCCTCATCGTGATGATGTGACTTATAGTGCTTGTGAGAATGATTATCAGCTATTGTTGCTTCTTCGTCATGATGATGAGAATTAAAGCCCATATCCAAACCCATGGCACAAGCAAAGCCAACGATGATATTCAGGGAGAAAATCACCATCAGAAACGCTGCTTTTAATTGTATGGACCTGATATTCTTCATTTAATAAAGCCAAAGGTAACCGGGTTTAAAACAAATCCTTTACATAATTATGAGAAAGGTTTACAAAACTTTTGTCATTAATAACTCCTTCTCAACAAAGATTAATCCAATTTTTACATTTTCATATTGCTCATATCCATTCCTGCCATCGGATTAGCGCCATGTTCAAAGATATATTCGCTGTTTATTAAATACGCCCCTTCTGTAACTACTATATCACCTGTTTTTAATCCCGAAATTATCTCAACCGCATTGCCGTCATTGATACCTGTTTGCACCATTCGTATTTCATAAACATTTGCATGAGTTTGCACCCAAACTGTTGAGCCTTTGCTGTCTGTTAAGACTGCATCAACAGGAAGTGTAATGGAATTATGCTCCTTATTGTTTACAATAATATAAACCGGCATACCCGGATGCAGTTGATTACTGATGTTTGGAATAGTAACACGCATTACACTAATACGTGTATCAGGATTGATTTCGGGATTCACAAAATCAATTTTACCATTGATGTTCTGATTATTCAAATCAGGTATTTGCACATTCACATCTTCACTTTTATTAAGTGTGGACATTTGAGTAGTATATACCTGTGCTTCTGCCCAAAGTGTGGAAAGATTTGCAAGCTGTACAACTGTGCCACCGTCCATTACATAATCCCCTTCTTTTACATTCAGTGTTGTAATATATCCTGCTTCGTTGCTGTAAAAAGAGGTAAGTGTTGAGGTTTGCTTATCTTGAACAAGCTGACTGATTTGCTCATTTGTCATTCCCCATAACATCAATTTATTTTTGGCGCTTTCAACTAATGCATGATAATTGATAATTGAATTCCCAATGGAATTTTCCTGCTGCAAAGCTGTTATATATTCCTGTTTTGCGTTGTTGAGTTGTTCACTGTAGAGATCATAAAGCTTATCTCCTTTATGCACATAGTCGCCAATGTTTTTAAAATATAATCTTTCAATTCTTCCTTCCACTCTTGCACTGACGGATGAAAGTTTATCCTGGTTAAAATTCAATGTGCCTGTAAGTGTCATTTTATCTCCAATGCTTCCGTTCCTGATAGTATCAACCTGAATGTTACCAAGTCTTATTTGTTCGGCGCTTAAATGAATTTGTGTTGTTTCACTTGTGCCTGTTTTTGGTACTGCGATTAATTTCATGCCACAGATGGGGCAATTGCCCGGATGATCTTCATGTACCTGCGGATGCATGCTGCAGGTATAATAAACATCTTTATTAACCGCTGAAGCTGTTGTTTGCTTTTTTTGTTTGCAGGATGATAAAAGTAATACTGAAAAAAAAGCTGCACAAAGAATCAACAGTACAAGTGTGGGACGCAAGGGACGATGAATAGCATTCCCGTTGCTTGTTTCAAAATATTTTAAATCATTTTTCTTCATACCAATTTATTTTGAAGAGATTTTAATAAAGCTTTCACTGTCTACCAAATATTGCGCATTTGCGGCAACTGTATCCGTAATATTAAGCCCCGATAGAATTTGAACATAGTTATTTAAGCGAATACCAGTTGTTATTTTATGCGCGGCAAATCCTCCATCTTCTTTTTTAAAAGCTATTTCATTTGCGCCAAGCGAGAGAACGGCAGAAACCGGAAGCCATAACCCGTGCACAGTATATGAATAAATATTTGCAGTTACATGACTGCCGATGGGCAACATATTCATGTTATGAAAGTACACCCTTACCGTAAGTGTTTTACTGTTGCCACGAAAAAACGGTTCAATAAAATCTATCTCTCCATTTATTACAGCGGTTGTATCTGTTTCAGGAAGGATGTGTACAGTGTCCCCTTTTTTTACAAGCGATTGTTCATTTGGAAAAATTTGCAAGGCAGCCCAAACCTGGTGATGGTTCATAATCATAAATAATGTTTGCCCTTTTTGCACATACATTCCTTCTTTGAGATAAAGCTCCTCCGTAAGAGATGCATTATTTTTCATGTCACTGCTGGCAACATCATTATTCATTCCCGCATCGTGCACATGGCCGCTGTAATTACTATACACACTTACGGTAAATAGTGGTTTGCCGGTTTGTACAACTTTATTCAATTCTGTTTCGCTCATACCAAGCAATAACAATTTTTGTTTTGCAGCATCTATGAACGAAATATTATCTGCATCACTCTTTAAAAGGAATAGCAAATTTTGTTGAGCAGTAAGTAACTCAGGACTGTATATGTCCATTATCTTTTGTCCTTCTTCTACCTGCTGGTAACGATAGCGCAGGTACAATTTTTCAATACGACCTGAAACCCTTGCCGAAATTGAACCTGCTGCTCTTGTATCATACTCAACAGTGCCGTAAACTTTTACAGGAATGTTCATATTTTTTTCCTCAGCTGTTGTTACAGTCAACGAAGACACTACAAATTCATTTGCAGGTTTCAATAAAGATTCAAGTTCAATATTATTGAGAGCGACAGGTGCTGCATTCTTTTTAATAAGCGTCATTCCGCAGATAGGGCAATTGCCTGGATGATGTTCGAGTATCTGCGGATGCATGGAACAGGTGTACAAATCTTCTGATGATGCTGCAGTTTTTTCCTCTTTGATTTGTTTACTGCTGCATGCCTGCACAAGCAAAGCTGTTATAACTAAAGAGTATATCCACAATATTTTCTTCATTTCACACTATTTTATTTCCTGTAATTTTTCAAGATCAGTTTGCATGCTTAATAACTGTTGCAATTGATCAAGGTATTCGAGCTGCATATTGTTGAGTGTTTCCCAGGCATCATAGAGTTCGAATAACTCCTCTGTATTTTGTTCATATCCCAGCAACATACTTTCATAATTTTTTCTTAGCGCGGGGATAATGTTTTTCTCAAACAATGCTATCTGCTTTTTCTTTGTGATAATATTTTGCTGCATTTGATAAGCCATTCCTGAATATTCATTTGCAATTGATACTTTTTGATTTTCAAGCGACTCAGCTTTCCATTTTAAACTTTCAATATTTGCCTTATTCATTCTTGTTGACCAGTTGATTGGTACCTTCATCATTCCCATCAGCGTATATTGCATGGGGAAGCCGCCAAAGCCAAACATGTGATCATATCTTACACCAAACTGCGGTTTTTGATTTGCTTTCTCTACATTTTGTTGCAGGTAGGTAAGCGCTATATTTTTGTCTATTGCTTTTAAATCGCTACGGCTGGCATAAAACAAACTGCTGTCAAATACAGTGCTTGAGTAGTCGCTCATTGCATAATTTGTATCCACAGAAAAATCAATTAATTTATCACGGTTCATCAGTGTATTTATTGCAATTTTTTTTTGCACTATCTCATTTTCAAATTCCACACGCATATTTTCAATATCTCCCTGTGATGCTTTTGCTTTATAATATGCACTTATTTTTCCTAAACCATTCTTATACCTTGTTTCTGCATTGGTGATCATAAATTGTAAGAGTTTCCCGCCTTCTGAAAGCACTGATAATTTTCTTTCGATAATGATCCATTCATAATAATTGTTCTTTGCCGCAGCAAATAATTCATTTAATGTTGCCTGTTTATTTTCCTTTTCAACGGATGACATGGCTTTCATATATGCTTCATTGGCATCATTTAATTTTTTGTTGGGAAACATTTGCTCGGCGCTAATCATATATTGTCCCATGCCTGTATTACCCGCTCCGTCTCTCTTCCAGAGATTTACATTATAAGGCACCATCCACAATCCTGTTGAAACTTGCGGCGACATCCAGCTTCTTGCACCTTTTGCCGCTGCATCGAGTGATTGAATTTCTGCATCATACATTTTAAGCGATGGATAAGAAAGTTGAATGCTGTCAAGAATATCCTGCAGCTTTAAAGTTTGTGCTGATGATACTTCATATAACAAACACAGTATAATTATAAAACCTGTTTTCATGTTTTTGATTTTAATGCTTTATTTCTGCTACAGCAATCTTTCCATATTTCTTCAATTCATATTCTTTGCTCATTAAAAAGATGAGTGGAGTAACCAGTAAAATGTAAATCGCTGAAGTGATAACACCACCAACCATCGGCAATACGATTGGCTTCATTACATCGCTGCCTACACCGCTGCTCCAGAGAATGGGAACGAGTGCGAACAGTGAGACGCTTACTGTCATTATTTTGGGGCGCAGTCTTTTTGCTGCACCTTGTATAGTGTATTCGCGTAAATCATCCTTTGTAATTGTTTCTCTTGAATTTCCTTTTTTTGCAATCAGTTGTTGCATGGCATCATTGAGATAAATAACCATTACGATATTTGTTTCAACCGCGAGTCCAAACAATGCAATAAAACCAACAGCAACAGCCACGGATAAATTCACACCCCAAAACCAGATCATGTAGGCGCCGCCAATCAAAGCAAAAGGAAGCGTTATCAAACTAAGCAAGGCTTCGCGTGCAGAATGAAAAGCAAAGTACATACTGATGAAAATAACAATAAGCACAATCGGCGTAATAAGCTTCAACGTTTGCTCACTGCGGATAAGGTTTTCGTACTGTCCGCTCCACTCGATAAAATAGCCTTTCGGCATTTTGCCAATTGCATCATTTAGTTTTTGTTGTGCTTCAGATACAGTGCTTCCCAAATCTCTTTCACGCACATTGAATAAAACAGTACCGCGTAACAAAGCATTCTCAGAATTGATCATGGGCGGACCTTCTGTGATTTTGATATCGGCAACAGCCTGCAGCGGGATTGGACCAAAACTCATTGTTTGAATTTGCAAACGTTTCAATGATTCTATATTATTGCGGTAATCTTGTCCAAATCTGGCGTTAACAGAAAAGCGCTGGCGACCTTCAACAGTTGTTGTTATTTTTGCTCCGCCCAATGCAGTTTCAATTACAGCATTTACATCATCTACACTTAAATCATAACGGGCAATTTCATCACGCTTAATATTTACATCAATATACTTGCCGCCTGTTATTGGTTCTACATATAAATCCTTCACGCCATTTATACCTTGTAATTCTTTTTTTATTACCTGCGAGAAAGCATAGATGCTGTCGAGATTTTGGCCATACACTTTTACACCAACATCGGTTCTTATACCTGTCGAAAGCATGTTGATGCGATTGATGATTGGTTGTGTCCACCCATTTGTTACACCTGGTATTTGTAGTTTACTATTGAGTTCGTTAATGATACTATCCTTTGTCATTCCCTTGCGCCACTGATCTTTTGGTTTCAGCATGAGAATAGTTTCAATCATGCTTATAGGTGAATTATCCGTTGCAGTATTCGCTCTGCCTGCTTTGCCCAACACTGACTTTACTTCGGGTACCGATGCAAGAATTTTATCCTGTACCTGTAAAATGCGTTTCACTTCACTGTTTGATACATCTGGTAATGTAACAGGCATAAAAAGAATGGTCCCTTCATCTAATGGCGGCATAAACTCTGTACCCAAACTCATTACCATTGGAATACTGATACCAAGCGCAATAAGCATGACAGCAATAGTTGTTTTGCGCCATTTGATGCAAAGATGAACTATCGGCTCATACACTCTTTCAAGAAAGTGATTAACAGGGTTAGCGCTTTCAGGGCGAAACCTGCCACGCATAAAAAATGAGATCAGCACCGGTGCAAGTGTAACAACCAATAACGCATCCACTATCATGATGAATGTTTTTGTGTATGCCAACGGACCGAATAATTTTCCTTCTTGTCCCGTTAATAAGAATACAGGAAGAAAAGATGTGATGATAATAACTGTTGAAAAAAATACACCACGCGAAACCTGTTTACAGGCACGCTCGATGATATTCATTCGAACATCGTTGGGTATTTTTTTATATGACTTATTTTTTAGCATAAATTATTTTTTTGAGCAGGCATTTGCAATTCTTGTCATCGCCTGTTGTGTCACTCACTTCATCGTTCAGTTCAATATTGAACAGAAAGTACAAGAGTGCGACGCAACAGAAGTTTTATTTATAGTGATTAGCCGGGATCATTACTGTTCTGCCACTCCGATAAATTCCTGTATGCATTCTCACTCATGATAATGCCATTATCCACAATAACACCGATGGCTAATGCAATCCCCGTCAATGACATAATGTTGGAGGATAAACCAAAGGCATTAAGCAAAATAAAGCTGATGGCAATGGTTATGGGTATTTGAATAATGATGCTTAATGCGCTTCGCCAATGCAGCAGAAAAACAATTACGATAATACATACAATGCTTATTTCTTCTATCAATTTGTCTTTGATGTTGGCGATGGCTGCTTCGATGAGTTCACTGCGATCATAATCTATTTTGAAACCAACTCCTTCCGGTAATCCTTTTTGTATGTCGCCCATTTTTTTCTTTACATCACTGATTACTTTATCCGCATTCTCCCCATATCGCATCACCACAATACCACCGACAACCTCACCTTCACCATTTGCATCAAAAATGCCAAGACGCAGATCAGGACCCATTTGCACTGTACCAATATCTTTTACACGAACAGGTATGCCATTGTTATTGCCGAGTGCGATGTTTTCTATATCCCCAACATTCTTTATGTAACCCAATCCGCGAATGATATATGCCATGTTGCTCATTTCAAATTTTCTTCCGCCCACATCATTGTTATTCGCTTTTACTTTGTTCATTATATCCATCATAGAAAGATTATAGAACTGCAGCTTTACGGGATCAATAACTAACTGGTATTGTCTTTCAAATCCTCCGAATGATGCAACTTCTGCAACACCGGGAACTGTTTGTAACGCAAACTTTACATACCAATCCTGTAGTGCCCGTTGTTCACCCAAATCAATTTTTGGAGCATCGAGATGATACCAGAAAATATGTCCCACACCTGTACCATCAGGACCGAGTGTTGGCGTTACACCTTGCGGTAGTAAACGTTGCGCATAACTTAATCTTTCAAGCACTCTTGTTCGTGCCCAATAAATATCTACGTCATCATCAAATACAACATACACAAAGCTCATCCCGAACATAGAAGTGCCGCGGATGTTTTTTACTTTAGGCACGCCCTGCAGATTACTCACTAAAGGATATGTTACCTGGTCTTCGATGATCTGAGGGCTTTGCCCCATCCACTCTGTAAAAACAATCACCTGGTTTTCGCTCAGGTCAGGAATCGCATCAACAGGATTGCGCTGAATGTTATAGATACCCCAACCCAACAAGCCCATCGCAACAATTACCACGATAAGCCTATTACGCAGGGAGAGTTCGATTAATCGGTTAACCATGTTTTGTGATTTACAATTGGTAAGAGGTAATGAGCAATCTCAAAGTTTCAATAAACCCGGATTGCTCATTGCCATTGATGCTATTTCATCATGCTGTCTTTGCTCATCTTCATCATACTGTCGGTCATTGGCACCATGTCCATTCCGCATTTTGGACATTTACCGGCAGTATCGCTAATAATTTCAGGATGCATTTTGCAGGTGTACTTTACAGATGCAATCATTGATTTTGAAGTGTCAGTTACGGTTGTGGATGTTGCAGCGGTATCTTTTGTTGTTGCCGAAGAACTGCCACTGCTGCAGGCTGCAAAAACTGTTGCAGTTAAAAGCATAGATGCTGCGATTGCTTGCTTCATGTGTGTTGTGTTTTTGAATAAATAAAATAGTTGTTACATCGGAGTTTTATTATCAGTTATTTTTTTCTCCACCAGATCCATTCCACATTTTGAACATTTACCCGGCTTGTCGCTTATCACTTCAGGATGCATCGTGCAGGTGTAAGTCTTTTTTGCCTCCACTTTTATTTTCTTTGCTATCAATCCCATACCGCAATCAGGACATCTGCCGGGTTTGTTTGCTTTTACTTCAGGATGCATACCACAGGTATAGATTACAATGCTGTCTGATTCTTTTTTTGCTGTCGTATCTTTTTGTTGCGCATAAGAAGAAACTGATGCTGTTAAAATGATTAATAAGACGATTACATGTTTCATGCTTTTTTTGATTTTGTATGGTTAATTGTTAATGGGAGCAACATTTAGTGTGGTTAATTTTTTTATTAGCTAAACAGCATTGCTACTAGGAAACTCTTGTTGAGTCACACTCTTGTGATGTTGATTCGCGTTTCAGCATACTGCAAAAAGCCTTACTAAATGTTGCTCCTTGTAATAACTATTAGCTTTTACGATAATGGCAGCATTCGGGTAAGTTCATATAAGCAGTGTCATCTGCCTTATATTTTTCAGTGTCGTTACCGAGCGATGCAATTGTTTTCTGTGCATTATCCGGCGCATCTTTTTTAAAAACACTGTATTTAATTGTGAGTGTTTGTGTATTTAAATCCCACACTGCTGATTTTATTCCATCAATTTTATAAGCGGAATTTTCAATGCGGCGTTTATCCATATCGCATGTGCCAAGCACTTTAATGTTTTGTGTTTTAATACCAATTGTTCTTTGAGATTTGTCACTCTGCGCATGCGCAGCAGAAGTTGTTGCAAGCAATACTATTGCTGCTAACAATAGTTTAAACGTTTTCATTTTATAAATTTTTAGAAGTAAAAAATTACATAAGCATCGAACCAACGAAACGCTTATGTTAATTTTAATGAGAAGAAATAATAACTAAAAGAATACAGTTCACCGATCCTGATGAAGATCGAAAGAAGTAAGGTTCAGGGTATTAAATTCTATAGGTGCAGTTGAAAATATAAATCGGATTGCCTGCTAATAAAGGAGGGGCATTAACATTATTTGCAGATACAGCCTGCAATATAACAGGTGCAGTAAACTCAAATAGAGGAAACGTTGTTTGAATAACAGTAAAATATTTTTCGGGAGATGTGATGTGATCGGAAGAAATGTGTGCATCCTTTATCTTAAAATATTGATGGGTGGTTTTACAACAGTCTGATGCATCATTGTTTTCTTTTTGCTTACTCCCGAGAAACGATAAGCTCTCAGAAGATAACTTGCCACAACAATAAAACTGGTTTACAGCCATGCCAGCAATTGAAAGCATGTAAACTACAATTATGAATATGAGAGCAAGTTTTTTCATTTACGATACAATATTACGAAATAAACTATTTGAATATTGTCATATATACGACGATGTAACTTTTTTATTTACATAAAAGCCTGTTTAAATTTAGTTCTACGAATTTTGGATTAAGCGTGTTCATTTAAACTTATCATTAAATCACCCATCTCATTCTTTTGACCAATTGTATCAGGAAAAGAGAAAGGAATGATGCAGCTATCACAATTATCCAGTCCCTCCAGCCATAGATTGTAACATCCAGCACATTCCTTACCGGGATGATCCAATACGAAATCATAGAGAGAATAATACAACCCACCACAGCAAACCATACATATTTGTTGCGGAATACCTCTGTTTTGTGAAAAGCCACTCCTTTTTCAAATGACATGTTGAATACATGAAGGATTTGTGAAAAAATGAGTGAGTAAAAAAGTATGTTATTGCATAATTCCTTGTTCCATCCTTCCATATCATGCAGCAATTCATGACTTACAAAAACGGCCCCAATATTTGTAACGGCTATAATGGAAGAGTAAACAAAAATAGCGGACCATCGTTTTTTATTAATAATGGAAGTTTCAGATGAGTAGGGTTTTCGCTGCATAATATGCGGCGCCGCTTCTGTTACCCCCAAAGCTAGTGCAGGCAATACATCCGTAACGAGATTGATAAATAAAATTTGTAGTGGGAAAAGCTGGAAATGCAGGTTAAGAACGGATGCAGTTGCAACGATCAATAGTTCGCTCAGGTTACAACTCAGTAAAAAGATTACAAACTTTCGGATGTTATCAAAAATCATTCGCCCCTGCTTAATGGCTAACACAATAGATGAAAAAGCATCGTCCTTCAATACCATATCTGCAACTTCCTGCGCTACCTGGGTACCCCTTTGTCCCATTGCAATACCTATATCTGCTTTTTTCAGGGCTGGCGCATCATTCACACCATCTCCCGTCATTCCTACTATCATTTTCTTTTCCTGGAATAAAGTAATCAGGCTGAGTTTGTGTTCTGGTGATACACGAGCAAAAACTGGTGTATGTAGCCACTTTTCTTTATCTGCATCAGTGAGCTGATCATAGGGCTTCATTGCGTTGCCATGCATTACTTCATCCTCTTCTTTGGCCAACCCTAACTGGATGGCAATATTTTTGGCAGTAGCAGGATGGTCTCCGGTTATCATCACTACTTTAATGCCTGCTGATTTACATTCTTCAATGGCAGCCGGCACCTCTGGTCTTGGAGGATCTATAAAGCCTATCAAACCTGCCAGGGTTAAATGATGAAGAAAATCCTTTTCTTTTTCTTTAGTGAGCCTGAAGGCGAAAGCAAGTATCCTCAACCCTGATTGCGCCTGCTTTTCTGCATTAATCAACCATTGCTTCCTTTTATCATCAGTAAGCGCCACTATTTCGTTCCCTTCCATTACCGATGAGCAGAAGGTCAGTAACTCCTCCACTGCGCCTTTGGCTGCGATATAATAATCCTGGTTGTTTTTATGCAGTGTAGCCATGATTTTAGTATCGGAGGAAAAGGGTATTTCGTCAACTTTAGGAAATTGCTTTTGATGGTCTTCGGGCTTTATAGCTGAAGAAAAAACCATTTTCAGCAAACCGACTTCAAGCGGGTCGCCGGATTCCTTTTCCGACTGCCCATCGTAATGATAAGCCGCAGTATTACAAAGTGCAGCGATGCGATGGAGCTCTATATGTGCAGGAGTGTCAATAAGTGTATTATTATCAATGAACCGGATGGAGGCCTTGGAAACATCTACATTAATTCTTGAAGCGGCATTGTAAACCTGCATGTATGCCGCTTCAATTTTATTTTGGGTAAGCGTTCCGGTTTTATCCGTAACTATCACATTGGTTCCACCTAAGGTTTCAACTGCTGATAATTTTTTTACAATCACGTTATACTTTGCCATACGCAGCATCCCAA
Organism: Panacibacter ginsenosidivorans; assembly: GCF_007971225.1. NCBI lineage: Bacteria > Pseudomonadati > Bacteroidota > Chitinophagia > Chitinophagales > Chitinophagaceae > Panacibacter > Panacibacter ginsenosidivorans. The sequence goes on along the minus strand of NZ_CP042435.1, from coordinate 5,026,030 downwards.
AGGCAAGCGCTAATGTAGCTACAATGGGTAAGCCTTCCGGAATAGCTGCCACAGCAAGTGCAATGGATGTTTCCAGCATTTGCACTATTTTTTGCCCGTTTAAAATGCCGGCTATAAAAATGATGATAAGAAGACCAACAGTTATCCAGATTAATTTTTTGCTGAATTGTTGAATTTTTTTCTCCAGTGGTGTAGCGGCCTGGCTTGCTTGCTGCACCAAACGTGCTACAGCACCAAGCTCTGTTGTCATGCCTGTATGCACTACAATCGCTCGGCCATTTCCTTTGGTTACAAAAGTTCCCTTATACAGCATATTGTGTCGTTCTGCCAATGAAACATCCTGCTGTAATGCCTTTGTGTTTTTTTCGACCGGCAAGGATTCGCCGGTAAGCGCAGATTCATCAGTTTGGAATTGTGATGCCTGTATTACCCGTGCATCCGCTGTTATCATATCACCGCCTTCAACAAATAATATATCGCCGGGCACAACCTCTTCAGATGGGATTTCTATGATTTTACTATCTCTCACTACACGGGCCGGTACAGAGGTAAGTTTTTTCAACGCTTCCATGGAGCGCTCTGCCTGGAATTCCATAAAAAAACCAATGATGGCATTTATAACAATCACTGCAATGATGGCAAAACCATCGAGCCATTCTTCGAAGAAAAACGAAAGCCCGGCGGCAACAGTCAGCAGCAATACAAAAGGGCTGATAAATTGGTTAATTAGTATCCTGAAGGGACTGACTCTTTTACTGGATTCAATTTTATTATATCCAACAAAGGAAAGCCTTCTTGCTGCTTCCGTTGAAGATAAGCCACTTTCTGAATCGGCATGTAGTTGTGATAATATTGATTTATCATCAATTGCCCATGGTGTTTTTATATTATCTATATCCGGGAGGTTCATACTTTACTATTTTAATTTTTTTACCAATTGCTTGCAATGCTTGCACCGGTTAGCCATGCTATCATAAATGTTTGCATTAGTCCAAGTACCGTCTCTGTAATTGAAATATCCATACGCAGAATAGTGATGACATCAATGCCATGTAACAGGCTGTTGAAAAATTCTTTCGTTAACTCCGGTCCGGTCAGCTTCATTACCATAGCACAACCAAGATAGAGCAAAGCAGCAGTGATGCCTGTAGCCAAACCAAACGATTTAATATGAATGCGGTTCATGATTTGTTTTTTTAGATTCATCAGAATGATGCTGATGCATTGGCATGAAAAGATGACATGCAAACATGGCTGCCACGAAAATGAATACCGACCAATTACCCCTGATTCCTAATAATGGTGCTATAAAAATCAGCAACAGGGGAAGGGCGCACCCCACCAGCATCATCAGTGTATGTTTCCATTTCATATAATTCTGTTTAGGCTTTATAACTTATTAAGCGTATAACTATTTATTCTGCTCGTAAAAAAATTAGCAGGGTCATTGATCTTTTTTCCTTTTCGTGAAATCCAAAAAAGATAAATCACCATAATGATAAAAAAGATGAAAGCCCCTATATACACGATGTCCAGCCCAAAAAAATAATCCTTGCCCATAGTAAAACATTTAAATCATTAAATTTTCATCTAGGCACTGAACTAAGCAAAAGTTATCCGCAGAGTTATGAACGCTTATAATAAAACTTAACAAAAAACTATCATAACCATACTTAATTGATAAAGACCCATCTTTTGTATTCTCATTTTTCATCACCAGGATATTTCATTTTAAGAGATTCTAATTTGCCTACTATCGTTTTTGCCACTAGGTAATTCCTGTACCATTTATCATCCGCAGGTATAACCTGCCATGGAATAGCCGGACTACAGCGGCTGATAATATTTTCATAGGTGCGGATATAATCATTCCATTTTTTGGATTCGGTTTTATCTGACGCTTTGTATTTCCACTTTTTCAATGGGTCTTTCAATCTTTTTTCCAGTCTTTTTTTCTGCTCATCCCTGCTGATGAGCAGGTAAAATTTCAGAATAATAGTTCCACTGTCTTCTAACTGCTGCTCAAAAGAATTAATATAATCATACCGGCGTTCAATAAGTTTATCATCGAGCATGCGATGAACTGTTGGAACAAGAATATCCTCATAGTGTGAACGGTTAAAAATCCGTATCATTCCTTTTTCCGGCAATTGTTGATAAATGCGCCATAGAAAATCATGCACCCTTTCTTTATCGCAAGGTTCGCTGAATGCGCTAGCATGAACTCCCAACGGGTTAACACAGGAAAACACATGCCGGATGGTACCATCTTTGCCAGATGTATCCATGCCCTGGAAAATGATCAGCATACTTTTTGAAGCATTTGCATAAAATAAATGTTGCAGCGAAAACATTTTTTTGTGCAACGAGAAAAGTTCCTTTTTCAATGCTTCCTTGTCTGCATCTTTCGGAGCTTTGCTATCTATCTTATTTAATTCAATACGGTTCATAAATCAGCTTTTCATAAATGTTATACTTTGCACTGCATGATTTTATGCATTGTAAGACATAGCTGCGCAGTGTTGAACATTGATCTACAGTACAAGTGTGCGACGCAACGGAAGAATAATAGCAGTATTACAGCCTGGCGCATAAAAAAAATTGTACGACTTGTTCCGTTACCGGTATTTTATGTAGCCTGAAGTATATTACATTTTCATTCCTTCCATGCCCGGCATGCCAGCTCCCTTTTTTAATACCAGAGCACTATTCAATAAGTAAGCTCCATTTGTAACAATCAGTTCACCTTCCTTCAATCCGCTGATTACTTCTACTTCTTTTTTATTTTGAATGCCTAATTCTATCATCCGGTTCTCATACATGCCGTCGCCGGTTTTTATCCATGCTGTGATCATATTGCCCACTAATATTGAAGACTTGGGTATGACAATTGTTTTCTTTTCATTCCGTTTTATATTGACATAGGCCATCATTCCCGGCTTCAACTGATGACTCCGGTTGGTAATAAGGAAGCGAACCAAGCTGATTTTTTGGTCAGCCTCAACGGAAGGGTTATCAAATACAGGGACGGCAGAAAAAATTTCATTTGGATAAGCATCGAATTCAACAGCAATGACCGGCTTTTCATAAAGCCATCTTAGTTCACTGGTGTACATCTGCGCTTCTATCCAGAGTTGCGATAAATCTGCCATGCGAAATAAAGGAGTGCCGATTTCAACATACTGACCTTCACCAACAGTCAGTTCAACCAGTGTACCTGATACCGGACTGTAAAAAGTAACAAGCGGAGATGCTTCACCGGTTTTTTCCAATTGTCCTATCTGCCCTGCTGTAAGTCCCCATAGCAATAATTTTTTTCTTGCCCCTTCCACCAATTGGTCTATTACCTGTTTCATATTACTGAACTGCGCCTGTTGCTGCAGAGCATTTAATAACTCATTTTCATACGACAACAGTTCTTCACTGTAAATGGCATACAAGGGCTGTCCTGTGCTTACCATTTCCTGCGGGTTGCGCACAAATAATTTATCAAGCCTTCCCCGGATACGGGAAGTAACCACGGTAATTTTTCTTTCATCAAAGCTGGTAGTGCCCAGCAGCGTAGTGTATTCTGCCATTGTTTTTACTTTCACTGTATCAATGGTGATATTAGCGTATTGTTCATCCCGCTTAGTAATGGTAACCATATCTATATCATTCTTTACAGGCTGATCGGCATTATGTCCGGAGTGCTGCTGCTTTGTATCACTGCTTTTTTTACCGGTACATGAGGCAACTATCAAAAGCGTAGTTATGAGCGCAATAAAACAGATTTCATTCTTCATAATTACCGGTTTAATATTTAATAATTGATTCGCTGTCCGCCAGGTAACCAGCATCCTTGGCAATTGCTTCATTGGCATTAAGACCTTCGAGTATTTCAACCATATTACTATCCCTGTGCCCGATACGCACTACACGTGATTGAAAAACATTACTGCCTTCTTTCGTAACTCCTGTGCGGACCCATACAATAGCAATTTTTCCGAGATAATAAACGCTGCCCACAGGGATCATTAATGACTTCACAGGTATGGATACAGTAGCCGTGATTAAGGAGTTTTGTTTTAATATTCCTGCAGTATTTGGAAGGTAAACTCTTGCCTGGCTGAACTTCTGTTCGTCCTGGTAAACCTGTTCCATCAATTGTATGGAAGTTTGAAATGGTTTTTCAGGAAAAAGTTCGCTGGTAACAGTTACCGGCAATCCTTTGCGAATGTATTTTTCATTTTCTTTAGTAAAGGCTACAATGCCCCATACTTCTTGAAAGTCATTTATCCAGAACAGCGTCTGATCTTTACTTACATACATTCCTTCACGAATGCTGTTGTCTGGTAAACCAGATGGTGCAATGGAAGGAGATGCATCGGTACCTGCATTCATACCGCTGCCCATACCTGCAGAAGCATTGCCTTCTTTATTCATGCCTGCTGCGCCGGATGGATTGAATAATACATATCCTTCAAACGGGCTATAGATAGAAATCGTGAAAGGAGCCAGACCAGTCTGTTCAACTTGTTTTATCTGTGTTGCAGAAAGTCCCAACAACAATAATTTTTGTCTTGCCTTATTTTGAAGTATCGAGTCATTTGTGCTGTTTACATACAGAAACTCTTCGATATAGGTATTGATTTCCGGGCTGTATAGTTCAAGGATTTTTTCTCCTTTGCGAACATACTGGTAATTGTATTTTACATATAACCGTTCAATACGGCCACCAATACGCACCGGTACTTTACGGTTGCGCCGCCAATCAAAAGTGATATACCCGTTGCCGCTGAATGCAAAATCCATATTACCTTCTACCGGCGCAATTACTTTTTGAGCAGAGATAACAGTTCGGTTAGTGGGCAAAGAATTCCAGTATGTTTCTCCGGCGGTTGTATCTCTCATATCATTAGCATCATTCATCTTCATTCCTTCCATTTCATTATGTGCGGTATGATTGCCGCTGTCACTGCCCATATTGTTCATGTCCATGTTTGCGTTGTCCTTTTCATTCATCTCCTTCATATTGCTGTCCTTAGCAATTTCTGTTTGCTGATTATGACCGCTGTGTTCTTCTTCTTTATTATTGCAAGCAATAAACAGCAGCATGGTTGTCATGACCAACAGATATACGCTGTAATTGAAAATTTTCATTCTAATATGTTGATTGCTTCCTTCCATGGTTATTTAATTTCCCGTTGATACTCGTATTCTGACTGTAAAGTAAATACCTGTCCCAGTTTATCAATGCGTTCCAGTTGTTTCATGAGCAGCATATTCCATGCATCCAGCAATACAAAAAAGTTTCCCGTGTTTTGCCTGTAGGTCAGCATGTTGCTTTCCAGGTTTTTTTGATAGGAAGGCAATACGTTTTTATCATAGTTATCCAGTTGCCGGGTTTCATAAACAAGCATGGTTATTTTTTCGCGTATCATTTGCGTGGCCATTAGTTGCATGGTTGATTTTTCCTTTTGCATAGCCTGAATTTCAAAGCCCATTGATTTTACTTCCGACTTATACATTTTAGAAGACCATGGCACGATGGGTATTGTCATCATACCCATGATGGAAAATTGGTTGGGCATACCAAACATTTGGCCATGCGAAAATTGAACACCAAAATCAGGTTTTGAGCCGGTAGCAGTCCATCGTTGATTAAACTTCATGGAACGGATACGGCTTTCAACAGCAAGAATATCGTTTCGCAATAGCTGTGAGCTGTCTAATGCAATCAAGTATTCACTGCTGTAATCTTTCGGAGTTAATAAGCTGTCAATAAAGAAAGGGGTATTTACATCACGGCTCATCAATGTATTCAGACCGATATTGCTTTCGGCTATTTGTGAAAACAACATCGTCTCCATATTACCCAGTTCACTTAATGATGCTTCGGCTTTAAAGATGGTTGGAAGATCGGCCTGGTTAAAAGCGTATTTATCTTTTGCCGTTTTGATAAGCATATTAAGCAGGTCCCGGTATTCTTTGATTACTTTTAGTTTTTGCTCAGCAGTATAGCGGCGATAGTAGTAAAGCCTTGCTGTAAAATGCAGAATATTTTTCTGCCACTCCACATCATTATACTGCACATTTTCCAACGATGCGAAGTAATCCTTTTTTGCATTTAACTTAGCCGAATTGGGAATCATTTGCTGCACAGAAAACATAAGGCCCGCCTGGTTATCCGGTGTCATTTCCTTTATAAGAGATAAGCGGTAAGGAAACCTGTCAAAAGCAAAGGCCACCGTTGGTGGCATCCAGGCCTTGGCGCCTTCTACCAAAGAACGGACAGAAGCTATTTTTGATTCATATAATTGCAACAGCGGATAGCTTTTGTCAATTTCAGCAAATAAATCCTGCATACCAAGCCTTGCAGTATCCTGCGCGGTAACTTTTATAGAAGTTATTACCTGTAGCAATAAAACGTATATCAATATTTTTTTCATCAGTATATTTTTTTACAACTTAGCGGCTGTTTAAAATTTCAATTTCAGAATGTCGACATTGGTTTTACTGCGTTTTTGTTATTTTATGTTGGTTTCAGTGAACGCCGCGAATTTTTATTATACAAGCTGCGATATTTCATGGCATCTTCGTTGCGTCGCAATCACTTTATCTGCATATCAATGGTCATCTTCAGCTTCTTCAGTAACCTTCGCAACTATACTTCGCACAGGATTGATTTTTTGCATTGCTGAACCAGACCATACAGTGCCGAATAGCGAACAAAATGTATAAGAGTGCGACGCAACGGAAGCATCATAATAGCAATGCAGCAGGGCTCACAAAAAACATTGCACAACTTGTTCCGATTAACGGAATTTTTACACTGTGTGAAGTATAATTTTAAACAGCTTCTCATTCTTCAATATTTAATATCTCCAGTTTCCCATGTTTTTTCAGTTCTCGTTCTTTCAGCAGGTTATAAATCACCGGCAATACAATGAGTACAAATAAAGTGGCCGTGATGAGGCCAAAAACAAACGGGATGGCAATCGGTTTCATTACATCGCTACCCGTACCGGTTGAAGCCATAACCGGTATCAGACCAATGATGTTGGCTAATACGGTCATCAGTAATGGACGAACCCTTTGTGTTGCACCAAATAAAATCGTCTCTTTCAGATTTTCGTTATTGATATTTTCGGGGCCGTTCCCTTTTGCTTCCACCAGTTTTTTGATGGAATCATTCAGATAGGCAATCATCAGCACACCTGTTTCCACCGCAACGCCAAACAGCGCTATAAAGCCAACAGCCACAGCTACAGAGAAATTAACGTGGTAATAGTAAAGAGAATAGACCCCGCCCATGAGGGCAACAGGCACACTGATGAATACTACTATTACCATTTTAAACGAATGGAAAGTGATGTATAAAATGAAGGCGATAACCAACATTACAATTGGAATAATAATCTTTAACCGTTGCTGTGCTCTCACCTGGTTTTCGTACTGACCGCTCCAGTCAATGTAATACCCCTGTGGTAATTGTTTGAATGTTTCTTCAATTTTTTTCTTGGCATCATTTACCACACCACCCATATCCCTTCCACGTACATTGAAAAGCACCGTGCCACGAAGCATTGCATTTTCTGAATTAATCATGGGAGGGCCTTCTGTTACTTCTACATCTGCAACAGAGGAAAGCGGGATAACACCATATTTCATGGTTTGTATAGGGATGCGTTTAATTTCATCAATGTCATTGCGGTATTCCTGTGCCAGCCGGAGATTAACATTAAACCTTTCCCTTCCTTCTACTGTGGTTGTCAGGATCATTCCACCCAAAGCACTTTCAATTACCATATTTACATCATCTATATTTAATCCATACCGTGCAGCATCAGGTCTCCTGATTTTTATGTCGAGATATTTACCGCCGGTAAGTTGTTCTACATACAAATCAACCAATCCCGGAATTCCGGTAAGTGCAGCTTCTACTTTACGACCGATATTATAAATGCTGTCAAGATTTTTACCATAAATTTTCACACCTACATCGGTACGGATACCTGTCGAAAGCATATTGATGCGATTGATGATCGGTTGTGTCCAGCCAACAACTACTCCCGGTATCTGCACTTTTTCATTCATCTCTTTGATGAGCTTTTCCTTGGTCATTCCTTCGCGCCATTGTTTTTTCGGCTTCAACACTATAATGGTTTCAATCATACTGATGGGCGCATTATCTGTAGCAGTGTAGGCTCTGCCCGCTTTGCCCAATACATTTTCTACTTCAGGGAAACTTTTTATTATTTTATCCTGCAATTGCAGTATGCGTTTGGCTTCGGAGTTGGATACATCCGGTAAAGTAACAGGCATCATTAGCAGGGAACCTTCATCCAACGGAGGCATAAATTCAGTACCAAGGTTAATTACCAGCGGTACACTAGCTGCAATTAATGCGAAACACATTATCAAAACTGTTTTACGCCATTTTAAACACCATCTTGCCACAGGTTTATAAATAGTAATAAAAAAGTTAGACACCGGGTTCCTGCTTTCCGGGACCAGTTTGCATTTCATAAAGGTCCTGGTTAGCATAGGAGCGACTGTTATTGCAAGTATAGCTGCCCCTATTAATGAAAATGTTTTGGTGAGTACCAGCGGAGAGAAAAGCTTTTTTTCCTGGCCTGTCAGGAAAAGAATAGGTGCAAATGAAATAATCATAATGATAACAGAAAAGAAAACGGACCGCCCAACTGTACGGGAAGATTCTTCAATAATAGCAACCCTTTCTTCTTCAGGAATTTCCCTGGTATGCCCGATACGTTCTTTAACTTTTATTTCTTTTTCCTTTGCCATGCCGGATAATTTTTATTTATTCTGAAGAATACGATTGGTTAAAGACCTGTAAGCATTTTCAGCCATTACTATTCCGGGATCCACCACATCACCTATGGCCAATGCTATACCTCCCAATGAGAGGATATTTGCTGTAATACCAAAAAGTTTCATAAGTATAAATCCAATGAGTACAGAAAGAAGTATACAGATAATAGCAACCAAACCACTGCGAATACTGAACAGGAAAAGAATGACTATGATGCAAACTATCAGCACCTCCTGCCACAATGCTTCTTTCAATGTATCAATAGCGGCCAATATCAGATCACTGCGGTCGTAAGCAGCTTTGAATTTTACACCGGGAGGCAACCCTTTTTCAATATCCTTCATTCTTGCTTTAGCTCTTTCAATCACATCTTTGGCATTTTCTCCAAAACGCATCACTACTATACCACCCACTACTTCACCTTCACCATTTTCTTCTACAATGCCCAGTCTTAAATCGGAACTCATTTGCACTTCGGCTATATCACTCAGTTTTATTGGAATAGATTTATAGGTACCGACTGGTATCTCTTTAATGTCATCCAGGCTGGTGATGTAACCTAAACCACGAATGAGGTATCCTGTAGCATTCATTTCATACAAACTGCCGCCTACATCCCTGTTATTGGCTGCCACAGCACGGGTTACATCCATAAGGGGAACACCATAGTAAACCAGTTTGTACGGGTCAATAGTAACCTGGTAACGTTTCTGAAAGCCACCGAACGAGGCTACTTCGCTTACGCCTTCCACGTTTTGCAGCGCAAACTTTACATACCAATCCTGAAGGGCTCTCAGTTCACCAAGGTTATAATCCTTTGCATCCAGTGTGTACCAGAAAACATGCCCCAGTCCTGTTCCATCCGGACCCAGGCTGGGAGTAACACCCTGTGGTAAAAATTTTTGAGCATAGTTCAACCGTTCCAGTACCCTTGTTCTTGCCCAGTACACATCCACATCATCATTAAACACAACAAAAATGAAACTCATACCAAACATGGATGAAGCGCGGATAGATTTGATCTTAGGAATACCCTGCAGGTTAGATACCAACGGATAAGTAATCTGGTCTTCCATAATCTTTGGATTGCGACCCATGTATTCTGTAAATATGATAACCTGGTTTTCACTTAGGTCAGGTAAGGCATCAACGGGTGTTTCTTAAGACAACATACTTTTCATCCAGGTTTTATTAAAAAATCAATCTTCCATTAATTATGATATTGACCTGTTGAGGTTTAGTATTAAAGATCAAAAAAGAGCCAACCGAACGGCATCACAGGAAAGAGATTTACAACCAGTATATATAGCAGGAAATAAAGCAATTGTTGCAGCTGATACACAAAACGTAATTGTGTTTGCTGTCCCAAAATTCACCATACCTGAACATCAATATCTATCATTTGAAGTGAATGAATTGAATGGTGGCCGGAATTTATCTGTTAAGATCAACAACAGGACAATTACCAGAGCAAAGCAGTTGCCTTCATTTGAATAATATCTGATTATGAATAACGAGCATGTTATATCGGATAAATTGATGCGTGAAATTACTGAAGCGCTTAACAATAGTGAAAACTGGATGGCCTACAATACAGGTTCATATTACCTAGAAACAGGAAATGCGTGCTTCTTTAAAGACAAAGATCAGGCTCATGAGTTTGCAGAGAATAATATCAGTGATGTTGATTCTTTTAAAATTATTCATTTTGATTCTGTATCAGATTTATTATCACAAATACCCTATGGAAATGCTTTGGAAATAAAGATCAATGATCCTGATGCAAATGGATTGTACAATAAGGATGGCAATGATTTTACAGATGCTTTGATTGATCATTTCGAGCAAACACAAATTATCAACAATAAAAACACATTAATCATGAACGACAAAAATTTTGAGTATTTGAAAGACAATATCAAATACCTCGGCTTCGGTGAAAAATTATATGCTGAGCTTGAAAATAATATGAAGCAGGGCAAACCAGAGTTTCAATTAAAAATTGAAACTGAGTTTAATACTGACAAGATTGGTGCTGAGTTGCATTTTAAAAAATCAGATACCAATGATATGTATTTCTTTAATCGTTATGATGCAATATTGGAAAAGGCCAATAAAGAACAACTATCGCAAACTATTTATCTGAATAAAGGTCAGGGTATCACCATGAAAGAAACCTATAATCTTTTAAATGGCAGAGCTGTCAACACCGATCTTACTAACAAGGCTGGAGAAAAATATAATGCCTGGATTCAATTAGATCTGGAAAAGAAGAATGAACAGGGCAATTATGAGACAAAGCAGTTTCATCAAAATTATGGCTATGATATGCTAGCCTCGCTTCAGAAATATCCTGTTAAAGAATTGACGGATGAAAAGGAGAAAGAGCGGTTGATTTCATCATTGCAAAGAGGTAATCTGCAGGTTGTTACATTCCAGCTTAATGGCAGTGATCAAAAAATGTTTATTGAAGCAAACCCACAGTTTAAAACAATCAATATTTACGACAAAGACATGAAACTTATGCAGCATGACTCTTTAAAAAAAGATCAACCCGTGCAGCAAATTAATAGCCCTGAGAAACAAGTTGAAAAAGACGTTAGGCAAAAAGATAAAGACCAAAGTCAGAAAGAAGAAGTAAATAATTCAAAAAAAAACTTTAAGGGGAACAAGAAAAAGGAGGATAGTTTAATACCCAAGAAAAGGGTATCACATAAGAAGGGGCTGAACGTATAAAGTCACTTAATAGTAGCTGTTAAGTATGAATGTATAAATTGTTTAGTATGAATATTCAAAATATTGACTCATTGACAGGCACACTTTGCTCACTTGGATTTGCAAGAGATTTTGGTAATAAACTGCTTAGACATATTTGTTTTAGGAAACCTGAATTTACCATAAGAGAAAGATTGATTATTGGATCTGATGTTGTAAATTTTAATTTAGTCTTCCAGTGTAAATCTGAGAAGCATGAATATGCATGTATATATTATGATGCCACACTTCGTAAAGAAATAAATGTCACTGGTTCTGTAATTAATGGCATAAACACGAAAGAGTTAGAAAAGCAAATGCAGGAAGTTGATTGGAGTATTGATTACGAAAATCAAATTGATAAAAAATTTAACAGCCAGGAAAAAGACTCATGGTTGAGAGAAGAAAAGATTGATAAAGTGGTAATGCAATTACATTCCCTATCATCGGTTGAAGAAGGAGAAGATATTGCAGATTGTCTTCGGTTTAAATTCTGGAGTGACACTCCTGCACAAGAAATGGTTCGTAACACAAATACACTAAAAAGCAGGTACGAAATTAGTCAGCGATTTTATTTTTTTGATAATGGCTCCTGCATATCTGCTGAAGAAGCTTGCCGGTTTTTGAATAATCGCTGGATGGAAAAAAATATGCAAAGCAAAAGAAGACAAGAAGAAAATAACAATACAGAAAATGCAGGGTCATCAGGGGATAAAATAGTAAATGAAAAAAAATTACCAAAGAAGAAACATGGTAAAGCAGTTAGGTCAAGGTCGTAATTATTTAAACTTTATGCAAGCAGCAACCTCCTTTATCATAGCTTTTTATAAAGCGATAGATGATGATACAAGAATCACTGCAAAACATATCAGTTTATATATGGCTTTATTTGTACAATGGAATTTAAATCAATGCAAAGACCCCATTTACATTAAAAGAGAAGTTGTAATGAAAGCGGCGAAAATAAGTGCAAGGCATACGTACAACAAACATATTAATGAGCTACATAAATTTGGTTATATAAAATACCTGCCGACTTCAAATCCACTTCATCACAGTATCGTTTATATTAAACAATTACAATAGTATTTATATGGAGACTTTGTTTATTCCGTCAGAAAATGATTTTAAACGATGGGTAAGAGAGGCACTAAAAGAGTATCTTGAAGAATCATTCTCTCCATCATCAAACTTAGTTGAAAAGGAAGAGCCGCTTCTTAACCGGGTAGAAATAGCGAAACTTTTGCGTGTTTCGCTTGTTACATTAACCGATTGGATGAAACGTGGGCTACCTTGTCATAAACAAAGAGGTCGTGTTTACTTTATGCGATCAGAAGTGTTAGAGTATATCAAAACAACCCGTCCCAATCAATTCAAGTTTAGTAAACGTTTCTCAGAGATTAAGTTATAAGTGGTTTACGAAAGAATACGCAACTAATGCTGAAAGAACTTGTTCATAAATCTGAACAAGTTTTTTAATTTATAAGCATTGGTAAATGTGAGAGCAATAACAGAAAAAGCTTAATTTTATAATCAATAGTTCTTTTACTTTTCCGATAAAATTTGCAAGAATTAATAAGGAAGCTAATTTTTCATTTGTTTGCAAATTGTTTGCAAATTTAAAAAGGCCACAAAATGCGACCTTTCTAATTAATTGATAATCAATGTGCCCAGAACAGGAATCGAACCTGCACTACCTTGCGATAACCAGATTTTGAGTCTAGCGCGTCTACCAATTCCGCCATCTGGGCTTTTTGAATTGGGCTGCAAATATAAGTGCATCATTGCAATCCTGCCAAATACGACTGAGATATTTTTTGCCGCAGAAAAACCAATCATTTACAGCAATTCTTTTTAGGCAATAATACCTTCTTTATTATACTCCACAATTTGCTTAACAGGTTCATTTATTTATAATTTCATTCAAGGGAAATTGCTTTCAAACCATAAGATTTATGAGCCAGGCTTTTGAATGCAAATTCATCGTTCCTTGCGTCGCACGCTTGTATTACAGTATAGATATCAGCAACCAGCAATCAGGTTTCCAGCAAAAAAAGCTTTACTGCATACTGTACCTGATAGCTGATGTTTTTCCGAACGTACAAGTGAGTGACACAACCGGCGATGCTATACTAACAAAAGTTCGTCTCACAAAAATATGCCTTACTTTCGCGCAAAATTACTGTTCATGTTTGCTATTGGGCTTATTAAAGAAGGAAAAACTCCAAATGATAACCGTGTGGCGCTTACACCATCGCAGTGTAAATGGCTGCAGCAGCATATTCCGGCTTGCACTATTAAAGTGCAGCATTCTGATACACGCTGCTTTACAGATAATGAATACAAACAGGCAGGTATTGAACTTACAGACGATCTTTCTGCATGTGATATTTTACTCGGTATAAAAGAAGTACCGATTGATATGCTGATTGAAAGCAAGACTTATCTTTTCTTTTCGCATACCAAAAAGAAACAGCCTTACAATAAAAAACTGATGCATGCATTGGTTGATAAAAATATAACCCTGATAGATTATGAATGCCTGGAGCATGAAGATGGTCAGCGTATTATTGGTTTTGGTTTTTTTGCAGGTGTTGTTGGTGCACACAATGGTGTAATGGCTTATGGAAACAGAACCGGTGCATTTGAATTAGGAAGAGTTTACAAACACAAAGATTACCGTGAATTGATCCATACTTATTTTGGATTGCGTTTGCCTAATATAAAAATTGCTGTTACAGGAAGTGGCCGTGTGGCGCACGGAATACTTGAGATCATGAATTTAATGGGTGTGACAGAAGTGGAGCCTGATGAATACCTGGAACGTAAATTCAGTTATCCTGTTTATGTTCAATTAAAAGGCCATGATCTTTATACGCACAAAGAATTGAAAACTTATAAGCGAGAACATTTTCATGAAAATCCACAGCAATATCGCAGCAGGTTTTTGCCATTTACACGTTGCACAGATATTCTTATGAATGGTATTTACTGGGATGTAAATTATCCGCGCCTGTTTGAGAAAGAAGATATTGATGAAAGCTTTACCATACAAACTATTGCTGATATTACAGATGATATGAATGGTTCCATTCCTGTTAACCTCGGCGATCAAACCATTGAAGAACCCGTGTATGGTATAAATAAAAAAACATTTCAAAAAACTGAACCTTATATTCATGACAGCATTGATGTAATGGCGGTAGGTAATTTACCAAACGAGTTACCAAGAGATGCAAGCCGTTATTTTGGTGAACAATTATTAAAATATGTTTTACCGGATCTTCTGGGCAAAGGCAGTGATATTATTACCCGTGCCACCATCCTTAATAAAGGAAAGCTTACAGAAGCATTTATGTACATGGAAGATTATGCCAGGCATTAAAGCTTAAAAAGTTATAACCGGTACAAATAAACAGGCAGACTACTTTATATTTACAGTTTCGGTTGAAGAATAATTATTACCGTAACCAAAATCTGTAACTAATGAAAAATTATTTAACCACTGCATTGCTGTTATTATTATTAGCTTCCTGTAAAAAGGAATTCACTACAACATCTGCAGATTCTGCCAATGCAGTTGATGCTTCAAATGAAACTGCAGCTCTTACAACAGTAAAAGCAACTTACTGGGATAGTGTCTTTACACGGTATGGTGGCGGCTGGACAGGAGGTGATGTTGCCGTTTCTTACAAACTTCCCGATAACCGAGTAATGTGGCTTTGGGGAGATTCATTCCTTGACACAGTTTATCCTGATCGTCATCGTCCAATTATTGGCTTTATTCATAACCAGGTAACCACTATGAATTTGCAGGGTGGAGATTTCACTACTTACTATGGTGGCAACAGACAAAACCCCTTGCCCTATTTTAATACAGGAGGCAGCAGGTATTACTGGCCGAATCTTGCATGTATGAACCAGCAGAAAACACAGGTGTATGTTTTTATGGATAAAATAAAAGCAACAGGCGATGGTGGTGCATTTGGTTTTAAAACAGTTGGCGTTGATGTTGCCATTCTTAACTATCCTGATCTTTCCATCAAAGAAATAAGACCATTCAGCACAGGCTCCGTCATTAATTGGGTAGGTGCTTCTTATGAAGGAGATGATGGCTACATTTATATTTATGGTGTAGAGAGTACGAAATATAATAAGTATGCAAGAGTTTGCCGTACTCCGAAAAACAATCCATTAAGCACAGTTACTTACTATAATGGCACTACATGGGCAAGTGCCCCCGAACAAAACGGGAGATTGCTCGGCGGCCTTTCAGAAAATTTTTCTTTCTTCTCTTACCAGGGAAAATATTATTTGCTTTCGCAGGAGAATCTGCTTGGCCCAAAGATCTATTTGTACGATGCTGCATCACCAACAGGCCCTTTTACCAATAAACGTTTGGTTTATACTACTCCAACACAGGTCGATAACTGGACAGTTATTACCTATAATGCCACAGCACATCCTGAATTTATAACTGCAGATGGCAAATTACTGGTTGGCTATTGCACCAATGAAATTGAAAAAGGTACCGGCATCTGGAAAGACGCAGATACTTACAGGCCTTATTTTGTCTGGTTAAGTAACTGGCAATAATTTTTTGTAGCAGGCTTAAGTTTTCATAGCATCGTTCCTTGCGTCGCACACTTGTACAGTTCAATCATTATGCGGCTTTTATGAATCAGTAAGACATGAATTGCGCAATTCATGTCTTATTTTTTTCGTTTCAAACATTTTACAGATTTCCTGTAAAGATTTCATCAACAACTTTAGGAATAATTCAGTTGTATGGCACACACTAACCAAATAATTTATAACCCCGAGAACAAACAGCAAATAGAATTTTTGCAAACTGCAAAAGATACAAATGGAGCAATGCTGGAAATGATTTCCACCTATGGGCCATTCTCAACTCGTCCCCCATCTCACTATCATCCGTATCAGTCAGAAGATTTTTTGGTAATGGAAGGAGAATTAACAGTACAACTGGGAAGAGGAATTAAAACATTGAAGAAAGGTGATGCCATTCATATTTCTCAAAACGAACCACACGCTATGTGGAACAACGGTAGTGAAAAAGCAGTTATCAACTGGAAAGTGCAACCTGCATTAGATACAGAATACATGTTTGAAAATGCCTGCAACATTGCAATTAAAAACATACATAATAAAAGAAAAACAACTATCATTCAAAAAATAATGCTTGCGAGGAAATATAAAAATATGTTCAGACTGGCAAAGCCATCTTATTCATTACAGCAAATTATTTTCTGGTTAATTACACCTTTAACTCTAAAAGCTGATTTTGATCGTATTACATACTCAGATTAATCATAAATAGAGATAATAATCTTTTAGTAATTCAGTAAAAGCACTGCTGTATTGTTGATCTTCTTCCCGAATGATTATTTCACTTTCTTTTGTTTCAACCTTTGTTGAGCCAAACAATAACATACTTCTGAAATAATTGTGTTTTGGAGTTTGTTTTACCAAAATTTTTTCCTGCAAAAAATATTTTAATCCTGCAAGCTTTTCAAAGTATGCTGTGCGGTGATAGGGTAATAATACTGCAAATGACCCATTGTCTTTTAAGTATGTATCTATAGCACTCAACAATTCATCAAGACTTAATTCTGAGCTGTGTAATGCAATATTCCTTCTTATGTTATCGCCTCTCAAATCATTTTCAAAGAATGGTGGGTTACTAATAATAAGTTCGTATGGTTGATTTTTTGTTTCTGCGAATTCCTGTATAGAATTATTATAGACACTTAATCTTTCTTTCCATGGAGATGTTTTAAAGTTTTGCCTGGCTTGCATTGCAGCAGATTCATCAATCTCAACAGCATCAATTATAGCATCTGTTTGCTGTGCAAGCATTAATGATAATAATCCTGTACCTGTACCAATGTCAAGTATATTTTGGACTGCAGATTTTGAATTTCGGATTTTCTTTGCGACCCATGCGCCAAACAGGCAGGCATCTGTGCAAACCTTCAAAGCACAGTGTTCCTGCTGAACAGTAAATTGTTTGAATTGAAAATAATTGTTGGGCATTGAAAAGACGAAGTTAGCAGTCACACGGCTTAAAGTCATCAGACCGCGGTGCAATTTAATTGAGTAAAGATCAGAATGTACAAGTGTGCGACGCAACGAATGTTTAATTCTTTCTATTCAGCCTGGTTCCTAAAAATTTCTCAAATAAAAAAGCTGCTTCAATAACTGAATCAGCTTTTAATATTTAGAGAGACTTCTAACTTATTTATCTGCAACAAGGCTTGCAACAAGATATTCGCTGTTGAGTCTTGCAATGTTCTGCAATGAGATTTCTTTAGGACAAGTTGCTTCGCAGGCACCTGTGTTGGTGCATGCCCCAAAACCTTCCTTATCCATTTGCGCAACCATATTCAATACACGTGTTTTGCGTTCGGGTGCACCTTGCGGAAGCAATGCCAGGTGCGAAACTTTTGCAGAAAGGAACAACATAGCCGAACTATTCTTACACGCTGCAACGCAGGCACCACAACCTATACAAGCCGCCGCCGCAAATGAAGCATCAGCTTTATCTTTTTCTATGGGCAAGGCATTTGCGTCAACCGCATTACCGGTATTTACAGAAATATAACCGCCAGCCTGTACTATACGATCGAAAGAAGTTCTGTCAACAACAAGATCTTTTATAACAGGGAAAGCATTGGCACGCCATGGCTCAACAGTGATCGTGTCTCCGTTTTTAAATGCACGCATGTGCAACTGGCAAGTTGTGTTTGCCTGCCACGGACCATGAGGTTTACCATCGATATACATAGAACACATACCACAAATACCTTCACGGCAGTCGTGATCGAATGCAACCGGATCTTTGCCTTCGCTGATAAGCCTTTCATTCAGCACATCAAACATTTCAAGAAAAGACATTTCAGAAGAAATATCGCTTACCTGGTAAGTTTCAAAACGTCCGCTGTCTGTGCTGTTCTGTTGTCTCCACACTTTAAGTGTGAGGTTCATATTATAATGCTCCATACTAAGCCCCCTAACCCCCTAAAGGGAGAATTAAAGTTTTTATTATTTAAAGAACGATTCCTATTCCAATTGCCTTACTCCCCTTTAGGGGATGGGGGCTATTTGTAACTCCGTTGGCTCGGTTTCACCACTTCATAATTCAATTCTTCTTTATGCAGTTCCCAGGCATGATCACCTTTGTATTCCCATGCTGATACATACATGAATTTATCGTCATGCCGTAATGCCTCGCCTTCTTCAGTCTGATGTTCTTCACGAAAGTGGCCACCACAACTTTCTTCACGCTGCAACGCATCTTTACACATCAGTTCTCCTAATTCAATAAAGTCAGCAACACGACCAGCTTTATCTAATTCAGGATTCATTTCATTTATACCACCCGGAATTTTTACATCACTCCAGAACTCTTTTTTCAGCTGCTGAATTTCTGTAATGGCTTCCTGTAAGCCTTGTGCATTGCGTGCCATACCGCATTTATCCCACATGATCTTGCCCAAACGCTTATGTAAACTTTCAACAGTTTGTTTGCCTTTGATGTTCATCAACATGTTGATGCGATCTGCCACTTTCTTTTCTGCTTCTTCAAATGCAGGATGCGAAGTTGGAATTGCATTTGTACGAATTTCCTCAGCTAGATAATTTCCAACTGTGTAAGGGATAACAAAGTAGCCATCAGCTAAACCTTGCATCAATGCACTTGCGCCTAAACGGTTTGCACCATGATCGCTAAAGTTTGCTTCACCTAATGCATATAAACCAGGAACCGAAGTCATCAATTCATAATCAACCCATAATCCACCCATTGTATAGTGCACAGCAGGATAAATACGCATTGCAACTTCATATGGGTTTTCGCCTGTTATCTTTTCATACATATCAAACAGGTTACCGTATTTCTCTTTCACCACATCTTTACCCATTGCTATTATCTCATTCTGCGCAACATTATCACGACCTTGTTTCCCTGCTTCTATTTTTCCATATCGTTCTATAGCTGCAGCAAAATCAAGGAAAACCGCTTGCTTGGAAGAGCCTACCCCATAACCTGCATCACATCTTTCTTTTGCTGCACGTGATGCAACGTCTCTTGGTACAAGGTTACCAAATGCAGGATATCTTCTCTCCAGATAATAATCTCTTTCCTCTTCAGGTATTTCGTTTGCTTTTCTTGTATCGCCTTGTTTTTTGGGAACCCAGATTCTTCCGTCATTACGTAACGATTCAGACATCAACGTCAACTTACTTTGATGATCGCCCGTAACAGGAATACATGTCGGGTGAATCTGCGTAAAACATGGGTTGCCAAAATAAGCACCTGCTTTATGTGCTTTCCATGCAGCAGTTACATTACTGCCCATAGCGTTTGTCGAAAGATAAAAAACGTTGCCATAACCACCGGTGCACAACAATACTGCATGACCAAAATGTCTTTCTAATTTTCCATTTATTAAATCACGTGTTATAATACCACGCGCCTTACCATCTATCTTTACCACTTCCAGCATTTCATGGCGAGTGTACATTTTTACATTGCCCAATGCTATCTGTCGTTCCAATGCCTGATAGGCACCTATCAGTAACTGCTGACCGGTTTGTCCGGCTGCATAAAATGTTCTTTGCACCTGTGTTCCGCCGAATGATCGGTTGCTTAATAAACCACCATACTCACGAGCAAAAGGAACGCCCTGTGCCACGCATTGATCAATGATATTTGCGCTTACTTCTGCCAGCCTGTGTACATTGGCTTCACGTGAACGATAGTCGCCACCTTTTATGGTATCGTAAAACAAACGAAAAACACTGTCTCCATCATTCTGGTAATTCTTTGCAGCATTAATACCACCTTGCGCAGCAATTGAGTGTGCACGGCGCGGAGAATCCTGGAAACAAAATGCTTTTACTTTATAACCCAACTCACCCAGCGATGCAGCCGCAGATGCACCAGCCAAACCTGTGCCCACAATGATCACTTCTATCTTACGCTTATTGGTAGGATTCACCAGTTTACAATGTCCTTTATAATCTGTCCATTTATCATCTAATGGTCCTGCAGGAATTTTTGCGTCTATCATATGCTACAGTTTGTAGTTTCTGTTTACAGATATTTATGAACCCGGCTTTCTGTATTTCAATTGAACTTTTGTTGCGTCGCACTCTTGTACTTTCTTTTCAATGTGTATCATCCTCACATTTGCATATCATCATATCCGCACATCTATTTAATCCAGCCCAAATAAAAACTTATCGGCATCATGGCAAATGCAAGCGGAACGATGATTGCAAAACCATAACCCAATGATGATAACATAATATTGTATCTTTTGTTGTAAACCCCTAATGTTCGGAATGCACTTTGAAAGCCGTGGGCCAGATGATATGCTAAAGAAATGCAACCAACCACATAAACGATCACTACCCACAAGTGACTGAACTCTTCCTGCATTTTATCAAAGAGATTGATTTCTTCACCCAATAAAAACCCCTGGTGAGAACGGTTAGGAAACCAAAAATCTGAAAGGTGAATAACGAGGAACAACAAAACAATCGTTCCTAATAAACCCATACTACGGCTATACCATCTGCTTCCGCGATTGCCATAGCTTACTGCATATCCTTTGCTGCGCTTGCTTTGGTTAGATGCGGTAAGCATATACCCCTGAACAATGTGTAAAATAAATCCAACGAACAAGCCAATTTCAAGTACACGCGGTACAACTGTACCCCCCATAAAATGTGCCCCCGCATTAAACATTTGTCCACCATCGTTTGCCCAGATACAGGCATTTAACCCAACGTGAACAATTAAAAAGAGAATCAGGAAAACTCCTGTGAGCGCCATTACTAATTTTCTGCCGATAGAGGAGGTAAAGACTTGTTTCCAGGTCATATAGCGTTGTTGTATGTGAGAAAATCGCCGCAAAAATACGTCACGAACGCCAGTTTACAGTTATTGAAAAAAATATTTTTGACATTAGCATGTAATTGCTCAACAAAACGATTTAAAAACATGCTGAATAACGAGATAGAATTACAAGAGTGCGACGCAACAAAAGTTCAATGCTTATTCTGGAGCCGGGTCCATAAAATTTCTCATCTTGCTTTTCGCCCGTTTATCTAAAAAAAAGATTTTGTTGCCTATGCTTTGTTACTTTTGAAATATGTTCAAATCGCTCTCCATATTCTGGAACAGTTTTAAAATGAGTGTGCAGGAATTGAATAACAATAAACTGCGTAGCTCGCTATCGCTTATTGGTATTGCGTTTGGCATATTTTGTATCATTGGTGTACTGGCAACAGTGGGTAGTCTTGAAGCTAAAATGCAGAAAGATATTTCAGCACTTGGTTCTAATACCATTTATATAGATAAGTGGCAATATGGCGGCGGCGATGGTGGCGATTATCCCTGGTGGAAATATGTAAACAGGCCTGAACCTAAATATAATGAAGTGGCTTTTATTAAAAATACCAGCACACTTGCCAAACACGTAAGCTACTTTAACTCCACCAATTCAACAGTTACCTTTGAAAACAACCAGCTTAATAATGTAGGTATCTACGGAGTAAGCGATGAGTTTTCAGAATTGCAAACGATCAATATTGCATATGGCCGTTATCTTAACAGTACTGAGTTTACACGTGGTAATCCTGTTTGCGTAATAGGCAATGAAATAGCAACTCAATTATTTGATAAGCCTGAAAGAGCAATTGACAAAGAAGTTACATTCGACGGCAAAAAATTTGATGTAGTAGGAGTTATCGAAAAGCAAGGTCAGAGCTTTGTTGGTGGTTTCGATTACGACCATTGCGTTATACTTACGTATCGCAGTTATGCTTCTGTATATGACGTAAATGGTAATTTTTCTCAACCGTTTATTATGGTAAACGGAAAAGATAATATCGCCACCACAGCACTTATTGATGAGCTAAGAGGTATTATGAGACAGGCTCGCAGACTTAGCCCGAAGCAGGAAGATAATTTTGCACTTAACGATATTAATCTATTTAGCCAACAGTTAAGCGGATTCTTTGGCCAGGTAGATATTGGCGGTGCTGTGATTGCTTTTTTAAGTTTATTGGTAGGTGGTTTTGGTGTTGCCAATATTATGTTTGTAACTGTGAGAGAAAGAACCAGCCAGATAGGGCTGAAGAAAGCGATTGGCGCCAAAAGAAAAACGATACTGTTAGAGTTCCTTCTGGAAAGCGCTTTTCTCTGCATCATCGGTGGCCTGATAGGATTATTGATGGTAGGTGGTCTTGCATTGGTGCTTAGTGGCATTCTTCCTTTTCCTATTGTCATATCAACCAATGTAATGGTACTTGCTTTTATTATCTGCCTTATACTTGGTGTGTTGTCGGGCATCATCCCTGCATCAATTGCTGCAAAAATGAATCCTGTTGTAGCTATCCGTAGTAAATAATTTAGTTACGGGCTTTTTGCTTTACATGGCATCTTCGTTGCGTCGCAAACCGACGGAGAAGGTTCTTAAACATTAAAATAAACAGCAAGTGGGCATTCCTTTCATTTGCAGAACAGGAATGATGCTTTTCTTAAATGATAGATAGTACATTTGCAGCCTTATAAAAACATGGCTACAATACTTGCAATAGAATCTTCATGCGATGAAACTTCTGCTTCTGTTTGTGTTGATGGAAGAATTCTTTCCAACTTTATTGCCAATCAAACAGTGCACGAAAAGTATGGTGGCGTGGTTCCTGAGTTAGCAAGCCGTGCACATATGCAGAATATTGTACCCGTTGTTGATGCTGCTATAAAGAAAGCTGCAGAAATTCATGATTCGCCATTCACTATTCACGATATTGATGCCGTTGCTTTTACACAAGCGCCGGGATTGATTGGAAGTTTATTGGTAGGCACACAATTTGCCAAATCATTGGCATTGGCACTAGACAAACCATTGATTGCCGTGCATCACATGCAGGCGCATGTTTTGGCTAATCTTATTGCAGATCCTAAACCGGGTTTTCCATTTTTATGTTTAACAGTAAGTGGCGGTCATACACAAATTGTTCTCGCCAATTCTCCTTATGACCTAAAAGTTATCGGCGAAACCATTGATGATGCTGCAGGAGAAGCATTTGATAAAAGTGCTAAGTTGCTGGGTCTTCCTTATCCCGGCGGACCACTAATAGATAAATATGCACAACAGGGCAACCCACTTGCATTCAAATTTGCAGAACCACAAATACCTGAGCTCAATTTTTCTTTTAGTGGTTTAAAAACATCTGTCTTATATTTTTTACAGGCGCAACAAAAAGAAGATGCAAGTTTCATTGAAAAAAATCTCAATGATCTTTGTGCATCTGTTCAATATACCATCATCAATATTTTAATAAAGAAACTGAAGAAAGCAGTTAAGCAAACAGGCGTAAAAAATGTTTGCATTGCTGGCGGTGTAAGTGCTAACAGCGGTTTGCGCAAGGAATTAAAAGAAAACGGTGATAAAAATGGTTGGAGCACATTTATTCCTGCATTTGAATATTGCACTGATAATGCTGCCATGATCGCAATAACTGCTTACTATAAATATTTAAATAAAGAATTTGCTGCACTTGATATAAGCCCGACTGCAAGAGCTGAATGGTAAAGAATGAGCTCTTTTGCTCAATCAGCATGACTGCACCACGCTGCATAATGAACAGAACGTACAAGTGAGTGACACAACCAAAGCTTCATAGCAATATTGCAGTTTGTAGCATAAAAACTTCTCTTCAAATTTTTTGGCCAGCGATTTTATCAGTAGTTTCAAGCCCATGAGCAAGCAAACTACTGCACTGAAAAAAGTACTGAAGCCAGTGCATTTGTGGGCCTTGGCAGTTGGCCTTGTTATCTCCGGAGAATATTTTGGCTGGAACTATGGCTGGGGCGTTGCAGGTACCTTGGGTTTTTTAATTGCAACATTACTCGTTACTGTTTTATATATCACATTCATTTTTAGTTTTACTGAACTTACTACTGCTATACCGCATGCAGGGGGACCATTTGCCTATGCATACAAAGCATACGGGCCATTAGGCGGATTGATTGCGGGCTATGCGACACTTATAGAGTTTGTGTTTGCGCCACCAGCCATTGCATTTGCGTTGGGCAGCTACGTGCATTTTTTAAACGATAGTATTCCTGTTATGTACACTGCAGTTGGTTGTTATGTTGTGTTTACACTTATAAACTTATTAGGTATAAAGGAATCCGCGGTTTTCAATTTGATCGTTACTATTCTTGCGGTTATCGAATTACTGATATTTCTTGGAATTGTTGCCCCGCATTTTGAAACAGGAAATTTTATGCGCAACAATATGCCTTATGGTGTAGCGGGAATATTTGCTGCATTGCCATTTGCTGTTTGGTTCTATCTTGGCATTGAAGGCGTGGCGATGGTTGCAGAAGAAGTAACAGAACCGCGTCGTAATATTCCCAAAGGATATATACTTGGCATTGCAACGTTAGTGATACTTGCGTTAGGCGTTATGATCTTCTCAGGTGGTATCGGTGATTGGCAAGCATTGAGTAGGATTGATTATCCGTTGCCGGAATCTATAAGTATGGTGCTGGGCAAAACAAACAGCTGGACGAAAATTTTTGCAGGCATTGGCTTGTTTGGATTGATTGCTTCTTTTCATGGATTGATCATTGGTTATTCAAGACAAATCTTTGCATTATCAAGAAGTGGATTTCTTCCAACTGCATTAAGTGTGGTAAATAAAAAGTTCCGAACGCCGCACTGGGCGCTTATTGCAGGCGGTATTGTTGGTTTGATCTCTCTTTACTCTGGCACAACAGATAAAGTAATTATTATATCGGCGCTTGGTGCAGTTGTTATGTATTGCACCAGCATGATGAGTTTGTTAAAGATGAAAAAGCAACTGCATGATGCAGCAACTTTCAAAACACCTTTGTATCCATGGTTTCCAATTATAGCGTTAGCGTTATCATTTGTTTGTTTGATCGCCATCATCTGGTACAATTTTTATTTGAGCCTGATTTTCTTTACGGGTCTTGCAATTGCGTTAATGATCTTTGTGGCGCTTGGAAAACATAAACAACCTGTAGAAGATGAATTACTCGAAGCAGTTGAAGAGACAATTTTATGAACCAGACTTTGGTGCTGCTATTAAACTTTCGTTGCGTCGCACTCTTGTACTGAAGAATAAAATTCACCAAGTGAAAAGTCAAACGTGAAACGTGAAAATCTTCATATTTAATTTTCACAAAACAGAATAACAACGTTGTTATACAAACATACCATACAACAACACACTTATCAATTCAATGATCTAAAAACATTGATGGCAAAAGCAACGCCCTTCAGAAGTGGCGATGCATTGGCGGGTTTTGCTGCTGAAACCTACCAGGAAAGAGTTGCCGCACAAATGTGTTTGGCAGATGTTCCACTGAAAACATTTTTGAATGAAGCTGTTATTCCATACGAGCAGGATGAAATAACAAGGCTCATTACAGATGCACATGATAAGAATGCATTTACTTTAATCAGTTCATTCACAGTTGGTCAGTTAAGAGATTGGTTATTGAGTGATGCTGCTGATACACATACATTGCAACAAATGCAATTTGCTTTTACACCGGAGATGATCGCAGCAGTTAGCAAGATCATGCGCAACCAGGATCTTATTCTTGCCGCACAAAAATGCGAAGTAGTTACACGTTTCAGAAATACTATTGGCTTAAAAGGAAGATTCTCTGCGAGGCTGCAGCCTAATCATCCTACAGATGACCCAAAAGGAATTGCAGCAAGTATCGTGGATGGCTTATTGTATGCAAGCGGCGATGCAGTAATTGGTATTAATCCTGCAACAGATAGCCCTGCACATGTTTATACTTTATTGCAGATGCTTGATGGGTTGATCAATAAATTTTCTATCCCAACACAATCATGTGTATTGTGTCATCTTACAACAACTATTCAATTAATTAAGCAAGGCGCACCTGTTGATCTTGCATTTCAATCTATTGGCGGAACAGAAAAAACAAACGGCAGCTTTGGCGTAAATCTTTCTTTATTGAAAGAAGCATATGACGCAGCCTTATCATTGAACCGGGGAACAGTTGGTAAAAACGTTATGTACTTTGAAACGGGACAAGGCTCTTCTTTATCTGCTAATGCAAATGAAGGTGTTGACCAGCAAACATGCGAAGCAAGAAGCTATGCAGTAGCCAGACATTTTAAACCACATATTGTAAATTCTGTTGTTGGTTTTATTGGTCCTGAGTATTTGTATGATGGTAAACAAATAATGCGTGCGGCATTGGAAGATCATTTCTGCGCAAAGATGCTTGGTGTACCCATGGGCATGGATGTTTGCTATACCAACCATGCAGAAGCAGATCAGGATGATATGGATAACCTATTAATACTTCTTGGCGTTGCAGGTTGCAATTTTATCATTGGCGTTCCTGGTGCAGATGATATAATGCTCAATTATCAATCAACTTCTTTTCATGATACTTTGTTCGTAAGAAAAGCTTTGAATTTAAGACCTGCCCCTGAGTTTGAATCATGGCTAATAAAACAAGGTGTTATTGATGAAACAGGTAACCAGTTACCTGTAAATGCCTCACATAAATTATTATTGCAATCATTTTGATAGAAAAGAAAGATCATATTAACCATGTGGATGCATGGACATCATTGCGCAGTTTTACGAATGCAAGAATTGCATTGGGCAGAACAGGTGTTTCAGTTCCCATAGAGGAAGCATTACAATTCAAAATGGCACATGCTAATGCAAGAGATGCCGTCTTCTCTCATTTCGAGAAAGAGCAAATTTTTACTGCACTTCAATTATTTCAGCAACCGGTTTTCTTTTTACGTAGCAGCGCAACAGACAGGCATGTTTATTTACAAAGGCCGGATCTTGGCAGAAGATTAAATGAAAAATCAATAAATAAACTCAACAACTTCAAAAGCAAAGGGTATGATATATGTATCTGCATTGCTGATGGCTTATCATCAACTGCAGTAAATATGCATGCAGTAAATCTTTTATTGCTATTGGTTCCAATGTTGCGGGAACAAAAAATTTCTATTGCTCCGTTTTGTATTGTTGAACAAGGTCGTGTTGCAGTAAGTGATGAGACCGGAAATTTATTAAAAGTAAAACTATCTGTTATATTAATTGGTGAAAGGCCGGGTCTCACTGCTGCAGACAGCATGAGCGCATATCTAACTTATAATCCATCAGTTGGTCTGACGGATGAATCAAGAAACTGTATTTCCAACATAAGACCCGAAGGAATGAGCTACGCAACTGCTGCGGATAAAATTTTCTATATGATTACTGAATCGATACGTTTAAAAATATCAGGAGTGCATTTAAAAGATAACATTAAAGCAATAAGCTAACCTATTTTTAAGCAACAATAATGGATCGTCAGTTTTTTTATGGACTTATATAACTACACAAATCTTATTAAATTCTTGTACAATTTTGGCATTTTTCAGCCAGCATTCTTTTTTTGAAACATTAATTCAGAAGTGGTAAAAAAACTTCTTGCATATATCCAAAGTGAAACTTATCTTACAGCAGTTTTTTAAGGGTTTAGGGTTGAAAAAAGCCGCGATAGTCTTATCGTGGCTATTTTTTTGCAGGTATATTATTATCAATATCTACAATTGTTTTAAGTGTGCAGTTAATATTTCTGCACACAAAATTTCAACGAGGATCATACTTAAAAAGGAATAGAGAATTTATTTGTTTCGCAATTAAACAAGCAGATGAGTTGTGCTGCATAAAGAATAGAAAGTACAAGAGTGCGACGCAAGGGAAGCATAATTGTTTTTGTGTAGCCGGGCTAAAAAAAAGATACTTAATTTATACGAGCTGTTCCTGATCCGATCTGTGCAACATATACCTTTAACTCTTTTCGCATAGCTTTAGCATAAGCAGCCTTTAACTGATATGTAAGTTCATCCACAGCTTCGTTTTTGACAAGGTTAATGGTACAGCCGCCAAAACCTCCGCCCATCATGCGTGCACCGGCTACTGCAGGATTATTTTTTACATAATCCACAAGAAAATCAAGTTCTGAGCAACTTACTTCATATAAATTACTTAGACCCATATGCGTCTCATACATCTTTAAGCCGAACGCTTCTATATCATTTTTCTCCAGGTCGATACAAGCTTCCTGCAAACGTTCAATTTCTTCTACCACAAACCTGCATCGCTGATATACTTCTTTATTTTGAGGTTGTACATATTTATTGAGCATGCTTATATCCACATCTCGCAAGCTGTTTATGCCTGAAATATGTTGCTGCACAAGGCTTACACCGGTTTCGCATTGCTGTCGTCTTACATTATACTGAGATGAAGCGAGTGTATGTTTAACATTGGTATCAAAGAGTATCACTTTATAACCATCAAGGTTAAGTGGTTCATATTGGTATTCCAGTGAGCGGCAATCGAGTTTTATCACATGATTTTGTTTACCGAACATACTTGCAAACATATCCATAATACCACACTGAAGCCCTACATATTCATTCTCTGCTTTCTGTGCAATTTTAACCATTTCCAGTTTGGTTAAGCCTGCCTGCAACCATTCATTCAAAGCAAAAGCAACGGCACATTCTATAGCAGCAGAAGAAGAAAGGCCTGCTCCTATCGGAATATCCGCAGTTAGTGCGGCATCAAAACCATTAATGGTAAAACCTGTTTTTTTGAACTGGTCTGTAACGCCAAGGATATAATCATACCAGGCATGTTTCAAAGAAGGGATAAGAGCGCTAGTAGTTGTTTCATATTCTTCCCCGAGATCAACAGAAAACAAATGAATGATGTTATCCTTACGTGGTGTAATAGCAACCCACGCAGCTTTATCAATTGCGGCAGGCAGTACAAAGCCCTCGTTATAATCAGTATGCTCACCAATAAGGTTAATTCTTCCGGGAGAACGGACCACTAAAGTTTCTTTATTTATATAAGATTTTAGTTTCTCCGGAATACTATATTTTTTTTCAGTTGCGGAAACCTCTTGCGTAAGCTTGCTCATTGTATAAGGTTATAAAAGTGAAGAATGCCTTCACATTTTTATGAATATGGTTGACCGTAAAACAGCGTAATCGTTTACACAATGCTACGAATTTTATAAGCAATAAATAATGAAAAGCTCTTTAAAATAATTGAAGAGGAAAATAAAGCTGTAAACAATGTATCAATTATTTCAACCTGGCAGCCAGCATTTCTTTTACTCCACCAAACCATTCATCTTTTAAAATGCTTAGCACTATTGAATCCCGGCGGCCGCCATCACGTTTTGGCATATTACGCCTTAACACACCATCCACTTTACAGCCAATACTTTTCATTGCAGCAATACTTCTTGCGTTATCATTATCGGCCCTGAATTCCACCCGCTCCATACCTGTATTTTCAAATGCAAAGGAGAGCAATAAAAATTTGCAATGCCTGTTAAGACCTGTTCCCTGAAAATTTTGACCATACCATGTGTACCCAAGTTGTAAGGTTTGAAAGGGTAAGTTGATATCATAGAACCTGGTGCTGCCCGCATATTCATTTTTCATCTTATCAAATACTATAAAAGGATATTCCCTGCATTCTTTTCTTGCATCGAGAGCCAGTTGCAGGTAATAAGAAAGCCCTTCCTCACCTGCAGCAGTTACAAGAGAAAATTTCCAAAGATCAGGTTCATTCATTGCAAATGGTAATAAAAAAGAATGGTCTTCTTTTTGTAAAGGCCTTAGTAACACGCGTTCGTCTTCTAAAATATAATTTTTTGAACAATCAAATTTCTCTTCCATACAACAATATTTAAGCTTATTCTGGTGTTAAAATTCAGCTATTCCTTATTTTCACAAAAGGTTAATTTTGTACCAGGCTTTTTGCAAATATGAGACTTCCGTTGCGTCGCACACTTAAGCGCCTTGTTCGCTTTTCAGCAGGTACGTCATTATAATACTTCTCTTCGATTGCCGCCAGATGAAGATGACACCTAAAGAGGTGTAAAAGAAATAAATTTTAGATATTGCACCCAATTTAAAATATACGCTATGTGTGGAATTGTTGGATATACAGGAAAGAGACAGGCTTACCCGGTGATCATAAAAGGTCTCAAAAGACTTGAATATCGTGGATATGACAGTGCTGGTGTGGCACTTATTAATGATGGTCTGCATGTATTCAAAAAGAAAGGCCGTGTATCAGACCTTGAAGAATCGGTTGTTGGTGAAAACATTGGCGGTCATACAGGTATTGGCCATACACGTTGGGCCACACATGGAGAGCCAAGTGATCGCAATGCGCATCCGCACACTTCACAAAGCGGAAAAATAGCCATGATACATAACGGTATCATTGAGAATTATGCACAGATCAAAAAGGAGCTTACTGCAAAAGGCTACGTATTTAAAAGTGATACCGACACAGAAGTATTGCTAAATTTCATTGATGACATTCAGCAGAAAAACGAGTGTACACTGGAAGAAGCATTGCGCATTGCCTTACGCAGGGTTGTGGGTGCTTATTGTTTATTACTCATACATAAAGATGACCCGGAAACCATTATTGCAGCACGAAAAGGAAGCCCGCTGGTAATTGGTATTGGCAAAGATGAACATTTTCTAGCCAGTGATGCCTCACCAATTATTGAATACACCAAAGAAGTAGTATATGTGAATGATTACGAGATCGCCATAGTGAGACCTGATGAATTAATTCTAAAAAATCTTGGCAATGAAAAGCAAACACCTTTCATAACCAAACTTGATATGGAACTTGCTGCCATTGAAAAAGGCGGTTACGACCATTTCATGTTAAAAGAAATATTTGAACAACCACAAACGATCTATGATTGTTTACGTGGCCGTTTGGATGCAGTACATGGTAATATTATACTCAGTGGTATGAACCAGTATGCAGAACAGATCATGAATGCACCACGAATTATTATTCTTGCATGCGGTACAAGCTGGCATGCCGGCTTAGTGGCTGAATACATTATTGAAGAACTTTGCCGCATACCTGTAGAGGTAGAATATGCCTCTGAATTCAGATATCGCAATCCTGTTATTCATAAAGGCGATGTGATCATTGCTATTTCTCAAAGTGGGGAAACTGCAGATACATTAGTTGCAATAGAAACTGCAAAGGAACAAGGTGCTATTATACTTGGTATTGTTAATGTGGTAGGCTCTTCCATTGCACGTAAATCGCATGCAGGCGCTTATACACATGCAGGTCCCGAAATTGGTGTAGCAAGCACTAAGGCCTTTACGGCGCAGCTTGCTGTGCTTACAATGATCGCATTGAAAATAGCGCATGAAAAAGGTTCTATCAATAATGAACGTTTTATGCACCTGTGCAAAGAACTGGCAGATATTCCCGAGAAAGTAGCATTGGTTTTAACACAGGCTGAAGCGATAAAAGTACTTGCAGAAAAATATAAAGATGCTACAGATGCACTATACCTTGGCCGTGGCTATAACTTCCCTATTGCTTTGGAGGGCGCATTAAAGCTAAAAGAGATTTCTTATATACATGCAGAAGGTTATCCTGCAGCAGAAATGAAACATGGACCGATTGCTCTCGTAACCGACACTTTGCCTGTAGTTTTTGTTGCCACCAAAGATTCATACCACGAAAAGGTAGTGAGCAATATGCAGGAAATAAAAGCACGCAAGGGCAGAGTAATAGCTGTAATTACTGAAGGTGATACTATTTCACCCACGCTTGCAGACGATGTTATTATTATGCCACCTGCAGATGAAATAGTAGCGCCCATGCTTAGTACCATACCTATGCAATTGCTTGCATATTATATTGGTGTGGCAAAAGGCTATGATGTAGATAAACCAAGGAACCTTGCCAAAAGTGTGACGGTGGAATAATTAATTATAAACAGAATGGACAGACATTAATTACCGTAATGCCTGCCTGAATGTTACATTTAAGCTGATTATTTGTTCATGTTATTGTATAATTACCGGCATAAAAAGTTTGCTTTTGACCGGATATCTTTTAATAAATGGCATTACTCATTAGCAAATTTTTCAGTATGTCTAGGTTATATTCATCATTAAAATTAATTATCTTGCAAACATTGTGTTAGTTAAGCTGATAATCCAATTTTTAAGTTTCGTGTTACTGCAGCAATAAAAGCAGGTTTCTTTACTTTCTTTGGAAAAGTTACTTTAGTTTATTAATGCAGCCCTTCTGCAATCCCAATATAAATGTCCACCTATTTTAAAGCCACCCTGCAGACCTTTTTTTTGTGTTTAGTTAGTAGCTTTTGAGACTTTTTAGTATTCCCAAATCATTACATTTTTAATTTCAGGTGCTACTAAACACTAAATAACTCCTGCGCGGGTACCAATGAAAATAAAAGACTGTAAAAAAGTTGCCGCAATCAACAGAACGATGAAAGGATTGCGACGCAACAGGTGATGCCATTATATAAAAGGCCGGTATCTGAAAATAGAAGTGGATAAAAAAACATATCAGAAAAAAATGTGGCATGATTTTAAAGTAGTTATTAAAAGATTTAGTTAAAACTTTTAAACCCACATAACAATAACAATTAGTATGAAAACATCGAAACAAACGTTGTGGTTGCTACCTGCTGCAGTATTGACTATTTTAATTGTCTCATGGAATCGTACTCCTCATAGCCGTGAAAACAAAACAGCGGTGTATGATCGCATCTTTTCCAATGCAAATAATTATCTGTTACAGACTGATTATGGGAATCCTGACCCAATGATGGCAGAAGATACTCCTTACGATAGTGTAAATGGGGAAGCGCCTCCTGCTGAAGATGTATTGGTTCAAAAAATACCAGGTGACAATCAACATATCCTTATAATGGCCATATATCCATTTGCAAAGTATTCAGGGCCTTACATAAAAACCAGATATGATAACGCAGAGCTTATATTAAGAGACGATGGCAAAGACTACGATAAGGTAGCTGGCGATGGTGTTTTTACAGCAAAGATCTATGCCGATGTAAACGAATTCAGGCAGAAGGCAATAGAAATAGATGCAGCTATGCGTAAAGATAATTACAAGACAATCCAGTTCTCAGGACGTGAATTAAAATCTGCGAAAGATTGTATTGTGGAACCTTTTGACTTACAAAAACTAGATCAGAACCAGCCAGTTTCCATTTCAAGTCTCACGAGTGGAAATACAAACGAGTTGATAGATTCTGTAAGAAGGAACTGTATTTTTATAACAGACTTGAAGGTTGTAGAAGATCCTACCCGTACCTGGAATTATTGTACGCAAAGCGGAAATATAGATGGGCCCTGGACCTTTAAAACGTTAATGAAAAATCTGGCAAAGACCAGTTCAACCACAGATCCTACTGATGCGGAGCTTTCTACTTTTGTCTTAAAATGGTTGAATAACTGGAAGTCAGTTAAAATAATAAACGATGACACAATTCCTGCCAGATCACTTATATTTCAAAGAATTATTACGCCGTGGCAAACAAAAAGTTTTAATGCAGGGTCACCTTCGGGGCAGCTTGATATGCGTTTTGCGCCTTTTAAGTTAACAGCTATAGTTAATCGTTTCGACCTTCGGGAAAGAGCCGCCGGAATTCCTGCAGGCGAAGGAAGGTTTACATTTTGCCTTATTGAAAGTAATTGTACAAGGCCTTTAGAGATGACCTGTGTTATTGAATATGCCATTCCAAAACCAGATATATGTGACACCCTTCAAAACTGGGCACAACAATGGTTTAATCTTAAGAATTTTACTTTAGGCAGCCCGGGCTATAACGCTGCGTTGCAGGCCATTACAGACCAGTACAGCAAATGGGGAACAGGAAACAGGGTTGGCAACACCAATCTCGACGCTATCAGAACGAACGAGAGAGAACTAGCTCCCCTCGATGGTTCACCCAGGCGATGGGAATTCAGGGAATTTGGTCTCAATGCCAGCCCACGTGCAATAGTGGAAAGACGCGTAGCGCAGATTCCGCAGGATAAATACAATGCCCAGGTTGATAATCCTGATGTAAGGGCCATGGTGGCCTGGATCAATGCCAATAAGGCCAATATAAATGCAGATAATTATACATTGCCCGATACACTAAGTAATGGCAAGTTCTTCATGGGTGGCCATGCGCAAATATTAGATACGCCAGTTGGGTTGCCCACCAAGCCATATCATTGGGATGGTGTTGAGGTAGCAGGCCCTACACGTATAAAAAATACAACCACACGCCATGTATTTTCACTTAATACCTGCACTGGTTGTCATTCCGGCGAGTTACAGACTTTCTTTACACATGTAGACCCGGTAATGTTTGGAACGCAAGCCACACTTTCTGGCTTCCTGGCTGGTAAAGCAGGAAGAGGCGGTGCTATTGATTTTGATAATAACCCCAACAATGACAGTATGATGGTAAGAGATGCGGCTCTTAGGGGAAGCACATTAAACGGGGTTAGAATGTTTAATGATATTCTGCGGCGTGCCAAAGACCTGAAAGATTTTGCATTAACACCTCCTTGTACCGGTGTGTTTGCACTAAAGAATGAACTCATGTTCCAACCAGTACACGCAGTGCATTAATAAAAACAGGAGCTACATTTTCTATAACCTTCGAATTTATCTCGGCTACGAAATAAATTCGAAGGTTTTTTTATACTGGCCTCATCACCATTGGCATCTTCGTTGTGTCACTCACTTGTGCTGCTTAAAATGTATTGAGCATTTATTCAAGTTCATATTCTTTATCGAATACCCAGATACTATATTTTATAAAAAGGAATCAGCTTGATTCCTTTTGTATGTTTCATACTTCACTTAATAACTTCTTTTATTTATTACAAAAATAACTTTTACAAAAAAGTATTTTCTTCAAAACCATGATGAATCAAATACCGTAAATAATTCAGAGCTAAATGTTCATCAATAAAATTCAGGTATGACAAAACACAAATTCAAAAAGATGTTGTGGATCAGTTTATCAACAATTCTTTTACTGGCATCCGTTTTAGCTATACACATTTATATGGTTATGAAGCCTAAAGCTCCTACAGCTAATACAAAGATCATGGCCCGTTTTGATTTTAAACAACCCATTGACAAAACAGATGCAAACACTGTTACTGCATGGTTGTACAATCAAAAAGGTGTTGATCATGTATTATGTAATGAAAAATCGGGAACAGCTGTTTTTACATTTTACCCTATAAAAGCAAACGCTGATGATATATTGAATAGTATGCGTTCTACGCTTCATTACAATGCAGTAAGATATATGCCAAGCAAAGAAGAATTGCAAAGTGGTTGCCCTGTCGCAGCTGGTTCTTTTACATCAAAAATTTATAACTCGGTAACTAACCTTTTTAATTAAAATTCATAAATATGAAAAGAGTATCTGTTGTAGTATTATCCTGTGTTGTTGCATTCGCATCTTTTTTAACTGCTTGTAACAAAGATGATAACAACCCTCCACCTGCCGCTATGACTTTGTATGATTCATTAGGTGGCACCACACTTGTTACAGATCCGGTAGATGCTTCTGTAAAAATTGAACAGGGAAGATTAGGCATTCGTTCCGTTGTTGACAGCACCATTTTTGTTATCGCAGCTGATCCTGAACTTAATCCATATTTCAGTGTGTTACTTGCAGAAGTTACAGCCGGTGACTTAAGTGGTTTCCAGGAATTAAGTAAAAATCTTACAGACTTCTTTTGTGTTGCTACAGGCGCTAAAGATTATACCTACACTGGTTTAAGTATGATTGAAGCACATGATCCTGCAAAGAACCCAAGAATGGCTGCCAAGGCTGCTGACGATGACTTTGATCAGTTTATTGTTGACCTTGTAGCCGGTGCAACAAAAAATGGACTGCCTGATTATCTTATAGCAAGAGTCGGCGCAATTGTTGAAACGTTGAGAACACAGGTTGTTCAAATGTAATTTTGGAAAACAAACATCAATAAAAAAGAATACTCAAAAGGGTATTCTTTTTTTTGATGCAAGACCTATAACGGATTACTTTAAAACTCCTTTATTTACATCACATGATTTCAAGATAAACACTACGCATAAGGATGTGCAAGTACAAGTGTGCGACGCAAGAATGCTGCATAGTAATTATACAATTGGGCACCTGAAAATCCTTATAGTAAATGAAGGCCGGCTTTATACAGGCTCCATATTATCTTTCATTTTCTTTAATTCGGAAATGCGTTTTGTAAAATCGTAAGGCTGCTGTTCAAGCTCTTTTATCTTTTCATCTATAATAAGCAATGTCAGTCTCCTCGCAGCATTTCCGTTTATTAGATTGTGTGTCCGCAGGCATTGCTGAAACAGGTAATCGGTAAGTACCATGTTACAGGATTTTTAAATGGAATAATGGATTTTCGGTTTATCGTTATGCAAGTAAAGTTATTTATATTTTAAAAAAAATAAAAGATGCTATGAATTTTCTGTAGTGTTGTTTCTACGAATTAAGCAGTTTTAAATATTGAATAATTATTCGCTGCATTTAATATCATCGTTTAATTTATTCAGCTGTTGCCATATTGCATGCTCATGAGGCTTGGGAGATATTTCAAAGAAAACTGCAGTATTATTTTTTGTTGTACAATTTTTTATATGCACCAAACAATTTAAAATAATAGGTACTTGTGCTATATAATCGAGCATTTTTATTGTACCGCTGTATGTTGCCGTATCGCCTTGCATTGTTGGCGCTTTTGTAATTGTTGCTATTGTTGGCACAACCTTGAAAGCCGGAATAGTTCTTTGGATAATATTTCTTTTTACAAGACCGGAATAATATGCATTAAGGTTTTCCTGTAAAATATTTGCATCGATTAAAGGCTTCCCGTCAAGCCACCATAGAAAAGCATATGTCCAATGTTCATCGCTGGCTACATCTC
This sequence comes from Panacibacter ginsenosidivorans, assembly GCF_007971225.1. Taxonomy (NCBI): domain Bacteria; kingdom Pseudomonadati; phylum Bacteroidota; class Chitinophagia; order Chitinophagales; family Chitinophagaceae; genus Panacibacter; species Panacibacter ginsenosidivorans. The sequence continues at coordinate 4,988,533 of NZ_CP042435.1, read as the reverse complement.
CCCATCCATGGGTAAAGCGAAGGTCTTCTATTCCTGTATATGTTATTTGTGGTGCAAAGTCAATCGGAAAAAGCATTTGCTCAGTCGTCCACCCTGTTGGAATATCAAGATGATAAGGTGCTGAAGGCTTTAGCGACTCAGTGTTATTAATTCCGATATTATTTTTTGCATTAGTGTTATTACTATTACAGGATACCAACAAAATAAATACGGTAAGAGGTAAAGAGATATTTTGTAGTGCATGCTTCATACAAAAATATTTTACTCTGAAGGTCTATTAATAAAACTAATATATAGAAATGAAATAGTTAAATATTTTCATAATACTGCTACTTCCTGAGAAGTCCTTTATAGTTATTAAATATTGTTTCGGTTGTTAAATTGAAATGACATATCCTGGATTGTTACCCTTGTTGCTTTTCTTCCAATAATACAAGTGTGCGACGCTACAAAAGCTTCCTGTTTATTCTTCAGCATGGTTCATAAAAAACGCTCAACATGTTTTCGTGTGAGCGTTTATAAATAATTGGAATAATAGTTTCTTTTCTTTTATGCCACTGCCTTTTTTACAAGATCTGCTGCCTCGCTTAACAGTATTGCACTTTGCACTTTTAAACCACTTTCATCAATCAGCTTCTTAGCCTCTTCTGCGTTGGTGCCCTGCAAGCGAACAATGATTGGAATATTGATATTGCCAAGTTTGTTGTATGCTTCAATAACACCTGCTGCAACACGGTCGCAACGCACAATGCCGCCGAAAATATTTATAAGAATTGCTTTTACATTCGGGTCTTTCATGATGATGCGAAAACCAGCTTCCACTGTTTGTGCATTCGCACTACCGCCTACATCAAGAAAGTTGGCAGGCTCGCCACCACTTAGTTTGATCATATCCATAGTTGCCATTGCAAGACCCGCACCATTTACCATGCAACCCACATTGCCATCCAGTTTTACAAAATTCAGATTGTATTGACCAGCTTCTACTTCTGTTGGATCTTCTTCTGTTACATCACGCATAGCAGCAAGATCGGGATGACGCATTAATGCATTCTCATCAAGGTTCATTTTACAATCGACTGCTATTATCTTTTCATCACTTGTTTTGAACAAAGGATTTATTTCGAGCATGCTGCAATCCAAACCAACATATGCGTTATAAAGATTGGTCACAAACTTTACACAGTTTTTAAATGCTTCACCGGTAAGCCCCAGATTGAATGCAATCTTTCTTGCCTGGAAACCCTGCAACCCACCGCCGGGGTGAACCCATTCTTTAAATATTTTCTCGGGGGTATCATGCGCCACATCTTCAATGTTCATACCACCTTCGGTGCTGTACATAACTACATTCTGACCTTTTGCACGATCCAATAATATAGACAGGTAAAATTCTTTTACAGGATTTGGACCGGGATAATAAACATCCTGTGCGATTAATATCTTATTTACTTTTTTTCCTGCAGGTCCTGTTTGAATAGTAACCAGTGTATGTCCCAAAATATTCTTTGCAATGGTATCAATATCTTCCAGGCTTTTGCCCACGGCCACGCCACGTTGTTCAGAGCCTACAATCTTTCCTTTACCACGGCCACCTGCATGTATCTGCGCTTTCACTACGGCAAAGCTATTGCCTGTTTGTGTTTTCATTTGGCGATAAGCCTCTTCGGCACTCATAACATTATCCACCGCAATGCCTTCCTGAACGGGCACATTGTATTTTTTCAGCAGTTCTTTTGCCTGGTATTCGTGTAGGTTCATGTGTATAAAAATTTGATGGCGAAGATAGGAGGAAAAGAGTCAAGTTACAAGAGCCAAGTTTCAGGCAAGAAGAAACAAGAACAGGTATCAGTTTGTGATATATTATTTGAATACGGGCTGAAGTACATGTGGCATCGCAGGTTGTGTCACTCCCTTGTGCGTTCGGAATTTTATTCGTCAATCGTGAATAAGAAAGGTTATGCTGTCGATTCATGCTCTTCAGTACAAGAGTGCGACGCAAGGGATGATGCCATAAAAAACAAAGCTGGTACCAAAAAATTCAATACGCTTTTAGAACATAATGTTTTTTTGATACCAGCAAATCAACAGACCATCAAATCATTATTGTAATATCTTTCTCTGTAGCTCTTCTATTAATGAACAGCACCCACAGGATGAAACATTAATTCATTTCTTAAAGAAAATACCGTTGTGCAGGTAGTAGTGGCGACCTGTTTTAAATCTGTTGCTCTTCGCTTTATATCATTAAAAACATGAAAACGCTCTGTGCCATTACCCCTGTTGGCGGCATCTCTTACTTTAAAAGCATCGTTACTCGGGTTACCATCTGCGTCAACTGCACCGCCTCTGCCAGCCGTTCCGGTAAGAAACCCTGAGAGTGTTGCTGCTGTTCCAAAAAATACAGGATCTACATGTGTAAAGAATGTTTGCACTTCGCCGGCATGGCAACCGGAACAGGCATTTCTTGAAAATATATGCCTTGTTTTAGTGGTGGATATAAATGCAACTGATTTATTATTGTTTACGCCATCCCAATGGTAAGGTTTTGTGGGCAAACCCACAGGTGTATCAAGTATCGTCGATTTACCACCGAGAAAGGCAAATCCATCATAAATATTTGGTACCTCATATGCGTCACTGTCTATTCCTGCAGAATTTTCATTGACAAATTTCACCATGCGTTCCACATCAGCATTATCAATTTGTGCATTATACCTGTCTGCAGGTATTTGCGACACGGTTTTTTGAACAAGCGCATGCACATTTCCATTTAAACCAAATTCCCTGAACTCCCAACGGGGAGGATCTGTGGCAGCAAGCGCAACTTCATTGGTACGCACCGCATCTATGCTGCTTTGATGCGTCCGGTTAGGATTAGACCCGCAAAGTGTAAATTGGTCTGTGATAGCCTGCAAAGCCGAAAGATATTGTGAAGAGCCTAATGTAAGATCCTTTAGTTTAAACCATTGTGTTGCCCAGCTTTTCAAAGAATCACAAACATCTTTCTTATTAATGCCATATTCAAAGATGGTAGTGAAATTTTCAGCAGTGGTGCAATCAGCATTTATCAGGCAAAAGATCATCCTTCCTTCACCCGCCGGAATACCTGAAGCTCTTTCTCTAAGATCAAACCGATTTACAATTGCAGTTAATTTAAAGGGTGCAAAACGCATATCAAGAAAACCTTCCGGGTTACCTGCGGCAAGGCTTTTTGCAAGCCAAGGATTTAAAATTTTATCATTCACCAATGTTCTTGCAGGCACAGTATCTTCATTAATTATTTTTTGTACGGCCCAGCTATTCAACCAGGCTTTTACAAAATCCGAAACGGTTTGGTCTGAAGCAGGTTGAGAAGGATCCTGTGTTGCCAGGTTTTTCATTAATGTTTTAAAGGTCCAGGGACCATCCACATTCCCCGTTTGTGTACAACAATTCCACGTGCGTGTTGGGTCTTCCACTACAGAAAGATCTGTAAGAAAGATACAGTTATTTCTAACCTTATCTAAAGTAGTGCTACCAGCCGGTGCCGCAGTAAGATTACTTATTGATACGGCTTCATTGTTATCAAATTTAATTTCACTAAATGGATTTGTATCGCAGGCTTTGCTGTAATTAAATTCCCTGTCAACAAAAAGCGGCTCCCAATTATCTTTGATCGTTTCTTTCAACATGCTCAGGGCCTGCTTCCTGAATTCTTTTACATCTGTATAGATTTTAGCGGTATATACACCATCACCGGCAACTTTATCATTACCTGTTCCATCGTCTCTCAAGACTACATCTTCTCCCCCATTGTTGATGGTTACAAATTTTTCCCTGAACGAAGCATTTGCATACACCGCCATCACGAGTATATGAAAATTATCTCCGGGTATGCGTTGCACCATTACATCATCTGCAGGTGGTATTTTTTTAGGATTACTTAAATTGTATGCCCAATCAAATTCATTTGTTATGCCGGCATCAAAATCCGAAAAATCTGCTGCAGCACGCCTCGACGAAAAAAATGCATCATACGAAGAACTATTATTTTGCTGTTGGTCTTTTTTGTTGTTTCTGTTCCAGGAAAGTGATAATAAAATAATAGCAGCAGAAATGGCTAGCGTGAAGATTTGTTTTGAAGGTCCCATAAGTTTTTTATTTGAGGTAAGTTGAAAAAGTTTTTCCGGTTAAAAATTAGCGGTATATCAGGGAGGTATGGATCAAGCTGGTGTATACGATAAAAGTACTACAATATAATACATTTTAAAAGGGATTTCGAATTTTTATTTCATAATATATATGTGGTATTTTATTTTAAATTATAGAATTACTTTTCGTATTCGAACTGTTCATTAACGAATAAGATGCCGAAGTGTGCGACGCAACAAAAGCCTAATTTTTATTTTACAGACCGGCATAAAAAAACCGTTCGCTTTATGAACGGTTTGAATTGATAATATTATAAATATTAATGAACAGCGCCTACCGGGTGAAACATCAGATTATTCCGCAAAGAGAATACTGTTGCACATGCAGTAGTTGCCACCTGTTTTAAATCCATGGCTCGTCTTTTGATATCGCTGAAAGTATGAAACCTGTCTTGGGTTGTGGTTCCGCGGTTCGCTGCATCTTTTACCTTGAATACATCGTTAGTAGAATCTCCATCTGAATCAATAGCTCCTCCTCTACCAGCCTTACCTGTTAGAAAACCTGAAAGCGTTGCCTGGGTTCCAAAAAAGACAGGATCTACATGTGTGAAGAAAGTTTGTACCTCTCCGGCATGACAACCGCTACAAACATTTCTAGAAAAGACATGACGCGTTGTTGTTGATTTTATAAATGCGGCAGTCTTATTATTCTCTACACCATCCCAATGATAGGGCTTTGTTGGCAGGCCTATAGGTGTATCAAGTATGGTTGATTTACCTGCAAGAAATGGAAAACTATCATAAACATCAGGTACATTATAATTTTCTACATCAATAAGGGAATCATTTTCATTTATAAATTTTACCATACGTTCAACATCGGTATTATCAATTTGTACATTGTATTTATCTGCCGGTGCCTGGCTAACTGTTTTTTGCACCAATGCATGCGAATGTGGGTTTAATCCAAATTCCCTGAACTCCCATCTTGGTGGATGTGTTGCATCTGAAGATGCCAAAGCAACTTCATTTGTTCTTACAGCATCAATGCAGCTTTGATTTGTTTTATTAGGATTTGTGCCGCAAAGCGTAAACTGGTCTGTTATTTTTTGTAATGCCGTCAAGTATTCAGGGCTTCCTAAAGTAAGATCTTTTAGATTATACCATTGTGTAGCCCAGTTACGCAAAGAATCACACACATCTGGTTTGTTGATACCATATTCAAAAATTAGTGTAAAATCTTCTGCCTTTGAACAATCTGAATTAATAAGGCAGAATATCATTCTTCCTTCTCCTGCAGGTATTCCGCTTGCACGCTCTCGCAGGTCAAAACGGTTTACAATTGCTGTTAATTTAAAAGGAGCAAAACGCATATCAAGAAATCCATCTACATTACCTGCGGCTTTACTCTTGTCTAGCCACGGATTCAGGATTTTTTCATTCACGAGTTTTCTTGCCGGAACTGTATCACTGTTAATAATTTTCTGTCTTGCCCAGCTATTCAGCCAGCTCTTTACAAAATCTGAAACAGCTTGATCTGATGCAGGTTGCGAGGGTATCTGGGTCGCAAGGTTTTTCATGAGTGTTTTAAAAGTCCACGCACCATTTATATTACCTGTTTGTGTACAAAAATTCCATGTTCTGGCAGGATCTTCAACTACAGAAACATCAGTAAGAAAAATACTGTTTTGTCTAACCTTTCCAATCTGTACTGTTTCACCAGCAGTTGTAAGATTTACAATTGAAACAGGTTCATTGTTATCAAACTTTGTTTCGCTAAAAGGATTTACATCGCAGAGTGTACTTGCCTTGAATTCACGGTCAACAAATAAAGGTTGCCATTTATTTTTAATAGTTTCTTTTAGCATTTCAATAGCCAGTTTCCTGAATTCTTTTACATCAGTAAAAATTTTCGTTGTGTAAACACCATCTCCTGCAACTTTATCATCTCCACTACCATCATCGCGTAAAGAAATGTCTTCACCACCATAATTGATCGTGACAAAATTTTCATGATAAGCAGCATAACTATAAACTGCCATTACAAGTAAATGATTATTATCACCAGGAATTCTTTGAACCATCACATCATCTGCAGGTGGTACTTTTTTGGGCTTTGTCGTGTTATAAGCCCAGTCAAATTCATCAGTATTATCATCACCTTGAAAGGAATTCAGGTCATCAGTTGGAGGTGAAAAAAAATAATCATAAACAGTTTCATGGCTGATGGCACTGTTGGGTGAATTACTATTTCTTGTCCAGGAAACAAAAAAGAAAATAAAAATAGCAGCAAGATTCAGGTACAAAATTTTCTTTGAAGTTCTCATAAAGTTTCTATGTTTGAGTACAGTTGAAAAAAGTAGGTTTTTCAAAAAATAGCGGTTGCTTTTTCAGAAGATATACGGATCAAATTATATTTGATAAAATGCTTACCTAAATTTCACTACTTACCCAGCTAAAAAATTTATTGAACTTTATTGCGTCGCACTTTCCTACAGCAGTTTCATCACCCGGGCATTTCAGCTTTGGTAGCACAATAAATTCCACACATTACTATTATTTCAAAAATGAAGCCACTTATTAAAAAATTAGTTACAACGATCTCACTGAATTTCTTTATTTATAGTTGCATGATAACTGGTGCTATTATAAATAACGCTGAAGTTCTGATGTTGTAACTATGTTTATCGCCACCTTTAAAAAACAAATCTACTTGTAACAAAAACTGTAAACACTGATAGTGATCATTACGTTATTTGATTATCATCATTTATACATTTTAAATATTTTATGTTGCAAGCTGTAGTATTTCAATTGAACATCCTTGCGTCGCACACTTCAACGCTTTGCTCGTTGCTGAATAAAGAAAAGAAAGTCTACGTGTGCGACGCAACGGATGTATAATATATATGCTGTCGCTGGCGTCATAAATAAAAAAGGTCGCTCAAAATTTTGAGCGACCTTTTATCAAATGCGTAACTAATTAATTTTTACTCTCTTCTTTGTTTGCTTTCTTTTCCTGTATCATTTGCAGTAATTGCAAGCCCATTAAACCACTCAAACTTCCATCGCTGCCGTTGCCGCCACTAACAATAAGATCAGGAATAATTTTTATGTTGCCTTTGCCAATTTCTTCAGTGATCTTGTATTTGGTAAAGTTATCCCCACCCATTGCTTTCACCTGCAACTCATAAGCTTCTGCAGTTGATTTACCGACAGCCATAATTTTTTCTGCTTCTGCCAAGCCGGTTTTACTGATTCGCTCTGCATCAGCACTGGCATTGAGTTTTGTGGCTTCTGCCTGTGCAGCGGCTCTCATTTTTGTAGCTTCTGCTTCTGCATTTGCCCGCATCTTTGTTGCGGTTGCTTCTGCATCAACCTGAAGTTTTAAACTTGTTGCATCACCTTCTGCTTTTTTTACCGTTGCATCTGCAGTGCGCTGAGAAATTTCTACACTTTGTTGTGCCTTTACAATTTCTTTCTGCATTTCAGCAATGGCTGTTTCCTTTTCTTTACCCTGGCGCTTTTCCTGTGCCATGCGCTGTGTCTCATAAGTTTTTTCTTCTTCCTGTGCGATTTTTCTGTCAGTCAGCGTTTTCATCAATGCTTCAGGTGGAACGATGTCACCGATCAAAGTATCAACTGCATTTACATTGTAATCATCGAGTACCGCTTTAATATGTTCTTTTGCAGAACTCTGTCTTTCTTTACGGGTACTTAAGAAACTGATCACATCACTATCCTGTGCAGAATTTCTGAAATAGTTACCAATGGTTGGTTCTAGCACTTGTGATACAAGATTGCCCATACTACCAAAACGGGCAATAACTTTTGGAGCTTCAGTTGCAGGAATATGAATGATCTGCGCCACATCAAGATTGAAAGGGAAACCATCTTTACTGCGCACGGTAATGGTAGACAAGTTTTTGTCAAGCATATGTGCTTCGCTTCTTGCATTTGCCCAATTTAATACAAGGTTTGTTGTTGGCACCAATTCCACCTTCATCGTGTATTTGTTGATCGGATATTTACCGGGTCCCAGTGGCTCCATCCAAACTCCGCGAAAACCTTTACTTACAATGTTACCGTGTTTAAAACTTTCGCCGGTAAGGTCTTTACCGTCTTCACCAATATAACTAATCACGACTCCAACATGACCAATAGGCACATCAGTCATCGGGTTCTCTTCTATCTGTACTGCCCATGGATTGATATAATAACTACCTGCTAATATTACCTGCGGCTGTAATCCACGGCAACCACCATTATTCATGAAAGTATCAATATCCTGGAAGTTGTTATGGCCTTCAACATTACTACCGGCGATCTGCCCTTGTGGAATTGGTTGACCATCCAGGGAAGTAATGATGCCCACCATATTTTCATTAATGATAACCTGGTCTGCAATTGTTACATCAAATAAAAAACTATTGATACGATAAGAACCTGCAGTGATGTATGCCGTTTGCCGGCCACGCTGGCCACCATTGTCCAGGAACTTTTGAGCATCCTGGAAATTATCGCTGTCAACTTTACGGGCAAGAATTCTACCCGTTGGAATTTCAGCACCGTCCTTACTCAACACCAATCCAATCTTGCCTTCCGGAATAACAGTGAAAGCGATCATGTCTACTCCAAACTGCCATGGCCACATACCCCAATACAATCCAGGAGCAAGGGTTTTAGCCTGGAAGCCTGCTTCACCTTTTGTTGCAATGATGCGACCGTCAGGCAACTCACGGTTAGCACCAACAAGCACGAATTTTTTTGTAACAAGACCAATTTTGTTTTCAGGCACCATCACCATACCAAAGAAAACACGCAATATAAATTTGTAAAATAGTAGTGATAAAACGATCACCAGTACCCACCAGTAACCTGTAATAAAATCGTAAGCGTTCATAATTGTTGTTTTAAGTTTTTTAAGAATGTTTTTTATTTTTTTGAACCGGGCATTTGAATAAACATTAAATATCGTTGCGTCGCACTCTTGTACTTTCTTTTCATTGCCCGGCAAAAATCTGGTTCTTGATAATCCAAAATATAGATTTCATTTTTTATAAGCAATCTTTAATTTCTTCTACTGTTTCTGTAAAAGCCTTCTCCTTTTTTATATTCTGTTTCCATGCTAAATTCCTCTCGATAAGATCAATTTATTTTTTGATCGTTGCACCAGGTTTACCATTTTCATTTCCCATGATTAGTACCGTATCAGAAATAGCTACTTATGTTGCAATATCATGAGAAACAATGATGAGTGTCTTAAATTCATCTGAAATGGAAACCTGTAATAACAGGTCTGTTACTTTATCCCACATACAAACATCGAGACCAGAGAATGACTCATCAAGTAATAAGAAATCTGAACCTTTCAGTAACTGTTGAATAATGCTTGCTCTTTGTCTTTGTCCACCAGATAATTGCCGCGGGTATTTTTTTAACTCATCTTTTAAATTAAAGTCTGCAGCATATTGCTCTATGGTTTCCTTTTCTCTTCCTTTTAATGCAGTATTTTGTTTTGATGCAAGTAATAATGATTGATATACTGTTCTCCATTCAAACAAATAATAGTTCTGGAATATCACGCCCATGACACCAGCTTTTACTGTTTCGTTGTTATGTAATTTCACAGTGCCCGATGTTGGCTTTTGCAGACCAGAAAGTATTTTAAACAATTGTGTTTTTCCAATACCGCTTCTTCCAATCAGAGAAACAACCTCTCCTTGTTTTACATCCGGACGTACAATGTCTTTGATACAAAAGTTGATGTCTCTTAAAATAATTTTATCATCATAAGAGAGATTGATATTCTCTGCTTTTAATAATGTGTCTTTTTTAATACATGTTGTCATGATGCAATCTCCTGTTTTAATTTACTATGTGGGAATAACCAATGTCACTGCCATCATAATTCCAAGTGTTTGTATACTAACATTTGCGAATGGCTGAATTATTTTTTCATGTTTTATTTTTTAACGCAGAGACCGAGAGACGCAGAGTGTTTGTTTTATCTCTCCGACTTCGCGTCTCTGCAGTTTTATTGCTCAATTAAATCCTTGCAGTACAAGAGTGCGACGCAACGATGTTTAATGTTTATTCAATAGTGCGGCTAACAATTATTTCTTTACATCACATAGCTCCGCCGATTACACTTTCGTGCATTACTCTATCCGGACTTGTTAGGGGAAGTTTTATGGCAGGCGGTCTATCCAGAAATCTGACGTATGCACATCAGTTTCTGTATCTTGTTTCAGCTCAATTTGCTGCACACGTCTGGTACGACTTTTACGCAGTTCCTTTGAGTAATGTATATTATGATGGCGCATCATGGGCATTAGCATTGCTGCACCCACAATTACCAATATGATTGGTTTCATGTTTGAAATGCTTGTGAATTGTTTTTTGCAGAGTGCAGATCATTTAGACCTGCAATTACGCGGTTAGAATCTTTACTGTTTGAGAAGCTTTACAGGCTGGAGATATTCCCGGGTGGATTTTCCCTTAATCTGACAAGGGTAAATAACTGTTCCAGAAATTTGTTGTTCATCTTTACGTTGGAGACTGGCTCCTTTTTGGTTTGATGGCGTAAAGATATATGAGGTTGGCATTTCAAATAAAGGATATGTGGGAGCAGCGGGACTTGCGGTTTCACAAATGGTAAAGTATGTATTACAAATGGTATCTTAAGATTTGCGGAAAGGCAAACGAGCCGGAGGAGTGGCGTTATAATATTTTAAACGTTGTTGCGAATTACAATATCGCTTTATAAACCAAAATGAGCAATGTTTTTTACAATCTGCTTACCTTAAAAGCCAATTAAATGTAGAGGCGCTCGAAATCAATCAATTAATATTGCGTTCTTACTTGAACAAATCAGAATGTTAAGCGCAATCTGAAATCCTTTTCAAAACCAATATCCATGAAGAGACTGCTTGGGGCAGCCATATATATTTTCTGTTGCGGCCTTTTTACACAAGCGCAAAAAGTAACCAGGCTGGAAGCCGGCGATAAAGGTTTACATCCCTCACTTATTGAATTCTCTTCCACCAATGCACCGGTTTTCAAAAAAGGAAATGTTGTAATAGTTAATAATAATGATCTTAAATCAAGTGTTTCCGCTAATACGATTCTTTTGAATGCTGACACAGATGATCTTGGCTTTGAACATTATCGTTACCAGCAAATCCTCAATGGCATTCCTATAGAAAATGCCATTTATATACTACATATAAAAACAGGAAAGGTATTATCTGAAAATGGCAGGTGGATAAAAAATATTCCTTTGAATTCCATCCGCATACCAGGCATTGCAGAAGCAGATGCATTAAAAATTGCTCTAAAGAAAGTAAATGCACAGCATTATAAATGGGAAGACAACGAAGAAAATACACCTGCAAAAGCAACAACTGAAGATGAGTCAATAACATTGTACCCAAAAGCAAAATTGGTTTATTATGCATCTGAAGATGATGCAACGGCATTACATCTTGCATATAAATTTGATATTTACGCAAAAGAGCCGCTGAGCAGGCAGCTAATATATATAGATGCACAAACCGGTGCGGTTCTTAGCACAAAAGAATTAATCGAAACGATTGACACGGAAGGAAAAGCCAGCACAGTTTATAACGGTATACAAACCGTAAAAACAACATTAAACAATCGTGTATACTCACTCAAAGAAACTACAAGAGGTAATGGCATCATTACACTGAACCTGCAGAATAGAACTGTTTATACAACCGCAGTAGATTTTACTGATGCAGACAATAACTGGAATAATGTAAATGCTGTAAAAGACCAATATGCAACAGATGCACACTGGGGCGCCGAGAAAACCTATGATTTTTACCTGCAAAATTTTAAACGCAACAGTATCGACAATAAAGGTTTCGCATTGAAGAGCTATGTACATTACAACAAAAATTACTTCAACGCCTTTTGGGATGGCAGTGTAATGACTTACGGTGATGGAAATGCTTTTTATGGTAATAAACCTCTCACAGCTCTCGATATATGCGGGCACGAAATAACACATGGTCTTACTTCATATACCGCAGATCTTAATTATGGCAAAGAATCCGGTGCGCTCAATGAAGGCTTCAGCGATATTTTTGGCACTGCCATAGAATGGTTTGCAAGGCCAGTAAAAAAAGACTGGCTTATAGGAAGCGATTTTTATACACTACGTTCTATGAGCAATCCAAATGCTTACAATCAACCAGACACTTACAAAGGCATTTACTGGTATACAGGCAACAATGATAATGGTGGTGTACATACTAACAGCGGTGTACTTAATTATTGGTTTTATCTTTTATCGAATGGTGGTAATGGCACAAATGATAAAGCATTCTCTTTTAAAGTTACAGGTATCGGTATGCAGAAAGCACAGGCAATTGCATATCGCACATTGGTTACTTACCTTGTTCCAACTTCTGTTTATAAAGATGCAAGGATTTATTCTATAAAATCGGCTGAAGATCTTTTTGGTAAAGGCTCAAATGAAGTATCGCAAACCATAAAAGCATGGGACGCTGTAGGCGTGACGGAGAATGTAACAGGTATTGTGTATGCAACAAATGTACCGCATGTAAATGCTGGTATTGCAGAAGAGGTTAAAGTAAAGAAACTCTATCCCAATCCAACACAAAATTATCTTATCATAGAATTTACCGATAACAAACCGGGAACAAGGAACGCGGCTATTTACGACATCAGCGGAAAATTAATTTACGATAGATATATAAAGACAGTGCAAGGAAACAACCGGTTACAGATCAATCTGCCTTCCTTAGTGGATGGCACATATGTTTTAAAGGTTGATAATGTGCATTCAGGGATATTCTCTGTTAAACATTGATTCGGTTTTTCTTTTGATAACTCGGGCTGCCTTTCCAGGCGGCCCTATGTTTTTATGTACTTGGCTTCAGCTCTTAGTAGCATCGCCTGTTGTGTCACTCACTTGTACGTTCTGAACAATGAGCAACAATTGTAGAAGTTTTTAAACTTAATATTTATTTGCGCAGGGCTTGCAGTTTCTATTTTTCCATAAGAATCCTGTTGAACCGTTTTATGTCAGCAAGTGCGTCCAGTGGTTGGTTATGTGTAAGATGATCTGCAAATTGCTTTGCAAAATAAGGAGCCAGCGAACAACCTTTTGTTCCCATGCCATTGAAGATGCCTATGCTGTTATGCTGTGGATGCAAACCCACAAATGGCCTGCGTTCCAGTGTAGCAGGCCGCAATGATGCAACTTGATCAATTATAGTGAATGGAATATTAAGTATGCTATTCAATTCTTTGATCATTCCTTCTCTGAATACTGCCGTTGGCTCTGTTGTCTCAAATTCATTTTCATAACTACTTCCCACCCACCATAATCCATCATACCATGGTACAGCAGACAATGCACCATATTTGTAAATATTTGTTTGTGGTAAACCGGGAATATCTGCAATTAAAGCTTGCCCTTTATTGTATACGTAAGGAAGATTTTGCCAATAAGTATATTCAAATGTGCTGATGCCATTACAAAAGATAACTTTTTGAGCAGTAATATTTTTATAGGTTACATGATCTTCATGTACACCTAGCATTGAAATATCGAAACTCTCTTCCAATAAACCATCGCTATCAAACAATTTTTTACGCCAACCTTTTAATAATGGGTGCAGGTTAATAAGATAAGTTGGCTCGATGCTGTAACATCCAAATAAATAATTGAAGAATGTTTTATATTGCTGATTATCCCCTGCACTGTTGATATAAGAATCTTTTTCACTCATGCGCTTTTCATAGGTTTCTTTCATTTGGTAAGACGGCGCAAAGCTGATGGTGTTCTTTTGTTCAATAATTGTTTCGTTCAATTCTTTTCCAATGCTGCTGTAAGATTCCCATGCAAATGGCAATAATGTTTCTATCATCCACGTGGTTACTACACGTCTGCCAGTTACAGGATTAATAACACCACTGGCAACTTTTGTTGACGAGAATGGTTGTAGTTCATCAATAACCAAAACAGTTTTGTCTTGCTGCTTTAAATAATAACTGAGGAATGTACCGCAGATACCCTGGCCTATTATTAAGTAATCAACTTTCATATAATGCAAGTAAAGGAAATAAATGGTTGTTTCTACAGCTTATTATTTTTTAGCTCAAGCCGCGAGGCTTAGCTCATGCATGATTCAACTGCACAAGTGTGCAACGCAACGGAAGCGCGATAGCAGTAATATAGTCCGGTTCATAAAAATAATACAAGATTTACTGCCCTGCATTCTCTACGTTGATCCTGATTCCTTCACTGCGTGCATTGAATTCCGGCGCATACATGCATTGAATATTGGCTACCCCAACAGAAAAATTTCCGGTATGTGTAATGTATGCGGGATACTCAAACACATACGTTCCTTTGGGCAAATAACTGATAAAAAAATCAGTTGAAGCATCTTTTGTGGACTCGTAATAACCAAGTCCATCCTGCCATTTGTAACCACTTAATACATTCGCTGGCTCCATGGAAGCAGCACGCATATCTTTCAGGTGCAGGTATTCCATATCTCTATCGCTTTTCAAAATTATTTGCATTACTACTTTATCGCCAACATGCAATTCATCATTATCATTCACTGGTTGTAATATTTTTCCTGTTGATGAATTTTTCTCGATGAATAATTTCTTATGCAAATTCAATGGCGTTTCTGCCGAAGTGATTTTATCAAGGTCTTCAAAATATTGCCAGTACACAGCACCCCAGGACGGAGGGTTTGTTGCACTTTTAGCTAAAGGATTTGAAATCCCAACATATATATTACCCATCTCTGGTTTTACATCAGCACCGTTGATGCGCTCTTTAAAATAACCTGTGCCTGACTGTTGTTCTTTTTCAACAGAGTTGATAGAATAATCACCCAGGTTTACCGATACAGCAAGTGGCTGTTCCTGCAAGCCACTGCCTGCCAGCAATAACGCATAACATGCATCAGCAGTGGCTTTGGTGGTTTTCCAGTTATTGGTTTGTTTGTTAAGCAACAGCCATGTTTGCATGTTTTTAATATTCGTACTTATTGCTTCGTTATCTTTCTCCTTTAGCATTTCATGCATAAGTTCTATCATTAATGCCTGTTGTTCTATCGGGCTTTGGTACCAGTAGTAACCCCATGGATTATTTTTCCAGTACATGCCTTTTGTGGAATCAACAACTGCATTTTCAAGAATAGATGGAATGATATTCTTATCTGCAAAAGTTTGTTCATTACTTCTGTATAAAGCTGCAGCGATCATTGCTTTTAAATAATTGCTTTGCTTGTTCCAATATTGTTCAGCTTGTTGCTGATAATATTTTTGTGCAGGTTTAGCAGCATCGTTTATTTTATTATCGTTAAAGAAGCTGCGCATGTATAAATACTGGATCTGCGTGCTGCCAAGGTTATCATTTTTAAGATCTTTTTCTTTGATGTTTGTTTTATCTTTCGCAATCTCAAGGTCCGGGTATTGCAAAGCTTTTGTTTCAATTTCCTGCAACAGTGTATTGCCTGTATTTAAGGCACCCAGTTTTTTCAACCTGCCAATACCCGTTAAAATGTATTGCGTAATATACCTGTCAGCATAGCCTCCTTTGAACCAGGGGAATGCGCCGTTATCCATTTGCATTTGTTGCAATTCCTGTAAAGCTTTATCCATACTGCTGCTCATATTAACCACATCAAATAACAAAGCAATATTTTTTCTTTGTTGTGTTTCATTCGCAGCATCAAGCACCCATGGTGTTTCATTTAAAAGTATTTGTTTTAATTCCTGGTTCTTTTCAAGATTACTGATCAAAGCTGTTGTATCTGTTTTCCATTTTTCAAATACTTCTTTTATGCCGGGATGTTTGGCCACAATAAATGCAGCCAGTGCATTGGCATAAAAACGATTGAATGTTTGCTCTGCACATTCGTATGGATATTCCATTACATAAGGCAACGCCTGCACTGCATACCAAACAGGTTGCGGTGTATACTCTACTGTAATACTTTCGTTGGTAAGTGTGGGTGAAGTATTGTTTAATAATTTTTTGAATTTGAATTCTTTAGAGCCTTCTCCGGGCATATACAGAGGCAATGTTTCTGTCACAAGCATGCGGTTTGTGAGAACAGGAATGGTGTTTTCTTCGCCATCTGAAACCTCATCCCCCCGCCCTTCTCCTTGGGGAGAAGGGGGCTTGGCACTCGCTATTATTTTTATAGTAAGTGGTTTGTTGTAATTGAAAGGTATGGTAACCGGGAATTTGATTGCGGTACTTTGTTTGGCTTCTGCAGTAAAGTATTGGTCAGGAAAAACACTTTGGAACAAACCATCTACAGGTTGATTAGTAATGGCATCAAACAATTGCAAAGAGGCTGTGCCTGTTAATGCACTGTCGCTGAGATTGCTGATCCGTGCGGTTAATTCCACCTTATCTCCTTCCCGTAAAAAGCGCGGCAGGTTGGGTTGCACCATCAATGTTTTTTGTGTTACAATGGTTTGCTGCTGTAGTCCAAATGCCAGTTCTTTTGTATGCGCAAAGCTTAACCATTTCCATTGCGTTAATGCTTCCGGCATGGTAAAGCTGAATGTATAGTTACCTGCAGTGTCTGCATGTAATTGCGGAAAGAAAAAGGCTGTTTCGTTGAAATTTTTCCGGGGTTGGATTTGTGGCTCATCTTTTTTAGAGCCAGATTTTGTTGTAATTATAACTACCCCATTTGAAGCTTTTGCACCATATAAGGCAATCGCCTGTTCATTCTTTAAAACTGTCACACTTAAAATATCATCTGGAGGTATTTCATTAATATTTTTTTCCGTTGGAACACCATCAATTATATATAAAGGAGTTGCATTGCTTTCTATAGAAGCAGCACCACGAATTCTAATAACATCTCCACTACCGGGTACTGATTTCATTGCCATTGGCGCAGCTACAATATCATTTGCATAGCCAACTTGATTAATAGTTCTAACTTTTCCCGCTTGCAAAAAATAATTTTCTCCCCAGAAATCTTCTCCTTGAATTGCTAATCTATTATAGGTAGTGTAAAAAATTTCTATATTATTTGGCAAATAATTTGGTTGAGAATTATTTATTTTAAAAGATTCTCTACTACTCCAATTATTATTACTATATCCAACAGACCATACATCCGGCTTGTACCAGCTATGCGGTTTAAACTGGTCAAGCGATGCATCATACATAGCAGTTAATAGTTCTGCTGTTGCTTTTTCTTTATCATCTCCTTTAACTGTTACTGTCCATTTTTCTTCACTACCAGGTTCTGTTTTGTTGCGGTATGTATTATAATCTATTTGCAGGTCTTTATTGATGTATGGAATTTCTATAGAAGTGCCGCCCGTATAGAAACGGTTGTTCTTTACAAATGCATACCAGATGCCAAGACCATTTCTGTCTGCTTCTTTTACGCTGTAGGAATAGAGTTGCTTTTGATTATTCAGTTTATAGAATGCATAATAACTGGTATCGCTTTGTGGCGTTGATTTGTAATCTGTATTTAAAATAAGGTTTACATTTTCATAAGATGAACCGATCAATAATTTTGCCTGTTCCCCGGGTTGTACAGAAGCTGCAACAATATTGCTCCATGCTGTTTCTTTGGAAGCCAATACAGATGAATCTTTATTATAGAGCTGAATATATTGTACATCTTTAACAGCATTGCCTTCTTTATCCTTTGCCGTTGCTTCAATTACGTACCACCCTTCTCCAAGTTTTAAATTTTGAATTTTGAATTTTGAATTAACCTCTGTGTTAAGCGTTTCACTTACAAGCACTTCTTTCTTTTGCCAGTTGCGGTGATCGCTTTCATTTTCATAAAGGTCATAAGGAAAAGCTTTTTCAAATTCATTTTTGCTTAAACTGAATTGATCGGGTTGATCCCATAATCTTTCTCTATAAATTTTTGCCGGTGATTGTAATGGCGCAATACTGATGTTTACATCTGTTGGTACATTTTGTCCTGAAAGATTCTTTGCACTTATAGCGATCTCTTTGAATTCATTGAGCTCTGCTGTTGCAGGAACTGCGACAGATAATTGCAATGATTTATAACCAACAGACACACTGCTCTTCCCTTCTCTTGTTTCGCCGCTCATATCTGTAACTGCTGCTTCAATACTAAAATCAAAAACAGGTTCTGTTGCTTTATCAATACTATTATCAGGTTTTGCAATAAAACTGATTTCAAACTTTCCGGTTGCATCTGTTTTGATAATGCCATCTGCAATTTGTTGTGCATTACCTCTTGGCCAACTAATCTTCCAAAACATCCATGGATATAAAAATCTTGTATTGCGCTGTACATTGAATTTTACCGTAGCATTATCCATTACATTACCTGCATAAGATTTGGCATAGCCTGTTATAATTATGGTATCATTTAATTTGTATGCTGATTTTAGCGTATCAAACTCAACATAAAATTTTGGACGTTTGTATTCTTCTACACTAATGCCTGCAAACCCTTGCAATGTTTCTGCAACAATGGAAAAATTACCGGTAAGTGTATTCTGAGGTATCTTAAACTTACCCGTAAATGAGCCATATTCATTCAGGTTTACTTCAATTGAATCTACCTGCTTATTATTTACATCTTTTAATAAAATATCGATCGCTGCTTTAGTTGAAAGTATTTTTGGGCGATTGCTGATCTTATCTTTTGTTACCGCAATACCTTTAAAGAAAATAATTTGACCGGGACGATAAATACTTCTGTCTGTAAAGAAAAATATTTTTGTATTTCTGCGTTCAAAATCTGTTGTGTCTTCTTCCTGCACATTATTATAAGGCCTGTAATAATCATTGCTCCTTGTTTCAAGCGTATCATCTCCATAAGTAAAATGAAGAATAGTATTTCTCCGGTTGCTGATCTTTGTTACAGGTAAATGAAACATACCGTTTGAATCAACAGGAATAGTTATGAAATTGCCCGCTATGTAATCTCCTTTCTTATTATCGTATGTTTCCACACTGTATTTGACAACAGCAGTTGTAAGCGCTGCGCCTGTTTCGCGGTGTAAGACAAAATAATCATCACCGTTATTGATATAACTAATATTGGAAACATCAAAACGCTGCAATATCATTTTGTCTTTGGAAGGATCGAAGTTTTTGCTGCTGCAAGCAAGGATAGCATAATCACCAGGCTTCAATGCATCTATTTTTACTTCAGTTGCATGTTGCTGGTAATCTTTTGTAGCTGGTAATGACTGCGTATAGCTTTTTGTGAATGAAAGCTTTGAAAGCTCTTTCCAGAAACTTTCATCCCATCTTTCTAATTTTATTTTTTTGAGTTCGGATGCATTGATAATTCTTATGTGCATCGTTTCAATATTCCGGTAATTTACCAGCATCCGAAAGGGCTGCCCGGGAATATTAATACCTTCTACCTGTGTTTGTAATTCAATTGTATTAATACTGTTTTGCAGCTGCAGCATATTACTTCTGCCTTCACTTGCAATAGTATCCTGTTTCAATCTTGCATTGATGATTTCTTTTGTTTTTATATAAGCATACCTGTTGGTAGTATCGCCAAAAGGTTTGTAAGTCCCTGCTTTATCTGCATAAATCTTTGCTAGCAAATACCAGGCCTGTGCAGCTACACTGTTGTTTGCATATTTTGTGGTTATCTCCTCTAATGCTGTTTTATACAATGCTTCTTTCTCGTCAATAACAGCTTTTTCATTCACCCATTCTATTCGTTCAATATTTACATCGATCAATGCCGATGGATCTTTATCAGCTTTATGAAACTGCATCAACTGCTGAAACAGTTGTAAAGCTTTCAGTATGTTAGAAGTTGAATCAACTGATTTAAAACTATGCTGAATAAAATTGTCAGCAGTTGATAAAGCGGCTTCTTCTTTAATTTCAAATGTATAATCCGGTTGCGTTATATAGTTGTTATCATTTTTAAAATGATCAAGCACTTTATGTGCAATAAGATCATAAAGAGTTGGTCGCAAATTGCCTGCGTTGCCTTTTATAATAATAGCATTATAAAATTTCAGAGATGTTCTTTGCAAAGCAGCGGCAGGTTGCAATGCCTTATTATATAAAGCACCGATCTCACGGTTAAAATCATCAGCGCTCCATGTAGCTACATCTTCCTTCTTAAAATTTATTGTCTTACTTCTTTCACTGAACTGCCACGCATGTTCATCAAAATAATTTTCATAGTTATAAGCAAGCAATACATATAAAATACTTTTCTGCACTTCATCTTTTGCGGCATTGATCTCTGCTTTCAGCAATGCATCATTTACATTTGGGTTTTCTTCGTTTATATCATTTTCAAGACTCATCCTGTACAGCAATGCTTTTATCAACTGATCTTTTATTCCTTTAGCTTTTGCATCTGCGTATAGCAACTTAACTTTTTTCAGCGCAGTTTTTGGAAGGTCTTTTGAAAGTATAAGCGTATCAATTTCCTGCCATTGTTTTATATAAGCATTATCTTTTTTCTGTGCATTTGACATGATGGCTGCAATTATAAAAATGAACAATGCCAGTAATCTTTTCATACATTCTTATTGATGTTACAAATTAAACGATTATAGTACAGATGCAAATGTGAAAGAATTACATAAGTTGTATCTAAGTATATAAAGTAGTAAACAGGTATATACAGTTGGAAAGTATTATTTCCTTTATGAACCCGGCTGCAGCATACCTATGATGCATTCGTTGCGTCGCACTCTTGTACTTTCTGTTCATTATTGATCTGAACGTACAAGTGAGTGACACAACAGGAGATGCCCAGTGCATTGCAGCCGGCAAACAAAAAATATTATTGTAATAAATTCAAATGTAGTTCGCCAAAGTTTTGAAGAGAAGAAATTTTTAGATCGGCAATAGTCCACCGGTCACTCTTTTGCTGGCTGAAATGCGGCACTACCACGCATTTCATACGTGCTGCTTTTACAGCGATAAGCCCGGGAAAAGAATCTTCGAAACACAGACAGGCCAAGGGATCTGCATTGAGACTTGCAGCGCAATCAAGATAAACCTGTGGGTGCGGTTTGCCATAAGGCAGGTCTTCCGCAGATGCTTTTGCCTGCACAAAATTTTTGATGCCGCACATGGCAATGGCCATATCTATCATATCAAGCGGCGAAGAAGAAGCTATGCCAATTTTAAACTGACGTTCATAAAAAAAGCGAAAAATATATTGCACGCCGGGCATTACGTTTCCTTTTGCTTCTATTTTGTGCATCACTTTTTCGAAGATCAGTTTTTCTGCACGTGCATGTTCTGCATCACCAAGATTGAATTTTTGAAACCACCATTGTACAAATTCTTTGGTGCGCAGCCCTGTAGTGCTGTTGTATTGTTCTTCGGAGAGTGTAACGCCATACATTTTGAAAACCTCTGCTGCCGCTTCGTTCCAGAGTGGTTCACTGTCTATCAATAATCCATCCATGTCGAAAATAACCGTATTCAGTTGCATGAGCAGTTTTTGAGTTTCCGTTTAAAGTTTTGGTAAGTATTTTTTTGAAACCGGCTTTGGTAATATTACTCATAGCCTGTTGTGTCACTCACTTGTACGTTCGGAACGTTAATCACCAGTGAAAGTAAAATATTTTATGCCGATAAATGTTCAAGACTTTTTATAATGCGGGCATAGGTTTCATCATCGCTCAATTCCTGCGGAATGAATTTTTCGCCTATTACATGCTCGTATAATTCAATATAGCGTTTAGAGATAGTATCAACCCATTCATCTTTCATCTCCGGAACGGTTTGCCCCTCCTTACCCATAAAGTTGTTGGCTATAAGCCATTCACGTACAAATTCTTTACTCAATTGTTTTTGGCGCTCGCCTTTTTGCTGTCTTTCTTCAAAACCATCTGCATAAAAATAGCGGGAAGAATCGGGCGTATGAATTTCATCCATTAGAATGATCTCATCACCAAGTTTACCAAACTCATATTTTGTATCAACGAGTATTAAACCTCTTTTTGCAGCAATTTCTTTACCTCTTGCAAAAAGTGCGAGTGCGTATTTGCTTAATATTTCCCATTCTTCTTGTGTAGCAAGACCTGTAGCGATAATCTCAGCTGCAGAAATATCTTCATCATGCCCTTCGGATGCCTTTGTAGAAGGCGTTATAATGGGTGCAGAAAAAAAATCATTTTCTTTCATCCCTTCCTGCATACTTACACCGCATAAAGTTCGTTTACCAGAGTTATAGGTACGCCATGCATGGCCGGTAAGATTGCCCCGAACAACCATTTCAATTTTGAAGGGCACGCATTTTTTACCGATGGCCACGTTGGGTGCAGGAGTATCTGTAAGCCAATTGGGACAAATATCTTTGGTTGCATCCAGCATATATGCAGCTATTTGATTCAAAACCTGTCCTTTATAAGGTATAGGTCTTGGTAAAATAACATCAAAAGCCGAAATACGATTACTTGCAACCATTACCAGCCATTGATCATTGATGCTATAAACATCTCTTACTTTTCCTTTGTAAAAAGAGGTCTGGTGGGGGAATTTAAAGTTTGCCATGCGTCAAAATTACCTGATAATCGTTTTAATACATGGCATTCTGAAGGAAATAGCTTAATTTATCTGCACAAATGTGGACAAGAAAAATTTTTGTAAAAAAATAACAATTGTTATCATTGTCTGTTCAACAACTAAAATAACATCCTTATGGGAAAGAGTCAGCGCATTCTAATGGTTTGCATCACCATATGTTGCATAAGCCTGAACAGTTTTGCCCAAAGTCTTACGGCCGTTTCCGGTAATGTTAAGAATAGCGGTACCAAGGAATCTATTGCTGCTGTTTCGGTTATGGTCAAAGGGTCATCGGCGGGTGCTTATACAGATGACAGGGGGAACTTTAAGTTCACTACAACACAGAAGCCTCCTTTTACTTTAGTTGTTAGTTCCATTGGTTATGAGACCAAAGAAGTAGAGTTCAATGGTGAGGCCTCGATAAGCATAGAATTAACAGTATCATATGCGCTTGGTCAGGATATTGTAGTTGCTGCTACAAGACTGCCGCAACGTATTATGGAGGCGCCAGTTTCAATTGACAGGGTTAATTCCTCTACAATTCGCAATACACCAGGTGCCAGTTACTATGATGCATTAAATAACCTGAAAGGCGTAGATATAACAACTTCCAGTTATACTTTTAAAACAGTAAGTACAAGAGGTTTCAACGGAAGCGGTAATTATCGTTTTAACCAGTTGGTAGATGGGATGGATAATGCTGCACCTGCATTAAATTTTTCAGTAGGGAATGTAATAGGCCTCTCAGAACTCGATGTAGATAATATGGAATTATTATCCGGCGCATCTTCTGCACTGTATGGTTCAGGTGGCATGAATGGTACTTTGCTGGTAACCAGTAAGGACCCTTTCAAATACCAGGGTGTAAGTTTCCAGATAAAACAAGGTGTTAACCATGTAAGCGATTACAGGCATGATGCTTCTCCTTTTTATGACTGGAGTTTGCGCTGGGGTAAAAAAATCTCTGAGAAATTTGCTTTTAAAGTTGGTGCAGAATATATAAAAGCAGATGATTGGCAGGCTGATGACAGTACTAATCTTTTACGCACCAACGTACTGAGCAAAATAATACCAGGCACAAGAGCTAGTGACCCTAATTACGATGGAGTGAATGTATTTGGTGATGAAGCAAGCGCGAATATGAATGCATTTGCAAACGTTGTACAATATCAAACTCAGCAAGGTATACTTGCCGCAACAGGAGGTACTTTAGATATAGTAAACTATTTGAATACGTACCTACCTTCTCCGATGCCAACTCCCGATCAAGTTACTGCTGCAATCGGTGGACTTTATAATATTGACCCCAGTGGTGGTTTGGCTCAATCTACAACAAACCTTTTGCCATTTTATTTGGGTTTAAGGAATAATATTTATGGCTCGCAGAATGTAAGCCGCACCGGCTATTATGAAAAGGATATCGTTAATTATGATGCCAAAAATTTAAAATTTACTGCTGGTTTATATTTTAATATAACAAACAGCACCCAGCTATCGCTAACAGGTAATTGGGGATCAGGAACAAGTGTTTATACAGGTGCTGACAGATATTCATTAAAAAATTTTAGAATTGGTCAATATAAATTAGAAATCAAAAGCAAAAACTGGTTCTTCAGAGGGTATACTACTCAGGAAAATTCAGGCGACTCCTATGCTTCAACGCTTACTGCTTTGGCAGTAAACAATGCATGGAAAGCAAATAGTGATTGGTTTGGACAATATGTGGGTTATTATTCAGGTGTTGTTTTAGGTGGGGGTGATGCTGAAACTGCACATGCGTATGCCCGCAGTAAAGCTGATTCAGGAAGGGCTTTGCCTGGATCTGCGGCATTTAATACTGCTTTTAATAATTCAGTTACTACCTCTATCAGCAAAGGAGGCTCACAATTTGCAGATAAATCAAGTCTATATCAATTCGAAGGACAATATAACTTGACTCCTTATATTAAAGTAATAGATGTTCTTGTAGGTGCCAGCTATCGCTGGTATAACTTAAATTCTAATGGTACTATTTTCGCTGATACAATGGGTTCTATAAAAATTGGAGAATTTGGTGGTTACGTACAATTACAAAAGGCTTTGCTTAATGATGTATTGAAATTAACTGCCTCAGGAAGATTTGATAAAAATGAAAATTTCGACGGTCGCTTTACACCACGAGTAACAGCTTCTGTAAAAGTTGCCAAAGACAATCGTATACGTCTTTCCTACCAGCAGGCATATCGTTTCCCTACTAACCAGGATCAATGGATCAATCTGAGAACACCAGGAAGTCTTTTGATTGGGTCACTGCCTAGTTTTGACGATCACTATAAATTTTCCTCTACTAATCCTGTTTTCACTGCAGAAAGTATCGTGGCTTACAGGGATGCATATGGACAAACGGGAGTACCTGATCCAACAAAACTTGTTCAGGTACAATTAGCAAAAGTTGGTCCTGAATCTATGCAATCTTTTGAAATAGGTTATAGGGGTATTATAGCAAAAAAATTACTCATTGATGCTTATTATTATACCAGCAAATACAAAGACTTTATTGGTAGAGTAGCTGTAGGTGGTGGTGCAAGTATGGATGCTACAAAAACTTATACTGAACTTTTAAGTCCATTTACTACGCAAAATTATTCCTTTGTAACTAACAGCACTCACCCTGTAACAGCAAATGGATGGGGCATTGGTGGGGAATATGCTGCAGGGAAAGGTTATACCATTAAAGCAAATATTTATGGCGACCAGTTAAAAGATGTTGACGAAGGTTTTGTAGCTTTCTTCAACACGCCAAAAATACGTTACAACCTTGGCTTTGGTAATCCGAATGCATTTAAAGGAATTGGTTTCAATATACTTTACAAATGGCAGGATAAAGTTGATTGGGAAGGCACTTTTGGTACAGGACAGATACCCTCATTCGGCACAATGGATTTTTTGCTGAGCTATAAAATTGGTAAATCAAAAAACCTAATCAAACTCGGCGCTACTAACCTCTTTAATAATTACTATCGTAATGCATTTGGTAATCCTTATATAGGCGGCTTATACTATGTAAGTTTTGGCTATAATGTTTTTTAGTTCCTAATGGTTGCTTGCTTTGCTCTGAAACCCTCTCACTGTGGAGGGTTTCTCTTTTAATATAATTATTTTTTGTACACGGCTTATGTACAGGTATTTGGCTTTTGTTGCGTCGCACTCCTGTACGTTTTGTTCATTAACGATCTTAACGTTGAAGTGAGTGACACAACAACCGATGCCATATAATACAAAAGCAGGCATCCTAAAAAAACTACCTTAACTTACTGTAAAAATTTTTCCTGATACCATTCTTCTTGTATTGAGCAGGTAAAGGGTTGCCTGCCATTTTTTATGGAGTGCAACCCTTTTACGTTTTATATAAATACCGCGCATATGAGCATTGAAAATTTGTTTGACTATAATTGCGGGGAAGGCATATGGGATGAAATGTGCCATAAAAAACAGGTGCGTGAGCCTTAGAGTAAAGTGTTTAATGCACTCCAGTATTTACAGGTAAATGATCTTCACCTGAAAGACAGGCTGGCCGGTGAACTTTTTATGAACCAGGGTATAACTTTCACCGTGTACAGCGATAATGCAGGTATTGAAAGAATATTACCTTTCGATATTATTCCACGCATCATTACAGGCAAAGAATGGGATCATGTAGAGAAAGGCATTCAGCAAAGATTGAAAGCGCTGAACCTTTTCCTGAAAGATATTTACAATGACCAGGAAATTATAAAGGCAGGTGTAATACCTGCTGAGTTGGCTGGGCCGGAATTGATCCCACCAACAATATGTGGGTAACCAACAATCACATTAAACTGGCTGTGGGCAGGCATTCAACGATTGCAGCCCCGTAAGAGGAACTTTTAAGGGCCTGCCAAACAAAATTCATCAGTGTATGTTTCTGTTGGCTATGAGGATGGACACATTTTTGAAGAAGTAAACAACGTACAAATAGAGCTTGTGGATTCAGGCATTAAAGATGATATGATTGAGGCACATATTGCGGAACAGCAACAACAATAACTTTTTGGTTCCCACTGTTGATCATATATTAAGCCTCCGTTGTGTCACTCACTTTTACGTTCCTATCATTATTCAACAAACAGTGCTACTATACAAAAATTAACTGTATGTGTCATTTTATATAGCGCAATACTTAGTTTCTTTGCAGTCCTGAAAATAAATATATACAATGATCATTTACCGCATACTTAGTTTTATTGTTACAGTGTTTTGCTCTTTACTTGCTATGATAACATTGTTTGGCATTATGATGGCGTTCTCAAACCCGGCTGTACTTTTCCAATGTTTCTTAATGGCAGGTGTTGTGCTGTACGGATGGTTTGCTAACAGGTTCTTTGCTTATGTTGTTATTGGTAAACGCCAAATGAGTAAAAAACAAAAAGACTGGTTACAGGTAAATGCAATAGTTGCTTTTATTTTCAGTCTAATGGGTGTGGTAAGTTGTATTGCTATCATTACAAATCCGGATCAGTTAAATGAACTGATCAAACAAATACCTTCTGAAACAGAAATTACAATAAAAACTTTTCTGAATATTTCTTATGGCCTGCTTGTTATATGTAGTCTTCTACTAGTGCATATTGTATGGACCTACTTATTATTAAGAAATAATAAGGCTGGTATAGAATCGTAGAATTACAAGGCGTTTTGAGAAGTTTTAAAATGCTGATTAATGAACAAAGCGAGCAAGTGAGTGACACAACAGGCGATGCCATCTTTTACCATTGCCCGAAACAAAAAAATTATTGCTTAATAATCCCTTCGCGCTTCATTCTTGACGCAATTTCTTCGGAAAATAATTTAGCGCCTTCTGCATTCATATGAGCCATGTCATAAAAAAGTTCCTTTTTTACAAACCTTGGATCCGTAGAATAATCCCAAACCTGTACGCCATATTTGGCAACGATCTGTTTGCTCAGTGTAAGCGCATAATTTTCTTTGAATGGCTGCACATACATGGGGGATACGATAACAACGAGCGGTATTTTTTTGTCGGTAACAGATTTCACGAAATACTCTAATTTCTCCTTACTAAATTCATCGATCTTATCGACGCCCGCGGTATATACTTCGGGCTCTTTGGATACTTTGCTACCATGTAAAGGCTGAAAACCATTTATATTATCATTGTGACGACGTGAATAATTTTTAATAATAGAAACTATGTGCGAGTTATAAGCGTATAGTTTAGATACTCTGGCCTTATAATATTCTTTGGGAAAAAGATCTTTTGCAAGCGATGCAAAATTATCGTTGGTAAGCACGTACGGCAATAGCATATTTGCCAAAACATCTCCACCGTATTGGTCTGAACGCCATGCTATTTCTTTTGCTACAAGATCAAGCACAATTGCTTTGGGCTTATGTGGGCCATTAAGTGCCCCGGGTAAAATTGCGGAATGATAAATAACATTGGAAGCATTACGACCGCAATTAAAAGTAGAAACGCCAAGTGTATCTACAAATACTTTTGTATTGTAAGTATGGACTGCGCGTGAACTTCCATAGATTAACAGGTCCTCAGTTGGATTATTGATAGCATGTGAGAAGGCAGCCACATCGCCCATTGGCTCGTGCAGGTATAAGTATTCAACGAGGCCTCCAAGGCTTCTGTCTACTATAAACATTATAGCAAGCAGCAGGAAGGCTTTTTTAATAAATTTTATGTAATCCTTATTCATAGTGCTGGATTTAAAATTGGAAATAAATAAATTGACCACCATTAAATACACCCACCATCAGTAAAATTGTAAGCAGCAAAACATAACCCGTATACCTTACCACAACATTACTATTACCCATAATTTTAAAGTTTGGATAGTATTCCTGTATATGTTCCACTATAACAAGAAAAAAAACAGCGAACAGGTAGTATGCAAAATTAGTTGGTGGCTCCCCTTTGAAAATTCCGCCATGTTTCATGGTAAGTATTGACT
Organism: Panacibacter ginsenosidivorans; assembly: GCF_007971225.1. Lineage (NCBI taxonomy): Bacteria > Pseudomonadati > Bacteroidota > Chitinophagia > Chitinophagales > Chitinophagaceae > Panacibacter > Panacibacter ginsenosidivorans. The sequence goes on along the minus strand of NZ_CP042435.1, from coordinate 4,959,860 downwards.
TGGTAATATACCAACCCTGCTCTACTGTCAACGACCTAAACCAAACTGCAGTGAGCGTTACAAATACAAATACCCCAATGCTTCTAAAAAAGTTAGCTGTAAACCCAAGCAGTTTATGAATTTTACGCAGGAATGGATTAATAAGCCTTTCTACGGAAATGAGTAATCCATTTAGGAGACCCCATATTACAAATGTCCAGTTAGCTCCATGCCACAAACCACTTAACGCAAATACAATAAGTACATTTCTTGTGCTTTTTAATGCTCCTCCCCTGTTACCACCTAAAGGAAAATAAAGGTAATCCCTGAACCATGTTGTAAGAGATATGTGCCAACGCTGCCACAATTCACCTACACTTTTTGAAATGAACATCGGCCTTCTGAAATTGGTCATCAGATCATAGCCCATTACTTTTGCTGCGCCAATAGCTATATCGGAATAACCGGAAAAATCACAGTATATCTGAAAACCGAAAAAGATTGTGGCTATTGCCATGCTTATACCGCTATGATGCTGGGCATTGTTATAAACTGCATCTACATATATAGAAAGTCGGTCTGCTACCACCAGCTTTTTAATAAAGCCCCATAACATCAATTTTAAACCACTTACAACCCTGTCGTAATCAAAATATTTTTTCTCATAAAACTGGTGCAATATATTTTGCGGACGTTCAATTGGACCTGCTACCAACTGTGGATAAAACATCACATACAATGCATAAATACCAAAATGTTTTTCAGGTTTTTGATGACCACGATAAACTTCAATGGTATAACTCATGGCCTGAAAAGTGTGGAATGAAAGACCTACAGGGAGTAATATATCAAGGTGAGGGATTGGATCTTTATACCCAAAGTCACCTAATAAAGATGCGATATTATAATTGAGGAAGTTATAATATTTGAAAAATGCCAGCACTCCAATATTGGCAACTAAACTGCAAATAAGCCATAATTTTCTTTTCCGGCCCTCGCTTTTGGCAATATAGATACCTGCAAAATAATCAACCACAATTGTAAAACCCAGTATCAGAATGTAAATGGGCAAGAAGTACATGTAGAAATAACAGCTTGCCATTAACAATAAGAACCATCTGTATTTATGTGGCAATACAAAAAAAAGGGTTGTTACAACGATAAAAAAAGCGATGAAGATTAATGAATTGAATACCATTAAACGTATAGTTTTGGATAGGAATTTAGCCGCAATGATACTGAAAAAATCAACAGCCTGACCGTCTCAAACATCATGGCATATTAAATTATTCTGATTATTGGAGCCTATTCGGTTTAAAAGATAAAAGTAATTAAACAAGAAATACTTTAATATAACTTCGGCACGATAATAGTTTTTTTGCTGCTGCATCATGAAATAAGACTATTAATTAAACCTACACCATATGTTATACAACAAAATCTTCTTTGGCGCTTTCTGTATGCTTTTCATGACGCTTTGCTCAACCCCTACAAATAACGCACAAAGTAACGAGAACGAAAAAGAAAATACCACCGCTTCAAATCAAAACAATTCTGGTACAAATAACGCTTCAACCAATAATATAGTATATAATACAACTGGAAAATACAATAGTATTTGGGGTGTTTGGGGGGGTGGAGAATTAACTTCTGATCAAATGACAAAGTACAGTTTTCTCAAAGGCTGGTATATTGTTTATCAATGGAGAAAATTGGAACCTCAAAAAGATAATTTTGACTGGAATTATTTTGACGAACAAATGAAATTTGCTGCTGATCATAACCTTGCAATTGGTTTCATGGTTTGGGTAGGGCCACACAGCCCGGAATGGTTGTATAGTAATGGTGTTCCAAAAGTTACCTCCCAAACAGTTAAAAGATCTGGAGAATTTCCTTATTATCTGGATAAAACTTACAAAGACCGATATTACAATATGCTCGCTAAAATATCTGAGCACATAAAAAAAATGCCCCCAAAGATCAGGGATAAAGTTGTTATGTGGATGTCAGCAGAAGGAAGTACAGGAGATCCGCAACCTTATAAAGGCTTGCTTGATGATTCAAAATATAATATCTCTGAACAACAATGGTTCGATTTTAAAAAAGAAGTATGGACTTACATGTATAAGCTCTGTGCATCTGAAAACCCAAGTGTTCATTTACTCGTTAACCAGGCAAATGATGGAAAATATTTCAATTGGCTATTTAATAATTTACCGGGCGTTTGGATGAAGGCAGGGGATATCTCGCACACTTACCAATTTAATGGCGAATTGGATTTTTATGATCGAATGAAAAAAATGGAAACTAAAACGCAGCAAGACATCAGTTCAAGTAGGCTACGTGGCGAAATCACTGTTCAGGGTACATGGTTTAATCAAAATGAAAGCTGGAATATGTATGCTTTATTAACATCAGCACTTCATTTTGGTCTGGACATTTTTAATGCAGCTCCAAAGTATCTTCAAAACCCTACTGACACAATTGCCTTTAATTTTTTCAATCTATATGCTGGTCAAAAAGTAGCTTCAGAATCACCCGGTGCTTTTTGCGTTTTAAAAGATGCATTGGATGCCGCAGATACAAAGCGCTTTCCAGAATCGAAATATGGGCCAGTTCTCGATCCTGAAAAGGTTACCAACTATACAAGAGAAGTAGAAAAAAAGAAAATGAAAGCCATCAAAACAGGTGATGCCGAAGATGAAGATAATGATGAGGACCAGGGTGCTGTTGAATCTACAGCTAAAAACAATAATCTCTCTGAAGAAAGGATTAATAAAATTTTACAGGAGTACTCTGCTTATGGGGCTAAAAGAGGAGATTTTAGTGACCTTGATGCTACACCAGAAAGTGACAATAGCGCAGAAACATATAAACAAACACGCACTACAACAAAAGACGGCAGACCACTAAACGCAAAGCGCCAGGAAAAATTAGCGGCTAAAACTAAAAAAGGTGCGGGTAAAGATCAGTCAACCAATTACCAGAAAAAGAGAGAAGCTAATATGGTTATCAATGATATCGGCGTAAATCTCATCCCCGATAATTATTATCGTTTCCTTACCCAATATTCTCCAAATACTACAAGCCGTGGCTACTGGCGTGTTGGTCCGGGGAATCAGCCTTATGGAAGATTTGCCCGTGGTTTTGAAGCTAAAACCGGCAGAACTGAAATGTTCTTTGCATTGGATAAGACCTTTTTCAAAGACAATACGTCTCAAAAAAAAGTTTCTATAAAAATAATTTATCTTGATAAGGGCACCGGATCATGGTCACTTAATTATTTTGATGGCTCCGCTAAAAAAGAAGCGTATAAAGTAATATGCACCAATTCCGGGAACTGGCAAACTAAATTAGTAACGATAGACGCTGTTTTTGCTCAAAAGCTCGAACATAGTTGCGATATATCTATTAAATATTTATCAGGTGATAATACTATTTTTAATTCTATAGAAATTTTAAGATAATAATTATCAGCCAATAAAAAGGCCCTGCTGTCAGCGGGGCTTTTTTTATTAAGATTTATTTTTAAACCGGCTTTCACCCATCTGTTAAGCTTCGTTGTGTCACTCACTTGTACTTTCCGTCCTTATCTGATCATTTTAATTTTTATTCCCGTTCATCAATTCTAATAACCGTTCGACTTAAAACATGGTACTATGTGTTACATAGTACTTACTTTTGACTTGTAATAATCAAACACAAGTACTGAAAATATAAGGAGGACATTATGAAAAAGAATTTAATTATCGCAGGAATTGTAGCAGCTACAGTAGTAATAGGGTTAATTGCATATAAACCCATAAAACAGGCATTAACCGAAAGACCAGTAGAAAAAAGCATTGCTTTCTCTGTTTACAGGGCAAACAATTATACATCTGATGCCTATAACCAAACCTCTGCCCAGGTGCATATTATTGTAGAAAAGGTTAGTAAGCATAGCCGCACAATTGTTTGGGAAAAAACAATGGATGCAAAATTGCTGAAGCAATATCCCAGCGCAGACCAGGCAATGTCTCAAAAAATCATAGTTCCAGGCATATTGGACAAAAAAGAACACCTTGAAGTAAAATATGTACTTATCTATGATTCAAAGGGAAGTCAACTGGAAATGCAGGATGGAACAGTTGTATCAACTGGTGCAAAATCTGGCAGATTGGATATTACTATATAATGGCTGATTTTTGAAAAACACATGCCCACTTTTAATATGGCAGCCTTGAGCTGCCATATTGTTTTTATTATCGCTTACCTAAAACAATGCAAATACCTGCTGAAAGGCATTCTGAAAGTACAAGTGAGTGACACAACAAAGATGACAGCGATCCATAAGTTAAGCAAAAAAAATCCCCCATAGAAATGGAGGATCATTAACCCTTAAAACAACCAACATGAAAAATAATTCAACTACATAACAACAAGAACAACGCCATATTTGTTGATGCCGGTTGCAAAAATTATTGTAGAGCAATATCGAGTACCTGCTGCATTGTTTTTACATAGTGAAACTGCAGGCCTTTTATAAAATTGCTGTCGATTTCTTTTACATCTTTTTCGTTTTGTGCGCAGAGAATAATTTCCTTGAGGCCCGCCCGCCTTGCTGCGAGTACTTTTTCTTTAATACCCCCCACCGGCAGTACTTGTCCGCGCAAAGTAATTTCTCCTGTCATTGCCAGGTATGGTTTAACTCTCCTGCCTGTAAATGCAGAGGCAAGTGATGTAAGCATAGTAACACCTGCACTTGGCCCATCTTTTGGAACAGCGCCCTCCGGCACATGAATGTGTGGATTTTTTTTACCAAAAAACTCAGGATCAACGCCCAACTTTTTTGCGTTTGCCTGTAAATAAGTGTAAGCCGTGGTGGCACTTTCTTTCATTACATTACCAAGATTGCCGGTAAGTTTAAGATCACCTTTTCCGTCACTTAAAACTGTTTCTATAAAAAGGATGTCGCCGCCAACATATGTCCATGCAAGACCAACTGTTACACCAGGCATATTGGCCGTTTTATATATCTCATTACTGTAACGGGATGAACCAAGAATTTTTTCTACATCATTTTGTGTGAGTATTGATTTGATCTTATTTTTTACAGCATATTCTTTTGCTTCGAAACGCATAATACTGGCAAGCTGCCTGTCTAACTCACGTACACCACTCTCTCTGGTATATTGTTCAATTACCTTTTCCAGTACTTTATCACTTATCTTAAAATTGACTTTATCCAATCCATGCGCCTCTTTTTGTTTGGGAACAAGGTGACGTTTTGCAATTTCAATTTTTTCTTCTACTGCATATCCACTTAGGTCGATAATCTCAAGCCGGTCGCGCAAGGCAGGTTGAATATTCTGAATATTATTTGCAGTTGCTATAAACAATACCTTGCTAAGATCATACTCCAGTTCAAGATAATTATCGTAGAAGCTATTGTTTTGTTCCGGGTCTAAGACTTCCAACAAAGCAGAAGAAGGGTCACCACGAAAATCGCTGCCGATCTTATCGATTTCATCCAATATCATTACAGGATTTGAGGATTTTATTTTTCTGATATTCTGTATGATCCTGCCAGGCATTGCACCAATGTATGTTTTACGATGGCCGCGTATCTCACTTTCATCATGCAGGCCCCCAAGACTCACACGCACATATTTTCTGCCTACTGCATGTGCAATGCTTTTACCCAGAGATGTCTTACCAATACCAGGAGCCCCAACAAAACAAAGAATGGGACTCTTCATATCTCCTTTTAGTTTTAATACTGCGAGATATTCGAGAATACGTTCTTTTATTTTTTTCATGCCATAGTGATCATTATCCAATATTTTGGCGGCACGTTTAAGATCGTAATTGTCTGTGGTATAATCCTGCCATGGAAGATCAAGCATCAGGTCCAAATGATTATATACAACAGAATAATCGGGTGTACTTGGATGCATGCGTTCAAGTTTTTCAACACCGGATTTGAACATACTTTTTGCAGCATCTGGCCATTTTTTTGTTTCGGCTTTTTTCTTCATTTGAGCTATTTCACGCTCGTTGGTATCGCCACCCAGTTCTTCTTTAATACTCTTCATCTGTTGCTGCAAAAAGTATTCTCTTTGCTGCTTATCAATTTCAGTACGCGTTTTATTGGTTACTTTGTTTTTTAATTCGGCAAATTGTAATTCACGTTGTAAAAGATGCACCAATTTTTCTGCCCGCAATTTTATATCATCTGTTTCAAGCAGTGTTTGCTTTTCTGTCAACTCACTGTTTAAATTACTACTTACAAAGTTTATGAGGAATGAAGCGTTCTCTATATTCTTTAAAATAATAGAAGCCTCCGTAGGCATATTGGGTGAAAGTTGAATGATCTGCGCAGCAAGATCCTTTATAGTAGCAGTATACGCATCAAAGTCATCCCCTGCAAGTAATTCATCCATGGGCAGCAACTGAATACTAGCCTTAAAATATGGTTCTTCTTCTACTATGGATAGCATTTTAAAACGCTTCTTTCCCTGTATAATAATAGTAGTGCCCCCATCGGGCATTTTAATAAGCTTAACGATCTTAGCCACTGTTCCTGTGGTACAAAGATCTTTCAGCTCCGGGTCTTCTATATTCGAATCATTTTGTGCCACAACACCAATCAGTTTATCACCTTTGTAAGCATCATTAACTGCTTTTATACTTTTATCACGTCCAACTGTTATTGGGATTACAACACCTGGAAACAAAACTGTATTTCGCAAGGGTAGCAATGGAAGTGTATCAGGAATGGGCATGTTCTTATCCTGCTCACTCTCATTTTCATTGATGGGAATTATAGGAAGAAAATCTGTATCCTCATCTGTTCCAAACATTAATCCATTAATATTCATAATTCTTTTCTTAAAGTCAAATTGTCATTAATAGCCTGAATATAACAAATTCAGGGCGGAAGTACAATTGGTCAATTAAAGTGCCAAAGGAAATCAATTGTTGCTCCACTAACAAATTGACGTAAAAAAGGCGCAAAGATTTTTTCTTTGCGCCACGTTAGTATATCTAAAAGTCAGCGATTACAAAATTTTAATGCCTACGCCAAATTGTATTTGCTGGCTCTTCCAATTACCTTGATCACTTACATCTTTTATATCACTTAATCCAATATTATAACGCCCATACACTTTAAGCATGCCAAGATTTACCTGCGCACCGGCAACCATTGCAAAATCTCCACCTTTAAATGCATCAACAACATTGCCTGCTGTTGTCTTGTGATTATTGGTAAGTATGCTAAATTGCGGACCTACATGAAATGTTAACAGCTTGCTCGCATTTAGTCTTAAGAGAACAGGTACACTTATATAATTGAGATTTATTTTTTCTCCCCCTTTTAAACCGCTCAAAGGTTCATCTGTAACAGTGGTGTTTGTCTGGCTAAACAATACTTCGGGTTGTATACCAAAACCCTTTGTAAAATCAATTTCAGCAAATCCTCCGAGTTGATAACCCAGGTTAAACTCATCTTTAAAAGATGTGCCGTCTATCTTACCAAGATTTGCGCCTGCTTTGGCGCCAAGATGAAACCCCTGTGCATTTGCAATTGATACAACTGCAAACATTGTTACAACTGATAATAAGATCCTTTTCATAGTTTGTTTGTTTTAAAAATTTTATTAGCCAATTCCTGTGCCATATTAATGCAAAAAACGAACACTGCTGAACATGTATTGTTAAAAGAAATCCTAATTAACATGATATACACCGGTTTACACAATATTATATCTCCGGATTATTGAAGTAAAATACCTGTATGCTATTTTAAAATCAATTTCAATTTGGCATCCGTTAAAAACTGATTGAAAATTGTTACGCACCATATGAAACAAAACAGCACAATACTTAAGAAACGTATGCAACACAGAAAAACAAAAGTTATACGTTTTACTGAAAAAAATGTTACAGATCCCAAATGCATCAAGCAAAAAAATATCAGCATGAATATAATTTCAAAACAATGATATTACTTATGTGCCCATCATTAGTAATACTATTATACTTTCGTTGCGTCGCACACTGCATCGTTCAGCTCATTAATGTGCAAAGTGTACGAGTGAGTGACACAACAGAAGCTGATAAAACTACTATGATAACTACGAAAAATTAACTGCTTTATTAAATTAAACATGAGGTTTGACTGGTTACATTATCTTTTTGTCGCTTGATTTTCCAATTTCATCGCTTAATTTCATTAGATTATTAGTATTTCATACATTAGAAAAAAAATTCCATGTTCACAACCAACAAAAACAAACTTGTAGTGCTATTAGCATTAGGTGCATTTGCCACATTTGGCATGATGGCCTATACTCCAGACAAACCGCAGGAAGGTTATAAAAACCTCCAGGTGCTGCCCAAAGATATTTCTCATGAAGACCTTGACAAAGTGATGCACGGCTTCAATGATGCGCTCGGTGTAAAATGTATGTATTGCCACGTGCATGAAGGAGATGATTTCAGGCAGGGATGGAAATTTGACAGTGATGACAAGCCTGAAAAAGGAATTGCACGACATATGCTGCGCATGACCATGGGAATTAACTCAACCTATTTCAATTTCGAAAATTCGACCAGGACCGATACAATACATGCTGTTACATGTATTACCTGTCACAGAGGTATAGCTCACCCGGATGCCAAGGGTATACAGGAACAAATGGCAGGCGGTATGGGTGGCATGAAAATGTCTCCACCACCTCCACCACCAACTCCTCCAGGTGCGCCAAATAAAAATTAATTTTTATTTACCCGTCACTTAAACCATAAAGCAACAACTGTTGCGTCGCACTCTTGTACTGCAGAAAGTGTTGCATCAAAGAAAGCCGGGGAAATTATTCTGACATTTATAATAATAAGGAAGCCACACCATGGTGTGGCTTCCTTATTATTTAGCAATTAATTTTTTATGCTCTTCTAAAGACAGGCTTACCTTTAAAGTTTCTATAAGCAATAATCGCACTGCTTAACGTAAGAAGTGCAGCCATAATAAAAGGTGCACCAGGAAAAATAACAGGTGCTGTACTGCTGGTAAAATAGCGAAATATATAGGTCATCATAACAGGTCCGATAATAGAAGTAGCGCTCATTAAACTTGTCAATGCACCTTGTATTTCCCCTTGCTCATTTAGCGGAATTGTTTGTGATATGATTGACTGTATTGAAGGTCCTGTAATTCCACCCAGTGCATAAGGAATAACAAAAGCATACATCATCCATCCTTGTGATGCGAATGCAATGAGTATTAGACCTGCAGTGGATAATAATAAACCCACATACGCACTGCGCTGCTGACCAAGCTTAGGAATAATAACACGAATCAAACCGCCCTGCACCACAGCAAGTATAACGCCAACAAAAGTCAAAGAATAGCCCACTGTTTCACGTGTCCAGTTAAATTTTTCCATGCTATAAAATGTCCAGGTACTTTGAATAGCATGTGCAGAAAGATAAACCAGTATCAATGAAATAAGTAAACCGGTAAGTGATGGATATTTTCTAAGTTGTTTGATCATACCAAAAGGATTGGCTCTTTTCCATTCAAACTCCCTGCGATTTTGTTTTGACAAAGATTCTGGCAAAATAAAAAAACCGTATAACCAGTTTATCAAAGCAAGACCAGCTGCTGCATAAAAAGGAAACCTCAAACCATAATGCGAAAGCTGACCGCCAATACCCGGGCCAATAATAAAACCTAATCCAAATGCTGCGCCTATAAGACCAAAATTCTGCGCTCTTTTTTCAGGTGTGCTAATATCTGCTATATATGCTGAGGCTGTTGTAAAACTTGCACCCATCATACCGGCAATAATTCTACCCACAAAAAGCCAGGCTATAGTTGGCGCCAGTGCAAGAAACATGTAGTCTACGGCAAATCCAAAAAGGGAACAAAGCAACACAACGCGACGCCCATATTTATCACTTAATCCACCCATTACCGGGGCGCAAACAAACTGCATAAATGCATAAGAAAAAGTAAGCCAGCCTCCATACACAGATGCCTTGCTGAGGTCTCCATGAATCATTTCTCGTATAAGATCAGGCATTATTGGAATAATGATACCGAAGCCAATAGAGTCAATAAGCAGTGTTACGAAAATGAAACCGAGTGCAGCGTCTTTTTTATTTCTCATCAGAAGTATTTGAGCATGCTTTGCAGAAGCAGGCAAATTTCAGGAATTGCTATTACAAATATTTTTGTTTTTTTAAAAGAAGAAAACCGCAATAAAAGATTTGTGTATTTATTACACATTACTTATTTTAGCCGCAGCATTTACTGTTACTTAACGAATTGCCATATGCACTGATCAGCGATAGCGTTTACATTAGTTGTTGCGCGGTTTTATTTTATGCTTATCATAATAATCGCGAACAGTTTTATAAAGCTCCATACAATACTGAAAGTCGAAGTGTGCGACGCAACGGCAGTTTAATTTGTAACACGAAAGTCTGGCTCATAATAACTAATGATCGTTATGTAGCAAATAATTAATCTTGTTTGCGATACATGCAACTAAAGCATCTTACTTATTTTCGCAACTCGGAAAATTTTATGAAATCGGCAACCGAAAACTACAACATGAGTAAAGCAAAAAATATTGAGGAAACCCGGGTACAAGCTTTGAATGGTACAGAAAATAGTGAAACAACAGAACCTGTTTCAAAAGAAATTAAGGCGCCGAAAAAAAGCAAGACTATAAAAAACGATGAAGCAAATGTTGTGGGCGATGTAACAACTAACAATATTCAAAAATCTAACCTTGCAAAAAAAAAGTTACAGACTCTGCCTGGAAAAAAGACTTTAAAAAAATCTGTAACTGTAAAAAAAGAAACTGAGATAAATACAGCAGTTACTGAAAAGAACGCCAAAAAGGAAGACACAGCTAAATCTGCTAAGGAAAAAATTCTTGCGAAAAAAGAGCCAGCCAAAGTTGCGGATAAAAAAGCTGCTGCAAAAAAAACTGTTGAAAAGAAAGCAGAAATATCTGCTGCTGTAAAAGTGACTTTCGTTGTAAGGTTTCATACAAAGCATGGCCAGTCATTATACATTTCTGGCAAGCATCCGGTTTTTGGTAACGATGAAATTGCAGCTGCATTACCGATGCAATACCTTAACGAAGAACTTTGGACCGCTACAATTGACCTTGATAAAAATGATCTTCCAAAAGAAGGTGTTGTTTATAATTACCTGCTAAAAAATGATGATGGTTCCCTCAGTTATGACTGGGGTAGTGATAAAGTGTTAACAGCTGAATTATTTACGTCTGAAGACATATTAATAATAGATTCCTGGAATTTTGCCGGTTATTATGAGAACGCATTTTATACAGAGCCTTTTAAAAATGTATTACTTAAACAGAATTATACACCAGTAAAAATAACAGCCCCTAAAACATATACTCATACATTTAAAGTAAAAGCCCCTTTACTTAAAAAAGGAGAAACACTTTGTATAATAGGAAACGATGTAGCGTTGGGTAACTGGAATGAAGCAGATGTGGTATTGATGAATAAGAAGGAGAAAGAAGATTTTTACGCTGCAAAGATCAATCTTTCAAAAGCGTGGTTCCCTATTGTATATAAATATTGCGTGTATGATATTGGTTCCAATAAAATCATTCGCTACGAAGATGGCAACAACCGTATATTATACGATGCGTTTGTAAAAAATAAAAAGACAATTGTAAATGATGGCTTTGCGGTATTGCCTGCCAATACATGGAAAGGTGCCGGCGTAGCAATACCTGTCTTTAGCCTTCGTTCAAAGAACAGTGGCGGTATTGGTGAGTTTACTGACATCAAGCTACTCGTTGACTGGGCCAAATCTGTTGGATTAAAATTAGTGCAAATACTACCTGTAAACGATACGACTGCTACACATACATGGACTGATAGTTATCCTTATGCAGCTATCTCCGCATTTGCATTGCACCCTATGTTTTTAAATCTTGCAAAAGCCGCTGGTGATATATATGCAGATTTATTAAAAGATATTACAGAAGAGCAACTAAGGTTAAATAAACTGGAGGCAATTGATTATGAAGCAGTCAATAATCTGAAATGGAATTTTATAAAACAATTATATCCATTGCAGAAGAAAACAATATTCGCTTCTGCTGATTACAAACAGTATTTTGAATTAAACAAACACTGGCTTGTTCCTTATGCTGCATTTTGTTATTTCCGCGATAAGTACAGCAGTGCAGATTTCAATACATGGCAATCGCATAAAAATTATAATGCAGAAGAAGCAGCTTTATTGTTAGAACCTTCTGCAAAATCGTTTGATGAGATTGCCATCCATTTATACGTACAATACCTGCTGCACCTGCAATTAAAAGAAGCAGCCCAATATGCACATGACAATGGCATTATTGTGAAAGGAGATATTCCTATTGGTATTTATCGTTATGGTGCAGATGCCTGGCAGCATCCGGAATTATATCACATGGATATGCAGGCTGGTGCACCGCCTGATGATTTTGCAGTAACCGGCCAAAACTGGGGCTTCCCTACCTACAACTGGGAGAAGATGAAAGAAGATGGCTTTGCGTGGTGGAAACAACGCTTTGAACAAATGAGTTATTACTTCGACGCATTTCGTATAGATCATATACTTGGTTTCTTCCGCATCTGGAGTATTCCTACTCATTCTGTAGAAGGCATCATGGGTCATTTTGAACCTTCCATTCCCGTTCACATTCATGAGTTCAATCAAAAGGGAATATGGTTTGATTATACCCGTTATTGCAAACCATATATAACCGAACAATTATTGGATAATAATTTCGGCGATCAGAAAGATCATGTAAAATATACCTTCCTCAATTATGATGGCTTTGGCAGATACCAGGTAAAGCCTGAATTTGCCACACAGCAAAAAGTAGAAAGTTATTTTAGCTGGCAGCAGGATAATGACCATAACCGCTGGCTAAAAAAACAACTATTCAGTTTGCTTTCCAATGTTATTTTATTTGAAGCTGAAGGATCACAGGGACAGCAGTTTCACTTCCGCTTTGGCATAGAAGACACCATCTCTTTCAAAGAGCTTGATGCCCATCTTCAATATCAGCTGAAAGAATTATATATAGATTATTTCTTTAAACGCCAGGATAATTTTTGGATGTATGGCGCTTTACAAAAACTGCCTGCTCTAAAGCGAGCTACCAATATGCTTGTGTGCGGAGAAGATCTTGGCCTGGTGCCGGGTTGCGTACCCGAAGTAATGCGCCAGTTAGGTTTGCTTAGTCTCGAAATTCAACGCATGCCCAAAGATCCTAAACGCACATTCTTCCATCCTGCAGATGCTCCTTATTTGAGTGTGGTTACACCTTCCACACATGACATTAGTACTATTCGCGGCTGGTGGGAAGAAGACCGCAATCTTACACAAAAATTTTTCAATGATGAACTTGGCCAATGGGGCGCTGCACCTTATTTCTGTGATGCATGGGTAAACAAAGCCATCGTTGTGCAACATCTTTATTCACCTGCCATGTGGAGTATCTTCCAGTTGCAGGATATTCTCGGCAGCGATAGAAAAATCCGTCGTCCTAATCCCCACGATGAGCGCATAAATGTACCCGCTAATCCAAAGCATTACTGGCGTTACAGAATGCACCTTACATTGGAAGATCTTATAAAAGCAAATGAATTCAATACAGAATTTGCAGCCAATATAAAAGCCAGCGGCAGAGTATAAAATTTTTTTTATGAGCCAAACTACAATGCCTGCAGGAAGCTCTTGTTGCGTCGCACTCTTGTACTGTAACAAAAGACTCAACAACTAAAATACATAAAGCCATCCTCATTAACAGGGTGGCTTTATCTTTGAAAATAATTCAGCTAAATAATTATTGTACATGAAACTGCATTATCATTCTATTAATCTTCCTTTTCAATATCCATTCACCATTTCAGGTGGCAGAACAAAAACACACCAGCCATCTTTATTAGTTGCGTTACAGTTAGGCAACCTTATTGGTTATGGTGAAGCGCCTGCCATTACTTATTATAATATTACAATAGAGCAAATGATCGCAGATATTGAACAGAAGAAAACAATGATAGAAAAGTTTGCATTTACAGAGCCGGAAAGATACTGGCATTACTTACATCATCTTTTACCCAAAAACCCATTTCTTGTTTGTGCATTAGATATGGCAGCATGGGATCTTTATGGCAAAATGAAAGCACAACCATTATCTAAATTATGGAATACTGAATGGATAAATACACCTGTTACAGATTATACCATCGGCATTGATACCATAGAAAACATGGTTGCAAAAATGAAAGCAAAACCATGGCCGGTGTATAAAATAAAAGTAGGTACTGAGAATGATATTGAAACAATTACTGAATTAAGAAAACATACAGAGGCTGTGTTTCGTGTAGATGCCAATGCAGGCTGGACTTTAGAAGAAGCATTGCAAAAAATACTACAACTAAAACAACTTGGTGTTGAGTTAGTAGAACAGCCTTTGGCAAAAGATAACTGGGATGGCATGAAAGTTTTATTTGAACAATCAGCTTTACCATTGTTTGCAGATGAAAGTTGCGTAAGCGAACATGATGTAGAAAAATGTCACAACCATTTTCATGGCATCAATATCAAACTTACCAAATGCAGTGGCATTACGCCTGCCATACGGATGATAGAAAAAGCACGCAGCCTTAATTTAAAAGTAATGATGGGCTGCATGAATGAAAGTACTGTTGGTAGTGCAGCAATAGCACAGTTTATTCCGCAACTTGATTTTGTAGATATGGACGGCCCGTTGTTGTTAGCGCAGGATATTGCAACAGGTATTGATTATGATTTTGGAAAAGTTATGATCACCGATGTACCAGGTCTTGGTATAAAAATGAAATGAATTTATTTGCTGAATTAAGCTCAGAACGTACAAGTGAGTGACACAACAAAAGCTTTATAGTAGCACTGCAGTTTGTCACCAAAAAAATTATTGCATCTCCCCTACCCATTTATCCCTATCATCAGGTGAGAATTTCCAGGGCGCAAAATTATTTTCAATATTACTAAAAGTACCATTCCATTCCTGGGGTGCATTACTTTCTTCCATGATAAGATAGCGGCGCTGTTGTAAAATAATATCAAGCGGGTTAATACTTACGGGGCAGGCTTCTACACATGCATTACAGGTAGTACAGGCCCGCAATTCTTCTTCAGTGATATAATTATGCAATAAAGATTTGCCATCATCAACAAAAGACTTATTGGCATTTATATTTCGCCCCACTTCTTCTGCACGGTCTCTTGTTTTCATCATGATCAGTCTTGGGCTGAGCTTTTTTCCGGTAATATTTGCAGGGCATGCAGCAGTACATCTTCCACATTCTGTGCAACTGTATGCATCCAATAAATTCTTCCAGCTAAGATCAAAAATATCTTTAGCGCCAAACTTATTTTTATGCTCCGCAGCATCCGCAGGAATTAATTCAGGCTGCATTGCATACAAAACTTCCTTTTGTATGTCTGGCATGTTTTCCATTTTTCCCTGCGGCTGCAACCTTGCATAGTAAGCATTTGGAAAAGCAAAAAGAATATGCAAATGTTTTGAATAAGGCAGATAATTCAGGAATGCAAAAATCCCGATGATGTGCAACCACCAGCAGGTTCTTTCGATATCCGCAATGGTACCATCATTCATTCCATTCAAAAAAGGATGCAGGAAAGTGGAGAATGAAAAATTGCCGGTGATATGTTCTCCATAATGACTATAACCTCTCTGCTGCAATAAAGTGTCGCACGCATTCATGGTAAGAAATAATGTCATTAAAATGATCTCTGTTATAAGAATATAATTAGCATCGCTGCGTGGCCATCCGTTCAGATCCTTGCTGATAAAGCGTTTCAGCTTTAGTATATTTCTCCGTATTAAAAATATCACACAAACAGTAAACACTCCCACAGCAAGAAATTCAAAGGCATTGATAAGAAAATTGTATAACCCTAATGGAAGTACGCTTGTAAATAAACGATGTGTTCCTAAAATTCCATCCAGTATAATTTCAAGCACTTCTAAATTTATAATGATAAATCCGGCATAGATCACAAAATGCATTACAGCAACCAATGGATTCTTAAACATTTTCTTTTGTCCGAATGCCAGCAGCAAAACATTGCGCCAACGTTGCGCCGTATTATCGTTGATCGTTTCATCGCGGCCAAGCAAAATATTTCGTTTTAATTCTCCCAGCTTTTTACTAAATAACCAGATCGCAACTGCTGCAAATGCAATAAAAGCTATTTGAAAAATGATCTCCATAAATAAAACTTATTATGCTAAGGTAAAGGATTGTTTCTTGCAGCTAACAATCGTATAAGTATGATTTTTTTGAACCGAGCCAAAGTAATGCTATTAAACTTTTGTTGCGTCGCACTCTTGTACATTCTTATCGCTACTGTACAGAGTTAATTTATCGACAGAGTTATTACTTTTGAATTTATATTTACAATATTATGGAGCAGATAAGAAATTTCCTGAATAAAGAAGTGGCCGAGCAAAAGATGCATCGTCTCGCATTAGAGATTGCAGAGAATTTAAGCGGAGATGATGCACCTCTGATACTTATTGGTATTCGTAATAGTGGCATGGTGGTAGCAGAAAAGATCGGCACATTTCTACAACCTTATATAGATACACCCATAGAAATAATTTCTTCCTCATTTGATAAACACGTACCAAAAGAAATTGTATTAAGCAAAGAAGTTGATTTTACTGATAAGAACGTTATCATTATTGATGATGTTTGCAACTCGGGTAAAACATTGCTTTATGCATGCAAACCATTGCTGAGTTATTATCCACGCCGTATTCAAACGCTTGTACTAATCGAAAGAATGCATAAACTCTTCCCTATTAAACCTGATTATGTTGGTTTATCTATGGCTACTACTATGCAGGATCATATTCATGTAAAAGTAGAAGCAGGCGAAGTTGCGGGAGCTTATATTGAGTAATGAATAGAAAGTATCTAAGTAGTATAAAGTATATAAGGTTATAAGCAGTTGCTTCTGCTGCAAATTGTTCCGAACGTACAAGAGTGCGACGCAACAGGCGATGCCACCTGCACTACAGCCCGGCTTACAAACTCCTTTTTATTGGTTATTTTTAAAGCATGGAACTGCTTGTGTTACTACTGCGTATAAACCCGGTCATAATCTATATTGCCGGTGGTTATATTCTATTGGTAGTATTACTATACTTTATACAGGATCGTTTTATTTTTAAACCGGAAAAGCTTTCCAAAGATTTTGAATACAAATATGATGTTCCGTTTAAAGAATTGTTTTTTGAAGTAGAACAAGGTGTAAGTATTAACGGGCTTCATTTTTATTGCAATAAACCACATGGCCTTATACTTTACCTGCATGGAAATACGCGCAGCATAAAAGGCTGGGCTAAATATGCACGTGATTTTTATCGCTACAACTATGATGTGGTAATGGTTGACTATCGCGGCTTTGGCAAGAGCACCGGCAAGCGTAGTGAACGTGATATAAAAAAAGATATGCAATTTGTGTATGATACACTGGCAGTCCAGTACCACGAACATCACATACTTGTATATGGCAGAAGTTTGGGTAGTGGCTTTGCAACCAAACTTGCATCAGATAACAAACCGCGTTATCTGATCATTGATTCGCCATATTACAGTTTTAGAAAAGTAGTAGAAAGATATCTTCCTTTTTTACCAAGTAAATTTGTATTGCGTTATCATCTAAGAACAGACAAATGGATAACAAGAGTTAACTGTCATACTTATATTATTCATGGTACAAAAGATTGGCTCATACCGATCAGCCATAGTGAAAAACTGCAGAAATTAAACCCTCATAAAATAACGTTGATAAGAATACATGGAGGCGGTCATAACAATCTCCCTTCATTCCCGGAATACCATAATTTTATCCGCGATATATTATTGTACTAAATAATTTTCATGAAAAAAAGAATTGGAAAATGGCTTATTGTTATACTTATGATTTATGTGGTTGTAGGTGTGTTGTTATATCTTCTTCAAAATAAATTATTACTGCATCCCGAGCCATTGCCGCATGACCAGGTCTATACATTTAACACTCCGTTTGAAGAAAGAAAAGTATTGTATGACAGCAGCACCCTATTTGATATTGTAAGGTTTAAACCAGTGAATGATTCAATAAGAAAAGGCGCTGTTATATATTTTCATGGCAACATGAATAATATTGCCTATTATGCGCATTTTGCTGACAACTTTACCAAACACGGTTATGAAGTATGGATGATGGATTATCCAGGTTTTGGCAAATCTACCGGTAATCTTACTGAACCCTTATTATACACTGAAGCTGACGAAGTTTACAAAATGGTGAGCGCTGCGGGCTTTACAAAAGACAGCATAATTATTTATGGAAAATCTTTGGGAACAGGCATTGCAACGGAGCTGGCTTCTACAAGAAATTGCAAAAGATTAATCCTGGAATCCCCGTATTATAGTATATCAAATGTGGCTGCACATTATGCCTGGATGTATCCTGTGGATTGGATGAGTACGTTTAAAATTCCTACAGATGAATACATTCAAAAAGTGGTGGCACCAATTACCATTTTTCATGGTACATCTGATGAGACAATTCCATTTAGTAATACACAAAAACTGCAATCATTTCTTAAACCAGGCGACGAAGTAATAACTATTGAAGGTGGCGGGCATAATGATCTTAATGATTTTCCATTGATGAAAAAGAAGTTAGATAGTCTTCTTCAGCAATAAGATACAAACAGTTTTTCCACCTGTTGTTGGCGTATCATTTCCCTTTGTATCTTACCATCGGTTATTTTTACTTTCTTAATTACCAGCTTCCACATAATGTCTTTCATCATTCTTGCCATAGGAATTCTGTTACTTATCCTGTTTATTACATGGGCTAAATTAAATGCCTTTATTTCTTTTATTATCGTGTGCCTGTTTGTCGGGCTTACCAACGGAATGCAAATTGGAGCAATATCTGCTTCCATACAAAAAGGAATGGGCGATCTTTTGGGATCATTGGTCATTATTATCGGCCTTGGCGCCATGCTGGGCAAACTCGTCGCTGAGAGCGGCGCAGCAGAAACAATCGCTAAAGGGCTTATAAGATTTTCAGGTGAAAAAAATCTTGCCTGGGCCTTACTGCTAACTTCATTTATTATAGGCATACCACTCTTTTACAATGTTGGATTTGTCATCATCTTGCCGCTTGCCATTAGCATTGCTATAAAATATAAAATACCACCTGTATACCTGGGCCTGCCCGCATTGTCTGCAATGTCTGTTACACACGGATTTTTGCCGCCTCACCCATCGCCAACTGCTTTGGTGCAGCAGTTTCACGCAGATCTTGGCCTTACTTTACTGTATGGCTTTATTGTAGCGGTGCCTTGTATAATACTTGCAGGTCCGGTCTTTGCAAAAACGCTTAAGAAATACAATAACAGGCCGCTTGAATCTTTTATTCCACCGCCGAAAGATGAAGCTTCATTACCAGGTATGTTCCTGAGTATTTTCTCTGCCTTTCTGCCTGTAATACTGATCTCGGCGGCTACTATTACCGATATTCTGGTTAAGCAAGACACATTCCCGAAAAAAATAATCATGGGGCTGGGCGACCCTGTTATGGCTATGCTTGTGACAGTTTTGTTTAGTATGTATAGTCTTGGGTTGAGACAGGGCAGAACAATGACACAGATAGGTAATTCATTGGCGGATGCCGTAAAAGACATAGCAGTAATATTATTCATTATAGGTGGAGCAGGTTCTTTAAAAGAGGTACTACTTGATACCGGTATCAGCGGGCAAATAGCAACATCCTTACAAAGCATTCATATCAATCCGCTCATGGCAGCATGGAGTATTGCCGCCGTTATACGCCTTGCTATCGGTTCTGCTACCGTTGCTGGTTTAACAACTGCAGGCATTGTTGCACCGTTAATTGTTACGTCAGGAGCAAACCCGAACTTAATGGTACTGGCAACTGGTGCAGGCAGCCTTTTTTTCTCTCACGTAAATGATTCCGGTTTTTGGTTATTTAAAGAATATTTCAATCTTTCTATCAAGCAAACAATGAAAACATGGAGCATGATGGAAACCATTGTTTCTGTTGTTGGTATTATTGCTGTTTTGATACTTAGTTATTTTGTTCACTAAAAATGTATGTTATGACGCCTGATGAAAATTTTGCACAATTAGATCTGCAATTACCTCCAGCTCCCACACCAATGGGTGTTTATAAACCCTTTCTTATAGATGGTAATCATTGTTATGTTTCCGGTCACGGACCTTTGTTGCCGGATCAAACACTCATAACAGGCCGTGTTGGCAGCGATATAAATATAGAAGACGGCAAACTTGCTGCAAGACAAGTTGGTCTTGCCATCCTGGCTACGCTCAAAGCTAACCTCGGGTCACTTAATAAGATTAAGCGTGTTATAAAAGTGTTGGGCATGGTTAGTTGTGCGCCCGATTTTGAAAAGCATCCTTACATTATCAATGGCTGCAGTGAGCTCTTTGCCAAGGTATGGGGAGAAGAAAATGGTATAGGAGTAAGAAGCGCTGTGGGCATGGGTTCCCTGCCGGGAAATATTCCTGTAGAAATAGAAGTATTGTTTGAACTGGTATAGAGTTTATGTACCAATCTTCATTACTGATATTATACATCGTTGCGTCGCACACTTGTACTAAATTACACATGTCAGCTAAAACAGTCGTTTACATATTCAAGTTAAAAAAATAGATTCCACCATATTGAATATACTGCTATATTGCAGCAGCATTATCTAAAGGCCTTGCCTGTTGTACTTAAGCCGTTGCCCCATTACACTTCGCACCAGTTGTGTGTTACTGGATTACACCCGAATGAAACAGCACTCCTGAACAAAAAAAACTTATTTATGAGTTGGTTCGTTATTGATAACGTGGATACGCTTGACTCTCCTGCATTGGTCATTTACAAAGAAAGAGTGGCAGAAAATATAAGGTTACTGATCAGTATGGTAAAAAGTGTGGATCAGTTGCGTCCGCATGTAAAGACAAATAAGATTGCTGAAGTATGTAAAATGATGATGGATCAGGGCATCTATAAATTTAAATGCGCCACCATTGCAGAGGCTGAGATGCTCGCCATGCTTCATGCACCCGATGTATTGCTTGCTTATCAGCCAATAGGGCCAAAAGCAAAACGCCTACTCAGGCTTGTTGAAACTTACCCTGACACGCATTTCTCCTGCATTACGGATGATATAACTTCTGCCAATAATTTATCCGAACTATTTGCAAACAATAACCGTGTTATCGATGTATATATAGATCTTAACACCGGCATGAACCGTACTGGTATAAGGCCTCTGCATGCATTGCAGCTGATTGAAATATTTCAGTCTTTCAGTGGTATAAAAGTTGTTGGCCTACATGCATATGATGGACATATACGTGACGCAGATTATGCAATAAGGAAAGAGCATTGCGATGAAGCTTTCCAGTTGGTAAGTACTTTGGCCGATGCTATCAAAAGATTAATCAAACAGCAACCAAAAATTGTAATTGGTGGCACACCAACTTTCCCTATTCATGCCCACAGAGAAGGTGTGGAATGCAGCCCCGGTACATTTATTTTCTGGGATTGGGGTTATCAAAATATCATGCCCGATGAGCCTTTTATTTTTGCGGCGCTGGTTGTAACCAGAATTATTTCCATACCCGATGCAGACACTGTTTGCACAGATCTTGGTCACAAATCTGTAGCAGCCGAAAATCCTTTTCCACGAGTACATTTTTTAAATCTTCCCGGTGCAGAGCCCATTGGTCAAAGTGAAGAACATTTAATGTTGCGTGTACCCGATACTTCTCTATTCGCTGTTGGAGATGTCCTCTATGGCGTGCCTTTTCACATATGCCCCACAGTTGCATTGTATGATACCGCAAAGATCGTAGAAGATAAAAATATTGTTGATAGCTGGCGTGTAATTGCAAGAGACAGGGCAATCACCATTTAAAGAATAATTTTTATGTACCCGGCAATAGTAATGCAATTTAGCATCGTTGCGTCGCACTCTTCAACGCTTTGATCATACATGAACCGAACGTACAAGTGAGTGACACAACAGGCGATGCCACAAGTACAAATGCCCGGCTCAAAATAAAAAGGATAATTACAAACGATTAACTTCTCTTAACTCTTCCCGCAGCCCTTAATCTTTTTTTCCAATAGTCTTCATTAAGATCGCTGATCATAACGCCGCCACTGGTAGACGCATGTGCAAATTTGTTGTTGGCAAGATAAACGCCCACATGAGAAATGGTGCGCCCTGTTGTTTGAAAGAAAACAAGATCCCCTTCTTTTAGATCTGTATAATTAATTGGGGCTGCCATATTGAATTGCTCTTCGGCAGTTCGTGGCAATTGAATAGAATAAATATCGCGTATTATTGTTTGCGTAAAAGCAGAACAGTCTATACAGTTTTGTGTAGAGCCACCCATGCAATATTTAGTGCCCCACCAGTTTTCAATATCTTCCAACAAAGGAATATTGGTTAATTCTTCCACAGGTACATTAAGCATTGTTGCATATTTGAATTGCACTTCCTGTGCAGATTCTATATCGAAATTTTTTGCTGCTTTTATTGCTGTATAAGATGGTGCGCCTGGATTTGTGTTTAATACCGAAGTTCTTTCATCGCCTGGTGTTACATTTATATTGTCGAGAAATACAGTATTATTTGATTGCTTTTTTTGTGATGCAGATGAGCTGCTGCTTGCAGAAGTGTTCTTAAAACTCTTACAACTGCCAAGCAAAGCGAAAACGCAGAGAAGATATATTGGGGCTATTCTTTTCATGCAGTGCGCAATATAGGTTTCAAATACATAACAGGCAAACAAAGTGTAGAACTTTTACACTTTCTATGTGCAAAACGACTGATGTGGATAAATTTTTAGCATCTTCAACCCATTTGAAATGGCGAAATTTGAGGTTTGATTTTTTACAGGAAATTTATTGAACATGCAATTCTCACACTTACACGTACACACACAATATTCCTTGCTCGATGGTGCCGCAGGCATTAGTGACCTTTATAAAAAAGCAGGTAAGCTTGGTATGCCTGCATTGGCTATTACCGATCATGGCAATATGTTTGGCGTGTTTGAATTTGTAAAACAGGCATGGAACAATACAAAGGTCGTTGGTAAAACCGCTGATGGAAAAGATATTCTTGAACCCGTTGTAAAGCCAATTGTTGGTTGCGAATTTTATGTGGTAAAAGATCGTCACCGTAAAACATTTTCCAAAGAACAAAAAGATGAACGTTACCACCAGGTATTGCTGGCAAAAAATAAACAGGGTTATGCGAATTTGGTAAAACTTACTTCGCTTGGTTTTATTGAAGGCATGTACAGCAAATATCCACGCATTGATAAAGAGCTAATTGAAAAATATCATGAAGGTTTGATAGCAACAACATGCTGCATTGGTGCTTATGTGCCCCAAACTATTTTGCATGATGGAGAAGCGTCTGCTGAAACAGAATTCAAATGGTGGCTGGATTTGTTTGGTGAAGATTACTATATAGAACTGCAGCGCCATAACATAAAAGAACAGGAGATCATCAACAACACATTATTGAAGTTCGCAAAAAAATACAATGTGCCGGTGATTGCAACGAATGACAGCCACTATACAGATAAAGACGATTATAATGCGCATGATATTTTGCTTTGCATCAACACTGGTGAAAAACAAAGTACGCCGGGCTTTGATGATTTTGTAAATGATGATATTGCATTAAAGAACCGTCGTTTTAAATTTCCTAACGATCAGTTCTATTTTAAAACGCAGGATGAAATGGCAGAACTCTTCAATGATGTTCCGCAAGCATTAGATAATACTCAAGCCATCGTTGATAAAATAGAAGTATTAAATCTCAAGAAAGATATTTTGCTTCCTGCGTTTCCTATTCCAAAAGAATTTCAATCAAGTGATGACAGCAACCTTAACCAATGGAATTATCTACATCACCTAACATACGAAGGTGCAAGACAACGTTACAGCGAAATAACAGAAGAGATAAGAGAACGTCTAGACTTCGAGTTATTTACGATCAAGACAATGGGCTTCGCAGGTTACTTCTTAATTGTAAGTGACTTCATAAAAGCCGGTCGTGATATGGGCGTATTCGTTGGCCCCGGCCGTGGTTCTGCAGCTGGTAGTGTGGTAGCTTTTTGTGTCGGCATTACGAATATTGATCCTATCAAATACAATTTGCTATTTGAAAGATTTTTAAATCCTGATCGTAAGTCAATGCCGGATATTGATACCGACTTTGATGATGAAGGTCGTCAAAAAGTGATTGACTATGTGGTGCACAAATATGGAAAGAACCAGGTTGCACAGATCATCACTTATGGTACGATGGCTGCAAAGATGAGCATCAAAGATGTGGCACGTGTAATGGATCTTCCGCTAAGTGAAAGCAATGCATTGGCAAAGATGGTTCCCGACAGACCGGGCACAGATCTTGGCCGTGTGCTCACTGCACCATTCACTGCGAAAGATGCAAAAGAAGGACAAAAATCTTTGGAAGATAAAGAAGGTTATGGTGGCGAAGAATTAGAAAATATTAAACGTCTTCGTGAGATATATCATGGTACTGACATTCGTGCCCAGGTATTACATGAAGCAGAACGATTGGAAGGTTCTGTACGCAATACCGGTGTGCATGCTGCAGGTATCATCATTGCACCAAGCGATCTTACTGATCTTATTCCCGTTGCTGTTGCCAAAGACTCTGATCTTTGGGTTACACAAATTGAAGGCAGCACCATTGAAGAAGCAGGTGTGTTAAAAATGGACTTTCTTGGGTTGAAAACATTATCCATTTTAAAGACTGCATTGTTTCTCATCAAACAAAATCATAACATAGATATTGATCTTGATAATATAGCATTGGATGATGAAAAAACTTTTCTTTTATACCAACGTGGCGAAACAAATGGTACGTTCCAGTTTGAAAGTCCAGGTATGCAAAAATATTTGCGTGAACTAAAGCCCGATAAGTTCGCCGATCTCATTGCAATGAACGCCTTGTACCGTCCAGGCCCGATGGCATACATTCCAAAATATGTTGCACGCAAACACGGCCGCGAAGAAGTGACTTATGATCTTGATGTGATGAAAGAATACCTCGAAGAAACTTATGGCATCACCGTTTACCAGGAACAGGTAATGTTGTTGAGTCAAAGTATTGCAGGTTTCTCTAAAGGCGATGCAGATGTACTCCGTAAAGCAATGGGTAAGAAAGACCGCAAGACGCTTGATAAAATGAAAGGCAAGTTCATGGATGGCGCTGTTGCAAAAGGCCACAACAAAGACATACTTGAAAAAGTATGGACTGACTGGGAAGCCTTTGCACAATATGCATTCAACAAATCGCACTCTACCTGTTATGGTTTGGTGGCTTATCAAACAGGTTATTTAAAAGCACATTACCCCAGCGAATATATGGCCGCTGTGTTGAACCACGCAGGCGCTATTGAAAAGATCACCTTCTTTATGGAAGAGTGCAAACGCATGGGTTTAAAAGTACTCGGACCAGACATCAACGAATCACTAAAAGGTTTTGCGGTAAATAAAAAAGGTGAGATCCGTTTTGGTCTCGGTGGTTTAAAAGGTGTTGGTGAAGCTGCTATTGAGGGCCTTATTGAAGAACGTAATAAAGGCGGCCACTACAAAGATATTTTTGATCTCATCAAACGTGTTAATCAACGTACGGTAAATAAAAAATCTTTGGAAAGTCTTGCGTATGCAGGCGCTTTCGATTGTTTCAAAGAGATTCACCGTGCACAATATTTTTATATAGCACAAGGCGAGCCGCTTACAGGCATTGAAAAAATTATTCGTTTTGGAAATGTTTTTCAAACCAACAAAAGCCAAAGTGTAAACAGTCTCTTTGGTGACAGTGTAATGCCGGAGATCGCTACACCAAAATTACCAGCCTGTGAAGAATGGACACTTACTGAAAAACTCGATTACGAAAAAGAGGTCACCGGCATGTTCATGAGCGGCCACCCGCTCGATCATTTTAAATTCGAGCTGCGTTATTATGGCATTATGAACCTTGCCGATTTTAATGAAGTAAAAGATTCTCCCACACTCATAGCAGCCAATGCCAACCGCAATTTCCGCATTGCAGGTTTGGTTACCGATGGGCAGCACCGCGTAACAAAAACGGGCCGACAGTTTGGTTCGCTTACCATAGAAGATTTCAGCAGCAAAACAGAGATCATGTTGTGGAGCGATGACTATGTAAAGTTTCAAAACTATCTCGAAAAAGGAAACAACTTACTCATCAATGGTTTTTTTAAACAGCGCTACAACAGCGACCAATACGAGTTTAAAGTCACCACCATGATGTTGCTCGAAACCGCCAAGCAGGCGCTCACACGGCAAATAGAAATTAATATTACACCCGCATCTGTAACAAAAGATTTTGTAAACTTTATAGACAGCAACGTAAAAGCCAATCCAGGCAAGCATTCCCTGCGTTTCAATGTATACGACCCTTTGGAAAATTTGAAAATAACCATGTACACATTAGAAAAAGGTTTTACCATGAACGAAGAAATGGCCGAGTATTTAATGACCAACCCTGATGTAGAGATTAATGTGGGACTGGCGGGGTAATCCCGGTCAGACCAAAGGTCAGACCGGTAAAAGAATTTTTATGAGGCCAACTGCATTGCTGCTATGATGCTTTCGTTGCGTCGCACTCTTGTACGTTCCGACTTATGCATCACCATTTGCTAATTTAATTTCAGCATTGCTTAACCAAATACCTTTTATCTCATTAGGGTTGAATGATTTTTGTTTTTCGATAGAATTAGTTGTTGGGTTGAATGCAACAAAATTATTTAATTCTCCTTTCTGCATTTCAACAACTAATATTTCACTATCATTTTTTACAACTATTGTAGAAGATAAATCCCTACGAAAATATTTAAATGGTGTCTTGTGTAATTCGTAAGGCTTAAAGAATAACGGAGGACAATCCTTTACTTTTATAGCTTCCTTTGTATAATTAAATTTATCATTCTTATTGAGTGGAATTTTAATTTCCAACATTATATTTTTTGCATGCAAGACAAATACGTGGGTAGGAATATTGTCTTCAAAGTTTTTCTTTTTAAAAAGAAAAATAAGAGGGTATTCATGCCCAAAAGTTAATGGTAATAGATATCCACTCAATAGTAATCCGCTCAACTCACGAATCAAATCTTTTTTTACATGCAAAAATTCAATTGCATGCTCATAATCTTCAATTTCCTTTTCATTCATTACGCAAATAGCCATCTTAAGTAATGATTGAAAAACTAAAAGCGGCATATAAGGATTTTTCAAAAAGTTTATTTTGTAAAGAGAATTAGTTTCATCATATATAAATGAACCGTTGCCATGTTGTGTCAACTCAATATTTAATGCATCCTTATCTGAATAAAATTCCTTGTTTTGAACTAAAACCTTTTTATCAGCAGATGGGTATTTAGGTATTTTAGTTTTTTTCTTTGCTTTTGTTCCATTCAATGATCTACTTACGCCTATAAATTTTATTAGCTGATCATCTAATTTTCCAAACTTTTGGTTACACTCGTCACACTCAAATTCTGAAGTTAGATATCGATTGCCTAATGCTTCTGGAATAATATGAGCATCGTTTCTAAATGTTACTGCAGGATATTTTCTTTTACAAAATCTGCAAAGTCTTTCTTTTGGCGGAATAATCATCTTTTGCTTTTCTTCAGGGCAAAAGATGAAACTCTGAATATCGTATTTATCAAAAAAACTTACCGCATGATCATCATATTCAGGTGATGTATATAAATGAATTGTTTGTTCAGTCATTATTTAAAAGCTTGAATACTAAAAAAGCAACAGCAAAAATAAATATTTTCTATACCATTAGTCTCCGAAGTCCTCTATCTCCGCAGTGTCTCCTGCAAGGGACGCTGCGTATTACTGGTAATAAATAAATTCTTCATCACCAAACCGCAGCACCCTCAGCCTGCACACACAAACCTGTGGAGAGACACTGCGGAAACATTCTTATTTGAATATTTCATCAGCTTCTTTCCGTCTCCGCAGTGTCTCCTGCAAGGGACACTGCGGGTTACTGGTAATAAATAAAATTCTCAGCTAGTCTAAGTATATTTCAGTCTTCGCAGAGTCTCCTGCAAGGGACTCTGCGAGTAATAACACTTGATTGAATAACCGCAGCGTCCTTAGCCAACACACAAGCCTTTGAAGAGACACTGCGGAAACGTTATTACTCTTGCCGCCTGAGTTGGTCTAAGTATATTTTCAAAACGAAATGCTGGCGCAGGATTGAGGCGTTGGCTTTGTGTTTAGCATCCTGTGCCTTTGCAACCAATCTTATCTTCATTACTTGCCGCCACATAATTTATTCGTACAAGTGTGCGACGCAACAAAAGCCTAATAGCACTACTACAGCAGGCTACAAATATTTTCTCACAATAACAATATCTTTTCCATCAAGTACGCCTTCCATCCCTGAAAATTATTTTGTTTGCTTGCGGCTATGCATTAACAGCAATATCAAAAATAACAGTGCCCAGATTAATGCCAACATCCATGTAGCGTTGGTTCCATTATCTTTTTCTTCTAGTTTAAGACATGCATTTGATAGCTCGAACGCAACATTTGCGCCCCAGTGAATACCAAAGGCAAACCATAGAGATTTATTAAGCAATACTGCATATGCTAAAACCAAGCCCAATAAAAAAAGATAAGATAATACGGCTATTCCATCGCCAAGCCTCCAGATATGATTAAGTACATAAACACTTGTTGAAATAAAGGCCCACATACCCGGTGGAACATTTTTTATATGTGCATATAAATATCCGCGGGTAAGTATATCTTCTGCTACAGAAGGAAAAACAGTCATGAATAAGATAATAGGTAATGCCTGAAGTATAGCTGGAAAAGATTCAATAGATAAAATCTTTTCAAACCCAAACTTTACAGATAATAATATAGAAAAGAAATAAAAAACAACACCTATGATTAATCCACAAAATAACGATGCATGCCATTTATTGGAAAGCGCTAACCCATACCCACCAAGCCCTTTCCAACCTTGTATTCTTGCAAGAAAAAAAGCAATAAGCAGAAATCCTATTTTAAAAACTGCGGTTACCCAGAAAGATTCAAAAAATTCCGGAAAATGATAGACAAAAAATAAAATCAAAAAGCCAGATAAAAAGGAGTAGGCTTTGGAAATTTTCATCGCCAAATTTATTGAAAAATAGGCTCCATAAGTAGCACAAAATTGAAGCGCTAGCTTCTGTCTCCTGCAAGGGACGCTGCGGATTACTGGTAGTAAATAAATACCGCAGTATCCGCAGCCTGCACCCAGTTGGTCCAAGTATATTTTCAAAACGAAATGTTGGCGCAGGATTGAGGGGCTGGTTTGTGTTTAGCATCCTGTGCCTTTGCAACCAATCTTATCTTCATTACTTGCCGCCACATAATTTATTCGTACAAGTGTGCGACGCAACAGGCGATGCCATTAGTGCTACAGCCTGGCTAAAAATAAAATTTCAGTAAAATAAAAAGGTGCATTTCCAAATGGAAAATGCACCTTCTCTCTACACTTAAAAAGTGCTATGATAATTAGAACAATGTAAACTCTACTCTCCTGTTTTTCTGCCTGCCTTCATTTGTTTTATTGGAAGCAATGGGCTGTGTTTCGCCGTAACCTGTTGCTTCTATACGGGAAGCATTAACACCTTTTGAAACAAGATATGCTTTTACTGATTCTGCACGGTCTTTGGAAAGTTTGAGGTTTGCAGATTCTGAACCTACATTATCTGTATGTCCTGCAAGTTTGAGTGTGAAATTTTTCTGCACCAATAACTCTGCAACCTTATCAAGGCTTGGATAAGATTTTGACCGTATGGTAGCTTTTCCAAAATCAAATTCAAGATCTTTAATTGCCTCGTTTACAATTTTCCTGTCTTCTTCTGTGATAACAATTGTCTGCGGAGGTTGTACGACTGCAGGCTTAGGCAAAGGACAACCCGCACCATCCACTTTTGTACTGTCTGGCGTATTTGGGCATTTATCAAAATAATCAGATACACCATCTTTATCTGCATCAGCTTTCATTTTATCTATCTCTGTCTTTAATGCATTTACCTGGTTTAGCTTTTCATCAT
Source organism: Panacibacter ginsenosidivorans (assembly GCF_007971225.1). NCBI lineage: Bacteria > Pseudomonadati > Bacteroidota > Chitinophagia > Chitinophagales > Chitinophagaceae > Panacibacter > Panacibacter ginsenosidivorans. The sequence continues at coordinate 4,929,590 of NZ_CP042435.1, read as the reverse complement.
TAGCGCGTATACTTGCATCTAAAGAAGCTTTCATTGCGTCATTCTGATCCTGCAAATCCTGTTGTAATGCAGACACAGGGTTATTAACCATTAACTGGGGCTGATCTTTTTTGCCCAATGCAAATTCAAGGCCCGCAAATCCATAAGAGAATTTGTCTTTGTTAGGGCCTGCTGCATAGCCATCAAAATTATCACCATCAACAAAGTGGATACGATAACCAAGATCTACATTTATACCTGGCGCCGCATTGATCTTAAGACCACCTGCAACGGGTACAAAAAATTCCTTTATTGACTCATCGTTCGCTTTGTATTTAATTGTTTCTCCAGATTGCGTTGTTAATTCAGGCTTATAAGCTGCCAATCCACCACCTACAGATAAGTAAGGGATAACAGCAACTTTACGTGACAGGTAATTAATATTGCCAAAGGTTACAACCCCACTTAAACTGGTTGCCCAGTCTAATGTTGTTTTTACAGAACTATATGGGTTAGCAGAGCTTGTGCCATTACCCAATTTATCTTCATTGTTTGCTTCTGTTGTACCACGCAAAAAATCAAGTTGTAATGCAAAATTGTGGCGGAACTGATTCTTTATATAGGCACCATAACCAAAGCCTGTTTTCCATTTGGTAAAATCATTGCTTCCCCCTGTGGCTGCAACAGGTGCAAGTAAGCCGCCATTTATACCAATAGAAAATGTTCTGAAACCTTTTGTTCCTGTAAATGGTTTTACTGTTGTCGTAGTTACTGTTTTTACAGCAGGGCTTGTTGAATTTAAAGAGTCCTGGCAGAATGCAGGTACGCTGATGCCAATTAGTAATGCAGTAACAGCACCATTTCTTTTTAAGAAGTTCTTCATAAATAAGTGTTGATTTTGATAATATGATTGATTTTATTTTGGATCAATCAATAAGTCACTCCTATAATTTCAAACATAGTGCCACATTGCCATTGCATAAGGATGCTATTATTGAGCGAATGATGATGTAGAAATTAATCGCCATTAAATGAAATGTAAGCAAAGGTTTGGGGTTAGGGCCAGTAATTGGGCTTCGCAAGGCAGTCAAGTAATGTCAAACTATAGTTTAGTTATGTTATGAAGCCGGTTATGAACCCATGCTAAATATAAATAGCTGGATTAGGATGTGGATTACTAATTTAGCTTACAATACAATTATGGTTTTATGAAAAAGGTTTTTCTGCTATTGCTGTTTATACCTTCTTTCGTTTTGTCTCAGCAAATTTTTACAAAAGCACATGGCACGCTGATATTTGTTGCAACGGGAATTGACGGTATTATGCTGGCAGTAGATTCAAGGCTAAGTTTATCAAGAAATAATGAAATAATAGGCATTGCAGACGGTATTGACAAACTGTATAATTTAAAAGGTTTTGCTGTTTGTTTCGAAGGCAATGGCATACTGGATAGTACACGTTTTTTAAGCGCCACCTTCAAAGAATACAACAGCCTTCACAGGAAAAAAGAAACATTTTCAAAAGCTATTACCGGGTATATTGAATACATGAAAAAATATTATCAGAAACAATTAAGAAATGACCTGGGTAAGAACATTTTTATTTTTGCAGGATTTGAAAAAAGGAAACCTTATGTTACTATCTGGAGTCCTGATAATACATTTACCACCTTTAATGAAAAAGACTCTGTTTTTGAATGTACAGATGCAAAAGCAAAAGAGTACTTTGGTGTCTACAATCCTAAAGAAACATGTAGTCAACTTGCTGTAAAAGCAATGAAAGCTATGACCAAATATGTGGAGGAAGATAAAGCTTTTAAAGCTGGTAAGCCATTTAGGATAGTAATGATAAAACCTAATAACAGAATTATTTCCTTAAATAAGTTTAGGGGAAAACAATTTTACAACACTGCAACATTTGAAAGGGCCGTGAATAATGGTGAGGTGAAAATATTCATGATCAAAGAGCAGTAAAAAATAAATACCGGCAGGGCTTTGATCTTAGTTTATACTCAGTGTCTTTGCATTCAATCTTACCATTGTTATTTGCCGATACGTAACCCAAACGTACAAGAGTGCGACGCAACGAAGCTTAATGAAATTAGCTGCAGTCCGGTAAAAGCAGTTCCCACTGTTCCCATATCAGGAATTCAACACTTAATAAAATAATCCGAAGATTGAATACGTTATCGAAAGACCAAAACACTTGTCATGGCCCCTTTTAAAAACAATATCCTGTCGAGGTTCATTATTCTTGTCTTGTTTATTGAGACGATAGCGATCTTCTTATATCTTGGATTTAGCGTTTATAAACTGCTCTTCTTTAAAAAGGTATTGCAGGGTTCAACCATATTGAGCGGAGAAACTACACTAATTGGAGACATTAATAAAATGAGCTTCAGGATAATTATCTACATTTTTGTTTCGGGGATCTTGTTGTTCTTATGCTGGATCTACAGGTTGTACCGCAATATTGAAGCTTCCAGAAATATAGAACATGGATTTACACCATTTACAAGAGTTCTGGCATTGGTAATTCCATTTGCAAATTTGTTTATACCAAGAAGAGTAGTGAATGAGATCTTTAATATTTATACGATAAGTGAACGAGAAAAATATACAGCAAGGCGTATACTTAATAAATGGAGATACCAGCTTGCATTAGTGATCATTTATTCTTTGTACTGCATTTTTATTTTTTATGCACCGGCGTCTGTAACAGACGTGATTAAAGGAATTTATTATAAAATATTTCTGCTTGTACTTTGTATTCATTTCTCTTTTCTTACTATGGAGATCGTTGAAATGCTGAATGAACTGGAGAGAAAAAAATTATTTTTATTTCCGGGCAACGTTGATAAAGCACCGGCTTCACAGTTATCGGTTTGATACCAGAATATTAACATGTAATAAATATCCGGCGTTTTATTATTAACCTTACACAGCTCATTTTTGTATAATTAACCCCAATTACATATCTTACTGAAACAGTAACGGACTTGTGCAATTGTTTATTCAACCAGATGACTTAATTTGTTGCATAAATCTTTTGCATGGCCCCAAAGCGTAGCTTCCCCGCACCTCTTACTGTAATAATGATTGTTATAATCCTGGCAGCAATTGCCACATGGTTTGTACCTCCCGGCTCTTATAACAGGTTATCTTTTGAACAAGATCATTTTACACTGGTTTCGAATAACGGCAATATTAGTTTACCTGCTACACAACATACGCTTGACAGTATCCATATCAATATTACACTTGAAAAATTTCAACATGGCGATATAAGAAAACCTGTAGCTGTTCCGGGATCTTATCATAGTGAACCCAGGAACGGGCAAGGTTTGCTAAGTGTTTTACAAGCTCCGTTTAAAGGCATGTATGATACGGTAGACATTATATTGTTTATCCTCATCATCGGCGGCTTTATTTCCATTTTTTATGAGTCAGGCGCTTTGGAAAAAGGGATCAGCAGGCTAGCCATAAAAATGAAAGGAAAAGAAACCAGCCTTATCATCATCTTTACCTTTTTATTTGCATTGGGCGGCAGCAGTTTTGGTATGGCCGAAGAAACACTTGCTTTTTATCCATTACTCGTTCCCATATTTCTTGCTGCAGGCTATGATTTGCTGATGCCCGTATCAGTGATCTTTCTGGGATCGAACATTGGCACCATGGTAGCAGTAACCTGTCCGTTTTCTGTTATCATTGCATCAAATGCAGCAGGCATTAATTGGACTGTTGGCACTTCCGGTCGCATAATTATGTTTATTATCTGCGTGGGCATTACTATAACATATTTACTTCGTTATGGAAAAAAGATAAAGAGAGATCCGTCTGCATCAATGGTTTTAAAATACGATGGTCCAATAACGCCAAGATTTGCAGCAATTGATACATCCGTAAATATAACTATGAGCAAACGCGATATACTTGTGCTGATACTCTTTGCCGCAACTTTTGTAATGCTGGTGTATGGTGTAGTAGTATTGGGTTGGTGGCTGCTGGAAATGTCTGCGCTTTTTTTTGCATCATCGATCATGCTGGCAATTATCATACGGATGAACGAAAAAATATTTGTAGAAAAAATTATTAAAGGCGCAGAAAGTTTGTTATCAGTAGCATTCATTGTAGGGCTTGCAAGAGGTGTGACGATCATATTGAATGATGGCCATATCAGCGATTCAATATTATACCAGGCATCACACCTTGTAGAAGGCATGTCGCCTGGTTTATTTATCATCAGTATTCTTGTACTCTTTCTTGTGTTGAGTATTTTTATCTCATCTTCTTCCGGAATGGCGGTATTAACCATGCCCATTATTGCGCCGCTTGGTATTATGATTGGCATGGGTAACCAGCATATTGTAAATGCTTATCTGTTTGGCATGGGCATCATGAATATCATTACACCCACAGGCCTGGCGTTACCTTCACTGGCCATGGTAAACGTAAGTTATAAAACGTGGATAAAATTTATGCTGCCACTGATGATAATACTATTTATCATTTCAGCAATCTATCTTTTGATAAGTGTGCTTTTTACATAAAGAATAATAAGCACTTGTTTACAACACTAAATTAATTCACCCATATGATTTAAATCATTTTTACTTTTGGTAATCACAGTATCTTTGCCGCATGTTAAAACAATTTGTAGCTGCTTTTTTGCTGCTGACCTTTATGGCGCAGACATTCAGCAATGCTATTGTTGTTGCAGACTATTACACTAACACAACTTCATTTGCCGCCAAATGCGAGAACAAAGACAAGCCGCAAATGCATTGCAACGGGCAATGCCAGATGGTAAAAAAATTAGAGAAAGAAACCAACAGCAGCAAGCCTTTTAATAACGCTTCAAAAGAAAAAAACGAATTACAACTATTTTGCTATAATGATTTAACTACCGAAGCCTCTTTACCTTCCGTAGTTTCAATCTTTCAATACAATCCCTTTCAGTTTGCTATGCAGCAATGCATCAGAACCTTTTTTCATCCTCCATCTGTAGCATAATTACCTCTTAAAGCTTTGGTGGCATATTTATGAACCCGGCTGCATTGCAGCTATTGAATGCCTGTTGCGTCGCACACTGCAACGCTTATATCAATGTTCAGCAAAAAACATTCAACGCACATTAAAGCTTAACTTTTTTATTAACTGAAAAGTTTTCATTGATCAATTATTTGTTATTCAAAAATGCTAAATGAAAAAGATAACCTTAACTATACTTGTATTATCAATAACATTGTCATCTTTCGCCTGCCCTTTTTGCGGATGCGGGGTTGGTAATTTCTATCTCGGATTATTACCTGATTTTCAAAAAAGATTTATTGGCCTCCGTTACCAGTATCTTCCTTACCAAACACATATAAAGGGAGACGAAACACAATTCAGCAAAGACTATTATCATACCATAGAATTATGGGGCGGTATAAGCCTTGGAAAAAAATGGCAGATACTCGGGTTTATTCCATACCAAATAAATTATCAGAAAACAGATGATGGCATAAAAAAGATGAGCGGTATAAGTGATGTTTCCGCTCTTGCAAATTACAAACTGCTTGATAAAACCAAAATGGGCGAAGGCAGATCAACCGCACAACAATTATGGATCGGCGGTGGTATTAAAATGCCAACAGGTAAATATCACATTGATCCAAATAATCCAAATACTGAACTCGGCGATGTAAACTCACAGGCAGGCACGGGCAGCATTGATTTTCTGTTAAACAGCTCTTATAATCTTCGTTTCAACAAAATCGGAATCAACACATCTGCCACTTATAAGATCAACACAAAAAATAATGAAGATTACCAGTTTGGCAATCGCTTTAATGCAAGTAGTTTTGTCTTTTATGCTGCCAGGATGAAGAGTGCAACACTCTCACCAAATATTGGATTGCTTTACCAACATTCAGCAACTAATCATTTCAATAACACAAAAGTTGACTTTACCGGCGGTCATCTTGCAATGGCTGCTGCAGGCATTGAATTGGGTCTAAGAAAAATAACGATCGGGGGAAACGTACAGTTACCATTCAGCCAGAGTTTTGCTGCCGGTCAAACAGAAGCAAAAACCAGGGCAATGATTCATATGTCATTCTCTTTCTGAATAATAAACTTTATTTCCCTAATAAACTCTTCCTTTTGGAAGGGTTTATTTATTTACGAATCTGTATTGCAGCAATCATCGTTCCTTGCGTCGCACTCTTGTACTGCATAATAAGTTTCAGCAAACTATCAGCAGATTGCATACATTAGCTTTAAAATTTTTTAAAGCAAAACAATCAGCATATGAACCAGCAATTATTCGAAGCAGTAGATAATTATATCTGCGATCTTGTAGCACCGGAAGATGATGCATTAAAAGCAACTGTTGAATCAATAGAAAAAAATGGTATCCCACAAATAAGTATTTCAGCCAGCCAGGGAAAATTTTTACAGGTACTTGCAAAGCTTTGTAATGCAAAAAAGATATTAGAGGTTGGTACACTTGCAGGATACAGTACCATATGGATGGCAAGAGCATTGCCAAAAGATGGTAAGCTTATTAGTCTTGAATATGAGCAATTGCATGCAGATGTGGCAAGAGAAAATATAAAACGTGCAGGGCTTGACAACATCGTTGAGATACGCGTTGGAAAAGCAATTGACCTGTTACCGGAACTTGCAAAAGAAAATATGGTATTTGATATGATCTTTATAGATGCAGATAAAGAACCCTATGCAGAATATTTTCAATGGGCTTTAAAGTTATCTCATTCGGGAACATTGATCATTGCAGACAATGTGATACGCGAAGGAAAAGTACTGGAAGAAAATCCTGATGATGAAAGAGTCGCTGGTGTGCATCGTTTTAATAAATTACTTGCAGCAACAAAAGAAGTAACAGCATGTATAATTCAAAATGTTGGCGCAAAAGAGCATGATGGAATGGCAATAGCAGTGGTGAATTAGTTTTTATGCCGACATAATAATAAACCGTACAAGAGTGCGACGCAATGAAAGCTTAATTAATTTACTAAAGTCTGGAACAAAATAACATTCTATTTCTTTAGTGCTTTTTCAAATTCATGGCGGTAACTGCGACTGATGGGGATTTCGTATTTGCTTATTTGTACAAGCTCCTGGTTGAATGAATCAATTTTATTCACCGCAATAATAAATGAACGGTGTACACGAATGAATTTATCAGCCGGCAATGATTCTTCGAAAGATGAAATGGATTGTTTTGCAATAATCGTTTTATCTTTTGTAATGACCTTAATATAGTCTTTGAGGCTTTCCACAAATAGAATATCATTCAATAATAATTTTATATTCTTTCTGTCTGCACGCAGGTAGATGAACGAATCTTCTAAATTTTCCTTACCAGCTAACGAAATCTTACTACTATCTTCTACAGTAGAAATATTCAACCGCATTACTTTATTTACAGCCTTAAGAAACCTTTCAAATGAAATTGGTTTGAGCAAATAGTCAACTGCATCAAGTTCAAAACCATCTACTGCATATTTTCTGAAAGCCGTTGTGAATATTACTTTGGGAGGGTTAGAAAGTGTGCGCATAAAATCTGTACCGAAAATGTGGGGCATTTGTATATCGAGAAACATAAGATCTACATGCGTATTTTGCAATACCGTAAGCGCTTCGACAGCATTACTACAGGATGCTACTAGCTGCAGTGATGGTATTGCCGTAATATATTTTTCTATCACCTGTAATGCAGGTGGCTCATCATCTACCGCAAGGCAGACTATCCTTTTATCATTAGACATTTCAATTTTTTATATTAATCGTATTTCAGAAATATTGATCAGCGGCACCTGCATGTTTACTGTGAATGTATTCACCGTTGACTCAAAATTGACAAGATGATTTTTGGGATACAAAAGCTCCAGTCTCTTTTTTACATTCACTAATCCAATTCCGCCTTTTCCTAAAGATATTTCCTTCGAAGGTTTACTATTAGTAAGTGTAAAATGTAATATGGTCTCATCAGCCTGGATGAATAATTTTATCCAGGCATTATGCAACAGTTTGCTTGCGCCATGTTTAAAACTGTTTTCAATAAAAGGTATCATTAATAATGGTACAATTTTTTTATTTTCTGTTTCGCCGGAAATCTCAACAGTAAAATTAAGACGATCCCCATAACGCACTTTTTCAAGATCCACATAATCCTTTATCATTTTTAATTCTTGATGAAGGGAAACCATGTCAGCTTCGCAATCTGTTATCATGTATTGAAGTGTGTCAGACAAATTCATTACAAGTTGCGGTGCCTGCATTGATTTATTTAATGTAAATGAGTAGATGTTGTTCAGCGTATTAAATAAAAAATGCGGGTGTATCTGTGCTTTTAATAATTGCAATTCTGCGTTTGCATTTTCTCTTGTTAGCTGTTGATTTTCCTGCACCTTAATGTAAAATCGCTTTAAAACCTTGATGGCAATTGTAACACCGATACTCATTGTCATATAACTCAAAGCACCAACCAAATTTATCCATAAAATAACAGGCGTTCCATTCCAGAATGGCATTCCGGCATAATTATGTAATGCCCTGAAAATTGTGATGGTTTCAGCAAAGAAAATACCGTAAATAAAAATGAATGAAAGAGCGACGCCGATTCCAAAAGACACGTAGCGCCGCCTGTCTAAGAATTTTGGCCATAAAAAGTATATAATAAAATAGCAAAAGAATATTTGAGTTGTAACATGCATGACCAACTCTCCCCCATGCACAACAGTATACTTTCCAAGTGTCGTTTTATCAAAAAAAGGGTGAAGACTGGCAAACCATGAAAACAAGTAATACGCAAACCAAAACGCTATATGTCGATATAATCGTTGTGGAAACTTTTTAGTGAATATGAAATCATGCCTTGTCATTATTAAATAGGGGTTTCTTTTTCAATTTTATACAATGTCAGTTAAGGTGTTCATTTTTTAATTGAAGTGAAAGAGATATAATTATTTTGTTTTCGGTGCTGCTTAAATTAAACTCATAACCATTCGGATATTGGGCCTTCAATCTTTTTTGTACTTGCAGTAATTGTACATCTTCTTTTAAGAATGTTTTTTCAAATGTTGACTCACCTTCAATAATAAAATAAAACACTTGTTGCTTCACCTGCGCATTCAATGTTAAATGCATTGGCTGCCTTTTATTTTTATCGGCATGAATAAAAATATATTCAGCCATTGGCAGTAGTAACAACGGATCAATTGATTGTTCAATTGAATTTATATCGTCTTTAATATTTACAGTTAAGTTTTGTCCCCAGCCTGCCTTTTCCAGGTCAATATAATTTTTCAGCAGCAGTAACTCTTTATCAAGCGGCACAGCTTTATTGCTTTCATACAAAATATAACTCAGCAATTCCGAAAGCTTGAGCAACATCTCAGGAGATTGCCTTGCGCCATCAAGCATATCATTATAAATACTGTTTAAAGAATGAAATAAAAATCTTGGATGCACCTGGCTTTTCAAAAGCTGAACTTCTGCATCAATTTTCTGTTTGGCCAACTCTTCATTTCTTTTTTGTTGCAGGTAAAAATTTTTGCTCATTTTAATGCCAACAGCAAACCCACTAACAACAAATGGCAATACAAATCCATTTGTATAAATAAAATCTACCTGCCGAATAATTTCAGCACGCTCCAATGGCAGATCAAATCCAAGTTTTATATCTAAATGAGTGCTTATCCAATATGATAATACGATAAAGCCGACGCTTATAAGTAATACGGTGCCTACAAGCTTGAAATATTTTTCGGTTAGTATATAGCGTGGCAACAAAAAGTAAAGACCGAGATAAGCATAAAACAATGAAACTGGTAAAAAGAGAAGAATGTTTTTTAATCGTATAAGGTATGTATCAGTTACTGATAAAAATTTTATATCACCAACATAAAACCTGTACATAAAAAAATACAGTATAAAAGCAAACCAGAATATTGCGTGCCTTGCAATCCGATGTGAAGTTTTGTCTGAAAAAATAAATTCGTAAGCAGTCACAAATGCTATTTTCTCTAAAGGTAAATAGCAAGTCGATATATTATCTCATTTTTCAACAAAATCAAATTTTTTGAAGACGAACGCTATTCGTCTTCAAAAAAAAGAAAAACTTGTCGACAGGTGTAGAGTATAGTTACATGAAGCCCATACATCGAAATAAGGAAATTATCGCAAATCTGCTTTATACTTTAGTATTATCAAAACAACAGCTTTATGAAAACAAGAATTTTTGCTTCTTATTTAACAAACTTAATTATAGGAGCATTTTTTTTAGCGTCAAGCTCAAATAATGCAAACGCCCAAAATATTTTCCCTGCTACGGGAAGAGTAGGTATTTATACAACATCACCTGCAGCATCTTTACATGTGCGTGGCGGTGCACGTATTGGTACTGCCGCAAACTATGTAAACATTGATAGTGCAACAGGCAACTTAAGTTTTGCAGGTACATCTGCATATAGAGTTGCAGGAAATAAATACGCATTTCAATATTCAGGAAATACCAATTATGGTCTATTCTTTAATTCCACAAACGTGCAGTATGAATTCCGCAATGGCAGTGCTGTTCCTGTTTTTAGTGTGAATGCAAATACAGGCAATAGTGTATTCAACGGTACACTGAAAGTAGGTGCGTATACATTACCTGCAACAGATGGTACAAATGGACAGGTATTAAAAACAAACGGTGCAGGTGTGCTTACATGGAGCAATGACAATGTTAGCGCAGGTTCTGGTTGGTCGCTTACCGGTAATGCGGGTACGGATGCAAATACAAATTTTATTGGAACCACTGATGCGCAGTCATTAGTATTTAAGGTGAATGGTTTAAGGGCAGGGCTCATTGATTACAGTACCTGTTGCTCCGGCACCCGTAATACTTCGTTTGGACAAATTGCGCTTAACTCCGTTACATCCGGTGCTGATAATACAGCAATGGGTTACGGTACACTTTACACAAATACAACTGGTAATCAAAATGCGGCATACGGTAAATATGCTTTATTTAATAATAATGCAGACAACAATACAGCTATCGGGTTTAATGCAATGTTCTTTAATACCACAGGCATAAACAATACCGCCTCGGGAAGTGTTGCACTTCAAAACAATACCACAGGGCAGCAAAACACAGCCAATGGTTTTGCAGCGCTTGCTTCAAATAGCACGGGAAGTTATAATACTGCCGTTGGCTCTGCTGCTTTAAACAATAATACTGCGGATTATAATACTGCTACAGGTGCGTACGCCTTGTACTTAAATACAACGGGTACAAACAATACGGCTAATGGATATACATCCTTATACATAAATTCAACCGGGAACTATAATACTGCAAGTGGTAATAATTCCTTGCACGACAATACCACGGGATCTTTTAATACGGCCACCGGCTACTTATCACTGCTTAATAACCAAGTTGGTAGTTACAATACTGCCGCAGGTGTAAGTTCTCTTGAAAAGAATGTTGACGGATCTGAAAACACTGCGTTTGGGTATAATGCGCTTAATACTTATCGTGGAAACGGATTTGGAGGCAATACCGCAATAGGCTCTAATGCGATGAGAGGCAATGACAATGGCAGTTCATTCGCCTTTCAAGGGTCAACTGCAGTTGGTAGTTATGCTCTTTATAACGCCACGGCAGATCTCGGAGGGGGTGGGGGTAACTTCTTTAATACTGCAATTGGTTACTATGCACTTTATTCAAACACTATTGGTCACCATAACGTATCGGTGGGGGCCTTTGCGCTTGACAATGTTATATCCGGGCGTGAGAATACAGCGATAGGAGTGGCAGCTGATGTAAACTCCTCTAATACAATTGAAGCCACAGCAATTGGTTATAATAGTATAGCTACAGGGAGTTTCCAAGTCAGGATAGGTAGCGCTTCTGTTACCAGTATTGGTGGGCAAGTAGGTTGGACAACAATAAGTGACGGAAGGGTAAAGAAAAATATCAAAGCCGATGTTCCGGGACTTGCTTTTATAAAGAAGTTGCAACCGGTAACTTACAATATTGATCTTGAAGCTTTTGACAAAATAGTGCAAAAGCCACAAAAAAAAGATGCAAACGGTAAAATCGTGAAGCCTTCAGAAGAACAGCTAACTGCGCGTAAAGCAAAAGAAGCAATTATTTACACAGGTTTCGTAGCGCAGGATGTGGAAAAAGCTGCAAAAAGTTTAAACTATGATTTCAGTGGTGTTGATGCAGCAAAGAACAATAAAGACTTATATGGCTTGCGTTATAGCGATTTTGTTGTACCGCTGGTAAAAGCAGTCCAGGAACTGAGTGCTAAGAACGATGATCTGCAAAGACAAATTGATGAATTAAAAACCTTGATTACGGCTAATTCATCAACTACATCTTCCTCACAAAATATAAACAATACTATTTTATCATCAGCATCGCTTGATCAAAATATTCCCAACCCATTCGCAAACACTACAACCATTAATTATACACTTCCACAAAAGTTTACTACTGCACAAATTGTTATTACAGATAAGAATGGCAAAACATTAAAAGCAATAAACGTTTCAGGCACCGGAAAAGGAAACCTGAAAGTAGATGCCGCAACACTTGCATCGGGAGCATATAGTTACTCACTCGTTGTTAATGGCAAACTGATCGGCACAAAAGAAATGATATTGGCTAAATAAAATTGCTGAATAGAATTAATGTAGTACAAGTGTGCGACGCAAGTAAAGCCAAATAGTAAATCAAATGTTGGGAGCAAAAAAATTTACTGAAGTATTTTTTGTAACCAACTACTGAATGTCTATTAAAGTTTTGTTGCGTCGCACTCTTGTAGTGCATAACATAACTGAACATCGGTCATAAAATAAAACCAACGTTATGAAAACGAAGTTTACATTTTTATCAATCATAGTTATAATAGTTATTAGCAGCAATACTAGTGCTCAAAATGTTTTTCCTTCAACAGGAAGGGTTGGCATCTACACAACTTCACCTGCTACATCTTTGCAGGTACGCGGTGGTGCACGCATCGGTTCAACAACAAATTATACTAGTATAGATAGCGCAACTGGAAATCTTAGTTTTGTTGGTAATGCTGCTTACAAAGTTGCCGGTAACAAGTACGCCTTCCAATTCAGTGGCAATAGTAATTACGGGTTGTTCTTCAATTCCACCAATGTGCAATATGAATTCAGGAACGGAAGTGCAGTACCTGTGTTTTATGTAAATGCAAATTCTGGTAATGGTGTATTCAATGGAACATTAAAAGTTGGTGCATATACATTGCCTGCAACCGATGGAACAAACGGGCAAGTATTGAAAACAAATGGTGCTGGTGCATTAGCTTGGAGCAACGATAATTCATCAGGAGGTGGCAATGCGTGGTCTCTTACAGGGAATGCAGGTACTGACCCGTCTATAAATTTTATTGGAACTACTGATGCACAATCATTAGTTTTTAAAGTAAATGGCTTCAGAGCCGGACTTATAGATTATAGTACCTGTTGTTCTGGTACACGTAATACTGCATTCGGTCAAATTGCCCTTAACTTTGTCACTGCAGGTGCTGATAATACTGCAGTGGGTTATGGTACACTTTACACTAATACAACCGGTAATCAAAATGCGGCTTATGGTAAGTACGCTTTATTCAATAATAATGCTGACAATAACACAGCTATCGGTTTTAATGCAATGTTTTTTAATACAACAGGCATAAACAATACCGCCTCGGGAAGTGTTGCACTTCAAAACAATACAACCGGCCAGCAAAATACTGCCAATGGTTTTGCTGCTCTTGCTTCAAATAGTACAGGAAGTTATAACATTGCTGTCGGTTCTGCTGCTTTAAATTCTAATACAACAGGAATCTGGAATTCTGCCAACGGTAGCTATGCCTTGTACCTTAATACCACTGGTTACAACAATACCGCATCAGGTGGTAATGCACTTTATAATAATAATGGAACAGATAATACAGCAAATGGCTATAATGCTTTATATTCAAACACAAGCGGATTCGGGAACACTGCTATTGGATCAGGTTGTTTGTATAACAACACCTCTGGCTCATTGAACACAGCCGCGGGTATCGAAGCACTCAATTTTAACACGACCGGAGGCTCGAACACGGCATTCGGATATGAAGCTTTGTTGACCAATACAACCGGCAATAGCAACACCGCCGTTGGTCATGGAACGCTGATCTCTAATACTTCGGGAAGTTTAAATACTGCCCTCGGATACGAATGTTTAAATTGGAATACAGTAGGAAAAATTAATACCGCGATAGGTAATACTTCAATGTATAACAATACTACAGGTAACAATAATGTTGGGATAGGGTACTTCACTTTGTTCAGCAATAAAACCGGAAGCAATAACATAGGTATAGGAACTCAGGCTGGGCTATCTGTTGAGAATTTATCTTACACAATAGCTATCGGCGCATATTCTGATGCAGCAGCAAGTAACCAGGTGCGGATTGGTAGTGTTGGGGATCCTTTGGCTGATCCTACTTCGATTGGTGGTAAAGTTAGCTGGTCAACACTTTCTGATGGAAGAGTGAAGAAAAACATTAGAGACAATGTTCCTGGTCTTTTATTTATCAATAAACTCAAACCAATCACCTATAATATAGACAATAAGGCTATCGATCAAATTGTGCAGCGCCCAGTAATAAAAAATAAAAATAGCGTAGAAATGAAGCTCTCAGCGGATGAGCTGGCTACTGCTAATGAAAATGCAAAAACTATTTACACGGGGTTTGTAGCGCAGGATGTTGAAAAAGCAGCAAAAAGTTTAAACTATGATTTTAGTGGTGTAGATGCTGCAAAAAATGATAAAGATTTATATGGCCTAAGATATGCGGAATTTGTTGTGCCACTTGTTAAAGCGGTTCAGGAGCTTTCTAAAATGAATGACGACAAAGACAAAAAAATAAATGAGCAGGATGAAAAAATAAATGACCTGCAAAAGCAAATTGATGAATTAAAAGCGTTGATAACAAGTTCTCAACCACAAACCATTAAGCAGCAATCAGCAGTTATCAGCAACGCTTCACTCGAACAAAACATTCCAAATCCTTTTGCAAATACAACAACCATCAATTACACTTTGCCACAGACAAATTCTATTGCACAAATTATTATAAGAGATAAAACAGGAAAGAATTTAAAGACCATCGATGTATCCGGTAGTGGTAAAGGTTCATTGAAGGTAGACGCAACAACCCTTGCATCAGGTGCATATAGCTACTCACTTATTGTTAATGGTAAGCTGATCGGCACAAAAGAAATGATACTGGCTAAATAAAATTGCTGAATAGAATTAATAAAGTACAAGAGTGCGACGCAATAAAAGCTACTCATTGATCTGCAGACAGAACCAAAATATTTTTATGTTTTAAGCTTTTCTATTTCATGGCGATAACTTTCCTGTTTGCTTTGATATATTTAAAAAATAACAACCTTTACAATTCATATCCACCCATACATAATTGCTTTACCTACAAGTTCACCCGTATTACTCAGTTTCTTTTTATGCAGCATATTCTTGCGGTGTGTGTCAACAGTTTGTTTACTGATGTTTAAAATGCTGCTTATTTGTTTGCTTAATTTGCCTTCAATTAAAAGTTTAAGCACTTCTTTTTCCCTTGCAGTAAAATCTTCCCTGCTTTCAAGAAAAGTATTTTGTAAATCTATATTTATATAAGATGGCTCGCCATCCATACCAATAAAGGACAGCACAGGCTTTCCTTCTTTTTTAAGATATGTAATATCGGTATTTATTCCCAGCGTTCTTAATAGCCTTCCTGTTTCATCATGTTCAATTATAACTCCCTGGTAAAGCATTCGTGCATACTCGCCATTTTTTTTTCTATAACGAACATCATACCTCAATTTATACTTCATCAACTTTTCTAATGACAGCAGTGAAAGAAACTCTATTACTTTATACCCCAAAGAAACAAACCATGGTTGGTCATCAGGATGCAGCTTTTCATTTATAAATTCAAAAGTAAATTCAGTTGGGGCGTACCCCAAAACATTTTCAACGCTGCTGCTCACAAAATCAAAATCAAGGCTATGATGATTAAGCACAAAATAATATGAATCTCCGGCAAGAAAAAAACTCCAAAGTTTTTTATATAAGTCAAGTTCCAGCTTCAGTAACCCGGGTTCACTTGTTTCATTTGTAAACCATGTAAACATTTTATTGAATTCTTTATCAAAAGTTTTGGGCTTCATAAAGATGAAATCACATTTGATTTTAGCACTTAAAAACAGATGAGCACTTTAACCTGGTTTTTCTTCTGATACAAATCGTATTACCTGTACTTATGATAATACAATATAATAAAAATAATTGCTACCTACAAATAGGTATTTCTTTCGCGTAAAACAGCCATTATTTTTATTGTGAGTTTACCAAATGCCCAACTATTAATCCTCAAAATTTTTAATCTTCAAAAACAAATAATCATGAAACCGAAACACACTCTTGAGAAATTTCAGGTTGTTGCACCCAGTGAAACACTTGTAAGAAACAGCCTGTGGTTGTTAATTGTATTTTTTACAATACTGTTTGGTAGTTGTAAAAAAGATATGAATGATGCATCAACTTCTAAAAGTAATACAGAAGATGCATTGGCTCTGCAGCCCGCAAAGCCCGGTGCATCTGTTGCAACGGACTGGTATAAATTACAATTACGCTTTCTGCTTAAGAAAAACTCTTCATTAACAAATGGTGTTTTTTTTTGGCTATATAGGTATTGGTTTATACGAAGCGGTAAGAAATGCAAGTCTAAATTCGATAAGTTTTTCAGAAAAACTTTACCAGATGCCCGCAATGCCATCAACAGACAACAGCAAAAAATATAATTGGGAAGTAAGTGCTAATTCAACAATGGCAGATCTTACACGCAAATTCTTTATTGGAATTTCTACTGCAGACTCAACAAGTATAGATTCTTTGGAAAATGCATACAATCAAAAATACAATACAAGCTCTGATATTTTTTTACGCTCCCAATCATTTGGAAAAGGCATTGCCGATGCAATATATAGTTGGCGTCTAACTGATGATATTAATTTCACAAACACAGGATATATACCACCCAGTTTTCCCGGTGCCTGGATACCAACTCCACCTTCATATCTTAACCCACCCGTATTGCCATATTTAGGAAATGCACGTACATAACTTGAAAAAGATCTCGAAGGCGTTGCACCGGAGTTTCCTGTCCCTTACTCCGAAGATCCGAACTCACGTTATTATAAAATTGCAAAAGAACTGTATGACATTTCAAAGAGTCTAACGACAGAACAAATGAACATTGCAAACTATTGGGTAGACCAGGGCGATGGAATTGGCTATACACCAGCTGGACATGATATGTCTTTAGTAACAGAAGTAATTGAACAAACCGGTACTAATCTTTTAAAAGCTGCCGAAGCTTATGCAAAAGCAGGTATTGCAGAAAGAGATGCTTCTATTATTTGTTTCAGATCAAAATATAAATACACACTTATAAGGCCTGTATCTTATATCAGGAAAGTAATAGATACAACATGGTCTCCATTTATTGTTACACCACCGCATCCTGAATATCCCGCGGCACATGCTGTGGTTACAGGCTCTGTAATGCAAGCTGCTTCAGGTGTATTAGGTTATCAAACAGGTTTTACGGATCACACTTATGATTTCAGAGGATGGGCGCCAAGAAGTTTTACAACATTATTTGATGCTGCAGAAGAAGCCGGTGTTTCAAGATTATACGGCGGCATTCACTATCATATTTCAATTCATACAGGGTTAAACATGGCTAAGGTTATTGGTACGAGAATAGGCGAACTGAAAATGAGTAAATAAAACAGCCAGTAAAATTTTATGAACCTAGCAGCAGTATTTATAGCGTCGTTCCTTGCGTCGCACACTTGTACAGCAACAAACATATCAACAATAAACAAAAGGCGCAGACCGAATGTCTGCGCTTTTTTTGCACTCACTTCTTTTACATAAAAAATTCTTCTTTTATAATCTTTCCATCTTTTACTGTGTACACACAAAGTTCTTTCATATCCATTTCTCCATGTTCTTTCATCGTTACATGCATATGCATGGTACACGCAAATGAATTAGCAGCAATCAATGGATCGGAAACTTCCATGCTGTGCGTTTTTTCTACCATACTCATCCACTTTTCTCCTTTTGCTTTAATAGCATCAAGGCCTTTTGTTTCTTTTTCAAAGTCTGGTGTTGAATATGGTTCAACGCTTACAGCATCTTTTGAAAACAGTTCAGACTGTGCTGTGTTAAATTCACCTTTACGGCAAAGTTCTACAAGCCGGCCAGCAATTTCCTGTGTTGTCATAATAAATGTTTTTCTAATCTAATAAAATGTCTTAAAACGTGTAATACCACAATTATTATTCCACGCTTAAATTGTTGCTCCGCTGTATACAGTACAAGTGAGTGACACAACAGGTGATGCCATGAAAATGTATAGCTGGTATCAAAATTTGTATCTTCACATGCAAAGCAAAGAACATGAATGCAAAAGCACTGAACCTCTCTCCTATGCTGGAGACAAAAGACCTGCAGGCTACCATGCATTTTTATACAGAAGTGCTGGGTTTTAATTGTGACACATTCAGCGAAGAATGGGGCTGGGCACACTTTTCAAAGGACAAAATAGCTATCATGTTCAGCAGGCCAAATGAAGAAAGAAATATTCCGGAACCTATTATGAGCGGCTCTTTATATATAGAAGTGGATGATGTGGACAGTGTTTGGGATGAACTAAAATATACAGCCAAAGTTTGCTACCCACTCGAAAATTTCGAATATGGCATGCGGGAGTTTGGCGTGTTTGACAACAACGGTTATCTGCTTCAGTTTGGTGAAGTGATCAATAAAAATATTACGGTGGATGAAGATTAATCTCTTGCCCAGTAATCTATAACAAGTGCTTTATCAAGATAAGGCTTCAGTATTTCTACAAACGCTTTGTGAGCAGGATGCACCAAATAATCATCGCGGTCTTTTTCACTGGCAAATGTTACAAAGAAACAATGCGTAAAACCCTGGTTTAAATTTTCAGGACTGTTGTTCTTACCAAATTCAAAATCTTTGATAAGATCAATCTTTGGTTTTAGTTGTTTAAATGCATCTTCTACTTTCTGCACATCTGCAGCAGCCGCATCGTCTTTAAATTTAAAGAGCACAACGTGTCTTAATACTTTTGTCTTTTCCATATTTTTCTGAGCAAATGTTGTTGTTGAGGCAAGCATTGCAAGTGTAAGGCAAACAAGGATTGGTTTCATACTTATGTTTTATAAAATTAAATTAGCTTTTCTTAATAATATAAATAACCGAGCTGCATCGTTTCACGTTATTCATGGTCCTTATGTTGGAGCGTAAGCCATTCCAAAAAGCACTCAATAAATTATTCTTTCCTGTTTTATATTGTTCACTCAGCATGCTTACATAAAAACTATCGAACCACATGGGTTTGTACCCTGCAATTGTAAACCCATGTTGCTTTACCAATGCATTCAATGCCTTTGGTGAGAAATGATACAAATGCCTTGGCACATCATAGGCTGCCCAGTGTATATCATATTTTTTGGCATCATAGCTGGTATAATTAGGTACAGCAATAATAAGTGTACCGTCTTTTTTCAGGATCTGTTGAAAAGCATCAATGTACTCATGCAACTGGTGCACATGCTCCAGCACATGCCACATGGTAATTACATCAACAGTTTCCGGTTTAAAAGAAAAGATAGCATTCATATCTCCGAGCTGCAGGCTATAATTCTTTAAGGCATTTTCTTTTGCAGTTTTATCTGGCTCAAGACCTATCACTTTCCAGCCCTCTTCATGCATTTCATTGGCAAAGGCACCGGTGCCTGCTCCTACATCCAGCAATATCCCTTTTTTCTTTCCACTTTGTTTTTCTATAAGCCTGCGTTTTGCTTTAAGGGTGTAATTGCGCACCGTATGGTATAACCTGTTTACCAAACCCTGTTTCGTATCAGAATGAGAAATATAAGTATCGGACTGGTAATAGCGGCCTATTCCGTTAATATCGGGTATCTGTTGTGTAAACCTGCAGGAACAGTTATAGCAATGCCAGATAGGAAAAATCTCATGACTAACCGTATAGTCTTCTACATCCAAAATATAAGATATATGGTTACTCCTGCAGACCGGGCATTGACTATAAGTGATGATATTGCTCATGTGCAGGCAAAGAAAGTAAAGTTTCAGTTAAAAAATACCCCTGAGCTGGTAGTAGTTTTTTTATACGGTACATGTTTCTTTACTTTAACTTTCAGAAATGATGGGAAGACTATTCAAAAATATCCGTGGCTTTGCCCAACCAGCCGTTTTCTTTATACCATTTACATTCTATTTTGTTTTGTTTACGGTGGCAATTGTACTTGCCAATATATGGCTGGGAACAAAGCTTCACGTGCCTGACGGTTCTTTTACAGATATATTCAAGCTATTGTTGAAAGCAGGCACCTGGTTTATCATTATTATCATTTGCGTTGCATTGCTCTCTGCTTTTGTCTCCTTTCTTATATTTCTTGTCAAAAAGAAAAAGAATGCCATAAGGGTTTCAATAAAAACGGTTGCGGCCGGCAACAGCAACGACCCGGTTCAAAAGATACATATTTCTATATCCCCTGTTTTAAAACCATTTCTCGGTTTCATTAAACTGCGTCTGCATTATGATCAATCGCTTTATTCTGAAAAATTTATACTGGCAGAAGAAGATCAGAAAAAAATATTCAGTACACGTTTTGCAGGCGATTATAAATGGCAGTTACCTGAAATAAAAGAATACCACGTAGAAAAACTGATCGTTTATTTTGAAGATTTTTTCCAGTTTTTTTCTTTTACGGTTGCATTACCGGTTCAGGATCGTTTTCACACACATCCTTTTGCACCACCTGTAAAGGACATACAGCTTTCGCCACGCAAAACAGAAGATACTGCTACAAGGATAGAAGAATTAAAAAAAGTTGAAGGCGAATATTTGAATTATAAAAATTTCGAGAATAATGATGATGTGCGCCGCATAGTGTGGAAAATTTATGCAAAAAATAAAGAACTGGTGGTTCGTATACCCGAAGTGCTTGATCCCTACGCATCGCATGCTTATCTCTATCCTTCTTTTTATAACAGCTTTGATATTGCAGGTAATTCAGTTGCTGAAATATTTTTTCTTAATTATTATAAAACAGTATTGTGGGGTATTTACCAGCAACTAGGCAAACAGGGCTATGCATTGCGTTTTATACAGGATCAGCAAACAGCTTATGGTAGTTTCAATGATGAGCAGCAGGCAACCCGATATGCTATTACTACCAGCAAATGGCAACAGGATAAAGACCTGAAAGTATTTGTAAATAATAAAGATGCTTCAATTATTATTATTTCTTCTTTGTGTAACGCAGATGACGTACAATCGATACTCGATGCACAATCCGGCGGTACAGTGTTTGTGTTGGTAAAGCTTAGCAAAAGTTTGCAGCATTCTTATTTTGTGAACATGATAAAATGGTTGTTTGTGCAGCAGGAAAAAAATGAGATAGAAGTATATAAATCAAAATGGCGTTTATCATTGCTTCGGCCAAAGATCATGGCAAATGAGAAGAAGATAGAAGCAATACTTGCAAAATACAGTAAGACAATAGTGATATAACTATAGTGACAGGCTCTTGAATTACTATTAAGCAGCTGTTGTGTCACTCACTTGTACAGTTGAAGCCCCCATCCCCTAAAGGGGAGAAGAATATGAAGCTGGTAAAGCCCCTTCAGGGGTTTGGGGCACAAGGGTGCGACGCAAGGGACGATGAGCATTAAATAAATGGTTGGTTCATAAAAAATAAAATGGCAATAGGAAAAGTACATAGCTGGAAAAAAGTAATAGCGCAAATTGTACTGTTGGGCATACCAACTGCTACATTGCTGTTTTATATAATATGGAAAGCCAATAGTTTTTATAACATACTGCAAAACGATTGGGTAATGCAGGGCAGCTATTTTGCTGCAGGTATTGTAGCTGCGATTATTTTTTACAGTTACCGTTTCAGGTTTCTTACAACTAGTTTGCTATTACTAGGCATTTATTTTTTGGCATATAAAATAATCGGCAACTATGCGGTGGGTGAGTTTGACGCATTCTTTGCATCGGTAAAATTTTTATTGTTTGCTGTTTTATTTTCTGCAGGCTGGTTAACAGGTTATGGGTTTTCAAGATCGAGGTACTATACTATTTTCTGGGGCGCCTTGTTATTGTGTACACAAATTATTATCGTAAGTAAGACCACAGACTTTAAAGCACAAACCATCATCGGAGATTTTGCACCTATTCTTGCTTATTCATTTTATATCATTTTTACTGCGGAGCTTATCCGCAACATGAATGAAAATGAAAAGAATTTTGGATGGTTCCTGTTTAAAAGATTTATCGGTTTTGCTGTTGTAATTATTGCCATACTGCTGGGCATCTTCACCACTTTCAATGCAGACTTTAAGGCTATAGAACAGGAATGGGGTAATGCCAAAGCCAACTATGATGATAAACAGGGCGGCAGTGAAAGCATGACGAAGAAGAACAAAGATGGCAGCATCAGTAATAAAGACCAGACAAGACTTACGAGCTCTTTAAGCAAAGGAAAAAGATTGGTGTTTGTAGCAAAGCTGGATAATTTTTTTAAAGATAACAAAACACCTAACCCATTATATTTTACAGCGTATTACTATACAAAATTTGATACCCTTACACAGGCATTTGAAATAGACAGCACTATGCCTGATAATGATCTGTTCAGGCCTGATCCATCAAAGATCCCGATCTATTTTGCAAAAACAGATTCTACTGTTATAAAGAATACACATGCAACGCTTAACAGGAAAGTAGTAACTACAGAAGTATATAAAGTGTTGCTTGCACCAGATGAATATATTGCACCATCTACTGCATTTTTTTGTCAGCCAATACCTGTTGCAGATGAATACAAAGAACAATATAAAAGCGCGTACCGTGCAAAGATGTGGGTGAGCGATCTCAACAGTGCATACTTTATTTATAACCCTGCTGGTAATCCAATACTGGAACAATTCCAGGAACAACGTTTTGAAGCATTGCGCAGTGTAAAAGATTTTTCAGGTGCAGATAAAAAGCTGATGGATTATTACACGTTCATGCCGTCGAATAAAGATTACGATAGCCTGCGTGCATTGGCATTACGTATTACAGCGAATGCAAAAACACCGATCGATAAAATGATCGCAATACGCGATTATTTTTTGAGCAAAGATGAGTTTGGCCAACCATTATTTAAGTATTCAGATAATCCTGGCATTCCCGGTATTCCAAGTGCAAGCAAACTCAATTATTTTTTGTTTGAGAACAGGAAAGGTTATTGCGCTTATTTTGCCGGCGCAACTTTATTTATGTTGCGTGCTATCGGTATTCCTTCACGTGTGGCTGCAGGCTTTCTTACGATTGACAGAAGCTCTAAAAACCCCGGCTGGTATTGGTTTTACGAAGACCAGGCCCATGCATGGACACAGGTTTTCTTTCCCGGTTTTGGCTGGATAGATTTTGACACGACTGTTCCCGATGTAAACACACAGCAGGCACCGCAACCTGATGAAACACCGCCATTAAATATGCAGGATGCCTATTTTGTGGCAGATGGAATTGTTACTTCCGTGGATACAGTTGCCAAAAGAATAAAGCTTGATGTAAAAAGGGTTTTGTTTCATGATAAAGATTATGAAACAGATGCCGCAAAAAATATTGAACTCGATGTATCGATCGCCAGCATTTCGAGAGATACGGGTGCAGTAAAATTAAGCGTTGTAAAAGAAGGCATGCATATAACAGCCGCCTCTTATGCTGAATCATTGAAAGACCTGAAAGCAAATGACGATGATAGCATAAATGCTGTTTTAGCAAAAGTGCCGGCACCTGTACCTATAGATCAAATAAAGATCATTGACCCGGAAAGCAAGAAACAGCAAAAAGAAAAAGAAAATGCGCAACAGGAACAACCAACAGACTGGATAAAAGTTTTGTGGTTATCATTAGCTGTTATTGGTGGCGCAGTATTACTTGTATTATTAACACCATGGTTTATCTGGCAATATTTTAATGCAGCTGCCCGCAACGCAAAAGATACAAGGAGTAAAGCTTTCAATAGTCATCGTGCAGTTATGTATTATATGAATCAGATCGGCTACAACAGGACAAATGCAGGGCCTTACGAATATGCAACAAACATTGATAAAAAATTCAATACAACGTTCGCATCATTCAGTAATGTCTATCAAAAATTGAAATACAGTTCTTTGCCATTATCAACAAAGGAAGTGGAGAATGTACAAACATTTTATAGCCCCTTTATACAAGGCATCAGGAAACAGGTGCCATTCAAAACACGGTTATCCAAATTCATGAACATTTATAATACTATTGCATATTTCACTCAAAGCAAAAACAAATAATAATATGGAGCAGGAAATACAGTTGGAACAGGCATTAAACAATATTCAACGGCTCATAGAAAATATCGAGAAAGTGATTCGTGGCAAAAGAGCACAAATACAATTTATATTAACAGCCTTGCTAGCAAAGGGCCACATATTGATGGAAGACAATCCGGGTACCGGCAAAACGGTAATGGCAAAAACGCTGGCGCAAAGTATTTCCGCCAAAGAAGATCATCATGGTGTTAATTTCAAACGCATCCAGTTTACACCAGACCTGTTGCCAATGGATCTTATCGGCTCGCATATTTTTGATGATGTTCAAAAAGAATTCATCTTTAAAAAAGGCCCGTTGTTTTGTAATGTATTGCTGGCAGATGAAATAAACCGTGCTTCTCCGAAAGTGCAATCTGCATTGCTGGAATGTATGGCAGAAAACCAGATCACCATGGGAGACATTACGTACAAACTCGAAAACCTTTTTTTCACTATTGCTACACAGAACCCGATCGAAATGGAAGGAACCTATCCATTACCTGCAGCGCAACTGGATCGTTTCTTTATAAAAATAATTTTCGGTTACGTGGATGAAGCGACAGAGCTTGATATCTATAAAGATTATCTCGGCATACAAAACAACCTCGACCATATTGAACAGGTGCTGAGCATGGATGAAATTCTTTTCCTGCAAAAAGAAACTGAAAAAGTTTTTATGCACGAAGAGATCATTGCAGCTGTTCGCAATATTGTATGGGGCACACGTAAACACAGCGACATAACATTGGGTGCATCTACACGCAGTGGTATTACTTTCTTAAAATGTTTAAAAGCATTTGCGTTGGTCAACGGCAGAAGTTTTGTTACAGAAGATGATATAAAGATCTTAACGCATCCTGTGCTGGATCATCGTTTGATATACAGGAATAAAGATGCCAAGCAAAAAGCACTGGCAGGTATTTTAGATAATGAATTAGCAAGGTTAAGCAAGCTGAATATTAATAATTAATTTTTTTGAACCAGGCTGCAGAAAAAAATAAGCATCGTTGCGTCGCACTCTTGTACTGAAGAACAGCTATTAGCCCTTGGCTGTTAGCAAATAGCTAAAGGCTAGCAGCTAAAAGCCGCATATAGTTCTAAACGTACAAGTGAGTGACACAACAAAAGATGAATAAACAACAAAAGCCGGCGAACAAAATATTTCTATAAAAACATAATGCTCAAATCAATAACATATCGTGTTCTCTTAATTGTTCTTTGTACATTATTCATTGTCCATTGCTCCTTTGCACAAAGCCTTTCTATGACCTCTAAAAGCAAAGCACAGGCACGATATGAAATTGATGCAAAACGTGCAGGTGTTGATCCTTCATCGAAAGATGCACTGCCAAGAAGCAGGGAATTTATAAGACTTGACAGCACTTACTATGTAGGCTGGATGTATGAAGGCATGTACAAGTATGATCGCAGCGCTGATTATCTCGGTTATAAAAATGCGATCATTCCTTTGCAGAAAGCATTTGACCTTATTGAAAATGATTATGGCAAAGCATTTCATACACTGTATAATAACGTAAATAACCTTATCGCAAATTTCAATCGCTACCAGGATCTCTACATGATCTTCTCTGCATTGAAATTTTGTTATGACAATGTTGAGATGCCTGACAAATCGATGCAGTTAATAGACCGCATACAAGCTTATAATCTTAAAAATGATATCGGCTTTGAGCTAAGCTATCAACGTTCCTGGATGTATCACCGCAACCGTTTCTTAACTTCAAAAGATTATAGTTTTCTAAAAAATTCTGTGCAGGAAAATGAAAAGATGGCCTTTCAATGGTGTTATGCAGGTCTTGCTTTTATTAACAGATATAAAGCAGATAATGATGCCATCTGGGGACCCGCACAAAGTGAAGAAAGAAAACTTACGATCTATCATAATCTTGCTTTGCTGCATTGCTATAATAAAAACTATGACAGCAGTGAATATTATTACCAGCGTCTTGCAGATGGTGGCCGTGTTTCGTGGAACAACTTTGGCGGTATGCAAAGTGAAATAGGAAATTTTGCTATAGCCCAACAGTATTTTACTGAAGATAAAGACAAAAGCTTCGAAAGATTTTTAAGAGAACCCTATTACTATCTGCCGGAGTTGTATATATATGCAGGCAAGACAAAAGAAGCCATTCAGATGTGCAATGACATCATTACTGCAAGTGGCTCCACACCTGGTTTTGGCTGGTATAATATTGCGCTTGCAAGAAGTTATTTGTACGATGCACAATTAGACAGTGCAGAAGCTGCATTGAACAAAGCAGCTAATTTTAAAGAATTGCATATCGGTACAACGCTTACACAAAGTCAGTATGAGTTTACTATAAATTTATTACGCATACAGCTTTTTGATAAAAAGATAGAACAGGAAAAATTTCTGAATAACGGCTGGTGGTATTCGCCAACAAGCCTGTACAATATTGCTACATATAAAGCGCAAAAAATGACCGCTGAATATATAGTGGTAAATCAACTAACTTATAATCCCGAGCGTGACAGGCTTTTATACGATCTCTTTTGTGCAGAAGCAACCACTTCCTTTGATGAAGCATGGTATTTAATGAAAGATTTTAGCCCGAAATATTTTATTGATAAATACACTACATACCAGCAAACAGATAAGCGCAACAATATTCAACGCTATTTTAAATTATTTGCCGCAAAATTTAAATGGGAAAAAGGCGATGAAAAAGATGCGTTGAAAGATCTTGAAAATATAGACAGAATTTCGCTGGTAGATACTGCCAATGAAAAATTATTTATTGCCCGTTTGTATGAAGGGCTTGTAAAAGCCTATGACGATAACGGTAACAAAAACAGGTTTAGTTCTTATTCTAATGCCTTATATGAAGATTACCCGCAATTGCTGCCTTTTACAGGTATAAAAACATCTGTAAAGCTTTCTGTATCTGGTACAGATGATGCCGTGATAAAAGATGTGGTGGATGAGATAAAAGACTGCAATATCAATACCTCCGGAAAAGATGCTACACTTTCCGCCACGATCATATTCAATAAAAGAGGCAGTTCTTATGAAGCTGTTATAACAGTGCGAAGCGCCAATGGTGTTCCGGTTGTAAATAACGAAAGACTGATCTTTAAAAAAGCAGATGGCGCCGGTAAAGAAATTGCACTGCGTATGTTTGGTAAAGGTGGCTCATTGGTGTATGATCCTGAACCGGCGAAACAATGAACAACGATTAAGTAAGACATCCCGCATTACTGCAGGATGCCTGTATTTTTTGCCGAATAAAGTTATGTTGTACAAGAGTGCGACGCAACAGTTGCCGCTATGAAAATGCCAAAGTCAGGTTCATAAATATCTACCCGTAATACCTACTTCATTAATGCAAAGAATCCATGATTGATTGAAAGTAATTTCTTAATTGCAATTGTTCCGCCGTCATCTTACTAACAGGAATATTCGTGTCTTCATAAGGATCGGTAACGATATTATAAAACAACCCCGATGAATCATATAGTTTATAAATACTGTTCTGTGCAAAACGGTAAGTAGGCTTGTCTGTATATCGGTCATTATTATAATGATCGAATACCCAATCACGAATTTTTGTATTAGGATCAATAAGGGAGTTATAAAAACTTACACCATCCAATTGCCCGTAGGTAGTGGGTTTGGGTGTTTGCGCAAGGTCTGCAAAGGTGCTCAGAAAGTCTGTAAAATCTACAAGATTATTATTGATCGTATTAGGCTTTATGTGTCCTTTCCAATACACCAGCATTGGTACATGTGTGCCCCAAATTGTTGTTTGTTGTTTGCCACCTTGCACCGTTTGACCTTTATACTGTGAAAAAATATAATGAGGCGTACCATTATCACCGATGAAAATAAAAATCGTGCTTTTTGTAAGCCCCATACTATCGAAACGCCTTATCAGCTGCCCCACCTTTTTATCCATGTAGTTGATCATTGAAGGGAAGAAACTCGTATCGCTGTTAGAAGGAGAATTATCCCATGTGGCATATTCCGGATCATCTGGTGTTGGACTAAATGGATCATGTGCAAGGCTCATAGGATAATAAATGAAAAATGGTTTTTTCTGAGCTTTACTTTTTGCTGCATATGACGTAATGGAATCTACAAGTATATCATCGCAATATTTTCCTATCACACTATCAGGATTCAGGTAAGCGCCGTTTACATACAGTTCAGGGCTTTTATAACGGCCAATGGTTAGTGGGCTGTTATCATGACTGGTATTCCTGTCTTCGTAAGGATTAAAAATAATATACTCATCAAATCCAAAAGTGTGTACGCCAAGATCTCCATTATCTAATTGCCATTTACCCGCTACATAAGTATTATAGCCCGCAGTCTTAAACATATTGGCAAAAGTGCGCTGGTCAAGCGACAATGCGCCCCATCCCGTATAATTGCGAAAATTATATTTACCTGTAAGTAACATAACCCTTGATGGTGAGCACATGGGCGAAGAATAACATTGAGTAAACTGCATGCCAGCATGAGACAACTTATCAAGGTTCGGTGTAATGTAAGACTGACCACCGGTGTAAGTTGGTATTTCATAACCAACATCGTCTGAAAGTATCAACACGATATTTGGTTTTGATGACCGTGCATCATCAATACCTGTAGCATTTATTGCAGCAGAAGTATTGTTTTCTTTAAATTCTTTGTTACAGCCTGAAAAGAAAATAACCGCAGCAAGCAAAAAGAATAATGAATAATTGCTGCTGCAAAAAGAATTGCGAATGAGTTTTTGGAACGTACGCATAAGGTTCAGTTTACGAGGTTTATAATAATTTTTTGAAGGATATTGTTTATGTACCCGGCTTTTGAATTGCAGTTAAGCTTTGGTTGCGTCGCACTCTTGTGCTTCTCTTTATATTGCAGCAGCTAAAATACAATATAAATTTCAGGCGAATTAAAAACCGTTATACAGTGATCTTTGACTCTGCTATGACTGTCAATTTTTGCATTAACACCGGAAGAATAAATACCCAATACGCAGGGTTACAGAATGCATTGAGTATTTTAGGGTAGAAAATTACGTAAGGCAGGCGATTTTAAAAAATATAATTCTGTAGGTTTGAGCGCAATAACAGGAAAAGATGAATGTAAGCAGGTATATTAAGGCATCTATAAGCGTTTATAAGGAGATAAGCATACAAAAAAAATACAATAAAAACTTCCTTTTACCTTATCTGCATGATCTCGAAAAAAAATATGACGGGCAGTTTTCGGTTGAACAAAAGAAAAAGATAACTGATTATTATGGCTTATTTATTACATCATTCTTATGCAGCAGTTATAAAAGATTGTATGGAAAAAAGCTTACAGAAGCTGAAAGGAAAAGAGCAACATTATTCGGCATTTTAACACCTGTAGGCGATGATCTTTTTGATATAGATAAACTTGATCATAAAAGCATAGAACAGATAACATTTGACCCGGAATCTTTTAAAGCAGTTACTTTTTCAGCACAGGTAGCAAAAGAGATACAAAGCTTTTTACTACATAATGTTCCTCATAAAGAAGCTTATATAAAAGCTTCAAAAGCTGTTTTAGATATACAGGCAGAAACCGTAAAGCAAAAGAATACTGCAATTACAAAAAAAGAAATTGAACAAATCACATACACAAAAGGAGCTGTCTCTGTTATAATTTATCATCAATGCCTGGATGATGCGGCTGATAAAGAGATGCAGGAAGTATTATTTCTTATTGGGAGTCTTTACCAGCTTGGCAATGATATCTTTGACCTTTACAAAGATGTACGCGACAATATTTATACTTTGATAAATACTTGCGATAATTATATTGAACTTAAACAAAAATTTATTGAAAGAATCAAATTACAAAATCAAAAAATAATGGCGCTTCCTTATGCAAAAAAGAACAAAGAAATTTTTTGCATCATAATGAACACAATTAACGCAAGAAGCGCGGTTGCACTTGACCAGTTCATATCTTTTGAAAAGAAAAAAGGAGAAATAAACTGGTGGCAGCTTGAAAGAAAAGATATGATTGTTGATATGGAAAAGCCATCTAATTTTCTTAAATGGTTTTATTATATATGGAAACTGCCGGGATTAATGTGAAAATTTGAAAATGTGCAAATATGCAATTTAAGAAAACATGGCTGACTTTAGTTTCACTACTTTCATTTTGTATTTCAGCGAATGCACACCAAAGTGATTCATTGCTTATTAACGCATTAGTGAAAGATATTGCTGCTGCCCAGGTTGCAACAGATGGTGAATTTTATGCAGGCATGTTTCCCTCTTTTCGTGAATGCGGTGGTGCACCACATAACTATCAGCCGGACAATAATATATTCTTCACGGCTATTGGCGCTTTTGCATTGCGTAATATGCTGCCTTACTTAATCGGCGAAAATAAAAAGGTTGCTCAAAATATTATTTCAAAAGCAACTTCAACGTACCCATATTACAAAGATCAGTTTGGAGAGCCATTCTATAATTTCTGGCCAACGCATGCACCTATTATGCCGCACACTTATTACTTTAAATATTTAAAGAGTGTATTCGGACAAGGAGAAGATGCCGATGATACCGTAATGATATTAATGACAGATAACAATGATGACAACGCAAACACCAATGTAAAAAAGAGATTAATAGATGTCGCTAATAAAAGTAACGGGCGTAAAATTATTTCAACTTATAGAAAGTATAAAGACATTCCAGCATATAGTACTTATCTGGGCACACGTATGACTCCTGATTTTGATTTTGCGGTGCAATGCAATATCCTGTATTTTATGTATGACAAACACTTAACTTTTACTGTACAAGACAGCGCTACACTTGATCTCATCACACAAATGGTGAAGAATAGAGAGCACATGAAAGCGCCTGTTTATCTTTCACCATACTATGTAAAATCTTCGATCTTATTATACCATCTTACAAGATTGATGGGAGCATTTCATATTCCTGAACTTGAAATTTACAAACCACAGCTGGTAGAAGATATTCATGCATTACTTGACAAGAGCACGAATGTTATGGATCAGATAATTTTACGAACTGCATTACTAAGGCTCGGAAAACCTGCACCATCATTGGATTTACAGAGCATTACAGAATTTGAAAAAAGTAACCAGCAGCAATACATTTTCTTTCAGGCAAGAGCGGCATTCTCCTATCCTACACCATTCAAACAAATCTTTTTACATTGGAGTTATATAACCTATTATTTCTATTGCCCTGCTTACAACAAGATCTTGTGGCTTGAATACCTGGTAGAAAAAAACAAAAAGCTGTAAGATTTTGATCTTACAGCCTGAATAACACAGTACCAACTTGCCATACAACTGCTTTATTTAATACCTTCATACAAAAGTGATCTCCTGATGCGAAAAAATTTTTACTTTGCAATTGACATACCGACCCTGCAAAGAGTTAATCTATAAAAACATTTATACAATCGCGGAAATTTAAGCCAGTGAACATCAGATAAATAATATCTTTAAAAAAATCCTTAAAACCGTACTGCAACTTCATGACTAACTGCTTTAAAACCTTTAAAATAATTAGCTGTATTGTTTTCCAGTATTTATTAAACAACGTTGTCTTGTTTGCACAAGCACCGGCAATAATATCATTTTCTCCAACGACGGTTTGCCAGGGTGATGCTGTGACTATAACAGGTACGAACTTTACAGGCATAAAGAGTGTAAAGCTCGGAACTGATACGGCATCAAAATTTACCGTTAACAGCGCTACATCTATTACAGCTTATGTGTCTGTTAAAGCAACAACAGGAACTGTAATTGTTACAACAGGTAATGGGGCTGATACTACAACTGAAAAACTTACCATTAATCCCTTACCTGTTCCCGGCTTGGCTGATATCAATAATCCAGACGCCCCTTTTACTTATTGCAATGGTTTAACAACAACCTATACTTTAGTAGTAGGCAATAGTACAACACAGGCAGGTTCAGGTGCAAGCTATGACATAGATTGGGGTGATGGTTCAGCACATTTTACACAAACGGACTGGGCTGCAAATGCACAAACCACGCATACCTATACCAACCAGGGCTATTTTAAAATAAAATTCACAGTTACTACATCGAATGGTTGCAGCAAAACTGCAACATATAATTTTTATAATGGTACCAACCCCCTGGCAAGCATTACCACTACAGCTTCAACAGTAAATTTATGTGCACCGGCAGATGTTACTTTTGTGATAGGTAACTGGGCCAATAATTCTCCGGGTACAACTTACCAGCTGGATTTTGGAGATGGTACTTCTCCTGTTACTTTACAACATCCGCTAAATAATGCGGATACAGCGCAGCAGGTAACACATACTTATAAAACATCATCTTGTCCGAAAACAGATTATACAGCTATATTACAACCCACGAACGCCTGTTATACTACTACCTATACAGTAAACCAGATCATAATAAGGGATAAACCAATTGCTGATTTTGCTATAGATACGCCTGTATGCGTTACTGACGCAGTTTGTTTTACCAATAAAACAACGGATGGAAGCAGTGGTAATAATTGTAACACCATAAGTAATTATACATGGGATTTTGGAGATGGTTCCACTTCTACTGCAACAACACCGCCATGTCATAATTATACAGATGCTGGTACTTACACTGTTACATTAACAAGTTCCAACGCAACCTGTGGCGGGGATATCAAAACCAAAACAGTAGTGGTAAAAGAAACCTCGCAAAGCCCGGTTGTTTCAGCAACACCAGTTAGCTATTGCCAGGATGAAACGGCTGTGCAATTAACAGCAACAGGTACGGGATTGTTATGGTACACATCTGTTACAGGAGGTACAGGTACTTCAGTAGCACCGACACCTTCAACTGCAATACCGGGCACTACTACCTACTATGTTAGCCAGACCCTGGCAGGTAAATGTGAGAGTCCGAGAGTACCTGTTACCGTTGTTGTTCATGCCATACCAGCAGAGCCCGGAGTAAGCACACCTGTGAATCTTTGTAAGGGCCAGGCAGCAACTCCACTTACAGCAACAGGTACAGGATTGTTGTGGTACACTACTGCTATCGGGGGTACAGGTTCATCAACTGCCCCTACTCCATCAACTGCTGCAACAGGCACTTTTAATTTTTATGTAAGTCAAACAGTAAGTGATTGCGAAAGTAAAAGAGCAGTGATAACTGTAAATGTTGAATCATTACCGGGAGCACCGGTTGTTGTATCACCTATAATTTATTGTCAGAACCAACCTGCTGTACCATTAACTGCAAGTGGTACAGGATTACGTTGGTACACAACAGCTACAGGAGGAACAGGAAGTACAGTAGCTCCAACACCTTCTACAACTACTGTTGGCAATTCAGATTATTATGTAAGCCAGTCAACTAATTGTGGTGAAGGACCAAGAGCATTAATAACTGTAACAACAAAAGCAGCACCATCTGCAACGATAAGTTATCCTGTTACGAATCTTTGTAATGTAAACAATACTGCACAAACACCAAACCCGCCCGTTAATGTAAACCTTACTGGATCTACAGGTGGAACTTATACTATTTCTCCATCACCAGGTTTACCTGTTAATGCATCAACAGGCACCATCGACCCTTCGGGAGCTACTGCAGGAACATACACTATTTATTATAGGATAACAGGAACAGGAGGTTGTTCCGATTTTGTTACTTCCACTACAGTTACAGTAAACAGTACACCAAATGCTTCCATAACTTATCCTTCTATCTGTACTTCAAACGGGGATGTAAAAGTTCAGCTTACCGGTTCATCAGGTGGCTCTTATACATCTACAGCAGGATTAACGATCAATGCTGCAACAGGCACCATTACAGCTTCAACAAGCATACCCGGAAATTATGTTGTTACATATACAATTGCTCCTTCATCTCCCTGCCCAGGATTTACAACAACAACAAATGTTACTGTTACAAAAGCGCCGAGTGCAACTATAACTTATAATGTTTCCAATCTTTGTAATGTTACCAACACTGCATCAACACCAAATCCGCCAATTGATGTAGTACTTACAGGCAATACCGGAGGCACTTATTCTATACAGCCTGCAACAGGCTTACCAATTAATACAATTAATGGAAGAATAGATCCATCGGGTGCTGCGGCAGGAACATATACTATCTCTTATACAATTCCAGGTTCAGGTGGTTGTACTGATTTTGTAACAACTGCAACTGTTACAGTGAACGGAACACCTGAAGCAACGATAAGCTATCCACCAATATGTACTTCAACCAATGCAATAAGTGTACAGCTTAACGGAACACAAGGTGGTAGTTTTTCATCAACAACAGGTCTTACTATAGATGCTGCTACAGGTGTTATAACAGCTTCAACAAGTACTGCAGGAGACTATATTGTAACTTACAGCATAGCTGCATCTGCACCATGCCCCGGGTTTACAACAACAACAAAAGTTACTATCACAAAAGCGCCTTTTGCAACTATTTCATATGCTGCTACAAACCTCTGTAATGTTATTAATTCAGCCAATACACCTAACCCTAAAGTTGATGTAATGCTTACCGGTAACAAAGGCGGTACTTATACTGTTTCACCATCAACGGGATTACCGATCAATACTGTAACAGGTACTATTGATCCGTCAGGTGCAGTTGCGGGAACATATACTATATCTTATACTATTGCTGCTGCAGGAGGTTGTGCTGAATTTGTAACCACAACACAAATAACCATCAATAGCACACCAACTGCTGCTATACAATATCCTGCTTCTTCTTATTGTCGTGGTGTAACAATTCCACAAGCTGTTACATTTTCCGGAACAACTGGTGGAACATATAGTTCAGCACAAGGATTATCTGTTAATTCAACAACAGGTGCAATAAATCCATCATTAAGTTTACCGGGTACTTATACCGTAACCTATACCATACAACCATCTGCACCGTGTCCCGGTTTTGTAACAACTACAACTGTTACAATTAATGATAGTCCTGTTATAACATTTTCATCTTTGGTACAATCAATTTGTTCCGGCGGAACGGCTGTCTTTAAACCTTTATCAACAGTTGCCAATACTCTTTATACATGGTCTGTTACAAGTGCACTACCTGCAGGTGTAACAGGTGTAACTTCAGGAACAACCTCTGATCCAAATGCAAGCATATCATTGTTGTTTACAAATACAAGTTCAGTAAGTCAGTCTATCATCATACATGTTGTACCAACAAATCCTACACAAAATCCCTGCGATGGTGCGCCTACAGATCTTACGCTAATAATTAATCCAATACCTGCTGCATTGGTAACAGATACTTTTAAATATTGCATGCATACACCACCGGAAACATTAACGGTAAATGCCGTACCGGGAAATACTGTTAACTGGTATGATGGAAATTTAAATCCTTTGAATGCAGCACCTCTCATTAATACAAATACACCTGCAACATTCACATTTTATGCAAGCCAGTCGAACTCGTATGGATGCGAAAGCGGGAAATCAAAAGTTACAGCAGTTGTAAATGCAACAGCGAAGATCATTAGTTCAAGCTATACGAATCCTACAGCATGTGGTATTCCTTCAGGCTCTATTGTGTTGAATGTACTTGATCTTAATAATAACGCAATGCCGAACATTTCATTTATTGTTCACTACACAAAATTTCAAACAGCTTATGCAATCGTTGCAACAAGTGATGCAAACGGAAAAATAACTATACCGCTTGTTGCAGGAACTTACTCAAACATATATGTCGAAAGCAATAATTGCCTTTCTCAAAAAATACCTGATGTATTTGTGTTGAAAGATCCTGACCCGCCTGCACAACCAATTGCCGGTTATAACGGCCCTTTATGCAGTGAAAATATGTTGAGTTTATCCGCATCATCACCAACAAGTTCAGAAACATACCCGATAGATTATGTATGGGTAGGACCTGCATTTGGCCCGCTTGCAGATACTACAAGAAATACTGTTATAAGCTTTCCATCTGCGCCTGTATCTTATGCAGGAACATATATTGTCTATGCTATACAGAATAATTGTATTTCACCTGCAACCAATTTTATTGTTACTATAAAACAATCCCCAACCAAGCCCCAGGTAACTACAAGAAGTCCTTTATGTGTGGGAGATAATCTGAGTTTGCAGGCAACAAGTTCTATTCCCGGCAATAGCATATTAAGTTTTGTTTGGAATGGGCCGGGCACAGGCTTTCCCGTAAACAATGCTTATGCTGCTATCAATAATGTACAGGTGCAGGATGGCGGTGTGTATTCAATAACTGTAACGTCGGCGCAAACAGGGTGCAGTTCCACAACAGATACACTTATAAAGATCGGGAACTATCCTATTGTAAAATTTGCACAGGATACACTTACTGTACCAACCGGATACCTGCTGAATTTAGCAACAACTATTACCAATGCAAATGATCCGAATGTGTTGCCCATGAAATCATATGCATGGACACCGTCGCAGAATATCAATTGCAATGATGCTATTTGTTCTGCTCCTGTTGCTGCTGTAAAAAATGCAGGTTGTTATTATTTAAATGCGACAAATGTTTACGGATGTGTTGGCCGTGATACTATTTGCGTAAAAGTTTTCTGCCAGAGTTCGCAGGTGTTTATGCCCAATGCATTTACACCAAATGGCAATGCATCCAATGCGGTATTTATGGTAAGAGCTTCGGGTATTGCATCTGTAAAATCTTTCAGGATTTTTAACCGCTGGGGAAGATTAGTTTTTGAGCGTACCAACTTTTCGCCAAACAGCGCTGCTTACGGATGGAATGGATTAATAAACGGAAGACCCGCAGATGTTGGTGTGTATATTTATACTGTTGATGTTATTTGTGAGAATGGTGTTCCATACACGTACAAAGGAAATGTAACGTTGCTTAGATAACAGCAATGTAATGATGAGTAAAAATATTTTGGTCACCGGCTTTTTGTTCATTGGTTAAGCATCGTTGCGTCGCACACTTTTGCTGCAGGAAGAGAAGCTGCAGTGAAAAGGCAAAAGTGAAAAGTGAAGATGCACGTGCTTGACTTTTGACCTTTCACTTTTCACTTGATCAGAAATGTTCGGAACGATGAAGTGAGTGACACAACAGGCGATGCTATAAAAAACAAAGCTGGTATCATAAAAATGAATTGATCTTATACAAAGTTGTAATAAATAACTTTTATGAAAACGTTTTGCAGGATGATATTGATGCTATGCATTGCAATGCAAATGCAGACTGCCGCAGTGGCGCAGGATGTTGGTTTCTCACAGTTCTATGATCAGCCGCTTTTACGCAATCCTGCACTGGCTGGTATATTTACGGGCGATATACGATTTACGGCATCTTACAGGAACCAATGGCAAAGTGTTACCATACCATACAGAACTTTTGGCTTAAGCTCCGAAATAAAATTTCCGGTGCAGATCATGGGTCGTGATCTTACGCTTACAACCGGCCTTCAATTGTTAAGAGATGTGGCGGGGACATCAGAATTTAGTACCACGCAGGCCATGCCCGCACTTAATGTAAGTATTCCTGTTTCAGAAAATTCTTTTCTTTCTGTTGCATTCATGGGTGGTTTGATGCAGCAAAGATTTGATCCCTCCAAACTCGTGCTGAACGACCAGTTTGTTGCAAACAGTGATGGCAGTTTTTCTATACTTCCCTACAGCGGTCAGGTATTTAATAATACCAGTGTTAACTACTTTGACCTTTCCACAGGCATCTGCTACAGCACTTCTTTTAATGAGAATACAGACTTCTATTTTGGTGCTGGTTTGTTTCATATAACTAACCCTGAAGTTGGTTTCTTTGAAGACAAAAAAATTATGCTGAATAAAAAGCTTGCGTTTAATGTTGGCTTATCATCAAGAATTGATGACCGGAATGAAATTATTTTATATGGTGATTATTTTGGTCAGCATAAGAAAGATTTCAACTATGCAGGCGTAAGTTCTTTCCAGGCAGGCATTATGCTGGATCATGACCTTAGTGTTTTTGATGATGATGATAAAGGAATAACTGCTGGTTTATTATATCGTTTGGATGATGCGATCATTCCTGTGATACAATTGCAACTTGGAAAATTCACCATTGGCACAAGCTACGATATCAACATAAGTAAGCTTTCAGTTGCTTCGCAATCGAGGGGGGGATTTGAAGTAACCCTCTCTTTCAAAAGTTTATTTCAATACAGACAGGGAGATTTGAAAGGAGTTGTGTGCCCGCAATTTGGTGGCAGAAGGAGATAGCTTAAAGGCTTTGGCTGCATACCTGCAACATTGAGGTTGGCTTAAATAAATCTTTATTCAGCCCGGCAGGTAATTTTATTCCTGGTTTTGAAATATCATTGAATAAACTAAATTTAGAAAAAGTAATTACTATCAGGTTGCTCACAAATAAATAGAGACAATGAAAGGCAGCGAAAAAATTCTCGGCTATATTCAAAAAATAGTACCGCTTACGCAGGAAGAAGAAGAGCAATTTTATAATGCATTCAGGCCACTTCATGTAAAAAAAAGACAATTTATTATACAACCAAATTTTCCGGTCAGGCAGAGAAATTATGTAGTGGATGGCGCCTTTCGTGGTTACGTTATAGATGAGGCTGGTATCGATCACACCATTCAATTTGCGGTGGAAGACTGGTGGATATCTGATTACAACAGTTATATTTTTCAAAAACCGGCAACCATGTTCGTGGTAGCGCTGGAAGACAGTCTTGTTTTGGAACTCACGTATGAGAAAGAACAGGAACTAAAAAGATCGAATCATAAATTTGAAACATTCTTTCGTGTTATGGCAGAACGATCCGGTGCGTTTTTTCAGAAACGAATTATTTCTTCACTTACACTAAGCGCAGAACAACGCTATAATGAATTTCTTGCAACGTATCCATCAGTTGTACAACGGCTACCGCAATACGCCGTTGCATCTTATCTTGGCATGACCACAGAATTTCTTTCCAGGATCCGTAATAAAAAAACAAAGAAAAAAAGTTGAACTGGTTCAACTGTTTTTCTTAGCCTGGTTCATTGTAAAACTTTTATTTCTATGCCAGCTTTGTGTTCGAAAACAAAAAATATATGTCACAGAAATTAAAAAACAAAGTTGCAATTGTTACCGGCGGTAGCAGTGGCATTGGACTGGCAACAGCAAAATTATTTGCATTGGAGGGTGCAAAAGTTATTATTACAGGTCGTAATCAGCAAAACCTCGATCAGGCCTTAACAGAAATTGGTAATGCTGCTATTGCAGTAAAGGGAGACGTAGCCAATCTTGCCGATATTGATTCTCTTTACGCAACTATTCATGAAAAATTTGATAAGGCAGACGTTTTAGTTGTAAATGCCGCGGTATATGTGCTGGCACCATTGCCGGTCTTTACAGAAGCGATGTTCGATAAGGTAACCGATATCAATTTTAAAGGAGCATTTTTTACAGTGCAGAAAGCGTTGCCTTATCTTAATGATGGTGCTTCCATAATCCTGCTTTCTTCTACTGTTAATGAAAAGGGGTTTCCTAATCATGCAGCTTATGCTGCCTCAAAAGCAGCAGTGCGTTCGCTGGCAAGAAGTTTTTCTGCAGAGCTGCTTGATAGAAAGATACGCGTAAACGTAATTACACCGGGCCCTGTTGACACACCCATTTTTGATTCCATTACTGATACAAAAGAAGATGCAAAAGCTGTAGCTGCCAATATGGGAAATTTTACACCGGTGAAAAGAATTGGCAAACCTGAAGAAATAGCATCTGCTGCTTTATACCTTGCATCAGAAGATTCATCGTTTATGATAGGTGCAGAAATGTTACTGGATGGTGGTATCCGTTCACTTTAATTTTTCGGGTAAATCCCTTTCAGGTTTTTTGAAAGGGATTTCTCTTTGCAAAGTTCTTTTGCAGAAGCTCCGCCAAGAATGAATGTCCATCAATCCGGGGTTTCAGCAGATTATCAGTAAATTTTATTGTTATTACGCCAGCAGTAGTAATACTATTCATCTTCTCTTGTGTCACTCACTTGTGCGTTTTGTTCTATACTGAGCTTCAAAAGCCTTTATATTTAGATGCTACTTGCTTATACAGTTCATTTTTTATTGGTAAGTCAGTCTCAGCAGTGACACTGCTTGCCGCGGTAAGGAAAAATGAATAACAGCTTCTCCGTTTGCTGTATTAAGCCATTCAGGTGAATTGAGTAATTGCAACTGACCTGCCTGCTCTAATTGCTTGTATTGCTCATCTGTAATATTTTGTGGCGAGCCCATTTGCTTCCATGCTTCATAAGCATTGCTGTGATCTTTGTCTATGCGGTAATGCTGCAGCAATATTTTTTTGGCAGGAATATTTTTGATGGTGACAGTAACCGGCGATGCTTCATTCAAAACATCTGCATCATAATAATTCCACACCATGATGGCTGCCGTATTTTTATCAGCACCTGCCAATGCATGAATATCTGCACTGCTTCCATGCACACTGTTTTTAAGTATGCTGTCTAATGGAATTTGATTTGTGTTCTCAACAATTATTTTGTTGCCTTGCATTAATCCATACATGCGAAAAACATTGAGCACAGGTTTATCAATGCCATTCGTTGCAAGATCTCTGAATCCATCAAACCATTTTTGATTTTCAAATTCAAATGACCAGTTTGTAAGTCCCGCCAGGTTCACTTTATATCGTGCAGCAAGGTCATATATTCTTGCAAAAGAAGAAGCCGTATAACTTGAATATAAAGTACCATTGCGGTATGCATTTTCAGGATTGGTTGCCATACCACACGCTGCACAACCTTCAGGATCGCATTCTGTAATATAGATGGGGAGACGTTTGTAAGAAGATGCGTTTACTATTTCAAAACCTTTTGCAACATCATTTACTTGTGGCGACATGTTCATCTGCACATGACCATCTACAACCTTTGGGCTTCCCTTTGCATGAAAGCTGATAAAATCAAGTGGCGCACCTTTTTTTCCTGTTGCATAATTTTTTCCTTCAGCACAGTGCAGTAAAAAATCTTTTAACCATGCTGCAGCTTTATCCCATCCCGGACCTGTTGTTGCAGGACCGCCAACACGTGCAGCAGGCAATGCCCTTTTTACTGCATCTGCAGCATAATCATAGATCATAAAATATTCTTCTTCCGTGCCTTTCCAGTAACTGATATTCGGTTCGTTCCATACTTCCCACAACCAGGATTTTACTTCAGCTTCACCATAACGCAGAATAGAATGTTTCACCCACTGATATACCAGTTCACCCCATTTTTTATAATCGTTTGGCGGATATGCCCAGCCTGTATAAATACTGTCATATTTCACACCGGGCTTCCAGTAATGACGGTAAGGTTGCGGATGTGTTGACAATGCTTCGGGCATAAAACCAATCTCTGCAAGCGGTTTCATGCCGCGTTGAATATAAGTATCAAAGATGCTGTCAACAATATGCCAATCGTAAACAGGGTTTCCCTTTTCATCTTCTGTATATGCATTCGTTGAGCCCCATTTTAATGCAGCGGTTCCATCACCTGTGGTTAACAAATTGTGGCATCTTACATAAACAGGAACGGGGCTTAATGCAGCAATTTCACTCAACAGTTTTTTGCCGTCTTTCATGTATGTATAGTTAGGCTCATCATAACCGAAATGTGCCCATAAAGGTTGCAATGGTTTGCCTTGTTGTTTCAGATCAACTGTTATCTGCGCAGCAACTGTGTTGTATATAAATGTAGAAATTACAATTAATAAAAAGAGAGAAGAAAATTTCATTGGCACTATTTGAATTGAAAGTTATCATCCTTTCATTTTATAATCTTATTTTTTTAGCCGGTCTGTATTACTACTATTTGGCTTTACTTGCGTCGCATGCTTGCTAAGCACAAGTCACGCCTCATTTCTGCGCTGGTATGTTGTTTTTATATTAACATGCTGGTCTAAGAGGGGAAGAATATTTATGCTTTTATTTTTTTATGCCAGAAATAATAAGACAAGATGCCTGGTATTATCCATGCCAGCAGAGTAATCATCAGGGGGTCAAACTTACCTGAAGATGCAATGCCTGAATAAATAGCCCCGGCAAGATCAAAAAACAAACCCGCATAGGCCCACTCTTTTATCCTGTTGAGACCAGGTATTAGAATAACAATAACACCAAGCAATTTTGCAAAACTGATATATTGTATAAAATACACAGGATAACCAAGTCTATCATGTATCAATTGAATAGCCTGTTGTGTAGGCTGAAGGCCATCTACAGAAGAGAATATCATCAACGCTGCGAAAATAATAGTGCTAATCCAGTAAATGGTGTTGGTAGTTTTTGATGTCATAGGAATGGTTTATTTTCCTGAAATATTTTTTTGGGAATAAAAATAAGTTTTTCATTTTATTTTCATGTCGCAAATTTTTCTTGCCAGATTACGGCACAAGTCGCCCTGCTGCCAGGGTTTGGTTGCCTGCTTGCACCATTTGGTGGGTATCTTTATCTGCAGTATGAAATATATTCTTTAATGAATTTTCCTTTTTCAGCAACGTTTCCTTAAGGGCCTAGCTCATAGCCAGGAGACCTTGCGTATTATAAATACCAGATTATTGGATGCCTGTTAAAACACAGCTATAATACATTACGGTAAGCTATCCGCAACGGCCCATAACCTGCACTCAAAGCCACAATGGAGACCTTTCGTCGAAAGGATTTTTATTTATTGTTCGTACCCGCAGAATCTTTTCATGAAACTCTTCGAAGACTGAAAAATTGCACTTCATACAACAAAACCCGCAA